>SBGD01000018.1 GCA_006226775.1 Paracoccaceae bacterium | reverse complement strand
ATGTCCAGCCCGGCGGCCCCAACAACCCCCTGGGCGCGCGCGCGATGTACCTGTTTCAGAACGGCGTGAACACCTATGCCGCGATTCACGGCACCAGCAACCTGCGCTCGATCGGCCAGGCGGCCTCGAACGGCTGTTTCCGCATGGCCAATGAACACGTCATGGACCTGTATCCGCGCATTCCGGTGGGGACGCCTGTCAGCGTTCTCTGACCGGACGGGGCAATCTTCTGTCAGCCGGGGTTACGGGCGGATGTCCGGGCCCCGGTTTTTCCTTGACCCTTGTTGTGCGCCGGGAAAAGAGCGGCCATGTTGTTTGATCTGATCGTGATCGGCGCCGGACCGGCCGGGGCGGCCGCGGCCAAGACCGCGGCCGATGCCGGGCTGCGCTGTGCGCTGGTCGACAAGGCCCGCTTTCCCCGCGACAAGCTGTGCGGCGGCGGTTTCACCGGGCGCGCGGCGCGCTATTACCGCGAGATCTTCGCGCCCGACCTGCCTGCGGATTTCGACAGCAAGACCGCCGTGGCGCTCTACGGCTTTGGCGAGAAGCTGGGCGTGATCGAGGATATTCCCCCGGTCTACCTGACCATGCGGCTGGCGCTCGACGACCATCTCTGCGCGCTGGCGCTGGCTGCCGGAGCGGCGGATTTCACCGGGCGCGCGATTACGGCGTTCCGGCCCGAAACCGGCGAGGTGACATTGGCGGGCGGCGAGGTGCTGCGCGCGCCGGTGGTGATCGGCGCCGACGGGGTCAATTCCTTCACCGCCCGGACGCTGTTCGGCCGGCCCTTCGATCCGGCGCGCATCGGCTTTGCGCTGGAGGTCGAGGCGCCGCCGCTGGCGCCGGAGGCGCCCTTGCGCATCGACATGGGGGCGGCGCATTGGGGCTATGGCTGGTCGTTCCCCAAGACCGGCTCGCATACCGTGGGCATCGGCGGCGTTCACAGCCGCAACCCCGACCTCAAGGCGCTGATGCGCGCCTACATGCGCGATCTCGGCCTGCCCGGAGACGCCCGGATCAAGGGCCAGTACCTGCCCTTTGGCAAGGCGCGGAGAAACCCCGGGCGCGACAACGTGCTGCTGGCCGGCGACGCCGCCTGGCTGGTCGATCCGGTGACCGGCGAGGGCATCGCCTATGCGATGAAATCCGGCCAGATGGCGGCGCTGGCGGCGCGCGATGCGCTGGCCCGGCATGAGCCCGCCGCGGCGCTGCGGCTTTATCGCGCGCGGCTGCGGCCGATCCGGGTGGCGATGCGCGATGCCAATTTCGTGCGCCTGCTGATCTATTGGGGCCCGTTCCGCAAGGGCTTCATCCGCGCGGTGCGCGGCTCGGGGCGGCTGCGCCACGATTACATGCGGCTGCTGGGGGGCGAGCTGGAGTATCCCGACCTGATGCGCCGCCTGCTGCGGCGGCTGCCGAATTATCTCGGGCGGGCGCTTGGCGGGCGCAAGGGGGCTTGACGCAGGGGCAGGCAGGCGGAAAACTGTCCCGGCGACATGTAACTGCGCGAGGATTTCCGCATGGAGCCCACCCGCCGCCTGATCCTGAGCACCGCACTGGCCGCTCTTGCCCTGGGGCTTGCGGGCTGTGGCGGCGCCGCGCCCGGCAGCGGCGGCGTCAGGCTGGCGCCCGGAACCACGCTGATCCTGGTGCGGCATGGCGACCGCACGGAGTCCGACCTCAACGCCAAGGGCCGCGCCCGCGCCGCCGCCCTGCCCGCCGCATTGGAGGGCATGGCGCTCGATGCGATCTACAGCCCCGGGCTTAGCCGCAATCTCGACACCGCGCGGCCCCTGGCAACGGCCCGGAACCTGCCGATCACCCGCGTCGGCCAGGAACGCCCGGCGCCGGTCCTGGCCACGCTCGGCGCGGGAAAGACGGCGATCTGGATCGGCAACAAGGGCAACCTGCAAAGCATCTGGGACGACCTGGGCCTGAGCGGCGCGCCGCCGCTGGAGTACGGCGATCTCTTCATCGTCCGGGCCGATGGCGCGGGGCGGCTGAGCCTTGAGCGCCGCCGCTGGGGGCCGGAGTGAGGCCCTGCGGGAGCGGCTGAATATTCGCGGGAATCCCCTTGAAACACTGTCTGGAACGCCGCATATTTTTGGCGCGAAGCTATCTATCGACCACTGCTCCTTCCACGGCACAGTCACTCGATCTGCATGGACTGAGCCGGGCTGCCGCACTTCCGCGGGCAGCAAGAAACAGGAGTACGCACATGCCCAGCGGCACTGTGAAATGGTTCAACACGACCAAAGGTTTCGGCTTCATCGCGCCGGACGGCGGCACGAAGGATGTCTTCGTGCATATCTCGGCGGTCGAACGCTCGGGCCTGACCGGCCTGGCGGACAACCAGAGGGTCACCTTCGACATCAAGCCGGGCCGTGACGGTCGCGAAGCGGCAGAGAATATCGCGCTCGCCTGACGCGAAGCACCAAAGAGACCCGAAGCCCCGCCCTTGCGCGGGGCTTTTTTGTCGGCGCCGCAAGGGCTTGCCGGAGTTTAGTCACATCGAGCGCCTGCGGCGCGCAGGTTTCTGGCACCCGTGGCACCCGGCGGCCCTTTTTACCGGGTGCGGGCGCTGCTCTCAGCCGTCCCGGTCGATCAGGTCCTCGACATAGGGCCCGATGCCTTCGACAATCCGCGCCACGCCGCGGGCGTTGGGGTGGATGCCGTCGTCCTGCATGAGGTTGGCGGCGGCGTTCGGATACTGGCCCTCGCCCAGCAGGATGTCGAAGAACCCCGGGGCGGGGATGGCGCCGTATTCCGCCGCCAACTCGGGGTAGATGGCGTCGAAATCCGCCTTGTAGTCCGGGCCGTAGTTGCCCGGCGCGCGCATCGGCACCAACAGGACGTCGATCGCGTGGTCGCGCGCCACGGCGAGGATGCCGTCGAGATTGGCCCGCGCCACCTCGGGCGCGATGCCGCGCAGCACGTCA
This sequence comes from Paracoccaceae bacterium, assembly GCA_006226775.1. Classification (GTDB taxonomy): domain Bacteria; phylum Pseudomonadota; class Alphaproteobacteria; order Rhodobacterales; family Rhodobacteraceae; genus Marinovum. The sequence goes on along the minus strand of SBGD01000018.1, from coordinate 79,303 downwards.
TTGCCGCCCAACGCCAGGATCATCGCGTCGACATCGGGCGTCAGGCTCCATTCGACGCGCGACAGCCCGCCGGCGGTGGTATCGCCCGAAACGCCGCCGTTCACCAGCGTGACCGCGTGGCCCTGGTCGTCCAGCCAGGCCTGCATCTGCGGCACGAAACCCTCTTCCTGGGGCAGCCCGTAGCCCTGGATCAGGCTGTCGCCCAATGCCAGGATCGTGATCGGCTCTTCCGCCGCCAGCGGCGACGCCAGCGCCAAAAGCGCCGCGATCGCCTTGCCCCTGCGGCCCCATACCCCATATGTCAAAAGCTGAAACATTGCCCGGAAGGCCCTTTTCATGATTGATCCCGTTCTGTCCCTTGAAGATGTGCATCTGGCGCTCGATGGCAATGCCGGACGGGTCGAGATCCTGCACGGGATCACGCTAGAGGTGGAAAAGGGACAGTCCCTGGGGCTGATCGGGCCGTCGGGGTCGGGCAAATCCTCGCTTCTGATGCTGATGGGGGGCTTGGAACGGGCGACCGGTGGCACCGTCATGGCGCTGGGCCAGGATCTGGGCGCGATGAGCGAGGATGCGCTGGCGCGGTTCCGGCGCGATCACATGGGCGTGGTGTTCCAGTCGTTTCACCTGATCCCCACCATGACGGCGCTGGAGAACGTGGCGACGCCCCTGGAACTGGCCGGGCACCGCGATGCTTTCGAGCGGGCCGCGGCGGAGCTCGAGACCGTGGGGCTGGCGCAGCGCGCCGACCACTACCCGGCGCAGATGTCGGGGGGCGAGCAGCAGCGGGTGGCGCTGGCGCGCGCCTCGGCACCGCGGCCGCATATCCTGCTGGCGGATGAGCCGACCGGCAACCTCGACGAAAAGAACGGCAGCGCGATCATGGACCTGCTCTTCGGGCTGCGCGACCGGCACGGGGCGACGCTGGTGCTGGTGACCCATTCGCCCTCGCTGGCGGCGCGCTGCGACCGGGTGGTGCGGCTGCGCGACGGACGGGTCGACGAGACCGCGCGCGAGGCGGCGGAATGAGCCTGCCCACCGCGGCGCGCTTTGCCCGGCGCGAGCTGCGCGGCGGCTTGCGCGGGTTTCGCATCTTCCTGGCCTGCCTGGCGCTGGGGGTGGCGGCGATTGCCGGGATCGGCATGGTGCGTACCTCGATCCAGCTGGGGCTTGAGGCGAAAGGCGCCGAACTGCTGGGCGGCGATGCCGAGGTGCGGTTCACCTATCGCTTTGCCACCCCCGAAGAGCGGGGCTGGATGGCGGCGCGCGCCGAGGCGGTCTCGGAGATCAGCGATTTCCGCTCCATGGCGGTGGTCGAGCGCGCGGGCGTCACCGAGCGCGCGCTGACGCAGGTGAAATCGGTAGATGGCGCCTATCCGCTCCTGGGCGAGGTGGTGCTGGATCCGCCGATGCCGCTGGCCGAGGCGCTGGCGGGCCAGGGCGCGGTGATGGCGCCGGTGCTGGCCGACCGGCTGGGGCTGAAGACGGGTGACAGCTTCCGGCTGGGCACCCAGGACTTCACGCTCATGGCGCGGATCGAGGTCGAGCCGGACGATGCCGGCGGCGGCTTCTCGCTGGGGCCGCGCACGCTGGTGCGGACCGAGGCGCTGGCGGGGTCGGGGCTGTTGCAGGCCGGCACGCTCTTCGAGACCCATTACCGGATGCGGCTGCCTGCGGGCACCGATCTCGACACCATCGAGCGGGCGGCGCGGGCGCGGTTTGCCGACAGCGGCGGGCGCTGGCGCGATGCGCGCAATGGCGCGCCGGGCATTCGCCGCTTTGTCGACCGGCTGAGCGATTTCCTGATCCTCGTCGGGCTCTCGGGGCTGGCGGTGGGCGGCGTCGGCGTCTCGGCGGCGGTGCGGGCCTACCTGTCATCCAAGACCTCGGTGATTGCCACATTGCGCACGCTGGGGGCGACGCGGCGGGTGATCTTCCTGACCTATTTCCTGCAGATCGGGTTCCTGAGCCTGATCGGCATTGCCGCGGGCCTCGTGCTGGGCGCGCTGGTGCCCTTGGCGCTGGCGCCGATCCTGCAGGCGGAACTGCCGGTGCCCGCGCTCTTTGCGCTGCACCCCGAGCCCCTGGCCGAGGCCGCCCTCTACGGCGCGCTGACGGCGCTGATCTTCACGCTCTGGCCCTTGGCGCGGACCGAGGATATTCGGCCGGCCTCGCTGTTCCGCGATGCCCTGGGCAGCGCGCGGGTCCTGCCCCATTGGCCCTATGTCGTGGCGACGGCGCTGCTGGTGGCAGCGCTGCTGGCGGCGGCGGCGCTGTTTTCCGGCTCGACCCGGCTGACGCTCTGGACCGCGGGCGGGATCGTCGCGGCGCTGGCGGTGCTGGCGCTGGCGGCTCTGGGCATCCGGCGGGTGGCACGCACCTCGCAGAAACGGGCGCGACACAGACCGGCGCTGCGCTGGGCGCTCTCGGCGATCTCCGGGGCGCATGAAGGGGCGGCCTCGACCGTCTTGTCGCTGGGGCTGGGGCTGTCGGTGCTGGCCGCGGTGGGCCAGATCGAGGGCAACATGCGCGCCGCGATCCAGACCGACCTGCCCGACGTGGCGCCGTCGTATTTCTTCGTCGACATCCAGAAGGACCAGATGCCGGGCTTCGAGGCGCGGCTGGCCGAAGACCCCGCCGTCAGCCGGGTCGACAGCGCGCCGATGCTGCGCGGGGTCGTGACGAAGATCAACGACCGCCCGGCGCGCGAGGTGGCGGGCAATCACTGGGTGGTACGCGGCGACCGCGGGATCACCTATGCCGATGCCATGCCCGACGATACCACCGTGACCGCGGGCGACTGGTGGCCCGAGGGCTATGACGGCCCGCCGCTGGTCAGCTTCGCCGCCGAGGAGGCCGGCGAGATCGGGCTCAAGCTGGGCGACACGGTGACCGTCAACATCCTTGGCCGCGACATCACCGCGACGATCGCCTCGTTCCGCGAAGTGGATTTCTCGACCGCCGGGATCGGCTTCGTCATGGCGATGAATGCCGCGGCACTCGAATCCGCGCCGCATAGTTTCATCGCCACGGTCTATGCCGAGGAAGCGGCAGAGGCGGCGATCCTGCGCGATCTGGCCAATGCCTTTCCCAATATCACCGCGATCCGGGTGCGCGACGCGGTGGACCAGGTGGCCGAGATCCTCGGCGGCATCGCCTCGGCGACCGCCTGGGGCGCGGCGGCGACGCTCTTGACCGGCTTCCTGGTGCTGATCGGCGCGGCGGCGGCGGGCGAGCAGGCGCGAACCTACGAGGCGGCGGTGCTCAAGACCCTGGGCGCGGCGCGGCTGCGCATCCTGCAGAGCTTTGCCCTGCGCTCGGCCTTGCTCGGCGCGGCGGCGGGGCTGGTGGCTTTGCTGGCCGGGGTGACGGGGGGCTGGGCGGTGATGACCTTCCTGATGGAGGTGGATTTCGCGGTGCAATGGACCTCGGCGCTGGCCATCGTGGCGGGCGGGGTCATGGCGACCCTGCTGGCGGGGCTGGCCTTTGCCTGGCGACCGCTGGCGGCGCGTCCGGCGCGGGTGCTGCGGGGGCGGGAGTAGCCGGGCGGGTCTGGCGTTCGGCTGAACCATGCGCGGCGGCTTTGCCGCTGTATCGCGCTCGGGTGTTTGGCGCGTACGGAAGCTTCAGGTTGTTTTCGCCGTTTCAACCTGACGCCATCTCGTTCTAATCGGTGAACAGATACGTCCCGAAGCCCTCTGCCGCCGCGTCCGACAGCAATTCCGCGCGGTCGATCGACGCCAGGTTCTCGTCGAACACATTCGGATAAAACGCCAGCGCCTCGGACAATCCCGCCATGGCCGCCTTGCGCTTGTCCGCATCGAGGTAGGGGCCGTGGGTGGAGAGTAGCAGCGCCGGGCGCTCGGCCTCGAGATAGGCGCACATCGTCGGCACCAGGTCGAACTCGGCGCCTTCGACATCCATCTTGATCAGCGTCACGTTCTCGGGCCTGGCCTTTGCCAGGAAATCCGCCCAGGTGATTGCCAGCACCTCGACGAAGTGCTCGGCCTCGGTCTGCAACAGGCTGGTCTGGCTGTCGCCCGGGTTGTCGCCAAAGGTTGCCATGCGGCACAGGCCGGGCTCGGCGGCCAGGGCAAGCCCGAAGGAATGCACGTTGTGCAACCCGTTCAGGTCGAGGTTCCAGTTGAGAAACCGCAGCGCGGTGGGATCGGGCTCGAAGCAATAGACCCGGGCACAGCGCCGCGCGGCATGAAGCACGGTCGGGCCGATCCAGGCGCCGATGTCGACATAGGTGGACTCGGGCGTGAGGTATGTCGTGATGGCGTCGAGAGTGCCCGGCTCCCACCGCTCCTGCGCCGCCGCGCGCCAGAAGGCAAAGTGATAGGGGTCGAGCTTGTACTCCGTCCCGCGGATGGTGGCGGGGAAATGGCCCCTGGCGCGGTAATACGCCCTCCCGGACGATCTGACCCAATCGAGCAGCATCTCGGCCAACCTTTCCTGACGACCCGGCAATGGGCGAGATTACTCCGATTTCCGCGGCCGTGGCGAGGTTTTCCTGCGCTGGGCCGCGATGTTTTCCGGCGCCGGGGACGGTGCGGCAAGAAGGCCGCAAGGACTGGCCGAAGGCCAAGGCGAGGCACCGGGGCGCGGCCCCCTGCGCCAATCCTTCCCTTGCACCCTTGCCGTCGCGCTGGCACACCCCTTCCAACGTCCAAGGAATCGGAGCTCCCATGTCTGACAACCTGCCCATGGCCGTCCATGCGCCGCTCACCCATGCCCAGAAGACCGCCCTGCTGAACCTCGTGCGCCGCGCCGCCAAGGCCGAGATCCTGCCCCGCTTCCGCGCGCTCGACCCGTCGGACATCGTGGAGAAGACCAGCAAGCTCGACCTCGTGACCGCCGCGGACGAGGCCGCCGAGGCGATGATCACCCGCGGGCTGCAGATGGCCTTTCCCTCGGCGGTGATCGTCGGCGAGGAAGCGGCCTCGCGCGATCCGAAGATCCTCGATGCGCTGGACGATGCCGAGCTGGGGTTCCTGATCGACCCGGTCGATGGCACCTGGAACTTCGCCCACGGGCTGTCGCTTTTCGGCACGATGGTGGCGGCGACGCGCTTCGGCAAGCCGGTCTACGGCATGATCTACGACCCGCTGAACGACGACGTGGTCACCGCCGACGAGGACACCCTGACCCAATGGACCGGCCCGCGCGGCCGGCGCCGGACGCTGACCACGGCAGAGCCGAAACCGCTGGCCGAGATGGTGGGCTACATCCACCTCAAGCTGATGCCGCAGGAGATCCAGCCGCTGGTGGCGGCGCTCTACCCGAAGATCGGGCGACCCGATGCGCTGCGCTGTTCGGCGCATGAATACCGGCTGCTGGCCGAGGGGCATTGCGACTTCGTGCTGTCGTGCAGGATGACCCCCTGGGATCACGCGGCGGGGGTGATGCTGTGCCAGAAGGCGGGCGGGCATGTCGCCTTTCTCGACGGGCGGGAGTATTCGGTGGCGCACCGCGAGGGCTATCTGCTCTGCGCCGGAAGCGAGGCCGCCTGGACCACCGTGGCCGAAGCGCTGGCCTTCCTTGTGCCGTCAGAGCCGGAGGCCGAGGCGGGCGAACCGGCGGACAAGCCCCAGCCCGCACCGGCCTGACGCGCACCCGTCCCATACATCCAACGCGCCCCGGACTTGATCCGGGGCCTCGTGGTCACGCTGGCCATGAGGCCCCGGATCAAGTCCGGGCCGCGAGTGTTTTTTGCCGGCGGAGGATGGCCCTCCGCCCCAGGCCCGCCTATTCCGCCGCCTCGTCGTAGGCCTCCATCGGCGGGCAGGTGCAGACCAGGTGGCGGTCGCCATAGGCATTGTCGACCCGGTTGACCGGCGGCCAGTACTTGTCCACCCGGAACGCCCCCGGCGGGAAACACCCCTGTTCGCGGCTATAGGGCCGGTCCCAGTCGCGCACGAGGTCCTCCATCGTGTGCGGCGCGTTCTTCAGCGGGTTGTTGTCGCGGTCGATCTTGCCGTCCTCGATCTCGCGGATCTCCTCGCGAATGGCCAGCATCGCCTCGCAGAACCGGTCAAGCTCGGCCTTGGTCTCGCTCTCGGTCGGCTCGATCATCAGCGTCCCCGCCACCGGCCAGGACATGGTCGGCGCATGGAAGCCGCAATCTGCCAGCCGCTTGGCGATATCGTCGACCGTGACGCCCGCGCTCTCGGCAAAGGGCCGGGTGTCGATGATGCACTCATGCGCCACCCGCCCCTGGCGGCCCTTGTAGAGCACGTCATAGGCGCCCTCCAGCCGCTTGGCGATGTAGTTGGCGTTGAGGATCGCCACCCGCGTCGCCTGGGTCAGCCCCTCGCCGCCCATCATCAGGATATAGGCCCAGGAGATCGGCAGGATCGAGGGCGAGCCGAAGGGCGCCGCACTCACCGGCCCCTGCTCGCCTCCGGTCTCGGGATGGCCGGGCAGATGCTCGGTCAGATGCGCCTTGACCCCGATCGGCCCCATGCCGGGCCCGCCACCGCCATGCGGAATGCAGAAGGTCTTGTGCAGGTTGAGGTGGCTGACGTCGCCGCCCAGGTCTCCGGGACGGCTCAGCCCCACCATGGCGTTCAGATTCGCGCCGTCGATATAGACCTGCCCGCCGTGGTCATGGGTGATCTGGCAGACCTCGCGCACGGTCTCCTCGAACACGCCATGGGTCGAGGGATAGGTGATCATGCAAGCGGCCAGCGCAGCGCTGTGCTTCTCGGCCTTGGCGCGGAAATCCTCGAGGTCGATATCGCCGTTCGCCGCCGATTTCACCGCCACCACCTTCCAGCCGACCATCTGCGCCGAGGCCGGGTTGGTGCCATGCGCGCTCATCGGGATCAGGCAGACATTGCGCTGCCCCTCGCCCTGCGCACGCTGGTAGGCGGCAATGGTCAGAAGCCCGGCATATTCCCCCTGCGCGCCCGAGTTGGGCTGCATGGAAAAGGCGTCATAGCCGGTGATCTGGCACAGCTTGTCGCTGAGATCGTCGATCAGGTGCTTGTAGCCCATCGCCTGATCGGCGGGGGCAAAGGGATGCAGGACCGAGAATTCCCGCCAGCTGACCGGCATCATTTCCGCCGCCGAGTTCAGCTTCATGGTGCAGGAGCCGAGCGGGATCATCGCGCGATCCAGCGCCAGGTCACGGTCGGCCAGGCGGCGCATGTAGCGCATCATCTCGGTCTCGGCCCGGTTCATGTGAAAGATCGGGTGGGTGAGGTACTCCGAGGTCCGGATCAGATCCGCCGGCATCTTGTAGACAGGCTCGAAATCGTCGTCCTTGCGGGTGATGCCGAAGGCGCGCCAGACCGCCTCGATATTCGAGGGCCTTGTGCATTCGTCCAGCGTGATGCCGACGCGGTATTCCCCGACGCGGCGCAGGTTCACGCCTTCGTCGCGCGCCGATTTCAGCACCGCCGATTGCAGCGTGCGCACGTCCACGGTGATGGTGTCGAAATAATCCTGCGGATCGACCTTGAACCCGGCCTCCTCCAGCCCGCGCGCCAGCCGCACGGTCTTGCGGTGGATGCGCTGGGCAATGGCCTTGAGCCCCTTGGGCCCGTGAAACACCGCGTACATCCCCGCCATGACCGCCAAGAGCGCCTGCGCGGTACAGACGTTGGAGGTCGCCTTCTCGCGCCGGATATGCTGTTCGCGGGTCTGCAGCGCCAAGCGGTAGGCGCGGTTGCCATGGCTGTCGATGCTGACCCCGACAAGCCGCCCCGGCATGGCGCGTTTATAGGCGTCGCGGCAGGCCATGTAGGCCGCATGCGGCCCGCCATAACCCATCGGAATGCCAAACCGCTGCGTGGTGCCGACCGCAATATCGGCCCCCATCGCCCCCGGCTCCTTCAAGAGCGTCAGCGCCAGCGGATCGGCGGCAACGATGCCGATGGCCCCCGCGCCGTGCAGCGCCTCCATCTGCTCCGTGAAATCGCGCACATGCCCGTAAGTGCCGGGATACTGGAAGATCGCGCCGAAGACCGCCTCGGGGTCGAGCTTGTCGGGGTTGCCGACGATCACCTCGATGCCCAGCGGCTCGGCGCGGGTCTTCATCACCGCGATGTTCTGCGGATGGCAGTCGCGGTCGACAAAGAACCCCTTGGCCTTCGACTTGGCCACCCGCTGCGCCATGGTCATCGCCTCGGCGCAGGCGGTGGATTCGTCCAAGAGCGAGGCATTGGCGATCTCCAGCCCGGTCAGATCACTCACCATGGTCTGGAAATTCAACAGCGCCTCCAACCGGCCCTGGCTGATCTCCGGCTGATAGGGCGTATAGGCGGTGTACCAGGCGGGGTTTTCCAGGATGTTGCGCTGGATGGCGGGGGGCGTCACCGTGCCGTGATAGCCCTGGCCGATCAGCGAGGTCAGCACCTTGTTCTTCGAGGCCACGACCCGCATGTGATGCAGCAGTTCGCGCTCGGACTTGGGCTTGCCGAAGGCCAGCGGCGCCTCCTGGCGGATCGCCTTCGGCACCGTCTCGTCGATCAGCGCCTCGAGATCGGCCAAGCCCAGCGTTTCCAGCATCTGCGCCATTTCCTCGGGCGATGGCCCGATGTGCCGCCGATTGGCGAAATCATACGGCAAATAGTCAGTCGGCGTGAAAGTCATGCTCGAAGCCCCCTGCTTCATCTTGCTGAAAAAACTCCCGCCGGAGGCTCCCCCGGCCGAAGCAAGCGTTACCCGATGAAGTCCTTGTAGGCGGCTTCATCCATGTACTCGTCCATCTGGCTCAGATCCTCGGCCTTGATCCGGAAGAACCAGCTGTTGCCTTCGGGGTCCTCGTTGACCTTGCCGGGGTCCTCGGCCAGCGCCTCGTTGACCTCGACGATCTCGCCGTCGATCGGGGCAAGGATGTCGCTGGCGGCCTTGACGGATTCGATCACCACCACCTCGTCGTCCTTGTTGACCGCGGTGCCGACCTCGGGCAGCTCCACGAATACCACGTCGCCCAGCTGCTCGGCCGCATGGGCGGAAATGCCCACGGTGACCACGTCGCCATCGGCGTCAAGCCATTCATGTTCTTCGGTAAATTTCATGTCTTTCTCCTGTTGTACCTAGCGTTTGTAGCCATGGGGCACGAAGGGCATCTTCGCCACCCGCACCGGCAGCCGCTTGCCGCGGACCTCGCCGAAAAGCACCGTGCCCTCCCCGGCGAGCGCTGTCGAGACATAGCCCATTGCCACCGGTCCGCCGACCGTGGGGCCGAAGCTGCCCGAGGTGACGCGGCCCACCGCCTCGCCACCGGTCTCTTCGGCGAAAAGCGCCACGCCCTCGCGCATCGGGGCGCGGCCCTCGGGGCGCAGGCCGACGCGCTTCTGGGCGCAGCTTTCGGCCAGTTCGTCGAAGATCGCTTCCCAGCCCGGGAACCCGCCCGCCCGCGCGCCACCGGGACGGCGCACCTTCTGCATCGCCCAGGTCAGCCCGGCGGCGACCGGCGTCGTCTGCGTGTCGATGTCATGGCCGTAAAGGCAAAGCCCGGCCTCCAGCCGCAGGCTGTCGCGGGCGCCAAGCCCGATCGGCGCCACCGCCTCATGCGCCAGCAGCGCACGGGCCAGATCCGCCGCCGCCGCCTCGGGCACCGAGATCTCGAAGCCGTCCTCGCCGGTATAACCCGAGCGCGAGACCCAGCATTCCGCGCCGGCAATCGGCAGGGTGCGGATGTCCATGAAGGCCATCTCGGCCACCTCGGGGTGATGCTCGGCCAGCACCGCCGCGGCCTGCGGACCCTGCAGGGCCAGAAGCCCGCGGTTGGTGATTTCCTTGACCGTGACCTCGGGCTCCAAGGCGGCGCGCAGACGGGCGATATCGGCCTCCTTGCAGGCGGCATTGACCACCAGGAACAGGTGATCGCCGCGGTTGGCGATCATCAGGTCGTCGTCGATGCCGCCGTGATCATTGGTGAAATAGGCGTAGCGCTGGCGGCCTTCCTTCAGCCCCAGCACATCGACCGGCACCAGGGTTTCCAGCGCGCGTTTCGCCGCCTCGGGGTCGCGGGCGCGCAGCACCACCTGGCCCATGTGGCTGACATCGAACAGCCCGGCCGCGGCGCGGGTGTGCTGGTGCTCCTTGAGCACGCCCATCGGGTATTGCACCGGCATCTCGTAACCGGCAAAGGGCACCATCTTGGCGCCCAGGCTTGCGTGCAGATCGTAAAGCGGTGTGCGCTTCAGCGCGGTTTCGTCGTCCTCGGACACTCGGCGTCTCCCCATGCGGGCCGGTGCGTCCGTGTCACGGAATCATCCCGGCATCAGTCGTGACCGGCCCAAGGCCAGCCCGGTGATGCCCCATCTGTCCTTCTGCCTGAGATCGTTATCCCTTCGGCGCCCCGGGCAGGCCCGGGAACTCTCCAGATTTTTCGCGAGCCAGGCGGTCCTGTGGGCCTGAGAGTTTCCGGGGCGGTTGCTCCTTCGGCACCGGCAAGGCCGGTTCTCCCGCTGACTCGGGTCAATTTACGCAAAGCTCCGCCGGAAAGACAACGCCTAATTCAGCGGTGGTTGCAGGCCATCGGGTTGAGAAAGTCCAGCAAGCCGACATTGTCGCAGACCAGCGAGTCGAGCGTCACATCGTCGAGATGCGCGAAAAACGCCTCGCAGGCATCGGCCAGCGCGATGCGCAAGCGGCAGACCTCTCTCAGCGGACAGGAATTGTCGGTATCGGCAAAACATTCCGAGGCCGGCACCTCGCCCTCCAGCGCGCGGAACACCTCGCCGATGCGGATCTCCTTGGCCGGCGCGCCCAGTTCCAGCCCGCCGTTGCGGCCGCGGTGGGTCTTGAGAAAGCCCAACTGGCCCATCTGGTTGACCACCTGCGCCAGGTGATTCTCGGATGCGTTGCAGCGCTTGGCGATCTCGGCCTTGGTGACAAGCCGGGTGTCGTTGGCGGCGCAGAACATCAGCACGCGTATGGCGATATTGGTTCGTTTGGTCACTCGCATCTTCGGGCCTCGCTCCTCGGGGTTCGGGATCACTGTGACAGCCCGGGGCAAAGCAGTATTTGACATGCATCAAAGTGCGGTCACATTTGACCCCATGAGTGATCCGTTTTTCTTCGGCTATGGCTCGCTGGTGAACACCGCGACCCATGATTTCCGCAATATCCACAGCGCGCGCGCCCGCGGCTGGCGGCGGGCCTGGCGCCATACGCCGCTGCGTCCGGTGACCTTCCTGACCGCGGTGCCCGATACCGCGACCACCATCGACGGCGTGATCGCCGCGGTTCCCGGGGCCGACTGGGCCGCGCTGGACGAACGCGAACACGCCTATGACCGGGTGGCCGCCAGCGCCATGATCGACCATGCCGCGGGGGCGGCCCTCGACATCGCGCTCTATGCCATTCCCGCCGACCGCCACGGCCCGCCGGGCGAGGCCACGCCGATCCTGATGTCCTACCTCGACTGCGTGCTGCAGGGCTATCTGCGGCGGTTCGGCCCCGCCGGCGTCGCGCAGTTCATCGCCACCACCGACGGCTGGTCGGCGCCGATCCTCGATGACCGCGCCGCGCCGCGCTATGCCCGCCACCAGCGGCTGGGGGCCGAGGAGCGCGCGCTCTTCGGCGACCTGCTGACCGATGCCGGCGCCCGCATCCGAAGGAGCCTGGCATGATCTCGAAGGTCGTGGTCCTCGCCCGCCGCATCTGGCGCAAGCTCTGGGTGCGGGTGGTGCTTCTGTCGCTGTCGTCGCTCCTGGCGCTGGCGCTGGCGCCGCTGCTCACGCCGTTCCTGCCCGAGGACATCAAGCTGAAACTGGGGCGCGAGGCGATCCTGCCGGTGCTGACCATCCTCGCCTCGGGGATGCTGGCGGTGACCACCTTCTCGCTCAACGTCATGGTCAGCGCCTTTCGCACCGCCGCCAACATGGCGACGCCGCGGGTCTACCGGCTGCTGCTCGAGGATACGGTGACGCAAAGCGTGCTGGCGACCTTCGTCGGCGGCTTCGTCTATTCCCTGAGCGCGGTGATCCTGTTTCACGCCCGGGTCTATTCCGAGGACGCGGCGGTGGTGGTCTTTGCCATCACCATCCTCGTGGTGGCGCTGATCGTGCTGGCGATCCTGCGCTGGATCGACCATCTCGAAAGCCTGGGCAGCATGGACCAGACCCTGCGGCTGATCGAGAACCGTACCCGCTTCATCATGGCGCGCCGGGCCGAACGGCCCTGCCTGGGCGCGCGCCGGGGCGAAGAGGGCGATGTCCTGCCCGAAAGCGCCCGGCTGTTCGTGGCGCGCAAGAGCGGCTATATCCGCTTCATCGACATCTCGAAGCTGAACAGCCTGGCCAAGGAGGCCGGGACCGATCTGCACATCACCCGCGTGCCCGGCGATTTCGTCCTGCGCGACCAGCCGCTCGGCTCGGTCAATATCGGCGACGACGGGCTCTGCACCGCCGCCGCGCGGGCCTTCGACATCGGCGATGTGCGCAGTTTCGACCAGGACCCGACCTTCGGGCTGACCCTGCTGGCCGAGACCGCCCAGCGCGCGCTCTCGCCCGGGGTCAACGATCCGGGCACCGCGGTCGAGGTGCTGGGGCGGCTGGAACGCCTGCTCTGGGAAGAGGTGCCCGCGACGCCCACCGCGGCGATGGACCGGACGCCGGATTTCCCGCATGTGACCCTGTCGCCGGTCCACGCCGAGCGGCTTCTGGCCTGCGCGCTTCGCCCGATCGCGCGCGACGGGGCCGAGGACCCGGATGTCATGGGGCGCATGGCGCAGGTGCTCGAAAGCCTGGCCGCCCACCCCAACCCCGACATGGCCGAGGCCGCCGGCAAGATGCGCGATACCCTGGCCGAGGCCTGACCCTCAGCGCTTCCCGAGAAACATCGCCAGGAGCCGCCCGCGCCGGGTGAAGGGCGCCGGATCCGTCATCACCAGCGGCCGGTGGACCACCCGCCGGGACAGCCAGAGCGCCAGCAGGCCGAAGGCGACCCCGCCCAGCGCCTGGCCGATCAGCACGCCTTGCGCGCCCCAGAGCGCGGCACCCGCCATGACGAAGGGCAAGGTGCCAAGGGTGTGACGGCCCCAGTTCATCCAGGTCGAATAGAACGGATGGCCGAGGTTGTTGAAGGCGGCATTGCTGACGAAGATCACGCCGTTGAACACCCACAAGAGCGCCAGCGGCCCGGCAAACAGGAACACCAGGTCGCGCGACAGCCCCTCGAGCCGGAACAGCGCCTCCAGCGGGCCGCGCAGCGCGTAGAGCGCGGCGCTGACCAGCACGGTGACGATCGCGGTGAACAAGAGCGCGTCGCGCAGCGCCCGTACCACCCTGTCCTGCAGCCCGGCGCCGGCATTCTGGCCGATGATCGGCCCGACCGCGCCGGACAGGGCAAAGAGCACGCCGAAGGCCACCGGGACCAGGCGGCCGATGATCGCCATGCCGGCCACCGCCTCTTCGCCGAAATCGGCCATGGCGCGGGTGACGATGGCCTGGCCCACCGGCGTCGCCAGCTGGGTCAGCACCGCGGGCCCGGCAATCCGCATGACGTTGCCCGCATCACGCCCCAGCGCCCCCAGCCGCGGCCGGTCGAAACCGCCGTGGTGGCGGGCAATCGCCCGCAGCGCCAGCACCGCCAGGGTGATGCGCGCGGCAATCGAGGACAGCGCCGCGCCGGTCAGTTCCAGGTCCAGCCCGAAGATCAGCACCGGGTCGAGCGCGGCATTGACCGCGCCGCCGATGATCATCACCATCATCGAGCGCCGCGCATCGCCATGCGCGCGCAGGATCGCGCCGCCGACCACGCCGATCAGCAGCACCGGCAGGCTGGGCAGCACGATCTGCATGAAGGAGACCGCAAGCTCGCGCGTCTCGCCGGTGGCGCCCAGCGCGCCCACCAGCGGGCGGATATTGACCCAGATCAGCGCGGCAAACGCGATGCCCAGACCCAGCCCGATGATCAGCGCATTGGTGCCGCGGCTGCGGGCGAGCGCCCGGTCCCCCTGGCCCAGCGCCCGGGCGACAAGCGCGCCGGTGGCAATCGCCATGCCGATGCCGAAAGAGCCGGTAAAGAACAGGATCGCCCCGGCATAGCCGATGGCCGCCGCCAGTTCCGCCTTGCCCAGCATGGCGATGAAGATCATGTCGATGAAATCGACCGCAAAGACCGCCATCAGCCCCAGCGAGGTGGTCAGCGACATGACGGTCACATGCCGAAAGAGCGATCCGCTCAAGAATTTCGCCTGATCTGCCATGGGTCACGCTCCGCCGTGGTGTCGCGCGGCAAGAGACCACGCGCGCCCCTCGGGGACAAGTGAGCAGGAGGGGAGAGGGCCTGTGCCTGCACGCACCATACCCTGCCAGCGGGGCCGCCCGCGCCCCGGACCTGATCCGGGGCCTCCTGGCCGACCATGAGGTCCCCCCAGATCAAGTCCGGGGCAGGCCGGATCAGGTCCGGGACGGGGTCAGCGCGGGGATGTCGGCGGGAGCGCCAAGCCTAGCCGCGCGCCTTGACCACCTGCAGAAGCGGCATGACATCGGCCATCTCCGGGCCGCGCTCCATGCCGGTCAGCGCCTTGCGCAGCGGCATGAACAGGCCCCTTCCCTTGCGACCGGTCGCGGTCTTGACCTCGGCGGTCCACTTGCCCCAGGTCTCGCCGTCGAAGGGCGCCTCGGGCAGCAGCGCCATGGCCTCGGCGACAAAGGCCCGGTCCTCCTCGGCGATCATCGGCTCGGCGCCGTCGCGGAACATCTCCCACCAGCCTTTCAGATCGGCCTTCGTGGTGATGTTCTCGCGGGTCACGGCCCAGAACCGCTGCGCCAGGGCGTTCGGCACGCCCAGAGCGGCGATCTCGCCGGCGACATCGGCGAAATCCAGCGTCTGCAGATAGCGCGCGGTCAGCGGATAGAGATCGCGCTCGTCGAACTTGGTCGGCGCCGAGCCGAATTTCGACAGGTCGAAGCCCTCGATCAGCGCATCCATGTCGGTGCGAATCTCCACCGGATCGGAGGATCCCAGCCGCGCCATCAGGCTCAGCAGCGCGAAGGGCTCGACCCCTGCCGCGCGCAGATCGCGCAGGCTGAGCGTGCCCAGACGTTTCGACAGCGCCTCGCCCTTGGGCCCGGTCAGCAGCGAGTGATGGGCAAAGGACGGCGACGTGCCGCCCAGCGCCTCGATGATCTGGATCTGGGTCGCGGTATTGGTCACATGGTCCGAGCCGCGCACCACATGGGTCACGCCCATCTCGGTGTCGTCCACCACCGAGGCCAGGGTATAGAGCATCTGCCCGTCGGCCCGGATCAGCACCGGGTCGGACACCGAAGCCGCGTCGATGGAGATATCGCCGAGGATGCCGTCGGCCCATTCGATCCTCTCCTGCCGCAGCTTGAAGCGCCAGACGCCCGCGCCACGCTCGGCCCGCAGCTTGGCCTTTTCCTCTTCCGACAGCGCCAGCGCCGCGCGGTCATAGACCGGCGGCTTGCCCATATTGAGCTGTTTCTTGCGCTTGAGATCCAGTTCCGTGGGGGTCTCGAAAGCCTCGTAGAAGCGGCCCTTGTCGCGAAGGGTCCGGGCGGCCTCCTCGTAGCGGTCGAGCCGCTCGGACTGTCGTTCCACCCGGTCCCAGTGCAGGCCCAGCCAATCGAGATCCTGCTTGATCGCCTCGACGTATTCCTCTTTCGAGCGCTCGGGATCGGTGTCGTCGATGCGCAGGATGAAGGTGCCGCCGGCCTTGCGCGCGATCAGCCAGTTGAACAGCGCGGTGCGCAGGTTGCCGATGTGGATATAGCCGGTGGGCGACGGGGCAAAGCGGGTGGTGGTCATGGGTGTCTCCTGTTGGCATGGCGTTTCCCATGAACGGCAGGGCTTGTCCAGAAGATGCCGCTGCGTTGTCGTGCGGGAGACGGAAGGCTCCGGACTGACACCGCCATTGAGCGCAACGCAGTCCCGGACATGATCCGGGACCTCACCGCCCGTTTGACTTGAGGCCCCGGATCAAGTCCGGGGCTGCGTCGGATCGAAGATCAAGGTCCGCTCCTTGCCAGATCGGACGTAACGGTCAAGTCGGCATCACCGGCCAATGGCTGTTCAGGTCGCGCAGCCCGACGGCGATCAGCTCTTCCAGCACCTCCAGGTCGATATTCGCCAGCTTGTTGACGTAGAGACAGGACTTGCCGGTCTTGTGCTTGCCCAGCCGCCCCAGCAGGTCGCCGAAATCAGCATAGCCCGGCAGGATGTAGATCGACAGGTTGGCCTTGCGCGGCGAAAACCCGGTGGCGAGGAAATCGCCCTCGCGTCCGCTGGCATAGCGGTAATGATACTGCCCGTAGCCGAGGATCGTCGGCCCCCACATACGTGGCCGGTAGCCGGTGACCCGCCGGAACAGCGCGTCGAGCGCCTGCGCATCGCGGCGCTTGGGCTCGGGCGCGACCGCGGCGAGGAACGCCTCGACCGAGGCATCGGTGGCTTTGGTCTTGTTGTCGTTGCTTCGCATCGCGCCCTCCTTTCGCGGGGCAGTATCCACGCCCGGCGCCGGGCTTCGGGTTCACGAAAGCGTGTGCGCCTCTGACAGGGCGGTCCGGCGCGATACCATAGGGAGATCGCAACAAGGAGAATTGACATGACGATGATTTCGCGCCGACATCTTCTGGCGGCCACCGCGGCCCTGCCGCTGGCCGGGCTGGCGGCAGGCCGCGCCGCTGCCCAACCGGCAAGGCTGGGCATTCCGACCGCGGATTTCCGGCGAGTGAAGCTGGGGGATTTCGAGGTGACGACGCTGCTGGCTGGCACCCGCACCGTGCCCGATCCGCAGACCATCTTCGGCATGAACGCCAGCGCCGAGGACTTCGCCACCGCCTCGCGCATGGCCAATATCCCGGTCGATGCCGCGCAGTTCTTCTTTACCCCGACGCTGGTCAATACCGGCGCCGAACTGGTGCTTTTCGACACCGGGCTGAATGCCGCGGGGATCACCGCCGCGCTGGCCGCCGCCGGGCGCACGCCCGAGGAGATCGACGTCGTGGTCCTCACCCACATGCACGGCGACCATATCGGCGGGCTGGCCGGAGAGGACGGCAGCGCCACCTTCCCCAATGCCCGCTATGTCACCGGCGCGGTCGAATACGACCACTGGGCCGGCACCGGCAACGAGGGGTTCGAGGCCAAAGTGCGCCCCCTGGCCGAGAAGATGGAGATGGTCTCGGGCGGCGCCGCGGTCACCGCGGGCATCGAATCGATGGAGGCCTTCGGCCATACCCCCGGCCACATGGTCTATCGTCTCGAAAGCGGCGGGCAGGACCTGATCATCGCCGCCGATTTCGCCAATCACTATGTCTGGTCGCTGGCCTATCCCGACTGGGAGGTGCGGTTCGACATGGACAAATCCGCCGCCGCCGCCACCCGCCGGAAACTGCTGGCGATGATGGCCGCGGACAAGCTGCCCTTCATCGGCTATCACATGCCCTTCCCCGCCATCGGCTATGTCGGCGACGACCGGGACGGGCGCTTCAGGTACGAGCCGATGTCCTACCAGTTGATGATGTGAGTTCTTGAGGGTGTGAGTCTGGCGCCGGGCCAGGCGCGACGGCCCGGCGCGCACGAAGCAGGATCGCGGGCAAGGCGGCCCCCGGGGTCTGGTAATCCGGGCGCAAGAGTGAGAATGTGACCGCTAACATGGCCATCACTCAAACTGGATGGGTAGAGATCCCGATGCAGACCAATATCCTGACCATCACGCTCAACCCGGCGGTCGACTTTGCGACCACCGCGCCGCGTGTCTATCCCGAGCACAAGCTGCGCTGCAGCGATCCCTCGATCGATCCCGGCGGCGGCGGCATCAACGTCGCCCGCGCGATCCAGATGCTGGGCGGCCACGCCACGGCGCTGATCGCCATCGGCGGCGCCACCGGCGCGCAGTTGCTGCAATTGCTGGCGCTGGAGGGCGTGCCGACCGTGGCCTTCCAGGGCCCCGGCGAAACAAGGCTGAGCTTTTCGGTGATCGACCAGTCGAACAACGAGCAATACCGCTTCGTCATGCCGGGCGATCCCTGGCAGGAGCATGACGTCGCCCGCGGGTTGAACTCGATCGACCAGGCGACGGCGGATGACGTGCTGGTGGTGCTCTCGGGCAGCCAGCCGCCCGGCGTGGCCAAGGAGTTTCCCTCGATCCTGGCCGCCCACGTCAAGGGCCGCGGCGCGCAGCTGATCGTCGACACCTCGGGCCCGGCGCTGTTCCAGCTGGCGCGCGAGCCGCATGAAACCGTCTTTGCCCTGCGCATGGACGGGCCCGAGGCCGAGGAACTGGCCGGGCGCGAATTGCCCACGCGCGAGGACAGCGCCGCCTTTGCCCGCTCGCTGGTGACCAACCAGGTCGCGCGCAACGTGATCGTGGCGCGCGGCGCCGATGGCTCGGTGCTGTCGAATGCCGATGGCAGCTGGCACGCGGTCGGCCCGAAGATCGAGGTGGTCAGCAAGGTCGGCGCGGGCGACAGTTTCGTCGGCGCCTTCGCGCTGGCCCATGCGCGCGGCGAGCCGATCGAGCAATGCCTGCGGCTGGGGGTGGTGGCGGCGGCGGCGGCCTGCATGAGCGATGGCACCCGGTTGTGCGAAAAGGCCACGGTCGAGCGGCTCTTGCCCGATTGCGTGCTGACCCGGCTGTGAGCGCGGCGCCGGATACCTCGGAAGACGGCTTTGCCGCGCTGGCCGCGGCGGCCATCGACGCCCTGCCCGAGGTCTTTGCCGGCGCGGCGCGCGAGGTGGTGATCCAGATCGCCGACTGGCCGTCACGGGCGGTGCTGCGCGATCTCGGCATCGCCGATGCGCGCGACCTGACCGGGCTTTACGAAGGCATCCCGCTGACCGAGAAGTCGAGCTTCGACCAGCCGCATGGCGCCGATGTGATCTGGCTGTTCCGCCAGCCGATCCTGATCGAATGGCGCGAACGCGGCGATGTGGACCTGGGCGACCTGGTGGCGCATGTGCTGGTCCACGAGCTGGCGCATCATTTCGGCTGGTCGGATGCGGATATCGCCTTGATTGACCGGTGGTGGGAGTGATCCACGGGTTTCGGGTCAAGAGGTGCAAGACGGTGCGATGGGTCCTCGTTCTGGCGCTGGCCGCCTTCGCCTCCGGCGCCTGGGCCGAGACCCGGGTGCTGGTGCTGGGCGACAGCATCCTCGCCTGGAACAGGAGCCGCGGGCAGTCGATCCCGCAGCTGTTGAACACCGTGCCGGGGCTGTCGGTCGAAAGCCGCGCCGTCGCGGGGGCGGCCTTTTCCGGCTCGCAATTCCTGCGCCGCGAGATCCGCAGCCAGCTGCCGCCGGGGCAATGGGATGTGATCGTGGTCAATGGCGGCGGCAATGATCTGGCGCGCGAGTGCCGCTGCCGGGGCTGCGCGGCGACGCTGGATCAACTGGTCGGCGCGGATGGCAAGAGGGGCGAGATCCCGGCCTTTCTCGATGCGCTGAGGGCGCGCGCGGCGCGGGTGATCTGGCTGGATTACTACCCGGTGTCGGTCCGGGGCGGGCCGTTTGCGCCCTGTATCGACGAACTGGCGGTGCTTGAGACGCGGATGAAGGCCGCGGCGGGGTTGCGACGGCATGTGGATTTTGTGGATGCCGGGGCGGCCTATGACCGGCGCGACCTGTCGCTTTACGCCCGCGACCTGGTGCATCCGACGCCCAAAGGCGGCGCGCGGATCGCGACGCTGCTGGCGCGGGCCATCGGGCGCTGAGCCGAGGCGAAGACGGCCCGCAAGGGGCGGATGAGCCACTCGTCAAGCCCTTGCGGGCATTCCTCGTGGTGTCAGCCCGGATCGCGCCAGCGGTTGACCACGGGATAGCGCCGGTCGAGCCAGAAGGCGCGTTTCGTCAGCCGCACCCCGGGCGCCGACTGAAAGCGCTTGTACTCGCTGATGTAGAGCAGGTGCTCGATCTTCTTCGCCACCGCCCGGTCGAAACCCGCCGCCACGCAATCGGCGATCGAGCCGTCCTGGTCCACCAGGATGTCGAGGATCGCATCCAGCTCGGGATAATCGGGCAGCGAATCGCTGTCCTTCTGATCCTCGCGCAGCTCTGCCGAGGGCGGCTTGTCGATGATCCGCGGCGGGATCACCTCGCCCTCGGGGCCTTTCATCCAGGGCCGGTGATGGGCATTGCGCCAGCGGCTTTGCGCGAAGACCCGGGTCTTGTAGAGATCCTTGATCGGGTTGTAGCCCCCCGCCATGTCGCCGTATATCGTGGCATAGCCCACCGCGATCTCGGACTTGTTGCCGGTGGTCAGCAGCATCTCGCCGAACTTGTTCGACAGCGCCATCAGCAAGAGCCCGCGCAGCCGCGACTGGATGTTCTCTTCGGTGAGATCCGGCCGGGTGGCCGCAAACAGCGGCGCCAGCGTCTCGGTCACCGCCGCCCGCGCCTGGGTGATCGGCACGAAATCGTAGCGACA
Source organism: Paracoccaceae bacterium (assembly GCA_006226775.1). Taxonomy (GTDB): domain Bacteria; phylum Pseudomonadota; class Alphaproteobacteria; order Rhodobacterales; family Rhodobacteraceae; genus Marinovum. The sequence continues at coordinate 58,942 of SBGD01000018.1, read as the reverse complement.
CCCCAGCCGCTCGGCGCAGGCCCTGGCATCCTCCAGCGAGCCCTGCGAGGTATATTCCGAGGGCAGCATGACGCAGCGCACGTTCTCGGGCCCCAGCGCATCGACGGCAATCGTCGCCACCAGCGCCGAATCGAGCCCGCCCGACATCCCCAGCAGCACCTTGGTAAACCCGGTCTTCGCCAGGTAGTCGCGCAGGCCCAGCACCATGGCGTTGTAATCCTGCTCCCAGGGGTCGGGCTCCTGCACCACCTCGCCCGGCACGATGCGCCAGCCCTCGGGCCCGCGCTCCAGGTCGACATGGGCGATCTGCTCGGCAAAGACCGGCAGCTTGAAGGCGATCTCGCCACGCGGGTTGATGCCGAAGCTGCCGCCGTCGAAGACCTGGTCGTCCTGGCCGCCGGTGAGGTTGAGATAGATCAGCGGCAGCCCGGTCTCGACCACCCGGCTGACCATATGGGTCAGGCGCACATCGTACTTGCCGCGGTAATAGGGCGAGCCATTGGGCACCAGCAGAAACTCTGCCCCGGTCTCGGCATGGGTCTCGGCCACGTCCTCGTACCAGGCATCCTCGCAGATCGGGCTGCCGATGCGCAGGCCGCCCACCGCATAGGGCCCGCCCAGGGGACCGGAGGCAAAGATCCGCTTCTCGTCGAAGACGGTCTCATTGGGCAGGTGATGCTTGCACTGTATCGCCGCGATCTCGCCCCCCTTGCAGATCAGGTAGGCATTGTAAAGCGCCGCCCCCTCGACCCAGGGGCTGCCGATGGCAATCGCCGGGCCATCGGCGCAGGCGCGGGCCAGGTCGCGCACCGCCTCGATGGCGGCGACGTGGAAGGCCGGTTTCAGCACCAGGTCCTGGGCGTTGTAGCCAGTGATGAACATCTCGGGAAAGGCCACCAGGTCGGCGCCCGCGTCCCTGGCCCGGTCCCAGGCATCGCGCGCCAGCGCGGCATTGCCGGCGATATCGCCCACGGTGGGGTTGAGCTGTGCCAGGGTGATGCGGAATCTGTCGGCCATCGGGGTTCTCCTGTCGTCTGGTTCTCCCTACCCAGAACCAGGCGCGGGGTGAAGGGCCGATAGGGCGCGCGACGCGCCCCGCCGGCCTCTCTGCCCGGAAATGCGGCACCGCCGGGCCGCCAACACTGGCCGCAAGCAATCGTTACATTCAGAACATTGCATTCAAGCCGTCCCGCGCGGTAGAAAGGTGAAATGTCCGGGACGCGGTCATGGAAAACCGCCGCTCCGGCCGGGTTCGACGCGGGGGAAACACAGCATGATCGGCAGGACGGCACGAATTCGCAGGGGGCTTGGCCTTGCGGCCCTGGCCCTGGCCACGGCGGCGCTCTGGCAGACCGGCGCCGCGGCGCAGATGCACGGCCAGATGCACAACCGGATGCACGGCGCCGATGGCAGCGGACATGACACCTTCATCATGCCGGGCCTGCGCGGCGAGAACGCCAGCCCCGAGGAAAGCGCCGAACTGGCCACCCTGTTCAACAACTTCCCCACGCTGTCGCGCGAGGTGACCAACCTGCCCGACGGCATCCGCACGGTCACCCGCGCCTCCGATCCGGCGGTGATGGCGGTGCTGGTCAGCCATGCCACCGGCATGATCGCCCGGGTCGAGGCCGCGGACGACCCGCGCATCTTCATCCAGAGCCCGACGCTGGACATCTTCTTTGTCCGCGGCGACGCCATCCGGTCCGACGTCGAGGTGACCGATGCGGGGCTTGTGGTCGTCCAGACCTCGGATGACCCCGAGGTCGTCGCGGCCCTGCAGCTGCACGCCGCCGAAATCTCGGACATGGCCGAGCGCGGCATGCAGGCGGTGCACGAGATGATGATGACCCGTCTGCGCAACTGACCCCCTGCGCCGTGGCTGGGCTTGCCGCGCGACCTGAACGGACGCTTGGGCGAACCGGCCTTTTGCGCCAGATACGTCTCGTTTGGCGGCACCGAAGTCCCTGCCTGACCGCCCCTGGCAGGCGGCGGCCCGGCGGGAACCCGCCGCACCCCCCGTCCGGGACATGAACAAAGCCGTCAGATCAAGCGCCTGTGATCAAAAGGCATTGTCTGCGCTGGCCGCCTCCTTTACCTTCTGTGCAGGCACAATCCGGGGGCATCGCAGGCCAGATGAAGCAATCCATTCGTATCGCGGGCACGGTTCTGGCGCTTCTGGCGGCCGGTCCGGCGCTGGCTCAGGACGGTGAGGTCCTGACCAAGCAATATGACGATGGCGGGGTCTATGAGGGCACCTTCCGCGACGGGTTGCAGCATGGCCAGGGCACCTACCGGCTGCCCAACGGCTATGAATACATGGGCGATTGGGTCGAGGGCGAGATCAAGGGCAACGGTGTCGCGCGCTTTCCCAACGGCTCGATCTTCGAGGGCGAGTTCGCCAAGGGCAAGCCGCATGGCATCGGCAAGATCACCTTCACCGATGGCGGCACCTACGAAGGCTCCTGGGACGACGGCCAGATCACCGGCCAGGGCGTGGCGATCTATGCCAATGGCGTGCGCTACGAGGGGGCGTTCCGCAACGCGATGCACCATGGCCGCGGCGTGATGACCAGTCCCGGCGGCTATGTCTATGACGGCGACTGGGTCAACGGCGTCAAGCAGGGCACCGCGACGATCACCTATCCCGATGGCTCGACCTATGAGGGCCGCGTCGCCGACGGCGCCCGCGACGGCCAGGGCAAGCTGGTGATGACCGACGGGCTGATCTACGAGGGCCTCTGGCGCGCCGGCCAGATCTCGGGCACCGGAAAACTGATCCAGCCCAATGGCGACGTCTACGAAGGCGAGCTGGTCGAAGGCCGCCGCGAAGGCCAGGGCCGGGTGACCTATGCCAATGGCGACGTCTACGAGGGCCAGTTCCGCGACGACCAGCGCAACGGCAAGGGCGTCTTCACCGGCGAGGACGGCTATCGCTACGAGGGTGACTGGGAGAACGGCAAGATCCAGGGCGTCGGCACCGTGACCTATCCCGATGGCTCGATCTATGTCGGCGAATTCGTCGACGACCTGGCGCATGGGGTCGGCAATATCACCTATCCTGACGGCTCGACCTACGAGGGCGATTGGGTCAATGGCGTGATCGAGGGCGAAGGCCGGGCGACCTATCCCAACGGGCTGACCTATGAGGGCGGGTTCCAGAACGCGCGCAACCACGGTTTCGGCGTGATGACCTATGCGGATGGTTACCGTTACGAGGGCGAATGGGAACGCGGCCGCCGCCACGGCAAGGGCACCGCCACCTATCCCGACGGCACGGTCTATATCGGCCAGTTCGCCGATGGCCAGCGCCACGGCGAGGGCGAGATCTCCATGCCCGACGGGTTCAAGTACATCGGCGAGTGGAAGAACGGCGAGATCTCGGGCCAGGGTGTCGCGACCTATGCCAATGGCGACGTCTACGAGGGCACCTTCGTGGCCGGCAAACGCCAGGGCGAAGGCACGATGCGCTACGCCGCCGGGCAGCAGGCGACGGGCGAATGGAAGAACGGCGCGCTTGTGCAATCCACGGCAGCCGAGCCGGAAGGTGATGACACCGCCGAAGAGCCCCCCGCCTCCGAGTAGGCGCGCCCCGTCCCGGGCCTGCCCCGGGACCTCATGGCGCAGCGGCGCCCCGCGTCCCGGGCCTGACCCGGGACCTCATGGCAGACGGGGAGGCCCCGGATCAGGTCCGGGGCGCGTGGCGCCCAGCCTCACACGACCTCGCCCCGTCCCAGCGCCTCGAGCAGCGCTTCGGCCTCTGCCACGATCTGCTCCCGCTTGTCGCCGTCCATCCGGTCCCAGGTCCGGTACATATTGCCCATCCTCGGGTTATCCCCAAGCCGCGCGCGCTGCCGATCCAGGAAATTCCAGTAGAGCAGGTTGAACGGACAGGCCCCCTCACCGACCTTTGTCCCCACGTCATAGGCGCAGGACTTGCAGTAATCGGACATCCGGTTGATATATGCACCGGAGGAGACATAGGGCTTGGAGGCAAACAGCCCGCCATCGGCGAACTGGCTCATGCCGACGGTATTGGGCGCCTCGACCCACTCGAAGGCATCCACGTAGACCGCCAGGTACCACTCATGCACCTCCGCCGGGTTCACCCCTGAAAGCAGCGCGAAATTTCCGGTCACCATCAGCCGCTGGATGTGGTGCGCATAGGCCTCTTCCCGTGTCTGTTCAACGGCTTTGGCCATGCAGGTCATCCGGGTCTCGCCGCCCCAGTAGACCGCCGGAAGCTTGCGCTGCTGCATCAGCTTGTTCTGGCGCGGATAACCCGGCCCTTCGAGGAAATAGATCCCCCGCACGAATTCCCGCCAGCCGATGATCTGGCGGATGAACCCTTCCACCGCGTTCAGCGGCGCGTGGCCCTTGGCATAAGCCTCTTCCGCCGCCGCGCAGACCTCACTCGGGTCGAGCAGGCCGATGTTGAGATAGGGCGAAATCACCGCGTGATAGAGGAAGCGCTCGTCGTTCATCATCGCGTCCTGGTAATCGCCGAACTTCGGCAGCGCGCCCTTGATGAAATGCGTCAGCGCCCGGCGCGCCTGGCCCCGGTCGGTGGCGAAGTGAAACGGGCGCAAGTCACCGAAATTGCCGCCGAACCGCGCCTCGACGAGGTCCAGCACCTCTTCGACCGTCTCGTCCGGCGTGAACTGCATCGGCCCGGCGAAATCAATGGCGTCGGGCGCCGGTTTGCGATTCTCGGAATCGTAGTTCCACACGCCGCCCTCGGGGTCGTCACCGTCCATCAGGTAGCCGGTGCGCCGCCGCATCTCGCGGTAGAAATACTCCATCCGCAGCGACTTGCGCCCCTCGGCCCAGGTCTCGAAATCATTGTGCGAGGCGAGAAACCGGTCATCCGCCAGTTGCTTGACCGGGATCGGCGCTTCGCCGAGCGCCTCGATCAGCCGCCATTCGCCGGGCTCGGTGGCCAGCACCTCGCTTGCGCCGGTCTCCTCGGCCCGGCGCAACAATTCCCTGACAATCGAGCCAGAGTTTGCGCTGTCGTCCAGTTGCGTGTAGCGCAGATCCCACCCGTCGGCGCGCAACTCTTCGGCAAACTTGCGCATCGCCGCCAGGACCAGCGCGATCTTCTTGGGGTGATGCGGCACATAGCCGGTCTCATCCGCGACCTCGGCCATGACCACCACGTCGCGCCCCTTGTCCGCCGCCTTCAGCGCGGCGATTTCGGGCGAGAGCTGATCGCCCAGCACCAGCACGAGGCGGCTCACCAGACCACCGCCTTGCCCGCCCAGTCGCGGAACCCGCCGGTGTCCTCCGGCGTCAGCCCGTCGATCACCGACAGCAGGTTGTCCGCCGCCTCCCCGGGCGTAACCGAGGGGTGCCGGCCGAGGTAATCGCGGGTGAATTCCGTTGCCACGGTGCCCGGGTGCAGCGCCACGCAGATCGCCTTGCTGTGCGTCCGCGCCAGCTCGATCGCCGCGCTATGCACCACCTGGTTCACCGCCGCCTTGGCGGTGCGATAGGCATACCAGCCGCCCAGCCGGTTGTCGCCGATCGAGCCGACCCGGGCCGAGAGCACCGCGAAGACCGCCCGCCGGTCCCGGGGCAGCAGGGCCAGCCCGTGCTTCAGCACCATCGCCGGGCCGATGCAGTTCAGCGCGAACTGGTCCGCCATCGCTCCGGGCGTCAGGTCGCGGATGGTCTTTTCCGGCCGGGCGCCCCCGATCTCCAGCGCGCCGGTGGCCACGAAGATCAGGTCGAAGGCGCCCTCCTGCGCGCCCAGGTGCGCCGCCACGCTGGCCTCGTCGGTCACGTCCAGCCCGTCGCCCGAGCGCGAGAGGCCCACGACCTCGGCGCCGCGCGCCGCAAGTGCCGTCGCAACCGCCGCACCGATCCCGCCCGAAGCGCCGATCACCAGCGCGCGCATCTTTCGTGTTTCATCCGTCATCCCCGGCCATCTAGTGAGGGCGCGCGCCGGATCAAGCGTTGCCGAATTGCGCGGACCGGCAAAAAGACACTTTTCATTCACGTCCGGGCGCGTATAGTCCGGCGCATGTTGACCAAGGCCCATATCGCGACCCTGAACCGCACCCCGCGTGCGGTGGCGTCGCTTGGCCTGCTCCTTCTCCTAGTCCGCCTCTGAGCGTGCCTTTCGGCGCGACCGCTCAGAGGAGGCATGTTCGCGCCCGAACTCCGGAGAACTTTTCAAGAGAGCCAAGATCATGACCCAGACAGACACCAACCGCGTGTTGATTTTCGACACGACCCTGCGCGACGGCGAACAGAGCCCCGGCGCCACCATGACCCATGCCGAAAAGCTCGAGATCGCCGAACTGCTGGACGAGATGGGCGTCGACATTATCGAGGCGGGCTTTCCGATCGCCTCGGAGGGCGATTTCCGCGCCGTGGCCGAGATTGCCGAGCGCTCGAAGAACGCGGTGATCTGCGGGCTGGCGCGGGCGCAATTGCCCGACATCGACCGCTGCTGGGAGGCGGTGAAGAAATCCGAGCGGCCCCGCATCCATACCTTCATCGGCACCTCGCCGCTGCACCGCGCGATCCCGAACCTGACGATGGACGAGATGGCCGAGCGGATCGAACAGACGGTGAGCCATGCGCGCAACCTCTGCGACAACGTGCAATGGTCGCCGATGGATGCGACGCGGACCGAGTGGGAGTACCTCTGCCGGGTGATCGAGATCGCCATCAAGGCCGGCGCCACCACGATCAACATCCCCGATACCGTGGGCTATACCGCGCCGCGCGAAAGTGCCGCGCTGATCCGGCGGCTGATCGAGACCGTGCCGGGCGCCGACGAGGTGGTCTTTGCCACCCATTGCCACAACGACCTCGGGATGGCGACGGCGAACTCGCTGGCCGCCGTCGAGGCCGGCGCGCGGCAGATCGAATGCACGATCAACGGCTTGGGCGAACGCGCCGGCAATACCGCGCTGGAAGAGGTCGTCATGGCCATGAAGGTGCGCAATGACATCATGCCCTTCGAGACCGGGATCGACACCCGCAAGATCATGCATATCTCGCGCCGTGTCGCGACGGTCTCGGGCTTCAACGTGCAGTTCAACAAGGCCATCGTCGGCAAGAACGCATTCGCGCATGAGAGCGGCATCCACCAGGACGGGATGCTCAAGAACGCCGAGACCTTCGAGATCATGCGCCCCGAGGATGTGGGCCTTGCCGGCACCTCGCTGCCCCTGGGCAAGCATTCCGGCCGCGCGGCGCTGCGTGCCAAGCTCAAGGGCCTGGGCGTCGAGGTGGGCGACAACCAGCTCAAGGACATCTTCGTGCGGTTCAAGGAATTGGCCGACCGCAAGAAGGAGGTCTTCGACGACGACGTGCTGGCGCTGGTGACGGCAACCATGGACGGCGACACCGAGAAGCTGCAACTGGTCAACCTCAAGGTGGTCTGCGGCACCGGCGGGCCGGCGGAAGCCACGCTGGAAATGGAGATCGACGGCGCCGAGCATTCGGCCAGCTGCCAGGGCGACGGGCCGGTCGATGCCAGCTTCAAGGCGGTGCGCAAGCTGCATCCGAACACGGCGCAGTTGCAACTCTACCAGGTTCATGCGGTGACGGAAGGCACCGATGCCCAGGCGACGGTTTCGGTGCGGCTGGCAGAGGACGGCATGATCGCCACCGGGCAATCGGCGGATACCGATACGGTGGTGGCCTCGGTCAAGGCCTATGTCCAGGCGCTGAACCGGCTTCTGACCCGGCGCGAGAAGCTGGGCCCGGGCGCGGATGCGCGGGAAATCAGCTACAAGGAGCTGGGCTGAACGAAGGTCGCTCCTCAAGCCCTTGCGGGCTTTCCTCGCGAGGACGCCGGAAACGGCGGAGGAGCGGTCGCCGCTGACGCGGGGCGCCGCTCACCTGCGCCAATGGGTCGGCACGATGATCAGCGCGCCGATCGAGGACAGGATGGCGTTCAGCCCCGGCGAGGAGAAGCCGATGCCGAACATCACCCGAACGAAGTAGAACAGGAACGCCCCGCCGACGCAGATGATGATGCTCTGGACATAGCCATTGTGGGTGAAGCCGGATTTCTCGGCGGCATAGCCGACGATGCCGGCAATCACCACCGTGCCGATCAGGACCGGAAACATCAGCGCTCTCCCAGTTGCGTGCCCGCGGGCAAGGCCATGCCGCGCAGGAAGGTTTCGGCATCCTGCGCCGCCCTGCCCGCCCGCTGCAAGCGCAGAAGCCGCACCGCGCCGCTGCCGCAGGCCACGGTCAGCGCCGCGTCCAGCACGCGGCCCGGCGCCCCCTGCCCCGCGGCCAGCTCCGACATCAGGCATTTCACCCGGCTTTCGCCCGCCGTGGTCCAGGCGCCGGGAAAGGGCGACAATCCGCGGATCTGGCGGTCGACCTCCGAGGCGCTGCGCGTCCAGTCGATCGCCGCTTCCGCCTTGTCGATCTTCTGGGCATAGGTCACGCCCTGTTCGGGCTGCGGCTCGGGCGTCAGGGTGTCGAGCCGCGCCAGCGCCTCGACAATCAGCCTTGCGCCCAGGCTGCTCAGCCGGTCGTGCAAGAGCGCCGTGGTATCGCGCGGCCCGATCGGCTCGGCCTCGCGCAGCAGAACCGGCCCGGTGTCGAGCCCGGCCTCCATCTGCATGATGCAGACGCCGGTCTGTGCATCCCCGGCCATGATCGCCCGGTGGATCGGCGCCGCCCCGCGCCAGCGTGGCAAGAGCGAGGCATGGATGTTGAGACAGCCCCGGCGCGGCGCATCCAGCACCGCCTGCGGCAGGATCAGCCCATAGGCCACCACCACCGCAAGATCGGCGTCCAGCGCGGCGAAATCGGCCTGCTCGTCCGAGGATTTCAGCGACTTCGGGTGGCGCACCTCGAGCCCCAGCGCCTGCGCGCGCGCGTGCACCGGTGTCGGGCGGTCCTTCTTGCCGCGGCCCGCCGGGCGCGGCGGCTGGCAATAGACCGCGGCGATCTCGTGGCCCGCCTCGACCAGCGCATCCAGCACCGGGACGGAGAACTCCGGCGTGCCCATGAAGACCAATCTCATGCCAGTTTCCTCGCCTTGCGCAGCAGCATGTCGCGTTTGACCTTGCTCAGCCGGTCGAAATACATTCGGCCCTCCAGGTGGTCGATCTGGTGCTGGACCGAGGTCGCCCAGAGGCCGACCAGGTCGCGCTCCTCGATCTCGCCATGTTCGTTCAGGAACCGCACCGTCACCGCCCGGGGCCGCTTGATCCGGGCCGAGACGCCGGGCAGGTTCGGGCTGGCTTCCTCGTGCTCGCGCAGCTGCACCGAGGCATGCAGCACCTCCGGGTTGGCCATGCGGATGACCTTGCCTCGCGCCTCCGAGGCATCGACGACGGCCAGGCGGACCATCTCGCCCAGTTGTGGCGCAGCCAGGCCGACGCCGGGCATGGCCTCCATGACATCGATCATCTGCTCCCAGAGGATGCGATGGGCGTCGGTGATCTCACTCACCGGGTCGGCGGGGGTGCGCAGGCGCTTGTCAGGCCAGGGGATCACTGTGCGAGTCATGAGGCCGGAGTTAGGCCAGCGATGGGTGTGCCGCAAGCCCCTATGCGGGATGCGCCAAGGCTGGATCGCCGAACAGGAATGGCCCAAGTCCGACCACCGGCGCTCAGCCCCCGCGCGGACTCAAGGCCGCAGGCCGCCGCGCATCGACGGGCCGCCCCCACGGCACGGCGATATGGCTGGTATCAGCGCAAGGCCGGGAGCTTCTGCGGGGTGGCAACCATAAAGCGCTGTAGCGGGGAGGTTGGATCGCCGCACCGCGGCCCGTCGATGCGCGGCTTGTGCCCGGTTCAGACCGAAGGGCCGCTCTGAGCGATATTCGCCGCTTCAACCAGTCGTCTTCGCGCTCTCCGCCCATGGCCCTGCCGCAGCTCTCGATCCTTGCAGAAAAAGACGCCGATCCCTCAACGGATCGGCAGCGCCGCGCGATAGGTTGTCTCCAGCCGCTCGGCGGCGTCGCGGGGCAGCCGGTCGAAGATCACCTTGCCGTCGAGATGATCGAGCTCGTGCTGGGCGCATTTCGCCTCGATGCCGGTCAGATGCCGCTCGCGCACTGCGCCCTCCCGGTCGAGGAACCGCAGGGTGATCTCGGCCGGGCGGAGCACCTCGGCGGCGACGCCGGGGATCGAGAGACACGCCTCCTCGCCACCGGCCAGCGCCTCGGAGGCCGCCAGGATCTCGGGGTTGATGCAGGCCAGCGGCGCGGGCGCGCCCTCTTTCCAGCCGCAATCGATCACGAAGACCCGCAGCGCCACGCCGATCTGCGGCGCCGCCAGACCGCGGCCCGGGGCGGCATACATGGTGTCGAAGAGATCATCCACCAGCGCGCCAAGGGCGCCGGTCGCGGGCGCACAAACCTTCCGCAGAACCGGGTCCGGCCAGGTCAGGATCGGCCGCAGGCTCACCCCTCGCGCGCCTTTTCGCGCTTGAGCTTCTGCATCTTGCGGGTGATCAACTGGCGTTTCAGCGGCGTGAGATAGTCGATGAAGAGCTTGCCGTCGAGGTGGTCGATCTCGTGCTGCACGCAGGTCGCCCAAAGGCCACCGAACTCCTGCTCCTGCAGGGCGCCATCGCGGTCGAGCCAGCGCACCTGGACCCCGGCGGGGCGGGTCACATCGGCATATTGCTCGGGGATCGACAGGCAGCCTTCCTCGTAGGTGTTCGTCTCGTCCGAGGCGGCGGTGACCTCGGGGTTGAACATCACCATCGGTTTGGGCGGCGCGGTCTCGTCCTTTTCGCAGTCGAGCACGATCAGCCGGTCCAGCACCCCCACCTGCGGCGCCGCCAGCCCGATGCCCGGTGCGGCATACATGGTTTCCAGCATGTCGTCGGCCAGCAGGCGCAACTCGTCCGAGAGGTCGGCCACCGGCGCGCAGATCTTCTTGAGCCGCGGGTCGGGATGGATGAGGATAGGGCGTTTCATGGGGGTGATCTAAGACAGGTTCTGCCCAAGCGCAACACGCCGGGCGCAATCGTCGCGCCGCCCGGGGGCGGGGCCGATCTGTTGACAGATCGGGACCGATCCATTGATGGATCGGCGCCCCGGCCTCAGCGCAGCACGGCGCCGGGGTTCATGATGCCCCCGGGATCGAGCGCCGCCTTGATCGCCCGCATCGCCGCCAGTTTCGCCGGATCGCCATAGCGTTCGAGATCGCCCACCTTCAGCCGCCCGACGCCGTGTTCGGCGCTGAACGACCCGCCCATCCCGACGCAGAGGTCATGCACCGCGCGCTGGATATCGGCGCCTTGGTCGGCGTAGTCGGCCTTGGCCCGCCCCGCCGGGGGAAAGACGTTGTAATGCAGGTTGCCGTCGCCCAAATGGCCGAAACAATTGATTCTCAGGTCGCCGAAGGCGCGCAGTACCTCGGGGCCGCGGGCAATGAACTCGGGCACCAGGCTCAGCGGCAGGGCGATGTCATGCGACAAGACCGCCCCCACCGCGCGGTTGGCCAGCGGGATATGCTCGCGCAGGGCCCAGAACTCTGTCCGTTGCGCCTCGCTCTGGGCGATCACCCCGTCCTGCGCCAGGTCCTGCTCCAGAGCCTCGGCAAAGATCGTCTCCAGCGCCTGCATCGGGTCGTCAGCCCGGCCCATGCCAAGCTCGATCAGGACGACCCAGGCGGGGCGCTCGGCAAAGGGCTGGCGGATCTCGGGCAGTTTCTCGGCCAGGAAATCCAGCGACATCCGGCTGATCAGCTCGAAGGCGGAAATCACCTCGCCGACGATGTCGCGTGCCAGGGCCAGCAGGGCCAGTGCCGCCGCCGGGTCGGTGACCTGGATCAGCGCGGTGCCGCGGGTGGCGGGCCGGGGCGAGAGCTTCAGGCTGGCGGCGGTGATCACGCCGAGCGTGCCCTCGGCGCCCATCAGAAGGTGTTTCAGATCATAGCCGGTGTTGTCCTTGTAGAGCCGTTTCAGCCCGTGCCAGATCGAACCGTCCGGCAGCACCGCCTCGAGCCCCAGGCACAGCGCCCGGGCATTGCCATAGCGCAAAACGTTGACGCCGCCGGCATTGGTCGAGAGGCACCCGCCGATCCGGGCCGAGCCCTCGGCGGCCAGCGACAGGGGAAACAGCCGACCGGCCCGCTCGGCCTCGGCCTGGACATCGGCGAGGATCGCGCCGGCCTCGGCCACCAGGGTGTTCTCGCCGGCAAAGACCTCGCGGATGGCGCGCATCCGTTCCAGCGACAGCACCAGCGGCAGCGGGCCCTCGGGCTGGACCTGGCCGCCCACCAGCCCGGTGCCGCCGCCGAAGGGCACGAGGCCGACGCGGGCCGCGTTGCAGGCGGCGACGATCTGCGCAACCTCCCCGGTGTGGCGCGGCAGGGCGACAAACCCGGGCCGGCCCTGCCAGCGGCCGCGCGGCTCTTCGAGATGGCGCGGCTCGGCCGGTCTCAGGGTGTCGGCGGGCAATTGCGCCGCAAGGCGCGCGGCAAAAGCGGCATCGGCCGGGGCGAGGTCGGGCATGTCGGGTCTCCTGCGCGCCCGGTCTACGCCATTGCGCGGCGGGGTTCTACTCTTCGTCAACCAGCCAGGAGGGCCGCAGCAACACCACGGTGGGACGGTTGGGCAGCGTCGCCAGGCTGACCTCGATCGAGGAGGTTCCGGGATCGAGGATGTCGAACTCATCCGCCATGCCCTCGGCAAAGCGCGCGAGCGCAAATTCCGAGAACCAGTGCATCGGGATCACCACCGAGCTTTTCAGCCGCTTCAGCGTCTTGATCATCACCGGCAGCGGCAGGGTCAGCCCGCCATCCACCGGCGCCATCACCACGTCGAGCCGCCCGAGGGCGGCATATTGCGCCGCATCGGGCTCATGGTGCAAATGACCAAGGTGGCCGATGCAGAGCCCCTCGACCTCGAAGACGAAGATCGAATTGCCCTTGGGTTCCACCCCGCCGCCCGAGCGGATGTCGGTGGAGACATTGCGGATCACCATTTCGCCGAGGTCGAGATAGTGGTCGATCCCCTCGCCATAGCCCGCGCCCCAGCCATTGAGCGCATGGCGGATCGCCGGATCGGGCGCGGGGGTGAAATGCGAGCCATGGGCGTGGTTCATGGTGACCACGTCGGGGATCATCCTTGTGGTGCCGATGAAGCCGGTGAAATCGGTGATCACGTTGAGCCCGCCGCGGGTGCGGATCAGGAAGGCTGCGTGGTCGATATAGTGCAGCCGCACGGTGTAGTCCGGCAGCGCATCGGACCAGGAGGCCCGGTGCAGGTATTGCAGCCCCGGCGCGGCATCGGCGATGGCGATGCAATGGCTGGGACGGCGGTTTTGGGACTGGGCCTGCGTCTGGGCCTGGGCCTGGGCCAGGCTGGCGGTCAGCAGAATCGCGGTGAGGAAAAAGCGGAACATCTGGCGGCACCTCCTGTGGCGAGGATAGCGCGATTCGCGGGCCGGTCACCGTGTTGTGAGCTTCCGCCGACGAGGGGCCAGCCCCTCGAGCTCCCCGGAGTTTATCGGCAAGATGAAGCAGCGAGGGGGCGCTTCAGAGGCCCGCATCGCTCTTGCCGCGGCGGTCGAGGCGCAGGGCGGCGTAGAGGACATGGGTGCGCCAGCGGCCGTTGATCTGCAGGTAGGACTGGGCGACGCCCTCGTATTTGAAGCCGGCGCGTTCCAGCAATCCGCGCGAGGCGGTGTTTTCCGGCAGGCAGGCGGCCTCGATCCGGCTGAGGTCCATCTTCTGGAAGGCGTGGTGGACCAGGGCGAGGATCGCCTCGTGCATGTAGCCCTGGCGCGCATGGGGGGCGCCGATCCAGTAGCCCAGGGTGCCGGCCTGGGCCGGGCCGCGGCGGATATTGTCCAGCGTGATGGCGCCGAGCAGGCGCGAATCGGCGCGGCGGATCAGGAAGAGCGGCAGCGCGGTGCCGTTCGACACCGCGCGCTGGGCCCAGTAGACCCGGTTGGTGAAGCTCTTGCGGCTGAGGTGGTCGGCGGCCCAGGTCGGCTCCCACCGGGTGAGGAAGTCCTGGCTCTCGGCGCGCAGCGTGGACCAGTCGCGGTGATCGGAATGCACCGGCGCGCGCAGGGTGAGACGGTCGGTCTCGAGCCGTATCCGGCGCCGCGCCAGCAGCATCAGGCGGCACGCCGCGCATTGAGGCCGACGAGGTCCGGCGCCTTTGCGACCGGGCCGTAGAGCGCCAGGGCCGCCGGGGCCTCGACCGCCAGTTGGCCCGCGAAATCGCGCACGCCGCGGACGCTGACCGCGTCGATGCGGGCGATGGTCTCGGAAAGCTCCGGCACGCGGCCCCAGATCTGGATCATCCGCGCCAGCCTTTCGGCCCGGCTCGAGGGGCTTTCGAGCCCCATCAGCAGCCCGGCCTTCATCTGCGCGCGGGCGCGGGCGACTTCGGCCTCGGACATGTCGTCGGCGGCGCGTTTCATCTCGTCGATGGTCAGGTCCACCAGTTCCGGCAATTGCGCACCCGAGGTGCCGGCGTAGATCGTCGTCATGCCGGTATCGGCATAGGCGCCGGCCTGGGCGAAGATCGTGTAGCAGAGCCCGCGATTCTCGCGGATTTCCTGGAATAGCCGCGAGGACATGCCGCCGCCCAGCGCCACCGAGTAAACCTGGGCGGTATAGATCGCCGCGTCGCGGTAGCCCGGGCTTTCCAGCGCCAGGGCGAAATGCGCCTGTTCCAGCGTCTTGACGTGACGGCTCTCGCCGCCGCCGAAACGCGCCGGGGGGTCGTCGTCATGGCCGCGCGGGGCGAGATGACCAAAGAGCGCCTCGGCCTGGCGCACCAGGGCCGCGTGATCCACCGCGCCGGCGGCGGCGAGGATCATCTGGTCGGGCCCGTATTGCTCGGTCACGAATCGCGCCAGGTCCTCGCGCCCGAAGCCCTGCACCTTTTCCGGCGGGCCAAGGATCGTCCGGCCCAGCGCCTGGCCGGGATAGGCCGCTTCCTGCAGCCAGTCGAAGATCACGTCGTCCGGCGTGTCATGGGCCTGGCCGATTTCCTGCAGGATGACCCCGCGCTCGATCTCGATCTCGCGCGGGTCGAACACCGGGTTGAGCAGGATGTCGGCCACCACCTCCATTGCCAGCGGCACGTCGCCCTTCAGCACGCGGGCGTAATAGGCCGTGACCTCGCGCGAGGTATAGGCGTTGATATAGCCGCCCACGTCCTCGATCGCCTCGGCGATCTGCAGCGCGCTTCGCGTTTTGGTGCCCTTGAACGCCATGTGCTCAAGGAAATGCGCGATGCCGTTCTGGTCTTCGCGTTCGGCCCGGGCCCCGGCCGAGACCCAGATCCCCACCGAGGCCGATTCCAGCCCCGGCATGAACTCGGTCACAATGCGGAAGCCGTTGGCAAGCGTGTGTACTTCTACCGTCAAGAGGCGATTTTCTCCCGGATGTGGGTTTCGAGGGCGTCGAGGTCATTGGGCACTCGGGTCACCCGTTCCGGACGCTCATACAGATCCGCCATCCTTTGGGGAAGCCCCGGGCGCAGGCCCGAGGCCTTTTCCACCGCGTCGGGGAATTTCGCCGGATGGGCGGTGGCGAGCGTGATCATCGGCGTGGCGGGGTCGCGTAGGTCCTCGGCCACTTTCACGCCGCAGGCGGTATGCGGGCAGATCAGCTGGCCCATGGTGGTCTGCGCCCGGGCGATGGTGGCGAGGGTTTCCTCTTCGCTGGCGCTTCCGCTGTCGAAATGCTCGCGCAGGCGCTCCATCGCGCCCTGGCTGACCTTGAAGCCGCCCTCGCGCAATTCCTCCATCAGCAGCGAGATGGCATTGCCGTCGCGGTCATAGGCGTCGAACAGCGCGCGCTCGAAGTTGGACGAGACCTGGATGTCCATCGACGGGCTCATCGAGGCATGCACCGTGTCCTTTTCATAGGCGCCGGAGGTGAGGCAGCGGTGCAGGATGTCGTTCTGGTTGGTCGCCACCACCAGCCGGTCGATGGGCAGGCCCATGCGCTTGGCGATATAGCCGGCAAAGACGTCGCCGAAGTTGCCGGTGGGCACGGTGAAGCTGACGCGGCGCTGCGGCGCGCCGAGGCTGACCGCGGCGGAGAAGTAATAGACCACCTGCGCCAGCACCCGCGCCCAGTTGATCGAGTTGACCCCGGCCAGCCGCACCTCGTCGCGGAAGTCGAAATGGTTGAACATGTCCTTCAGCCGGGCCTGGCAATCGTCGAAATTGCCGTTCAGCGCCAGGGCATGGACATTGGCCTCCGACGGCGTGGTCATCTGGCGGCGCTGCACCTCGCTGACCCGGCCATGGGGGAAGAGGATGAAGACATCGACGGCATCGAGCCCGCGGAAGGCCTCGATCGCGGCAGAGCCGGTGTCGCCGGAGGTGGCGCCGACGATGGTCACCCGTTCGCCGCGGCGGGTCAGCGCATCCTCGAAGAGCTGGCCGATCAGCTGCATGGCGAAATCCTTGAAGGCCAGGGTCGGCCCGTGGAACAGCTCCAGCAGGAAGTGACCCGGCGCCAGTTGCACCAGGGGCGCGCGGGCGGCATGGCCGAAGCCCGCATAGGCGCGGGCGATGATGTCGGAAAAGGCCTCATCGGTGAAACTGTCGCCGACGAAGGGCCGCATCACCCGGAAAGCGGTCTCCTCGTAGCTGAGGCCGGCCAGGGCGGCGATATCGGCCTCGGCCATCCGCGGGATCTCGGCCGGGACATAGAGCCCGCCGTCGCGCGCCAGTCCCGACAGCATCGCCTCTTCAAAGCTCAGTTCCGGGGCGCGGCCCCGGGTCGAGATGTATTTCATCGCGTCATTCGTCCTTTTTGCGGGCCGTGCGCCAGATATAGAGCCCGGTCATCGCCAGCCAGATCGCGGCGAGCGAGAACCAGGTGACGGCATAATGCAGGTGATCGTTGGGGATGGCCGAGGTATCGACCGGCAAGGGCTCGATCCCCGGTGCGGGCGGGTCTTCGCGGCGCACCACCACCAGCAGCGGCTCGGTCCTGAGCGCGCGGGCCATCTCGGCAATGTCGCGGGCGAACCAGGTATTGCCGGCAATGTCGTTTTCCGGCGTCGAGGAGGTGCGGTCGTCGGGCCAATGCAGGTTGCCGGTGATCGCCACCGCCCCGGTGCGGCGCGGCGCATCGCGCTGGTCGACCGGGATGAAGCCGCGGTCGATCAGCACGTGGCGCCCGTCGACGGTCAGCAAGGGAGCGATCACGCGGTAGCCCGCGCCCTTGTGCTTCTGCGAGACCAGCACGTAAAGCTCGCCCGAGCCGATCTGGCCCGTCACCGCCACCGGCGCGTACTTGTGGCTGGCCAAATCGGGATAATCGGGCAGCGCGATGGGATCGGCGGCAATGCGGGCCTCGATGGCGGCGATCACGCCTTGCTTCCAGGCCAGCCGCTCGACCTGCCACCGGCCAAGCGCGACCAGCACGGCGATGCCGAGCGCTCCGACGATGAGGGCAAAGAGGATGCGTTTCATGCGGGCCTTGCGAAGAACAACCGGGGAAATTCAAAGGATGCGCCGGGCGGTGCCGCGCGCATTGGGTTTTCCCTGTTTCGCCGGGGTGATGCAACCGCAAAGACGGCTTGCGGCCCGGGCGGGCCCGGCCCTGCCCCGCACCTTCGGAATGAAAACGCCCGCCGGTGCGGCGGGCGTTTCGATGGGTTTCCTGCGGAAAGGCGGCGTCAGCTGCCCCAGATGTAGATCGCGGCAAAGAGGAACAGCCAGACCACGTCGACGAAGTGCCAGTACCAGGCCGCGGCCTCGAAGCCGATGTGCTTTTCGGGGGTGAAATGCCCCTGCAACAGCCGCATCAGGCAGACGAAGAGGAAGATCGTGCCGATCAGGACGTGGAAGCCGTGAAAGCCGGTCGCCATGAAGAAGTTGGCGCCATAGATATTGCCGGAAAAGCCGAAGGCGGCGTGGGAATATTCGTAGGCCTGGAAGGCGGTGAAGATCGCGCCCAGGGCGATGGCGATGATCAGGCCCCACTTCATGTCCTCGCGGTTGTTCTCATGCACCAGCGCATGGTGCGCCCAGGTCGCGGCAGCGCCCGAGCACAGCAGGATCAGCGTGTTGATCAGCGGCAGGTGGAAGGGATCGAAGGTCTCGATGCCCGCGGGCGGCCAGATGCCGTCGATGGCCGGGCTGTTGCCGCCCGGGTCCATCGGGTAGAGCGCGTGCTTGAAGAAGCTCCAGAACCAGGCGGCAAAGAACATCACCTCGGAGGTGATGAACAGGATGATGCCATAGCGCAGGCCGATCCGCACCACCGGGGTATGGTCGCCGACCCGCGATTCCGCCACCACCTCGGACCACCAGCCGAACATGGTGTAGAGCACGCCGGCAAGGCCGATCAGGAACACCCAGGGCCCATTGTCGTGGAACCAGAGCACCGCGCCGAACAGCATCACGAACCCGGTCGCCGCCCCGAGAAGCGGCCAGATCGAGGGGCTCAGAATGTGATAGTCGTGATTTTTTGCATGGGCCATTTTTGTCTCTTCCCTCGTCGAAAAGGCTCAGTTCGCTTTTGTTGTGTCGGGCGCCGCGTCAAGCGCCGCGGTTTCCGGCATGTCGATCTCATAGAACGTGTAGGACAGCGTGATATGCTTGGTGTACTTGGCATCCCGGTCGGTCACAATGGCGGGATCCACGTAGAAGGTCACCGGCATCTCGACCCGCTCGCCGGGCATCAGCACCTGCTCGGTAAAGCAGAAGCAGTCGATCTTGGTGAAATGCGCGCCGGCATCGAAGGGCGCGACGTTGTAGCTGGCCTGGCCGGCGATCGGGCGATCGGTGGGGTTGTAGGCCTCGTAGAAGGCCAGCCCGGTCTCGCCGATGCGCAGGGTCATTTCCGGCTGGAGCGCCTTGAATTCCCAGGCCATGTCGCGGGCCTTGGAGGCATCGAAACGGATCTTGATGGTCTTGTCGAGGATCACGTCGCTGCCGGTCTCGGCCGTGTTGGTGACGCCGCCAAAGCCGGTCACCCGGCAGAACCAGTCGTAAAACGGCACCGAGGCCCAGGCCAGCCCGCCCATCAGCAGGACGACCCCCACGGTCTGCAATACGGTTTTCTTCGGTCCGGTCATCCCTGTGCCTCCGTCGCGCTGGCCGGGGTCTGGAAGCCCTGGCTGGTGATCTTGACATAGGTCAGCCCGAATATGATGGCAATCAGCGCGCCCAGCACCAGCCCGACGCCGATATTGCGGCCCTTGCGGCGGGTGTGCATCTCGTGTTCGGGGCGAAAGCTCATGTCAGGCCTCCCAGGCTCAGGCCCAGGCCGAAACGGTCCAGCCCGGCCTCGACCAGGATCGCACCGAAATGCGCAAAGAGATAGAGCAGCGACAGCTTGAAGAACCGCCGTTCGGCCAGGTAGTTGTCGGCCTCGGCGGCGGTCTCGTCGCGGCGCCAGATGGCAAAGGCGCCCTTGAGAAACAGCGCGTTGAGCACCAGCGCCACGGCAAGGTAGACCGGCCCGCCGACATCGGTGAAGGCCAGCGCCAGCGCCAGCACCGCCAGCAGCACGGTATAGGCCAGGATATGCGCGCGGGTGGCCGGGCGGCCATGGGTCACCGTCAGCATCGGCACCTCGGCCTTGTCGTAGTCCGAGCGCATGAAGAGCGCCAGCGCCCAGAAATGCGGCGGTGTCCACATGAAGGTGAGGCAGAACATCAGCACCGATTCGACCGCGATGCCCCCCGTCGCCGCCGCCCAGCCGATCATCGGCGGGAAGGCGCCCGCGGCGCCGCCGATCACGATGTTCTGCGGCGTCCAGCGCTTGAGCCACATGGTATAGACCACGGCATAGAAGAAGATGGTGAAGGCCAGCAGCCCCGCCGCGACCCAGTTGGTCGCCAGCCCCAGCAGCACCACCGAAAAGCCCGAGAGCGCCACGCCGATGGCAAGCGCCTCCTGCGGCGCGATCTTGCCCGCCGGGATCGGACGGCGCGCGGTGCGTTTCATCACCGCGTCGATATCGGCGTCATACCACATGTTCAGCGCGCCCGAGGCGCCGCCGCCCACGGCAATGAACAGGATCGCGCAGAAGCCGACGAAAGGATGCACCGCCACCGGCGCCGCCAGCAGGCCGACAAAGGCGGTGAAGACGACAAGCGTCATCACCCGCGGCTTGAGCAGGGCGAAGTAATCGCCGAACTGCGCCTCGTGCGCGGTGCTGGTGGAATTGATGCTGGCGTCGGTCATTCTGGTCTCCGGAATGGTGCGCAGTGAATGCGCACCCTACGGGGGTCTCATGCAGGGTGCGCAGTCACCGCGCACCCCGGGCTGGTCACTCGGCCAGGGCCACGTCGTAGGGCTGCGGCAGGCCCGCGAATTCCTCGATCGCGCCGTCGAGCCAGGCCTCATAGGCCTCCTGGCTGACCACCTTGACGGTGATCGGCATATAGGCGTGATCCTTGCCGCAAAGCTCGGAACACTGGCCGAAATAGACGCCCTCGCGGTCGGCATTGAACCACAGTTCGGCAATCCGGCCCGGCACCGCGTCCTGCTTCACGCCGAAGGCGGGGATGGTCCAGGAATGGATCACGTCGGCCCCGGTGACCTGCATCACCACGGTCTTGCCGACCGGCACGACAACCGCGTTGTCGGTGGCCAGCAGGTAGAGATCGTCGGTATAGCCATTGTCGGCCAGCGCCTCGCGCTCGAGCATGAAGGCATCGAAGATCAGCGCATTGGGCTCGACGCCCTCGACCCCGGCATCGACATATTCATAGCCCCAGTACCACTGGTAGCCGGTGACCTTGATCACCACTTCGCCTTCCGGGATCTCCTGCTGCTTGAACAGCACCGGAAGCGAGAACGCCCCGATCAGCACCAGGATGGCGATCGGCCCGATGGTCCAGGCCACCTCGAGCGGGGTGTTGTGGGTGAAGCTCCGCGGTTCGGGGTTGGCCTTGCGGTTGAAGCGCGCAAAGCAATACACCATGAGCCCGGCGACGAGCAGGCAGATGATGGTGATGATCACCAGGATCATCCCGTCCAGCCATTGCAGGTCGCGCGCCAGTTCGGTGGCAGCGGGCTGGAACCCCAGGCCGCTGGGCGCGGGTTTGCCGATCACCTCGAGGTCCTGCGCCAGGACGGGCGCGGCGGCAAGCGAGGCGGCAAGGCCCCAGATCAGTGGTTTAAGTCGCATCATATACACCCTGGTCGGTTCAAGCTGTTCGGTCGTCGGGGGGCGAGGCTCGCGCCTGTCGCGCACACGAATCCGTTTACGCGCCGCCCATTGTAACGCAAGCGTTTAAAATCATATTCTGGAGACAAGTAAAAGCGTTCCGACCGCGTCAAAGGGCCGCTTTTTTGACATAGATCAAACTTGCGAGGCTTTGCCCATGTCCGATTCCGCCTTCCGCCCCTTCCAGACATCGCTCGACAAGGACCGCGCGCTTGCCCTGCTGCGCGCGGCCACCGACGGGGCCGAGGATGGTGAGCTGTTCCTCGAGCGGCGCCGCTCTGAGGTGCTGCATTTCGACGATGGTCGTGTGAAAACCGCCAGTTACGATGCCTCCGAAGGCTTTGGCCTGCGCGCCGTCAAGGGCGAGGTGGCGGGCTATGCCCATGCCACCGAGATCAGCGAACCGGCGCTCAAACGCGCGGTCGAGACCGCAAGGCTGGCGGTGGGCGATGGCGGCGGCGTCATGGCGCCGGGGCCGAAAGCCACCAACCGGCGGCTCTATACCGATGCCGATCCCATCGCCGGGGCGGATTTCCCGGTCAAGATCGAGACCCTGCGCGAGATCGACGCCTTCGCCCGCGACCTCGACCCCCGCGTGGTGCAGGTCTCGGCCACCATCATGGCGGCGCACCAGGAGGTCGAGATTTTGCGCCCCGACGGGCTGCATGTCACCGATGTGCGGCCGATGACGCGAGTCAATGTCTCGGTGATCGTCGAACAGGACGGGCGGCGCGAAAGCGGCGTGGCCGGCGGCGGCGGGCGGCTGGGCCTCGACGGGCTGCTGGCGGCTTCGGACTGGCAGGGCAAGGCGCGCGAGGCCCTGCGCATCGCGCTGGTCAACCTCGAGGCCGAGGCTGCGCCCGCGGGCGTGATGGACATCGTGCTCGGCCCCGGCTGGCCCGGCATCCTGCTGCACGAGGCGATCGGCCACGGGCTGGAGGGTGATTTCAACCGCAAGGGGTCTTCCGCCTTTGCCGGGCTGATGGGCCAGCAGGTTGCGGCCAAGGGCGTGACGGTGCTGGACGACGGCACCCTGCCCGACCGGCGCGGCTCGCTCTCGGTCGATGACGAGGGCACGCCTTCGGGCCGCAACGTGCTGATCGAGGACGGCATCCTCGTGGGCTTCATGCAGGACCGCCAGAACGCGCGGCTGATGGGGGTCGAGCCCACAGGCAACGGCCGGCGCGAGAGCTTTGCCCATATCCCGATGCCGCGCATGACCAATACCTACATGCTGGGCGGCGACACCGAGCCGTCTGACATCGTGGCCGGGCTCGAGGACGGCATCTGGGCGGTGGGCTTCGGCGGCGGCCAGGTGGACATCACCAACGGCAAGTTCGTGTTCTCCTGCACCGAGGCCTACCGGGTGAAAAACGGCAAGGTCGGCGCGCCGGTCAAGGGGGCGACGCTGATCGGCGACGGGCCATCGGCGCTCAGGCGCATCCAGGCGCTGGGCAACGACATGGCGCTTGATCCGGGCATGGGCAACTGCGGCAAGGCCGGCCAATGGGTGCCGGTGGGCGTGGGCCAGCCCACGGTGCGCATCGGCGGGCTGACCGTGGGTGGTGCTGCGGCCTGAGCCCCGCTGTCCGGCGGGCCTCTGCGGCCCGCCGCCGCAGGCGTGCGGCGATTAAGGCGGCTTTAAGGCGCCGGGTGTCAAATCATCCACAGCGGAAGAATTCCGCCTCCCCCGAAAATCCTGCCTTGGAAAGATGCCCCGCCCGGGCGCGGTTAACTGCGCATTAACCTGCCATAACGTAGACATGATTCTGCAAGACGGCGGGGCCTGGATGACCGAAGCGACAACATCTTCCACTCACCCCCTACTCCCACCCACCTCGGAAGACGATCGGTTGGACTGGCTCCGCCTCTTGCGATCCCGTCGGGTGGGCGTGTCGACCTTCTATCGGCTGATGGGCGCCCATGGCTCGGCCCGCGCGGCGCTGGCCGCGCTGCCCGCGATTGCCCGCGAGGCCGGGATCACCAGTTACACCCCCTGCTCGCTTCAGGACGCCAAAGAGGAATATCGCCGCGGACAGGCCCTGGGCGCGCGGCTGCTCTGCCTCGGCGAGGCGGCCTATCCCGCCGCCCTGGCCGAGCTTGCCGATGCGCCGCCGCTGATCTGGGCGCGCGGCGCCCACGCGCTGCTGGCGCGGCCGATGATCGCGCTGGTGGGCGCGCGCAATGCCTCGTCCCTGGGCACCCGCATGGCGCGCGCCCTGGCCCGCGACCTGGGCGAGGCCGGTTTCGTCGTCGTCTCGGGCATGGCGCGCGGGGTCGATACCGCGGCGCACCTGGCGGCGCTCGAGGCCGGCACCATCGCGGTCTTTGCCGGCGGCGTCGATGTCATCTATCCGTCGGAAAACACCCAGCTGGCCGAGGATATCCGCGCCCGCGGGCTGATCCTGGCCGAACAACCCGTCGGCGCCACGCCCCAGGCGCGCAATTTCCCCCAGCGCAACCGGATCATCTCGGGCCTCAGCCGCGCGGTCGTGGTGGTCGAGGCCGCCCCCCGCTCCGGCAGCCTGATCACCGCCCGCAATGCGCTCGACCAGGGGCGCGACGTGCTTGCCGTGCCCGGCCATCCCTTCGATGCGCGCGCCGGCGGCTGCAACATGCTGATCCGCGACGGCGCGCGGCTGGTGCGCAATGCCGCCGACGTGATCGAGGCGCTGGGCCCGGTCGAGACCGCACCGGTCCAGCCCGACCTGCCGCTGATGCCAGAGAAGTCCGCCCCGCGGCGCAGCCTGCGCGAAACCGCCGATCTGCACTCCGAGATCCTGACCCGGCTGGCGCCGTCACCGGTGGCCGAAGACCAGTTGATCCGCGATCTCAAGGGCAGCACCCGCGAGGTCGCCGCGCAACTCACCGATCTGGAACTGACCGGCAAGATCACCCGACACCCCGGCGGGCTGATCTCGCTGGCGTCGTGACGCCGGACATGGCCCGCAGCGCTGTCGGCAAGAAGGGGGCGCTGGCCCCTCGGGGGTCCGGGGGCAGAGCCCCCGGTTGGTCGACGTGGCGGGGCCACGGCGAAATCAAGAGCCCCGGGACCTGCGGAGGGTCAAATATCACCCTCCTCAGAAGCAGTAATCCGCGATCACTGCCCGGTATTCCGCGCACAGCGGATCCCAGGCGAACCAGACATCGGTGGCGCCGATGGCGTGGTGCACCGCCACCCAGGTCTTGCCGCTGCGGCGGTAGAGGGCCTGGATATTGGTGCCGTCCATCATCCCCGGCTCCAGCGTCCCGCGAAAATAGCCCGGCGTCTGCCGTAGGTCGATCGCCCCGCCGCCGGGCCGCTGCGCGGCCACCGCGGCAAAGGCCAGGTCGCCCGACACCCGCAATACGCCGACCACGAATTCCACCGGCGCGCCCAATTCCCACTCGGCATGCGGGCGGAGCGCGTCCATCAGGGCCCGGCGCGTCTCGGACCCGCGCGCCGGCTCCGTCCAGTTCTGGGCCCATGCCGCGTGGCCCGGCCCCAGGGCCAGACCGAAGACCAGACCGAAGACCAGCGCGAGGCGGAGAATGAAGATCTGCATGATTCCCCCTGTCAATTGCCCCCAAGGTAGACCCGGGACAGGCCTTTCCGGAAGCTCCGAATGCCCGCATTGACTTTTGACCCTCTCCCCCCACATGTTCCGCCGCCAAAGCAGTCAATCCGAGTCGAGAGGTCCTTTCATGCCCGTCGTTGTTGTCGAATCTCCGGCCAAGGCCAAGACAATCAACAAGTATCTCGGCTCCGGCTACACCGTCCTTGCGTCCTATGGTCATGTCCGCGACCTGCCGCCCAAGGATGGATCGGTCGATACCGAGAACGATTTCGAGATGAAATGGGAGGTCGGCACCGACAGCCGCAAGCACGTCAAGGCCATCGCCGATGCGCTGAAGGACGACAACGCCCTGATCCTCGCCACCGACCCCGACCGCGAGGGCGAGGCGATTTCCTGGCATCTCGAGGAGGCGCTGCGCAAGCGCCGGGCGATCAAGAAGGACACGCCGGTGTCCCGCGTGGTCTTCAACGCGATCACCAAAAGCGCCGTCACCGAGGCGATGAAGAATCCCCGTCAGGTCGACGCGCCGCTGGTCGAGGCCTACCTTGCCCGCCGCGCGCTGGACTATCTCGTCGGCTTCAACCTGAGCCCGGTGCTCTGGCGCAAGCTGCCCGGTGCGAAATCCGCCGGTCGCGTGCAGTCCGTCTGCCTGCGCCTCATCGTCGAACGCGAGATGGAGATCGAGGCTTTCAAACCGCGCGAATACTGGTCCGTCAAGGCCTTGCTCGCCACGCCCCGCGGCCAGGAGTACGAGGCGCGGCTGACCATCCACGCCGGCAAGAAGCTCGACCGCTACGACCTGGAGAACGAAACCGCCGCCGAACTGGCGGTGCAGGCAGTTACCTCGCGCGAATTGTTCATCAGCTCGGTCGAGGCCAAGCCCGCCTCGCGCAACCCCTCGCCGCCCTTCATGACCTCCACGCTTCAGCAGGAGGCCAGCCGCAAGTTCGGCATGGGCGCGCGCCAGGCGATGAACGCGGCGCAACGGCTCTACGAGGCCGGGCATATCACCTATATGCGGACCGACGGCATCGACATGGCGCCCGAGGCGGTCGAGGCCACCCGCGGCGCGATCAAGGATCGCTACGGCGCCGATTTCGTGCCTTCCAAGCCGCGGGTCTACAAGAACAAGGCCAAGAACGCGCAGGAAGCCCACGAATGCATCCGCCCGACCGAGATGTCCAAGGACGCCATGGCGCTGAAACTGCGCGAGAGCGACCAGGCCAGGCTCTATGACCTGATCTGGAAACGCACCATGGCCTGCCAGATGGAAAGCGCCCGGCTGGAGCGCACGGTGGTCGAGATCGCCAGCCGCGACGGCCAGGTCGGGCTGCGCGCCAACGGCCAGCGCATCCTGTTCGAGGGCTTTCTCAAGGTTTACGAGGAAGGTCGCGACGACGTGGTCGACAGCGACGACGACCGCATCCTGCCGCAGATCATGCAGAACGAGCCCGCGCATTTCGCCAAGTCCGGCTTCAAGGCCGAGTTTGCCAAGGCCGACAAAGGCGGTGCGGTGCTCTCGGACAACCAGTCGGTGCTCGGCCTGCAGCACCACACCCAGCCGCCGCCGCGCTATACCGAGGCGACGCTGGTCAAGAAGATGGAAGAACTGGGGATCGGGCGGCCTTCGACCTATGCCAGCATCGTTACCACGATCCAGGACCGCGAATACGTCCGCAAGGAGGGCAACCGGCTCTTCCCCGAGGACAAGGGCCGAATCGTCACCATCTTCCTGCTCAACTTCTTCCGCAGATACGTGGGGTATGAATTCACCGCCGAGCTTGAAGCCGAGCTTGACCAGATCAGCGCCGGCGAAGGCGACTACAAGGCGCTGCTGGCGCGCTTCTGGCAGGATTTCTCAGCGGCGATTGCCGAGACCTCGGAATTGCGCATCGCGCAGGTGCTCGACGTGCTGGACGAGGCGCTCTCGGACCAGCTTTATCCCCCGCGCGAGGATGGCACCGATCCCCGCGTTTGCCCCAAGTGCGGCACCGGCCAGTTGCACCTCAAGACCTCGCGCACGGGTGGTTTCGTCGGCTGCGGCAACTACCCCGAGTGCACCTACACCCGCCCGATCGCCGGCGAAGGCGCCGAGGGCGACGAGCGTCTGCTGGGCGAGGATCAGGGCGACGAGATCTGGCTCAAGGCGGGCCGCTTCGGCCCCTACGTACAGCGCGGAGAGCCGACGCCCGAGAACAAGAAGCCACCGCGCGCCTCGCTGCCGCGCGGCTGGAACAAGGACGACATGGACCTTGCCAAGGCGCTGACTCTGCTCAGCCTGCCGCGCGAGGTGGGCGAGCATCCCGAAGGCGGCACGATCAAGACCAACTTCGGTCGCTTCGGCCCCTACATCATGCACCAGAAGCCCGACGAGGAAAAACCGGTCTACGTCAATATCAAGGACCCGGCGGATGTCTTCGAGATCGGGATGAACCGCGCCGTGGAGCTTCTGGCCGAGAAGCGCGCCAACCCGGGCCGGGGGCGCCGTGCGGCGGCCAAGCCGCTGCGCGAATTGGGCGATCACCCGGATGGCGGGCCGGTCAACATCATGGACGGGAAGTATGGCCCCTACGTGAAGTATGAAAAGGTCAATGCCACCCTGCCCAAGGGCACGGAACCGGCGGATGTGACCATGGAGATGGCCGTCAAGCTGATCGAGGAAAAGGGCGGCGCCAAGAAGAAGGCCCCGGCAAAGAAGCCCGCGGGCAAGAAAGCGCCCGCCAAGAAAGCCGCGGCAAAAAAGCCCGCTGCAAAGAAGGCTCCGGCGAAAAAGGCGGCGACCGGCAAGGACTGACCCGGCGCGCGGGCGCCCTGGCCCCCCGCCGGCTGTGGCATTTCGGCCCTGATATTCACGGTCAAGAATGTGTGATTGTCCCTTCCGCCCGCGATTGCGTAGAGCCCGGGGGACAGTGACCGATTGCTGAAAGGATTGACCATGCGCCAATCGCCCATGACCCGCCGCCGCCTGCTTGCCGCCACGGGTGCGATGCTTCTGACACCGGCCATCGCCCGCGCGGCGGAACCGGCCCAGGCCGCCGTACGCCACAATATCTCGGGCTTCGTCCACCAGGACTGGCGCGACCATTTCGACGACCTGGGCAAGGGCGCCATCGTCTGCGACACGGTTTCGCGCGCGCTGCACTACTGGTCGGCGGATGGCAGCGACTATCGGGTCTATCCGACCTCGGTGCCGAAAACCGACGAGCTGACCAAGCGCGGCTATACCACCATCGTGCGCAAGAAGGTCGGCCCCTCCTGGACCCCGACCGCCAGCCAGATGGAGCGCTTCCCCGACTGGAAACCCGTCGCCGGCGGCGCGCCCGACAACCCGCTGGGCACCCATGCGCTTTATTTCGACTGGCCCGCCTATCTGATCCACGGCACCCATGACACCCGCAAGATCGGGCGGCGGTCCTCGGATGGCTGCATCGGGCTCTACAACGCCAAGATCGAGGAACTCTACCAGATCACCCCGATCGGCACCCAGGTGCGGCTGCTCTGAGCGGACCCAAGGGACAGTCCCCGCCCCGAAGCCAGGCGTCGGCTTCGGGGCGGTTGGCGCGCGAAGGGCCTGCGCCCCGCCCGTTACCGCTACCGCCTGCCGCGACGCGGCAATTCGTTTGACTTCCCCCCCGCCCTCCCCCACAAATCCCGGCAATCATCATGACTGGGGAGATTTTCCATGAAGAAAGTCTATGGTTCGGCCAAGGAGGCGCTGGACGGGCTGCTCTTCGACGGTATGCATATCGCGGCGGGCGGCTTCGGCCTTTGCGGCATACCGGAGCTTCTGATCGATGCGCTGGTGGAATCGGGGGTCAAGGATCTGACCGTCGCGTCCAACAACTGCGGCGTCGACGGCTTCGGGCTGGGCAAGCTGCTCGACACCAAGCAGATCAAGAAGATGCAGTCGTCCTACGTGGGCGAGAACGCGGAATTCATGCGCCAGTACCTCTCGGGCGAGCTGGAGCTTGAATTCAACCCGCAGGGCACGCTGGCCGAGCGGATGCGCGCGGCGGGCTGCGGCATTCCGGGCTTCTACACCAAGACCGGCGTCGGCACGGTGATCGCCGAGGGCAAGGACGTGCGGAGCTTCAACGGCGAGGATTACATCCTCGAGGAAGGCATCTTTGCCGACCTCAGCATCGTCAAGGCCTGGAAGGCCGACGACACCGGCAACCTCGTGTTCCGCAAGACCGCGCGCAACTTCAACCCGCCGGCGGCGATGTGCGGCAAGGTCTGCGTCGTCGAGGTGGAAGAAATCGTCGAACGCGGCTCGCTCGACCCGGATCACATCCACCTGCCGGGCATCTACGTGCACCGGATCATCCAGGGAGACCACGAGAAACGCATCGAACAGCGCACGGTTCGCAAGCGGGAGGAAGCATGATGGGTTGGGATCGCAATCAGATGGCCGCCCGCGCGGCGGACGAGCTTGAAGACGGCATGTACGTCAACCTCGGCATCGGCATTCCGACGCTGGTGGCCAACTACGTCGGCGACAAGGACATCACGCTGCAGTCGGAAAACGGCATGCTGGGCATGGGCCCCTTCCCCTACGAGGGCGAGGAAGACCCCGACCTGATCAATGCCGGCAAGCAGACCATCACCGAACTGGCGCGGACCTCGTATTTCGACTCTGCGACCTCCTTCGGCATGATCCGCGGCGGCAAGATCGCCGCGGCGATCCTGGGCGCGATGGAGGTGGCCGAGAACGGCGATCTGGCGAACTGGATGATTCCCGGCAAGCTGGTCAAGGGCATGGGCGGCGCGATGGACCTCGTCGCGGGCGTGGGCCGGGTGATCGTGGTGATGGATCACACCAACAAGCACGGCGATTCGAAGCTCTTGAAGGAATGCACCCTGCCGCTGACCGGCAAGGCGGTGGTTCACCGGATCATCACCAACCTCGGCGTGCTGGACGTGGTGGATGGCGGGCTGAAGATCGTCGAATGCGCCGATGGCGTGACCGAGGACGAGATCCGCGCCGCGACCGAAGCAACCATCGTCTGAATCCGGATCACAGACCTGAAGGGCGCGGCAGATGTCGCGCCCTTTTGCTTTGCGCGCGCCCGATCTGTCGACAGATCGGTGCCGATCCATTGATGGATCGGGCCCCCTTGCGGCCACCGGAGCGCAACGCCGATCTGTCAACAGATCGGGACCGATCCATCAATGGATCGGGCCGCTTACGGCATCGTCACGAAGACACAGCCATCCGAGATCAGCAGCGGCGGCGTGCGGCACAACCCCTGCGCCACCTTGTAGGCCGCCATCACCTTTGGCACGTAGTCGCGGGTCTCGGCATAAGGCGGCACGCCGCCGTGCTGGCCGATCGAGTTCTCGCCGGCATTGTAGCCGGCCAGCACGAGGATCGGATCGCCCTCGAACTTGCGCACCAGGAAGTCGAGGAAGGCCACCCCGCCCTTTATATTGTCCGAGGCGACCTTGGCGTCGGTCACGCCGAAGCGCTTGGCGGTGGCGGGCATCAGCTGCATCAGCCCCTCCGCCCCCGCCGACGAGACCGCATCGACCCGGCCGCCGCTTTCCACCGCCATCACCGCCAGCGCAAAGGCCGGCGAGACCTGGGTGCCGACCGTGGCCTTGAGGATCTCGACCCCCTGGGCCTTGGCGATCGCCTGGATGTCGCGCAGGCGCGGGGCCGGCACTGCCTTGCCCTCGGGCGCCGCGTTCAGCGCCGCCAGCGCCTCGGTCACGCGCGCGGCACTCCTGTCTTCCTCCCTGGCCGAGACCGTGGTCCAGAACCAGCCATAGCGCGGCGCGGCCAGGGCGGGCGCGGGCCCGGGCTTGACCACCGGCGCGAGGACGCGCTGTGGCGCCGGGGCGGTGATCTGGACAAGGATGCGCTTCTTGGCGCCGGCCTGGGGCGGTTTCACCCGCCGCGGCTGGAAATCCTCGAACGGGGGGGGCGACTCGGCCTGCAGGGGCAATGTCCCCATGCAGACAAGGATCGCCAGCATCTTGGCAATCGGGTTCATTTTCTGCTGCTCGGCCTCTCGCTGGGCTTTGGTATTGTTGCGAGTTTCGCAAAAAAACGCGCGCCCGACCAGTTTTGTAAGCATCAAAAGCGGCAGCCGCGCCATATTTGCACGCGCAAACCCGGGGCCGACCGGCGCCGGCGTGTTTTGACAGGGTTTTAATCCTTCAGTTTCAGTGCCTTGACACGAAATCCCCCGCCGTCGTTAAGAGAAACTAAAATAGTTCTATTGCTGCCCAACTGCCGCCCCAATCCGCTGGCTTATTAGCGTCATACCAAGTCGGACAGACCTGAAGTGAGAGGCAGGTTTGAGACCCCCGACGCGGTAATCGAAACGCAAATCGACCTACGGAGACCAAGACCATGACCAAGTTCCTCAACACTTTCCGCAAAGACGAAGACGGCGCCGTGACTGTTGACTGGGTTGTCCTCTGTGCCGCGATCGTCGGCCTGGCCATCGCCGCCTATACCTCGATCGAGGATCAGACCGAACTGCTGTACGGCCAGGCTGCTGGCGACGTTGAATCGCAGATCGGCGAGTAAGTCCCGCACGCTGAACGACCGGACCTTCGCAACCGCGCCCCAGGGCCAGGCCCGCGAAGGTTCCCCATCCCCCACCGCAGGGCAAAACGCCCGAAAAGGAGCAAGACCATGCTGAACTACATCAAGAATTTCCGCAAAGACGAAGATGGCGCCGTGACCGTTGACTGGGTTGTGCTCTGTGCCGCCATCGTCGGCCTGGCCATCGCCGCCTATACCGCGATCGAAGACCAGACCGAGCTGCTGTACGGCCAGGCCGCCGGCGACGTCGAATCGCAGATCGGCGAATAAGCCACCGACGACCTGAACCAATGTGCCTTGGTCTGACCGGGCATTCCCCAAGATCAAGGCCAGCCCGCGCAAAGCGGCAACAAGGCCGAAAGGAAAAGCAAAATGCTGAACTACATCAAGACCTTCCGCAAAGACGAAAATGGCGCAGTCACCGTGGACTGGGTTGTGCTCTGCGCCGCCATCGTCGGCCTTGCCATTGCCGCCTATACCGCGATCGAGGACCAGACCGAACTGCTGTACGGCCAGGCCTCCGGCGACGTCGAATCGCAGATCGGCGAATAAGCCTCGGCGCTTTTGTAAAACAGGTGGCGACCCGCATTGCGCCGGGTCCCTGCCACACTCTCCCGACCGAGGGCACGCCGCTGTCTGGACAGCGGCTTTTTCGGGTGACGGGAGCGGCACCAAAGGTGTGCGGGACGAGGCCTTCCTTTTCCCGGTTGCATCCGGAGAATCCGGGATCAGTTTCGTCCGGCAGTTTCAGACCAACTTCGTTCCTGCCGCCCAGGGCTTACGTGATTAGGAGAAAGAGAGCGCAATGACCAGGCTTCTCAGAAAATTCCACGGGGACGAAAGCGGCGCGGTGACCGTCGACTGGGTCGTCCTTTGTGCTGCCATCGTCGGCCTGGCCGCCGTGGCCTATACCGCCATCGAGGAACAGACGCTGTTGCTGGAAGAACAGGCCGCCGCCGGGATCGAGACCCAGATCGGCCAGTGACCTGACCAGTGACCCGACCAGTGACGCGCCCGGTCACCCGCCAGGCGCAAGGCTGCCAGTTTCCGACGCCGGTCCGACATGCGGGCCGGCTTTTGCGTCGAGACGGCGCGGCACGGACACACCTTTCGAATTATCGGGGCCCGCCGTCGGCGTGCCCGGCGAAAAACTTAGTTTGACCACATTTGCCTGCCATCCAAGGCCGGCAAGATTAGACAGAGAAAGGGCAGCATATGCGAGTGGTATTCGGATTGGTTCTGATCCTCGGCTTCGCACTGGCCGGGTTCGCCGTCTACCTGGCCAATGGCTACGTGAATTCCTATCGCGTGGCGCTGGCCAAGGCAAAGTCCGGCGAGGGGATCGAGACCGTCGAGGTCTATGTCGCGGCCCAGCGGCTGGAGTACGGCGACAGGCTGGACCCATCGCTGGTCAAGGTCGCCAAGTTCCCCAAGGCATCGCTGCCCGAGGGCGTCTTCCTCAAGACCGGCGGCGCGGCCCCCTATTACAAGCCCTGGGACGAGCTGGACAAGGCGACGCGCAAGACCCTCAAGACCGCCGCCAAGGAAGCGGGCTTCGACCCGATCAAGACCGGGCTGCGGGTCACCGACAGCCCCGATCTGTTCCCCGAGACCGGCGAGGAACGCTATGTCATGCGCTCGATCGAGAAGGGCGAGGCGCTGATCGTCGCGCGGCTGACCGATCCGGGCCAGGACGCCGGCATCACCTCGCGGCTGGGACCGGGAATGCGGGCCTTTGCCATCAAGGTCGACGTGGCCTCGGGCGTCTCGGGTTTCCTGCGCCCCGGCGACCGGGTCGATGTCTACTGGACCGGGCGGGTCGCCCAGATGAACGACGAGATGGGGCGTGGATCGACCGATGTCACCAAGCTGATCGAGACCGGCGTCAAGCTGATCGCCATCGACCAGCAGGCCTACGGCGACAACAGTTCCGCCACCATCGCGCGCACCGTGACCGTCTCGGCGCTGCCCGAACAGGTCGCCGCCCTCGCCCAGGCGCAATCCACCGGGCGTCTGTCGCTGGCGCTGGTCGGCTCGGGCGACACCAGCGAGGTCGGGCCGGTCGAGGTCGACCAGATGAGCCTTCTGGGCCTTGTCGCGCCGGAACCGGAGAAAGTGGTCGAGATCGAACGCGAGAAGGTCTGCACCATCCGCACCCGCAAGGGCGGAGAGATGGTGGAGATTCCGATCCCCTGCACCAACTGACCCGCACCCCACAACATCGGGTGGGTCGCAATCGGGAAAACGCCGCATTTCGTGATGCGGCGTTTTTTGCTTTTTGCCTGTTGCGGGATATCCACATAAGCCCGGCGTCGGAAGTCATTGATTATTGCAATAAATCCCATATTCCCGCATTGTGCAGTCAAATGCAGGCGTAAAGACCTGTTCAACGAGGCGTGATCGGAAAGGCAGGTCACATGAAAATCAAGACGCTCTTCGGGGCAGCCCTATTGGGTGCCGTCCTGGTCAGTGGCCCGCTCGCAACCCGCGCGTCGGCCGAGACCCTAACCGTGCTCCGGCAAGGCACATCTTCCAAGCTCTCGGTTCCGATCAACCGCGCGGTGGTGGTGGAAAGCGACGTGCCCTTTGCCGAGCTCAGCATCGCCAACCCGGCGATCGCCGATATCTCGTCCCTGTCCGACCGCACGATCTATGTGCTGGGCAAGGGCACCGGCACCACGACATTGACCTTGCTCGATGCCTCGGGCCGGCTGATCACCAACGTCGACGTGCATGTCTCCTTCGATCTCACCGAGTTCAAGGAACGCCTGCGCCAGATCATGCCGGGCGAAAAGATCGAGGTGCGCAGCGCCGACAACGGCATCGTGCTTTCCGGGGTCGCCTCGTCGACCCAGAAGATGCAGCGCGCGCTTGATCTTGCGGAACGCTACGCGCCGCAACGGGTCTCCAACCTGATGAGCGTCGGCGGCGTCCACCAGGTCATGCTCAAGGTGCGCTTCGCGGAAATGTCGCGGTCGGTCTCCAAGAAGCTGGCCTCGTCGCTGTCGATCGGCGGCGACATCTTCCTGGACGGCAAGACCACGCTGGGCACCGGCACCGCCAGCTCGGCGGGCAGCCAGGCGCTGATCCAGTCCGGCGGCATTCCGGGCCTGTCGACCGGCGAATTCGCCGGCAACTTCGGCTTCGACATCGGCGCGGTCGAGGTGGCCCTGCTGCTCGAAGCGCTGGAAAGCAAGGGCATGGTGCGGATGCTGGCCGAGCCGAACCTGACCGCCCTGTCGGGCCAGGAGGCCAACTTCCTCGCCGGGGGCGAATACCCGGTGCCGATTGCCAATGGCGACGGCACGATCACGGTGGAATTCAAGCCCTTCGGCATCGAGCTCAGCTTCGTTCCGCGGGTGGTCGACGGCGATCTGATCAACCTCGAACTGAAAACCGCGGTCTCGGCGATCGACGCCAACAACGGCTTTCTTGCCAACAACTTCCGGCTCGACGCCTTCACCCGGCGCGAGGCCTCGACCACCGTCGAGATGCGCGACGGCGAAAGCTTTGCCATCGCCGGGCTGCTCAAGGACGACTTCACCGACCTCAACGGCCAGGTGCCCTGGCTGGGCGACGTGCCGGTGCTGGGCGCGCTCTTCCGCTCGGCCGAATACCAGCGGGAACAGTCGGAACTGGTGATCATCGTCACCCCGCATCTCGTGACCCCCACCCGGGGCGAAGCTCTGGCCCTGCCCACCGACCGGGTGAAGCCGCCTTCGGAAAAGGACCTGTTTCTCTATGGCCGCGTGGCCAGCGACACGGCATATAAAAAAGGACCCGTTGCCGAGGTTGCCAAACAGGATTTTTCCGGGTCCTATGGCTATGTGATGGATTGACCCGATGCAGCAGCGCTTGACATATCTCATGGCTTCGGTCGCCGCTGCAGGCGTCCTGGCCGGATGCTCACCCAACAAGGGACCGGTCCAAAGCTCGTTCTTTCGCGAAAGCGGGGCCCTGATCGACGCGGGCAACTTCGGCACCGCGACGATGAACAACAAGGCCTACATGACCGGCGAGCGGCAATGGACCTACAACATGGCCCAGCGCTTTGCCAACGAGGTCCTGACCACGGTCAACTTCGCCTTCAACTCCGCCGCGCTGGATGCCGGCGCGCATGACACCCTGCGCGAACAGGCGGCCTTTATCCGCCGCTTCCCCGAGGTGCGCTTCCGGGTCTACGGCCATACCGACAAGGTCGGCTCGGACACCTACAACCGCAGGCTCGGCCAGCGCCGCGCCGATGCGGTGGTGAACTTCCTCGTCTCGCAGGGAATCTCCCGCTCGCGGCTCGAGGCGGTCGTCAGCTACGGCGAGACCCAGCCGATCATCGTCACCGAAGGCCGCGAACGCCGCAACCGGCGCACCGTGACCGAGGTTTCGGGCTTCGTCGCCGGGCATCAGCATCTGCTGGACGGCAATTACGCGGCCGTCGTCTACCGCGAATACCTGACCTCGGGCGAGGTTGAATCGACCCTGACCACCGGCATCTCCACCGGCGACCAGCAGGCGCTCGACACCGGCAACTAGACCCGGGCGACCCTATACATCGACAGGCAGAGAGGGGCGGCGCGACCGCCCCTTTTTCTTTGCAACCTGGGCGGTATTTCCCCGGTGGCCAATGCGCCCGAAGCCCGCTGCATTGTCGCGAATCCGCGAAAAGACGATCTTTTAGCCGCAATATCGCCCGAATTTCTGAGCACATTCCAGTCAATGAATTGCGCCCGAACTCCGACAACGGGTGTACCCCGAACGATCCGCACCGGTCCTGGCAAGAGCAGTCTGCAGGCCCCCGACACCCGGATCGACAGGGGAGTTTGGTAGAGGATGTGAGGCCATGACCGACGAGACCGTTCTTGAAATGGAGATACCTCCGATTATTGCCTGCACGATCAGCCGAAACGTGCAGGAGTTCGAGCTTCTCATCGAAGACATGGAAAGTGCCCTAGGCGAACAATGGGGCGACCTGGGCTTCGAGGAGGCCATTCCCTTCTTTGGCCAGGAAGACGCCGAATCGCTGGAATTCGTCGCCATCGCCATGGATGCCGAGGACGAGGCCGATCTGCCGCTCTTGGCCGACATCATCGGCGCCGCCAATGAACATGGCATCAAGGTGATCCTGATCACCGAGGATGTCTCGCCCGCCGCCTTGCACCATCTGATGCGCAAGGGCGCGGACGAGTTCGTGCCCTACCCGCTTCCCGAAAGCGAATTGCAGTTCGCCATCGACCGGGTGCGCGCCCCCGCCCCGGCGCCGGTGCCGGTGGAGGCCGCCGAGGACATGGGCGACGACCAGCCGCAAAAGAAGGTCAAGCTGAAGAAGGGCGCCTCGCGCGATGGCGTGCTGATCGCGGTTCACGGGCTGGCGGGTGGCGTCGGCGCCACCACCTTTGCCACCAACCTCGCCTGGGAGCTGGCCAATATCTCCAAGACCGACGCGCCCAAGGTCTGCCTGGTCGACCTCGACCTGCAATTCGGATCGGTCGCCACCTACCTCGACCTGCCGCGCCGCGAATCGGTCTACGAGCTGCTGTCGGACATCGAGAACATGGACGAAGACAGTTTCAGCCAGGCGCTGATGGATTTCGAGGAAAAGCTGCAGGTGCTCACCGCACCGGCCGACATGCTGCCGCTCGACCTTTTGCCGCCGCAGGACATCGAGAAGCTGCTGAAGACCGCGACCGAGCATTTCGACTACGTGGTGGTCGACATGCCCAAGACGCTGGTGCAATGGTCCGAGACGGTGCTGAACATGGCGCATGTCTACTTCTCGATCCTCGAGATCGACATGCGCTCGGCCCAGAACGCGCTGCGCCTGAAACGCGCGCTTCAGGCCGAGGACCTGCCCTTCGACAAGCTGCGCTTCCTGCTGAACCGCGCGCCGAAATTCACCGATCTGACCGGCAAGAGCCGGGTCAAGCGGATGTCGGAAAGCCTCGGCATCTCGATCGACGTGCAGTTTCCCGATGGCGGCCGACCGATCACCCAGGCCTGCGACCATGGATTGCCGCTGGCCACCGCCGCCGCCAAGAACCCGTTGCGCCGCGAGATCGCCAAGCTGGCCAAGTCGCTGCACGAGATCGGCAAAGATTCCGCTGAAGCTGCCTGAGGAGAACGCCCATGTTTTCGAAATACCGCAAAACGCCTTCGGCCTCGGACAAGCCCCGGACCGACAATGTCGCCAAGATGCCCGCCAAGACCGAGCAGGTGGCCAAACCGGTCTCGATGCGCAAGCCCGTGGTGTCGAAGATGGCCGCCCGCGCCGTGGCGACCGACAAGGAACTCAAGCGCAAGGAACGCATGGGCGAGCTGAAGCTCGAACTGCACCGGTCGCTGCTGGACAACCTCAACCTCGCGGCGCTGGAGAACGCCACCGAAACCGATCTCAAGGCCGAGATCGGCGACATCAGCCAGGAATTCCTCAACGAGAAGGGCGTCGTGCTGAACCGCGACGACCGGACGACGCTGATCCAGGAGCTCTACAACGAGGTCAAGGGCCTCGGCCCGCTCGAGCCGCTGTTGCAGGACGACACGATCAACGACATCCTGGTCAACGGCCCGCAACAGATCTTCGTGGAGCGCGCCGGCAAGCTGGAACTCAGCGACGTGACGTTCAAGGACGAACGCCACCTGCTGCGGATCATCGACAAGATCGTCTCGGCCGTTGGCCGCCGGGTCGATGAATCGAACCCCTATGTCGACGCCCGCCTCGCCGATGGCTCGCGTTTCAACGCCATGGTGCCGCCGATTGCGGTGGATGGCTCGCTGGTATCGATCCGGAAATTTAAAAAGGAAAAGCTGGCGATCGACGACCTGGTCAGCTTCGGCGCCTTTACCGAGGAGATGGCCGCCTACTTGCAAGCCGCCGTCGCCTGCCGCCTCAACGTCATCGTCTCGGGCGGTACCGGCTCGGGCAAGACCACCACGCTCAACGCGCTGTCGTCCTTCATCGACGACAGCGAACGCATCCTGACCATCGAGGACACGGCGGAACTGCAACTGCAACAGACCCATGTGGGCCGGATGGAAAGCCGCCCCGCCAACGTCGAAGGCAAGGGCGCGGTCAGCCAGCGCGACTGTCTGAGGAACGCCCTGCGGATGCGCCCCGACCGCATCATCGTCGGCGAGACGCGCGGCGAGGAAGTCATCGACATGCTCCAGGCCATGAACACCGGCCACGACGGCTCGATGACCACGATCCACGCCAACAGCGCCCGCGACGGTGTCAGCCGCCTGGAGAACATGATCGCCATGGCCGGGATCGAAATGCCGATCAAGGCAGTGCGCTCGCAGATCTCTTCGGCCGTGAACCTGATCGTCCAGGCCAGCCGCCTTCAGGACGGCTCGCGCCGGATGGTGTCGATCACCGAGGTGACCGGCATGGAGGGCGAGGTGATCTCGATGCAGGAGGTCTTCCGCTACCAGCGCGTGGGCCTCACCCCCGACAACAAGATCGTCGGGCATTTCACGGCAACCGGCGTGCGCAGCCATTACTCCGAGCGGTTCAAGCTCTGGGGCTACGACCTGCCGCCTGCCATCTTTGAACCCTTCGCGGCGGAGTAGGCCATGAACATTTCAGCAGAACCGATTATCTATGCCCTGATCTTCGTCGGCGTTCTGGCGCTGGTCGAAGGCATCTACCTGACGGTCTTCGGAAAATCCATCTCGCTCAACAGCCGGGTCAACCGTAGGCTCGAGATGATGGACAAGGGCGTGCGCCGCGACGAGGTGCTGGAAAAGCTCCGCAAGGAGATGAACCAGCACATGAAATCGCGGAAGATCCCGCTGTATTCCTTGCTGGCCGCCAAGGCCCAGAAGGCCGCCATCGCCTTTACCCCCACGCAACTGATGATGATCATGGTGGCGGTCAGCTTCATGGCCTTCGTCGGCTTGACGCTGGGCACCGAGACCGGGCCTGCGGTCCGGGTGGCGGCCTCGATCGCCATGGGCATCGGCGGGGTCTACACCTGGGTCAACATGAAGGCCAAGAAGCGGATGTCGATGCTCGAAGAGCAACTGCCCGACGCCATCGAACTGATCGTGCGCAGCCTGCGCGTCGGTCACCCGTTTTCCTCGGCCCTGACCATCGTGTCCAAGGAGGTCCGCGATCCGCTGGCCTCGGAACTGGGCGTGATCGCCGACGAGGCCGCCTATGGCCGCGACGTGGGCGAGGCGCTGAGCGAAATGGCCGACCGGCTCGACATGCAGGATCTGCGCTTTCTGGCGGTGGCCGTCACCATCCAGCAGCAATCGGGCGGCAACCTGGCCGAAGTGCTGGCGGGCCTGTCCAAGGTGATCCGCTCGCGGTTCCGCCTTTTCCGGCGGGTCAAGGCGATCACCGCCGAGGCGCAATGGTCCGGCAAGTTCCTGTCCGGTTTCCCGATTGCCTGTCTGGTCTTCATCCAGCTGACCGACCCGCATTATTACGATGACGTCATCGACCACGAGTATTTCATCCCGGCCTGCTTTGTCGTCTTCGGGTTCCTGACCGCCAACCTGATCGTCATGCGCATGCTGGTCAATATCAAGGTGTAAGGAAAACATCATGTTCGAGCCCGGAGGCTTTTTCTACGAAACGCTCGGCCCGCTTGCACCTGTCCTGATCGTGGGTGCGCTGGGGGCGGCGCTGTTGCTGCTGGCGCTGTCGATGCTGTTCCGCCAGCGCCCCGACCCGATGGAGAAACTGGCCGCCCAGACGCGCCAGGCCAAGACCCGCAAGAGCGAGACCCTGCGTTCGGGCGGCAACCGCAGCGAGAAGCTGGAGAAATACGGCGCCTTTCTCGAGCCCAAGGACGAGGAGCAATATTCCTCGATCACCAAGAAGCTGCACCAGGCCGGCTATCGCGGCCGCGACGCGGTGCGGTTCTTCTATGCCGCTCAGGTGGTGCTGGCGGTGACCGGGCTCTGCCTGGGGATGCTCTACTACTACTTCGTGCTGGGCGAGGAGAACGCCACCACGCAGCAGACGCTGATGTATATCCTCGGCCCCGCCGGTGTCGGCTATTACCTGCCGACCTACTGGGTGACCAAGCGCTCGGAAAAGCGGCACCAGCAGATCGAGGAGGGCTTTCCCGACGCGCTCGACATGATGCTGGTCTGCGTCGAGGCGGGCCAGTCGCTCGACCAGTCGATCCTGCGGGTGTCGAAGGAGATCCAGGGCTCCTATGCCGAACTGGCCTATGAATTCCAGGTGGTCAGCCACGAGATCAAGGCCGGCAAGGACAAGACCACGGTCCTGAACGACATGGGCGACCGCTGCGGCGTGCAGGACATTTCCTCCTTCGTCACCGTGCTGATCCAGGCCCAGGTCTTCGGCACCTCGATCGCCGAGGCGCTGCGGGTCTATGCCGCCGAGATGCGCGACAAGCGGGTGATGAAGGCCGAGGAAGCCGCCAACAAGCTGCCGACCAAGATGACGCTGGTGACCATGGGCCTGACCGTGCCGCCGCTGCTGATCATCCTCGTGGCGCCCTCGGCGCATGGCATCATGCAGATGGGCTCGCTGGCCAACTGATCCCGACGGGGCCGATCCATCAATGGATCGGTCCCGATCTGTTGACAGATCGGCCCCCCCTGCCCCGCGCGGCGTCCCGCCCCCAGGACCGATCCATCAATGGATCGGTTCCGATCTGTTGACAGATCGGACGGGTCCAGCGGCAAATCCGCAACGTCATCAAGGTTTTTTGCGCCCGATGCGCAGGCAATTGTGCGCAAATGGGCAACCCTGGGCTAGGCTTCCTGCAAAGCCGGGCATCCGCGGTCGCGTGACCGTGGACAGACACCGGCGCAAACGAGGCAGAAAAAGAGCAGAAACGTTGGTGGCTTGGATCAAATCCGCCGGTCTCCTGGTGTCATGCACGCTATTGGTCGCCTGTGCGCAGGATGGCTTCTCGCGCGATCGGGGCAGCCCCTTCGCGCCGGATGTCAACCGCCGCGCCCCCATGGTCGACCAGCTGGTGGTCGGCCACCGGCTTCTGGGCGCCAAGGAATACGAGCTTGCCCTCGACGCCTATCACCGCGCCGCCCTCGACCGCGGCTTCGATGCCGAGGTGCTCTCGGCGCTGGGCACGGTCAACCTTGCGCTCGGGCGCATGGGACAGGCCGAAACCCTGTTGCGCCGCGCGGTCAAGAAGGAAGAGGCCTGGCCCGAGGTCTGGAACAATCTCGGCGTGGTTTTGATGGAAACCGGCAAGCACGCCGAGGCCGCCCAGGTCTTCCGCAAGGCCTATGCGCTGGATGACGGGGCCAGCGACGCGATCCGCGACAACCTCCGGTTAGCCCTCGCAAAAATGGACAATCTGAGTTATGGTGTTGACGAACAACAAGAATACAAATTGGTGCGGCGGGGCAGTTCCGACTATCTGATCCGAACCGCGCTGTAAGAGGCAAGAGCAGAAAAGGACGCAAAAATGCGCCATCCCATCCTTGTGCCCCTCGGCCTGGCCGCCGTGCTGGCGCTGGCCGCCTGTGATAAGGAGATCGACAAGGATGCCGTCGATCGCAAGTTGCAGGACATCAACGTGATCGACGAAAGCGACCTCAACGAGGTCATGCTGTCGAGCTCCGATCCCAACGAGTCGGTGAATTATTTCCAGCGCGCCACCAAGTCGAAACCCGAGAGGGTCGATCTCCAGCGGGGTCTTGCACTGTCGCTGATCCGGGCCAAGCGCCCGACCGAGGCGGTCGCGGTCTGGAAACGGGTGATCGAGCTGGAAGGCGCCACCGACGACGACAAGGTCGAACTGGCCGATGCCTATATCCGCAACGATCAATGGGACATGGCCGAGGAAACGCTGAACGCGATCCCGCCCACCCATGAGACCTTCAAGCGCTACCGGCTGGAGGCGATGATCGCCGATGCCAACAAGGACTGGAAAAAGGCCGACAGTTTCTATGAAACCGCCGTCGGCCTGACCACGCAGCCGGCCGGCGTGATGAACAACTGGGGCTATTCCAAGCTGACCCGCGGCGATTACCCCGGCGCCGAAAAGCTCTTTGTCCAGGCGATCCGCCAGGACAGCGCGCTGTTTACCGCCAAGAACAACCTCGTGCTGGCGCGCGGTGCGCAGGGCCAATACACCCTGCCCGTGGTGCCGATGACCCAGAAGGAACGGGCCGAACTGCTCTATACCCTGGGTCTCTCGGCGGTGAAACGCGGCGATCCGGAAACCGGCAAGGGGCTGTTCCGCGACGCCATCGAAACTCATCCTCAGTATTTCGAGGCCGCGGTGCGCAGCCTGCGCGCGCTGGAAGAGAACGTGGCGAACTGATCGATGCCG
This sequence comes from Paracoccaceae bacterium, assembly GCA_006226775.1. Taxonomy (GTDB): domain Bacteria; phylum Pseudomonadota; class Alphaproteobacteria; order Rhodobacterales; family Rhodobacteraceae; genus Marinovum. Next base: position 16,443 of record SBGD01000018.1, on the reverse strand, counting down.
CTCGCGATCTCTGTCTGGTCGGCGCTGTGGTTCCTGCCTTTCGCCCTTCCGATCTGCCTCTATGTCTGCTGGTCGGACATGCGCGCGATGCGCATTCCCAACTGGTCGGTGCTGGCGCTGGCGGCGGTCTTCGTGGTGGTCGGGCTGATCGCGCTGCCGCTGGGCGATTATGGCGGGCGGCTGTTGCAGCTGGTGATCGTGCTGCTGGCCGGGATCGCGATGAATGCCGGCGGGCTGGTCGGCGCGGGCGATGCGAAATTCGCCGCCGCCGCCGCACCCTTCATCCATCCCGGCGACCTGGTCTTTCTGATGATGCTCTTTGCCGCCACCCTGCTGGCCGCCTTTGCCGCGCATCGGCTGGCCAAGCACAGCCCGCTGCGCCGCATGGCGCCGGGCTGGGACAGCTGGGAGACCGGCAGCGACTTTCCCATGGGCCTCGCGCTGGGGGGCGCGCTGGCGATCTATCTCGCGCTTGGCGCGGTTTTCGGGAGTTGAGGGCGATGTGCTTCACCATTTCTGAACCCCTCGCCGCCAGACTGGCGGCACCAGCCGAAAGGACCCAGCCATGAACATGGCCGTCGGAAACGTGACCGCGCCCCCCGCGCCCAAGCGGATGGACGACATGCAACTGCCCATCACCATGATGCGGGACATCCTGCTCAAGACGATGTTCCGCTCGAACCTCGACGTGGTGACCGAGATCTCGCGCGCCATCTGTCTTCCGGTGCCGGTCACGCAGGAGCTGGTCGACCTGGCCCGGACCCAGAAACTTCTGCAGGCGACCGGCACGCTGAACGCCAATTCCGGCAACGAGATGGGCTATGAGCTGACCGATGCGGGCAAGACCCGCGCCCTCGATGCGCTGGCGCAGTCGGAATACTACGGCGCCATGCCGGTGCCGCTGGATGTCTATACCGAGCAGGTCAAGCGCCAGTCGATCCGCAATATCCAGATCACCCGCGACCAGCTGACCGCCGCCATGGGCGACCTGATCCTGCCGCCCTCGTTGATGGACCAGCTTGGCCCCGCAGTCAGCGCCGGCCGGTCGATCCTGATGTACGGGCCGCCCGGCAACGGCAAATCCTCGATCTCCAACGGTATCCGCAAGGCCATGGGCGACAAGATCTATGTCCCCCGCGCCATCGAATACGCGGGCCAGGTGATCACCGTCTATGACCCGATCGTGCATTCCTCGGCCGAGGAACAGGTCGACGACCCGACCCAGCTGCGCCGCGCCTCGAACCGCTATGACACGCGCTACGTGCGATGTGAGCGGCCCACGGTGGTCACCGGCGGTGAGCTGTCGCTGAAGATGCTCGACCTGGTCTACAACCCCACGGCGCGCACCTACCAGGCGCCCTTGCAGTTGAAAAGCTCGGGCGGCATCTTCATCGTCGACGACCTTGGCCGCCAGGAGGAACCGCCGCAGGCGCTGGTCAACCGCTGGATCGTGCCGCTGGAGGAAAGCCGCGACATCCTGGCCCTGCAATCGGGCGAGAAGTTCGAGGTGCCTTTCGACACGCTGGTGGTCTTTTCGACCAACTTCCACCCGAACGAGATCTTCGACCAGGCCGCGCTGCGCCGGATCTTCTTCAAGATCAAGATCGACGGGCCGCACCAGAAGGATTTCCTGAAGATCTTTGCCCTGGTGGCCAAGAAGAAGGGGCTGCCGCTGGACGAGGCGAGCCTGATCCACCTGTTGCAGGTGAAATACCCGACGATCGACAACGTCTATGCCAATTACCAGCCGGTCTTTCTGATCGATCAGATCCTGTCGATCTGTGCCTTCGAGGGCGTGGCGCCGAAGATGACGCCGGAGTTCGTCGAACGGGCCTGGGCGAACATGTTCGTCAAGGACGAGAAGATCGTGAAGTAAGGGCTTTCAAATGAGCGCCTGCGGCGCGCAGGTTTGAAGGATGAGGGGGCTGTCTGCCCCCTCAAACTCCCCCGAGGATATTTTTGAACCAGAGAAGCATGGGGACGGTTTTGACCCCGCGGTTTGCGCGCTAGGTTTGGCGCATGAGCCGACTGCCCCCCGTGATCCAGGATTGGTTCGCCGCGCGCGGCTGGACCATACATCCGCACCAGGCGGAGATGGTGGCGCGCGCCGATGAGCCGTCGCTGCTGCTGATCGCGCCCACCGGGGGTGGCAAGACCATGGCGGGCTTCCTGCCGACCCTGGCCGACCTGGCGCCGGGCGGGCATGAGGGGCTGCACACGCTTTACGTGTCGCCGCTCAAGGCGTTGGCGGCGGATATCCGGCGCAACCTGCGCGGGCCGGTCGACGAGATGGGCCTGCCGATCCGCATCGAAGACCGCACCGGCGATACGTCGTATACGCAGAAACGCCGGCAGCGGGCCGATCCGCCGCATATCCTGCTGACCACGCCCGAGAGCCTGGCGCTGATGACCTCCTACGAGGATGCGCCGCGGATCTTCAAGGGATTGCAACGGGTTGTGGTGGACGAGATCCATGCGCTGGCCGAATCGAAGCGCGGCGATCAGTTGATGCTGGCGCTGGCGCGGCTGCAGAGCCTTTGCCCCGGGCTGCGCCGGGTCGGGCTGTCGGCCACGGTCGAGGATCCGGCGGCGATTGCCCGGTTTCTCGCCCGGCATCCCGATCCTTGCGCCATCCTCGAGGCCGATCCCGGCCCCGAACCCGACATCGCCATGCTCGACCTGCCCGATCCGCCGCCCTGGGCCGGGGGCGGCGCGGCATACGCGATTCCGCAGGTGCTGGCCGAGGTGAAACGGCATCGCACCACGCTGATCTTTCACAACACCCGCGCCCAGGCCGAGATTTTCTTTCACAACCTCTGGCTGGCCAATGACGAGGGCTTGCCGATCGGCATTCACCACGGCAGCCTCGATCGCAGCCAGCGCGAGAAGGTCGAGGCCGCCATGGTGCGCGGCGCGCTGCGCGCCGTGGTCTGCACCGGGTCGCTCGATCTCGGGATCGACTGGGGCGACGTGGACCTGGTGATCCAGGTCGGGGCGCCGAAGAACGTCAAGCGGCTGGTGCAGCGGATCGGGCGGGCCAATCATCGCTACAATGCGCCCTCCAAGGCGCGGCTGGTGCCGGCCAACCGCTTCGAGGTGGTGGAATGCCATGCGGCGCTGCAGGCCGCCCGCGCGCATGATCTCGACGGCGCGCCGCGCGGGGCGGGGCCGCTGGACGTGCTTTGCCAGCATATCCTGATCGCCGCCTGTTCCGCGCCTTTCGCGGCGGATGCGCTCTTTGCCGAGATGAAAAGCGCCGGGCCCTATGCCGGGCTCACCCGGGCGCAATTCGACGATTGCCTGGACTTCTGCGCCACCGGCGGCTACGCTTTTCGCGCCTATGACCAGTGGCAGCGGCTGAAACAGCGCGAGGACGGGCGCTGGGCCTTGCGCGATCCGCGTGCAACGCAACTCATCCGGATGAATATCGGCACGATCCAGGACACCGACCTGTTGAAGGTGTGTTTCAAGGGCCGCGGCGGCAAGCCGCTGGGCGAGGTCGAGGAAGGCTTTGCCGCCTCGCTCACCCCCGGCGACACTTTCCTGATCGGCGGGCAGATCGTGCGCTACGAGAGCCTGCGCGAAATGGTGGTGCAGGTGACCAAGGGCGCGCACAAAAAGCCCAAGATCGCCACCTTCATGGGCACCAAGTTCGCCACCTCGACCCAGCTCAGCGAACGCATCCTGCGGATGTTCGAGGAAGAGGACTGGCCCTTCCTGCCCGGTCATACCCGCGCCTGGCTGCAGCTTCAGCGCGAGGTCTCGCGTCTGCCCGAGAAGGACCGGCTGCTGATCGAAAGCTTTCCGCATGACGGGCGCGAACATGCCTGTATCTACGGCTTTGCCGGCCGCAATGCGCAGCAGACCCTGGGGCTTCTGCTGAGCAAGCGGCTGGAGGAATTGGGCCTCGACCCGCTGGGCTTTGTCGCCACCGATTACGCGACGTTGATCTGGGGCTTGCAGCCGCTGACCGACCCCGCACCGCTGTTCGACATTGCCGCGCTGGAGGCCGGGCTCGATGGCTGGCTGGCGGGCAATGCGGTGATGAAACGCACCTTTCGCGCCTCGGCCACCATTGCCGGGCTGATCAACCGCAACATGCCGGGCAGCCGCAAGACCGGGCGGCAGGCGACATTCTCCAGCGATATCCTTTACGACACGGTGCTGAAATACGATCCCGACCACCTTCTGATGCGGATCACCCGGACCGAGGCCCTGCGCGGCCTGGTCGATTTCGACCGCATCCGCGAGATGGCGGAACGGATTTCCGGGCGAATCGACCTGATCCGCCTGTCGCGCGTGACACCGCTGGCCGCGCCGATGCTGCTCGAGGTCGGCAAGGTGCCCATTGACGGCGCCGGGCGCGAGAGGCTGCTGGAGACCGAGGCGCACAAACTGATGCAGGAGGCCGGGCTGAACGCCCTGTGACCCCTTGCCTTCAGCATCCAACCGATCCATGAACATATCATGAACACCTACGCCTTTTCCCTGGCTGGCCAAAACCTCGTCGCCCGGCCCTCCGGCGCGCTGCATTGGCCGGGCGAGGACCTGCTCTGCGTCTCGGACCTGCACCTGGGAAAATCCGCCCGCCAGGCACGGCTGAACGGCGCGCAATTGCCGCCCTATGACGTGCAGGACACGCTGGCACGGCTCGAGGCGGAAATCCACGCCACCGCGGCCCGCCAGGTGCTGTGCCTCGGCGACAGTTTCGACGATCTGGCGGCCTTTGATGCGCTGCCGCAGACCGCGCTCGACTGGATCACCCGGCTGCAGGCCGGGCGGCGCTGGTACTGGATCGAAGGCAACCACGATCCCGGCCCCGTCGCCCTGCCCGGCGCCCACCTGGCGCGCCACGCCGCGCGGGGGCTCACCTTCCGGCATATTGCAAACCCGGGGGAAGACGGGGAAATCTCGGGCCATTACCACCCCAAGGCGCGGTTGCGCGGCACCGCCCGGCCCTGTTTCCTGATCGACGAGACGCGGGTGATCCTGCCGGCCTTTGGCACCTATACCGGCGGCCTGCGCTGTGACGATCCGGTGCTGAGCGCGCTGATGGCGCCCTCGGCGCGGGTGGTGCTGACCGGGCGGCGGGCACTGGTGCTGCCGCTGCGTCAGTCCAGGTCGGGCAGAGCCGCTTCCAGCGCCAGGCGATAGGTCCGGCTGACCGGCAGTTCCTCGCCATTGACCAGCGTCACGTAGACCTTGCCGTTGCGCCGCACCGTCCCGGTCACCGCCGTCAGCACCACCCAATGCGAGCGGTGCACGCAGGTCCCCGGCACCGGGTCCATCTCGGTCACCGCATCGGCAAAGCGCAGGCGAATCCGCTCGACCCCCTGGTCGGTGGCCACCTCGGTCAGGTGATCGCTGGCCGAGATCCGGTAGATGGTGACGTCGGGACAGGCCAGCCGCTGCGCCAGCCGCGGCGGCTGCGACTCCGGGTCCGGGGCGGGGTCCGCCGGGTCGCGCAGATGCGGGCGCAGCACATGGATGACGCTGTAGACGGTCAGCGAGACGACGCCGGAATAGAGGAAGATCAGCGGCGCATAGGCCCGCAGTGGCGCGCCGAAGAAGACGAAGACCTTCGAGACCAGCACGATGAACGGCGTATAGGCCAGCGCCATCATTGCCGCCGCCCGGAGCGGCACCCGCCAAGAGGCCGTCCCGGCGTCGATCCATTGCGAGACCTCGTCGAACACCGATCCGGCGACGATCGAGGCGCCGACGACAATGCTCCAGTAGGTCAACCGGGCAAAGAGGCCAAGCGCGCCATGGGTGCCGAAGGGCTCGGCCACCACCGCCACCGCGGTCAGGCCCAGGAAGACCGCCAGCGAGATTCGCGACCGGCCAAGCCGCCCCAGCCGCGCGGCCAGCGCGTCCCGCAACCGCGGTGCCTGCGGTTTTTCATCGATCTGGCCCGTTGAATCCGGCATGGTGAAAGTGTTCTGTCCGGTTTGTTCAAGGCGCTTTGGCCGCGCCCTCTGTCCTGCTCTTGACATGCCGCGTTTGGCAGCACCGACCTAAGGGAAAACCATGCGATTGTCCCCCCAAAAAATCCTTGACGTGGAAAACAGCTTCCGGCGTCAATCCATCATGCAGACCTTCGAGGCGGAACTGGCCGAAATCGCGCCGGGGCGGGTGGTGATCGACGCCCCGATCGTGGCCGGCGCGCGTCAGCAACATGGTTTCGGCCATGCCGGGCTGACCTTCGCGCTGGGCGATTCCGCCGCCGGCTATTCGGCGCTGACAATGATGGTCGAGGGCGCCGAGGTGCTGACCGCGGAGATGAAGATCAACCTTCTGGCCCCGGCCCGCGGCCAGCGCCTGCGCGCGGTGGGCGAGGTGGTCCGGGCCGGGCGGCGGCTGGTCATCGTGCGCGCCACGGTCAGCGCCATCGAGGACGGCAAGACCACCGAGATCGCGCTGCTGCAAGGCACGATGATCCCGGTCTGAGCCGGCCGATCCATCGATGGATCGGTCCCGATCCGTTGACGGATCGGCCCCGCGCCCGGCGATCAGGCGGTCAGCCCCTCCGGCGCCTCCAGCCCGTTGGCCCGGCAACAGGCGGTCAGCGTATTGGCCAGCAGGCAGGCGATGGTCATCGGCCCCACCCCGCCCGGCACCGGGGTGATCGCCCCGGCCACCGCGGCGCAGCTGTCGTAGTGGCAATCGCCCACCAGCCGGGTCTTGACGCTGCCATCGTCGTTGGTGCCCTTCTCCGGTGCCGGCACGCGGTTGATGCCGACGTCGATCACCGTCGCCCCGGGCTTGATCCAGGCGCCGGTCACCATCTCGGGCCGGCCCACCGCCGCCACCACGATATCGGCCCGGCGCACCACCGCCTCGATGTCGCGGGTCCGCGAATGGGCCACCGTCACGGTACAGCTGTCGCCCAGCAGCAACTGCGCCATCGGCTTGCCGACGATGTTCGACCGGCCGACCACCACCGCCTCCAGCCCCGAGAGGCTGCCGTGGTGATCGCGCAGCATCATCAGGCAGCCCAGCGGCGTGCAGGGCACCATCGACTTCTGCCCGGTCCCCAGAAGCCCGACGTTCGAGACATGAAAGCCGTCCACATCCTTGTCCGGGTTGATAGCATTGATCACCAGGTCCGCGTCGATGTGATCGGGCAGCGGCAATTGCACGAGGATGCCATGCACGGCCGGATCGGTATTGAGTTCCTCCACCAGCGCCAGCAATTCGTCGTGTGAGATCGCGGCATCGCGCTTGTGCTCGTAAGAGTTCATCCCCGCCTCGACGGTCTGCTTGCCCTTCGACCGCACATAGACCTGGCTCGCCGGATCCTCGCCCACCAGCACCACCGCAAGGCCCGGCGTGATACCGTGCTCCTCCTTCAGCCGCGCCACATGGGTCGCCACCTCTGCCCTGACCCGGGCCGAAAACGCCTTGCCGTCGATCACCTGCGCCGTCATCCGTCACGTCCTTTCCTGCCCATGACCCGCTCTTCGCGCGCGATCATGGCGTCGATCATCACCTGCCACATTTCTGCCGCCACCTCCGGCTCGAACCCCGCGGTCCGGGCCCCGGCGCGCACCTTGGCCAGCACATCCGCCACCCGCGACGGCGCATTGGCGGCAATCCCCTCGCGCGCCTTGAGCACCGGCGCCCGGTCGATATGGCTCAGCCTCTCTGCCAGCAGCTCCACCAGCGCGCCGTCGATCTCGTCGATCGCGCCCCTGAGCTCCGCCATGCTCTCGATCTCGCCTGCCTGCTTGCGCATCCCGGTCCTTCTCTGGTTCCAAAATATCCCCGCCGGAGGCAGGAGCCGCTCGCGGCGACCGGGCCGCAGGGGGCTCGATGCCCCCTGCGGCCCGCCCCTTTCTAGAACAATCCCTCGACCTGTCCATCCTCGTTCAGCCGGATGTTCTCCGAGGCCGGCACCGAGGGCAGGCCCGGCATGGTCATGATCTCGCCGCAGATCACCACCACGAAGCCCGCCCCCGCCGAAAGCCGCACCTCGCGCACCGGGACCGAATGGCCGGTGGGCGCGCCGCGCAGGTTGGGGTCGGTCGAGAAGGAATACTGCGTCTTGGCCATGCAGACCGGCAGGTTGCCATAGCCCGCCTCCTCCCAGTCGCGCAGCTGCTTGCGGATCTTGCCATCGGCCAGCACCTCGTCGGCGCGGTAGATCGACTTGGCGATGGTCTCGATCTTCTCGAAGAGCGGCATGTCATCGGCATAGAGCGGAGCGAATTGCGCCACCCCGCTCTCGGCGACCTCGACCACGCGCCGCGCCAGCGCCTCGGTGCCCTCGGACCCCTTGGCCCAGTGCTGGCAGAGGATCGCCTCCGAGCCTTGGGTCTTCACATAGGCCTTCACCGCCTCGACCTCGGCATCGGTATCGGTGACGAAATGGTTGATCGCCACCACCACCGGCACGCCGAAGCTCTTCACGTTCTGGATGTGACGGCCCAGGTTGGCACAGCCCTTCCGGATCGCCGCCACGTTCTCGGCCCCCAGGTCGGCCTTGGCCACCCCGCCGTTCATCTTCATCGCCCGGCAGGTCGCCACCAGCACCACGCAATCGGGCGCGAGACCGGCCTTGCGGCACTTGATGTTCATGAACTTCTCGGCGCCGAGATCCGCGCCGAAGCCGGCCTCGGTCACCACGTAGTCGGCGACTTTCAGCGCCGTCGACGTCGCCATCACCGAGTTGCAGCCATGGGCGATATTGGCAAACGGCCCGCCATGCACGAAGGCCGGGTTGTTCTCCAGCGTCTGCACCAGGTTGGGCTGCATCGCGTCCTTCAGAAGCACCGTCATCGCCCCGTCCGCCTTGATGTCGCGGCAGGTGATCGGCTCGCGGTCGCGGGTATAGGCGACGATGATATCGCCCAGCCGCCGCTCGAGATCGGGCAGCGAGGTGGCAAGGCAGAGGATCGCCATGACCTCCGACGCCACGGTGATGTCGAAGCCGGTCTGGCGCGGAAAGCCGTTGGCCACGCCCCCCAGCGAGGTCACCACGTCGCGCAGCGCGCGGTCGTTCATGTCCAGCACCCGGCGCCAGACCACGCGACGCGGATCGATGCCCAGCGTGTTGCCCCAGTAGATATGGTTGTCGATCATCGCCGACAGCAGGTTGTGCGCGGTGGTGATGGCGTGGAAATCGCCGGTGAAATGCAGGTTCATGTCCTCCATCGGCACCACCTGGGCATAGCCGCCCCCGGCCGCCCCGCCCTTCATCCCGAAGTTTGGCCCGAGCGAGGCCTCGCGAATGCAGATCGCCGCCTTCTTGCCGATCCGGTTCAACCCGTCGCCGAGGCCCACGGTCGTCGTGGTCTTGCCCTCGCCCGCCGGGGTCGGGTTGATCGCGGTGACGAGGATCAGCTTGCCGGTCTTGTTGCCCTGTACCGAGTTGATGAACTCCTGGCTCACCTTGGCCTTGTCATGGCCAAAGGGCAGCAGGTGTTCCGAGCCGATGCCCAGCTTGGCGCCGATCTCCTGGATGGGTTTCTTGTCGGCCTCGCGGGCAATCTCGATATCGGATTTGTAGGACATGGGCGCACTCCAGTTGGATTTTACCCTGCTTAGCGCGCCTCGCGCCACGGGCCACCAGTGAATCCGACATTTCGGCGAATACTTGCGGCGGGAGGGGCCGCCCGGGACGTCGATCGGAAACCGCTTCCCCTGCACCGAACGCCGGTTTCCGCCACCGCCCGCGCCGCCCGGCGCACAATTCATCCATGAATTGTGGCCGGATTTGTCGACAAATCCGTCCCCCGCAAAAGAAAAACCCCGAAGGCGCCTGCCTCCGGGGTCGATCTTCTTGTCGCGGGTGTCTCTAGGCCGAGGGTTCCGGCTCCAGGTCGCCCGAGAGTTTGCCCTTGGGCTTGGTCTTGGGGATCGAGACAAGGCTGGGCGCGCTGCCCTGGTCGGGCGTGTCGTCCTCGTCCTGGTCGGCACGCGGCGGCTCGCCCTTCATGACGCGGCGAATCTCCTCGCCGGTCAGGGTCTCGTATTCCAGAAGCCCCTGCGCCAGCCGATCCCATTCCTCGCGCTTTTCGGTCAGGATCTGATAGGCGCGGTCATAGGCCTTCTCGATGAAGGATTTCACCTCTTCCTCGATCAACTCCTTGGTATGGGCGCTGACCGAAAGACCGGCGGTATTGCCCTGGTAGCCCTCATGCGCCTCGGAATAGTCGATATTGCCGACCTTGTCCGACATGCCCCAGCGCAGCACCATGGCCCGCGCCAGGGCACTCGCCTGCTGGATGTCGCCCGCCGGCCCGTTCGAGACGTTCTCTTCGCCGTACTTGATGATCTCGGCGGCCTTGCCCGCCATGGTCATCGCCAGCTTTTCCTCGCATTCCGACTTGTGCCAGTTCAGCCGGTCGATCTCGGGCAGCGAGACCACCATGCCCAGCGCCCCGCCGCGCGGGATGATCGTCGCCTTGTAGACCGGATCGCATTGCGGCAGCGAGAGGCCCACCACGGCGTGCCCGGCCTCGTGATAGGCGGTCTTTTCCTTCTGGTCGTCGGTCAGCACCATCGAGCGGCGCTCGGCGCCCATCATCACCTTGTCCTTGGCGTTCTCGAAGTCCTCCATGACCACGAATCGCCGCCCCACCCGCGCCGCCATCAGCGCAGCCTCGTTCACCAGGTTGGCCAGATCGGCCCCGGAAAACCCGGGCGTGCCGCGGGCAATGATCCGCATGTCGGCATCGGGGCCGAGGGGGATCTTGCGGGCATGGACGTTGAGGATCTTCTCGCGGCCCTTGATGTCGGGGTTGGGCACCGTGACCTGGCGGTCGAACCGGCCCGGGCGCAGCAGCGCCGGGTCGAGCACATCCTTGCGGTTGGTCGCGGCGATGATGATCACGCCTTCATTGGCCTCGAACCCGTCCATCTCGACCAGGAGCTGGTTCAGCGTCTGCTCACGCTCGTCATTGCCGCCGCCGTAACCTGCGCCACGGTGCCGACCCACGGCGTCGATCTCGTCGATGAAGACGATACAGGGCGCGTTCTTCTTGGCCTGCTCGAACATGTCACGCACGCGCGAGGCACCGACACCCACGAACATCTCGACGAAGTCCGAGCCCGAGATGGTAAAGAACGGCACCCCCGCCTCACCCGCAATCGCGCGCGCAAGCAGCGTCTTACCGGTGCCCGGAGGGCCCACCAGCAGCGCGCCTTTGGGGATCTTGCCGCCCAGCCGCGAGAATTTCTGCGGATTGCGCAGGAATTCGACGATCTCTTCCAGCTCTTCCTTGGCCTCGTCGATGCCGGCCACGTCGTCAAAGGTCACCCGACCCTGCTTTTCGGTCAGCATCTTGGCCTTGGACTTGCCAAAGCCCATGGCCCCGCCCTTGCCGCCGCCCTGCATCCGGTTCATGAAGTAGATCCACACCCCGATCAGCAAAAGGAAAGGCAGCAGGCTCAGGATGAAGCTCTGGAAGCCCGATTGCTCCTGCGCCTCGGCATTGACCGCCACGCCATTGTCGATCAGCAGTCGGGTCACTTCCGCGTCATCGGGCCGGATGGTGACGTAATCGCGCCCGTCCTTGCCGCGATACCGGATGGTTTCGCCGTCGATGATGGCCGAGGCCACCTTGTCCTCTTCCACCAGCTGGACGAAGTCCGAATAGGGCGTGCTCTGGCTTTGCAGCGTGGTGCCGCCGCCGGAGAAGAGGTTGAAAAGCGTCAGGATCAGTACGAAGAGTACGACCCAGAAGGCGATATTGCGCAAATTGCCCAAGGAAGGTCTCCCGAAAGTTGGGTTTGGCTGGCTCTATAACCTGCCCTTGTGGTGAAAAATAGGGGTTAAACCGCCACATTCAATGCATTCCGAGGAATGCCGTGAAGCTGCCCTGCCCGGCGGTCCAGTCGATCTCGTGCCCGGGCCCGACCCCGGCGGGCCCGAAGGCCACCAGTGCCGCGCCGTCAAAGACCGCCGGCTGCGCGATCAGGCTCTGATAGGGCAGCCCCTCGGGGCGGGCCGGCAGCTGCGCCGCCCCCGCAGGCCCCAGCGCCCGGACCGTGAACCCTTGCACCGCCGCGCCGGTGATCCGCACCCGCCCGTCCCAGAGCGTGCCCACCGGCGCCTCGACGCCCGCCAGCGCGGCATGTTCGCGGCAGACCCGCAAATCGGCCTTCTCCGCCCTGAGCAGGCAGCCCTGCAAGGTCGCCGTTCCGCCCGACAGCACCCGCTCTGCCGCGTCTTCCAGGGCCGAAGCGCGCGGCCGGTAAGGCTGAGCCGCGACATATTGCACCCCGGCGGCCAGCAGGCGCAGCCGGGTCTCGGCGTCCAGCGCGGCCAGCGCGTCGCGCTCGAACAGCAGGTCGCCCCAGTGCGGACGCGCCACCCTTGCCCCGGCCTCGACCGCGCGCTGCCACAGCGCCAAGCGCGCGCGCGCCATCCGCGCCGCGGTGCCCGCCAGCGTCGCCACGTCCAGCCCCAGCGGCGCCAGTTGCGCCAGTGCCTGGCGCATCTTCACCCGGTCAAAGCGCCGGTCGAGGTTCGAGGGGTCCTCGATCCATTGGCCTTTCAGCACCGTCAGGTAATGCCGCAGATCGTCGCGCCGGGCATCCAGCAAGGGCCGCAGCAGCCAGTAGCCGTCATCCGCAACCGCGGCCTCAGGCGGAAATCCCTCGCCCCGCGGCGCGCCCGGCCCGGCGCCGCCCGGCACGAAGCGCGCCGGCGCCATCGCCGCCAGACCGTCGACGCCCGAGCCGCGCGCCAGCCGCATCAGGAAGGTCTCGGCCTGGTCATCTGCGGTATGGGCCATCAGCACATGGCGGACCCGCCCGCGCCAGCCGTCGATCAGCCGCAAGCGCGCCGCCCGCGCCGCCTGTTGCAGGTTGCCGCGCCCGTCCCAGCCCTGCCAGCGTACCGTCGCATGGGAATGCCCCAGCGCGGCGCATTCGCGCGCCACCAGGGCCGCCTCCCCGGCGCTTTCGGGCCGCAGCCCGTGATCCACCGTCACCACCCAGAGCCGCACCCCGAAGGCATGGGTCCAGTTGTGCGCCAGCGTGAGCATCGCCATGCTGTCGCCCCCGCCCGAGACCGCCAGCCCGATCTCGGCGGGAAACTCCGGCCCCAGCAGGCTGCCCATGGCGTCGGCAAACTGGCTTGCAAGGTCGACGCCGCGCATCCCGGGCCTTCTTCTGTTCAAAAATACCGCGGGGGAGTCCTGAAAGGATGGGGCAGAGCCCCTGACCCGACCGGCGCGGCGGCCGGACGTGTCAGAAACAGCCCTGCGTCACCATCTCGGCCTGCGCCTCGGCGACCTCGGCGGACTGGGGAAACTTGACCTCGATCTCGCCCAGCATCTGGCAGGCCGCCTCGGCCTGGCCCAGCGCGTGCAATGCCCGGCCCAGGCGCAACAGCGCGACCGGCGCCACCGCGCCCTCGGGGGCGGCGGAATAGGCGTCGAGATAGGCGCGCGCGGCTTCGCGGGTGTCGCCCATCGCCTCCAGCGCGCGGCCCAGGCCCAGCGAGGCCGCGGGCCCCAGCGGGCCGCCCGGATAGGTCTCGTTGAACACCCGGAAACGCTCGGCCGCGGTGGCGTGATCGCCCTCGGCCAAGGCGGCCTCGGCGCGGCGGAAATCCTCTTCCTCGCTCAGCGCCAGTTGCGGCCCGTCGCCCTCGTTCGGCGGCGGCAGCGTCACCGGTTCGGCCGGGGCGGGTGCCGCGGTCTCGCCGCCCAGGGTCGAGGTTTCGCCCAACTGGCTGACATCGCCGCCCTCGAGTTCGACCAGGCGGAACTCGAGATCGCCGATCCGGTTGGTGCCGTCGGTGACGATGCGGGTGATGCGGTGCTCGAGATCCTCAGTCTTCGAGGTCAGCCGCGTCAGCTCGGCCTCGATCACCTGCACCCGGTCCAGAAGGCTGCCGCTGGCGCCGCCCTGGCTGCTGCCGCCGGTGGTCGACAATTCGCGCCTGAGCCGCTGGATCTCGATATTGAGAACCGTCAGGTCCTGGCGGATATCCGCCAGGGTCTGCGCCCGGTCCTGCGCCGCCACAGAAAGCGGCAGCGCCAGGACCAGGCCGAAGATCAACAAGAACCGCATGTCACATATCCCGTTTTCCGGGGCCCCTTAACTGGTCAGCCCGCCTGCGATCACCGTGACCGCGCGGCGGTTCTTGGCATAGCAGGCTTCTTCCGAGCAGATCTCGATCGGCCGTTCCTTGCCGTAGGAGACGATCTTCAGCCGCGTGCCCGCCACGCCCTTGGAAATCAGGTATTCGCGCACCGTATTGGCGCGCCGCCCGCCCAGCGCGAGGTTGTATTCCCGCGTGCCCTGTTCATCCGCATGGCCTTCGATCACCGCGACGTAATCGCTGTTGCGGATCAGCCAGGTGGCCTGGGCATCGAGGGTCGACCGCGCCTCGGCGGTCAGGGTCGACTGGTCGACCAGGAACAGCACCCGGTCGCCGATCGCCTGCTGGAAATAGGCCGGGCTGTTAGGATCGCCCGCGCCGCCGGCGCCTGCGCCGCCCCCGGCACCCGCGCCCGCCCCGGCCCCCGCGCCGGCATCGGCGCTGTCGAACCGGTCCGCCTGGGTACAGGCCGACATGGCCAATGCCCCGACAAGAAGCACAATCTTGGTGAAATGTCTCATGATCTGTCTCTGTCCTGCTCCGCCTTCTGGCCGTCCGCCAGTATTACGCGCGAGGTTAGCATATACCACCCCGCCTTCCCATCCCTATTGCAGCGGTCCCCAGCTGGGATCCGAGGCCGCTCCGGGCGTGCGCACCCGCTTGAGATTGCGCCCCGAGACATCCACCGAATAGAGACTTGCCTGCCCGCTGGCCCCCTGGGTTTCGCGGGTGAACATGATGACCCGGCCATTGGGCGCCCAGGTCGGACCTTCGTCGAGGAAGGAGGCGGTCAGCAGCCGCTCCTCGCTGCCATCGGTGCGCATCACGCCGATGTGAAACCGCCCCTTGTGCTGCTTGGTAAAGGCGATCAGATCGCCGCGCGGCGACCAGACCGGCGTGCCGTAGCGCCCCTCGCCGAAGGAGATCCGCCGCGCATCGCCGCCGCCCGCGGGCATGATGTAAAGCTGCTGGCTGCCCGAGCGGTCGCTCTCGAAGACGATCTGGCTGCCGTCGGGGTTGTAGGAGGGCGCGGTCTCGATCGCCGGGGTATTGGTCAGCCGCCGGGTCGCGCCGGAATTGAGGTCCATCAGGAAGATGTCGGTATTCGCCCCCTCGTTGAGCGAAAACACCGCGGTCTGGCCATTGGGCGCAAAGCGCGGCGCAAAGGACATGGCATCGGTCTGGGTCTCGAGGATGCGGCTGCGGGTATTGCCCACGTCCAGCACGTGAATGCGCGGGAAACCGGTGGCATAGGAGGTATAAAGCACCCGGTCGCCTGTGGGCGAGAACCGCGGCGCCAGCACGATCGAGGACGAGTCGGTCAGGTACTGCACGTTGGCGCCGTCGTAATCCATGATCGCCAGCCGCTTGCGCCGGTCGTTCTTCGGCCCGGTTTCGGCGACAAAGACCACCCGGCTGTCGAAATAGCCCAGCTCGCCGGTGATCCGGCTGTAGACCGCGTCGGCCACCTTGTGCGCCATGCGCCGCCAGCCCTCGGTGGTGCCCTGGAATTGCAGGCCGCGGCCCAGCTCCTGGTCGGAAAAGACGTCATAGACCCGGAACTTCACCGTCAGCAGCCCGTTGTCGGCCACGGTCACGGCCCCCATGATCAGCGCCTGGGCGTTGATCGCCTTCCAGTCGGCATATTGCACCGGCGCGGCAAAGCTGGTGGGCCGCGAGATGAAGGCATCCGCGGCGATCTGGCGGAAGAGGCCAGTGCCGGTCAGATCGTCGGCCACCACCTGCGCCAGCCGCGCGCCCCACTCCTCGGCGCCAGAGCTTTCGGCGATGAAATTGGGCACCGCGAAGGGCAAGGGTTCGACCACCCCTTCGGTGATCTCGATCCTCAGCGGCGCGGCCGGGGCCGCGGTTGCCAGGGCCACGGTCAGCGCCGTGAACAGGGCGGTCAGAACTTGGGTCACTCGGGTCATCTTACGGATTTCTCCCTACGTTTTCGGGATTGAAGGTCATTTCGATCTCCCGCCACTGGTCGTACTTGGCGGACGGCAGGTCATAGCCGTTGCGTCCGCCCTGGTTCTGGCAGCGGATGATCGCCCGGCGCGCGGCCTGAAAGGCGATCTCTGTTGCGCGCCCGTCGCCGCCATCGCTGCGCACCATGCGCAGGGAACTGGTGACGACGCGGCCGTCTTCTTCCATTTCCATCGCCACCACCACGGTCACCCGCGAGGCGGCGGAACCCACGTCCACCTGCCAGCAGCGTTGCACCGCCACCCGCAGCGCCTCGCGCTCGCCGCCGGTCAGCGGCGGGCCGCTGGGGGCGGCGGGCGCCTGGGCGGCGCCGCTGGCCTGCAGGTCCGCAAGCAGGTCGTTGACCGCGTCCGAGGTCGTCTCGGCGGGCGGCGCTGCCGGGGCCGCTGGGGTCG
>SBGD01000061.1 GCA_006226775.1 Paracoccaceae bacterium | reverse complement strand
GCATCGGCCGCGAACTCGGCTTTGAGACGGGCGAGATCCACGCCGACATGCTCCCCGAGGACAAGCTGGCCGATCTTGGCCTGCAGCTTCTCGACATCCTTCCCGGACATCGCCGGCTCGGCCGAGGCGGCAGCGCCAAACGCCGATGCCATGTTCTCGATCACCGTGTTCGTCGGGGAATTGGTTCACTGGATCAATTCCTTATCCGCCTCACTCCATCCGCTGATCATTGCCGGATGGACGCCGTACTTCTTGGCCAGAGCGGCCCTCGTCAAGTCTTCACGGATGGATTCGAGAGCGACCTTGGCCTTGAACTCCCCTGAATAGCGTTTCCGCTTCGTCATCTGGGGGTGTTCCTTCGTCAGTCGCTACAGCTTGGCAAATGGTCCGAAATCTCGCGGCCACCTCTGATGCGGCTGGTCTGCCGAACGGCACGTCTCACGGGCTGCGCAAGGCGATCTGCCGACGCATCGCAGAAATCGAGAACGAGGTGTTCAAGGTCATGGCCGTGAGCGGTCACAAGGACCTCAAGCAGGCGCAGAAGTACATTGAGGCGTTTGTCCGGACGTCGAGGGCCGACGTCGCGATTGCAAGTCTCCCGAGTGGGGCAGATCGGGAACAAGACTTGACGAACCACCCCGCAAGGTTCGTCAGAAAGAAAGGCAAGGCACTGAAATGATAGAGACTGTCAGAGCGGTTGGTAGGCCCGGCAGGACTTGAACCCGCAACCAAAGCGTTATGAGCGCTCTGCTCTAACCAATTGAGCTACAGGCCCGCCATGTCCCGGAAGTAGCCAGCCGCGCGCAGGGCGTCAAGGCTTTCGGATTGCATGGCGGACGGGGATGTTCTAACCCCACGCGCAAACCCACATCACGGAGCCACAGATGAGCGGCAACACGGGCAGGAACGGGCTGAGCTATGCCGAGGCCGGCGTCGATATCGATGCGGGCAATGCGCTGGTCGAGCGGATCAAGCCCGCCGCCAAACGGACCGCGCGCCCCGGGGTGATGTCGGGGCTGGGCGGGTTCGGGGCGCTCTTCGATCTCAAGGCCGCGGGCTTTGACGATCCGATCCTCGTGGGCGCCACCGATGGCGTCGGCACCAAGCTGCGCATTGCCATCGACACCAGAGAGGTCGACGGCGTCGGCATCGACCTGGTGGCGATGTGCGTCAACGACCTTGTCTGCCAGGGCGCCGAGCCGCTGTTTTTCCTCGACTACTTCGCCACCGGCAAGCTCGAGACCGAGACCGCCGCGCGGATCATCGAAGGCATTGCCGAGGGCTGCGTCCGTTCGGGCTGTGCGCTGATCGGCGGCGAGACCGCCGAGATGCCGGGGATGTATCCGCCGGGCGATTTCGACCTGGCGGGCTTTGCCGTGGGCGCCATGGAGCGGGGCCAGGCCTTGCCCCGGGGTGTCGAGGTGGGCGACGTGCTGCTGGGGCTGGCCAGCGACGGGGTGCATTCCAATGGCTATTCGCTGGTGCGCCGGATCGTCGAGCGGTCGGGGCTGGGCTGGGACGACGCCTGTCCCTGGCAGGAAGGCCGCCTGGGCGCGGCGCTGCTGACGCCGACGCGGCTTTACGTGCGCCAGGCGCTCGAGGCGATACGGGCGGGCGGCGTCCATGCGCTGGCCCATATCACCGGCGGCGGGCTGACCGAGAACCTGCCGCGGGTGCTGGACGAAGGGCAGGGGGCCGAGATCGACCTTGCCGCCTGGACGTTGCCGCCGGTCTTTCGCTGGCTGGTGGCCGAGGGCGGGCTGGCGCAGGCGGAACTGCTCAAGACCTTCAACGCCGGGATCGGCATGGTGCTGGTGGTCGATGCCAGCCGCGCCGAGACCTTGAGCGCGCAATTGACCGCGGCGGGCGAGGGCGTGGTGCGGCTGGGACAGGTGACCGCGGGGGAGGGCGTGACCTATTCCGGGTCGCTTGCATGAGCCTGAAGGTCGCCATCCTGATCTCGGGCGGCGGGTCCAACATGGTCACGCTGGCCGACAGCATGACCGGCGATCACCCGGCGCGTCCCTGCCTGGTGCTGTCGAACAACCCGGACGCGGGCGGGGTGAAGAAAGCCCAGGCGCGCGGCATCCCGACGGCGGTGGTCGATCACCGGCCTTTCGGCACCGACCGCGCCGGGTTCGAGTCGCAGGTGCAGGCGGCGCTGGACCGGGCGGCGCCGGATATCCTCTGCCTTGCGGGCTTCATGCGGGTGCTGACCCCGGGATTCGTCGACCGCTGGCAGGGGCGGATGCTGAACATCCATCCCTCGCTTTTGCCGCGCCACAAGGGGTTGCACACCCATGCCCGCGCGCTGGAGGCCGGCGACGCCGAACATGGCTGCAGCGTCCACCTGGTGACCCCGGAACTGGACGACGGCCCGGTGCTGGGCCAGGCCCGCATCGCGGTGCGGGCCGGTGACACGCCCGAAACCCTGGCCGCCCGCGTGCTGGCCGAGGAACACCGGCTCTACCCCGCGGTCTTGCGGGCATTTGCCGAGGACATGAAAACCAGCTGACCCCCCGCGCCTTTCCTTTCGCCGGTAAACCCCTTAAGACGAAAGGCGTTGGGAGCGCGACGAGAACAGAAAAGAGCGCCAATGCATACCACTACCACCACCGCGGCCCTGGCCGAGTTCTGCACCGCCGCGCGCCAGCAGCCCTATGTGACGGTGGATACCGAGTTCCTGAGAGAGCGGACCTATTACTCCAAGCTTTGCCTCGTGCAACTGGCCATGCCGGGCAAGGATGACAGCACCGCGGTGCTGGTCGATCCGCTGGCCGGCGACCTGTCGCTGGAGCCGCTTTACGAGCTGTTTCGCGACACCAACGTGGTCAAGGTCTTCCACGCCGCGCGCCAGGATCTCGAGATCTTCTTCGTCGATGCCGGGGTGATCCCGCATCCGCTGTTCGACACCCAGGTCGCGGCCATGGTCTGCGGCTTCGGCGAACAGGTGGGTTACGAGAAACTGGTGCGCTCGATCGCCCGCCAGGGGCTGGACAAGACCTCGCGCTTTACCGACTGGTCGCGCCGTCCGCTGACCGCGGCGCAGCAGAAATACGCGCTGGCCGATGTGACCCACCTGCGCCAGATCTACGAATTCCTCGCAAAGAAGCTGGACAAGAGCGGGCGCTCGGGCTGGGTGGAAGAGGAGATGGCGATCCTCGAGGCCCCCGAGACCTATGTGGTGCGCCCCGAGGAGGCCTGGAAACGGCTCAAGACCCGGACCACGACGCCGAAATTCCTGGCCGTGGTGCGTGAACTGGCGCGGTTCCGCGAGACCTATGCCCAGGACAAGGACGTGCCGCGCAACCGGGTCTACAAGGATGACGCGCTGCTCGAACTGGCCTCGACCAAGCCGCAGACCCCGGCGGACCTGGGCGGGTCGCGGCTGCTGCTGCGCGAGGCGCGGCGCGGCGAGATCGCCGAGGGCATCCTTGCCGCGGTCAAGACCGGGCTGGCCTGTCCGCCCGACGAGATGCCCCGGATCGACCGCTCGCGCGAGAAGATCCAGGTGAACCCGGCGCTGGCCGATCTTCTGCGCGTGCTGCTGAAGGCCAAGACCGAGGCCTCGGGCGTCGCCTCGCGGCTGGTGGCGCCCTCGGCGGATCTGGATGCGCTGGCGGCAGGGCTGCGCGACGTGCCGGCGCTGCAGGGCTGGCGCAACGAGGTCTTCGGCCGCGATGCGCTGCGGCTCTGCGACGGCGAGATCGCGCTGACCGTCAAGGGCACCGAGGTCGAGATCGTCGAGATCTGAGACCGCCGTGCCCGGCTCCGGCGACCGCGGGCGCCGGGCTTACCGGCGCACCGTGCGCCGGTTGGTCTCGCTGATGACCGTGATGACCCGCACACCGTCCAACTCCTGATCGGTCAGTGCCAGGGCGGCGGTGACGGTGCGGACATGGGGCGTGCCCACGCCCTGGCCCGCCGGGTTTTGCACCGCGAGAAACTCGTAGGTCAGGGTGGTGGGGTCGTTGTCGTCCTGTTCGACCAGGCGCAGGTCATGGCCGCCCAGCGAGCGCAGCACGCCGGTCACCTCGAGCACGGCGCCGCCGGGGGTGCGGCGGGCGTGAACCTCGGTCACGTCCTGCACCAGCGTTCCGGCATAGGGCGGATCGGGGCGCTTTTCGAGAAGGCTGCGGCGCTTGGGGATCAGCGGGTTGACCTCGGTCTCCTGCGGCTCGGCCACGACCTTGCGGCTGGTGCTGCCGCCGAACCAGTTGAACGGGTTCAACCCCGAGTCGCGCACGCCCGAACAGCCCGACAGGCCCATTGCCAGGACAAGTGATGCCAGTACCGTTTTGCGCATGGGCCCGCTCCGTTTTCCCTCGCTGACCGGGTTAGCGCATTGCCGCGGGGTTGAAAAGCGATTGCGTCTGGACCTTCGGGCCAGCGGTGCCTAGGTGAGGACAAGATGCATCGGAGGAGTCATGGCCAGCGCCGCATTTGAAGAGATCGTCGAGGATTTCGAGTTCATGGAGGACTGGGAAGACCGCTATCGCTACGTGATCGAGAAGGGCCGCGACATGGCCCCGATGGAAGAGGCGCTGAAGGTGCCGGCCACCAAGGTGCATGGCTGCGCCAGCCAGGTCTGGCTGCATGTGCGCCCCGAGGCGGGCCGGTTCCACTTCGACGGCGACAGCGACGCGATGATCGTGCGCGGGCTGATCGCGCTGTTGCAGGCGCTCTATGACGGGGTGCCGCTGGCCGAGGTGCCGGGGATCGACGCGGGCGGCGAACTGGCGCGGCTGGGGCTGCAGGACAACCTGTCGTCGCAGCGCTCGAACGGGCTGCGCTCGATGATCGAACGGATCCGCGACGAGGCTGTCCGGGCGGCTTGAATGCCCAGGCGCGGGCGGGAAAATCCATCAATGGATTTTTCCCGATCTTTCAAAAGATCGGCCCCGCGCAAGCCGGAACCGATCGCGCCCGGAGGGTCCGCGCTCAGAACGGGATTTCGTCGTCCATGTCCCGGCTCGGCGGTTTTCCGCCGCCGCCACCGCCGCCCTGGCTGCCGCCGCCATAGCCCGGGTCCTGCGGATCGTTGTCGTAACCGCCGCCATAGCCGCCCGGACCGCCCTGTCCGCCGCCACCGCCGCCGCCTTCGCCGCGGCCATCCAGCATGGTCAGCTCGCTGCGATAGGGCCGCAGCACCACCTCGGTGGAATAGCGGTCCTGGCCGGACTGGTCCTGCCACTTGCGGGTCTCGAGCTGGCCTTCGATGTAAACCTTTGAACCCTTGCGCAAATATTGCTCGGCCACGCGGGCCAGGGGTTCCGAGAAGATGGCCACCGAATGCCACTCGGTGCGTTCGCGCCGCTCGCCGGTGTTGCGGTCCTTCCAGCTTTCCGAAGTGGCGATCCGCAGGTTGCAGACCTTGCCGCCGTTCTGGAATGTGCGCACCTCGGGGTCGCGCCCGAGGTTCCCGATGAGAATGACTTTGTTGACTGACCCGGCCATGATGCCCCCCGTATTTCACGTTCTGATTGCGCCGGATGCCGAATCCGACGGTTAAGTCCGGCAGACCCTACCTCAGCTTGTCACAGTGAAAAACTGGTTAACGCCGGTGCTCTGGTCGAATCCGGAAAATTCCGTATAGTCCCGGAAAGAGACGGTGAGGGCAGTGCGTATGCGCAAGTTACTGAGCGTGGGTCTTGTTGCGGCCCTTTTGCCGCTGGGCGCGGGGGCCGAGACGGTATCGACCAAGGGGCGGGTGCTTCTGTTCAAGTCCAAGACCGGCGTTCTCGACCGGCGCGCGGCGCAGCAATACAAGAATTCGGTGCGCCTGCAGCCGCCCAAGGTGGTGACGCCGACGAAATGGGACGATCAGGCGCCGTCGCAACGCTATACCGGCAAGTACAAGGGCGTCTATTCCGGCATGGCGCGCGAAGCCGCGCGGCGCCACGGCGTGCCCGAGGATCTCTTCCTGCGGCTGGTGCAGCAGGAAAGCGGCTGGAACCCGACCGCCGAAAGCCACAAGGGCGCCTTCGGGCTGGCCCAGTTGATGCCGGCGACGGCGCGCAGACTGGGGGTGGATCGCAAGGATCCCAGGCAGAACCTGGAAGGCGGGGCGCGCTATCTCAAGCAGCAATATGTCACCTTCGGGTCCTGGCGGCTGGCGCTTGCGGCCTATAACGCCGGGCCCGGCGCGGTGCAGAAATACGGCGGCGTGCCGCCCTACAAGGAAACCAAGAATTACGTGAAGGTGATCTGGGGCGGCTGAGGCGCGTCTTTGCCGGGGGCCGATCTGTTGACAGATCGGGACCGATCCATTGATGGATCGGGCGCCCGTGTCAGTCGTCGGACGGGATCGGGTGAAAGGGATATTCGGCAAGCTGGTCATAGACCGGTGCGGTGCCGCCCAGCGTCGATTTCACCAGCACCATCCGGTCGGCCACGAAGGCGGGCACCGGCAGGGCGGCCTTGGCGCTCAGAAAGCGCTGAAGTGCCTGCGGCAGATGCGCCGGGGGCCGGGCGCCGAAGCGAAACAGCGTGACATGCGGGCGAAACCGCTGGCGGCGCACGTCCAGCCCGGCGCTGCGCGCCGCCGATGCGACCGCGCGGTGCAGGTGATCGAGTTCCGGCGAAGGGCGCACCATTTCCGCCAGCAGACGCGGCTTGTCGCCGCCAAAGACGTCGAGGCCGCAAAAGCCGATCTCGAAGGGATAGGCGCGGATCTCCTCCAGCGCGTCGTTGAGATCCGACAGCGGCTGGGCGGCCACATCGGCCAGGAAGGCCAGGGTGATGTGCATCTGCTCCATCTCCACCGGGCGGCCGACCGTCAGGCCCTCCTGCAGCGCGGCAAGGTGATCCTGTACCTCAACAGGAAGCGGCAAGGCGATGAAAACCCTCATGAATCCTTGTGTCTCAGAGACCGCTGCGATGGCGGAACTGCGGCGTGGGGCCGGGCTGCACCCGCGGCTTGCCATCGCCTTTTGCGCCGCGGCGCAGGGCCGAGGGCGTCTGGCCGGTGTGGTTCTGGATGAAGCGGGTGAAATAGGCCGCCGAGCCGAACCCCAGGTGGCTGGCCACGTTCTGCACCGGCGGATGGGGCAGCACCAGCAATTGCCGCGCCTCGTGCAGCACCCGCTGGGTGATCAGGTCGGCGGCGGTGATCCCGGCGTTGTCGCGGCAGACCCTTGTCAGGTGGGTCGGCGTCACGTCCAGCATCTCGGCGTATTCCGCCATCGACCGTCCGCTGCGGAATTCCTGTTCCAGCAGATCGGCGAACCGCCGGCAGAGCCTCTGGCCCGCGGTCTCGCGCCCTTGCAGCGCCGGCGAGACCCGGTCGCCTTCTTCCA
The DNA here is from genome assembly GCA_006226775.1 of Paracoccaceae bacterium. Classification (GTDB taxonomy): domain Bacteria; phylum Pseudomonadota; class Alphaproteobacteria; order Rhodobacterales; family Rhodobacteraceae; genus Marinovum. Next base: position 75,576 of record SBGD01000061.1, on the reverse strand, counting down.
GCATGACCAGCATCTGGCGGCGCAGCCAGACCGCGGCGAGGTTGAACTTGGCCACCAGCGCCTCGGCCTGGAGCGGGCGGGTCTGGGCCTGTTCGCGCTGGATCATCTCGACGATGCTGCTCAGCTCGCCCTGCGCCACCACGTCGCGGATGCGCAGGTGCTGGGCGCTGCCTGGCAAGAGCCGGTGGTCGCCATCCTCGAGCAGCAGGACCTGGCCGAAGCACTGCGTGCCGATTTCCAGCGAATATTGCGTGCCTGGCGGCAGGTAGAGCACGTTGTTGGTGCCGATGCCGCGGCGCAGCCCGCGGATCGTGGCGCGGCCCTGGCCGCGGGTGATCCAGATGAACAGGTGCTCGGGCCGCGAATGCGGCAGGCTGGCCTGCCAGGATCCCAGCGGCGCCATCTGGACAAGCGTCATCACCCGCAGGGGCAGGTTCCGCGAAGCATCGGCAATCGCCATGTAGTTCGACTGTTGCAGTGTCACGTCACTCCGATCCCGGTCGTGGGGCCGCCCGGATCCGCCCGCAAACGGCGGGGCGGTCGCCCCTCCATGCCCTGTCAGTGCCGCAGGCCCGCGGCAAAGGCAAGCGTCAACTCCGGGCCCCGGCAAGGCTCTGCGCATCGACCCCGTGCCAGGTGCTCATGCGGGCGCGCAACCATGTGCGCTGGCGTTTGGCAAAGCGGCAGGTGGCGATGGTGGCCCGCTCGCGGGCCTCGTCCAGCGGGATCTCGCCGCGCAGATGGCGGATCAGTTCGGGCGCGCCGATCGCTTTGAAACTGGGCAGCGCCGGATCCCAGCGGGGCAGGTTGTCCTCGGCCTCGGCCAAAGCGCCACGCTCGAGCATCGCATCGAAACGCCGGGCAATGCGGGCGTTGAGCCAGTCGCGCGCCGCATCGACGCGCAGGGCATGGGCCCCGGCCCGCGGCAGCAGCGGCGGCGGGGTCGCCGCCTGCCAGGCGGCAAGGCCGCGGCCGGTGGCGCGCTGCACCTCCCAGGCGCGCTGCACCCGCATCGGGTTGGCGCGGTCGAGGCGCGAGAGCGTCTCGGCGTCGATCTCCGGGAAAAACGCTTCATGCCCGGCATCCAGTCGCAGCCGGTCGGCTTCGGCGCGGATCGCCTTCGGGGTGGCGGGGATCTCGGCCAGCCCCTCGGTCAGGGCAGCGAAATAAAGCCCGGTGCCGCCGATGATGATGGGCCGCAGGGGGCCTTGCAGCAGCGGCGCCACCTCGCGCAGCCAATGGCCGACGGAATAGGCCGCGTCCCAGGCGACATGGCCGTAAAGCGCATGGCGCGCGCGGGCAAGCTCGGCCGCATCGGGTCGGGCGGTCAGCACCTGCCAGTTGGCAAAGACCTGGATCGCGTCGGCATTCACGATCACCCCGCCCTGCGCCTCGGCAATCGCCAGCGCCAGCGCCGACTTGCCGCTGGCGGTAGGCCCGGCGATCAGCACCGGGCGCTCCGGCGAAAGCATTTCGATCAGGGTTTCGATCAGCGGTGTCACGCTTTGTCCCCCTGGCCCGCAATGATCCGGTCTTGCCCGGAATGGCGCATTGAACTGCCTCGCGTTTTCCCCCATTTTGCCGCCAACCTAAGCCCTCGCATTCCCGGAGTACACCATGCCCGACGCCGCCCCGACGAAAGACGCCCCGCAGACCAAGTACAAGCGGGTCCTGCTCAAGATCTCGGGCGAGGCGCTGATGGGCGACCAGGGCTATGGCCTGCATCCGCCGACCGTCCAGCGCATCGCCGAAGAGGTCAAATCGGTGCATGACCTCGGCGTCGAGATCTGCATGGTGATCGGCGGCGGCAATATCTTCCGCGGGCTGCAAGGCTCGGCCCAGGGGATGGAGCGGACCACCGCCGACTACATGGGAATGCTGGCCACGGTGATGAACGCGCTGGCGATGCAATCGGCGCTGGAAGGCCTGGGGGTTTTCACCCGCGTGATCAGCGCCATCCCGATGGACCAGGTCTGCGAGCCCTACATCCGCCGCCGCGCGGTGCGCCACCTCGAGAAGAAGCGGGTGGTGATCTTTGCCGCGGGCACCGGCAACCCCTATTTCACCACCGACACCGCCGCGACGCTGCGCGCCAACGAGATGTCCTGCGAGGCGATCTTCAAGGGCACCAAGGTCGACGGCGTCTATGACAAGGACCCGGTGAAACACGCCGATGCCAAGCGCTATGAGACGGTGAGCTACGACGAGGTGCTGCAGAAATACCTTGGCGTCATGGATGCCTCGGCGATTGCGCTGGCGCGCGACAACAACCTGCCGATCATCGTCTTTTCACTGGACGAACCCGGCGGCTTCCGCGGGATCCTCGCCGGACAGGGGACGTACACCAAGGTCGGTGGCTGAGGCGGGAAGGGGGCCGGACACCGGCCCCGCCCAACGATGCTCGGCCTATGTCATGATGAAGAGATCGTCGGTCAGGTCGGTGAGCATCTGGTTTTCCAGGATGATTGTCTGGATGTAGATCTCGTCGGGCTCTGCCTCAGCGAACCATTCGACGGTGATTACGACGTCGTCGCCAACCTGTTCGGCACTGTCGAACGGGTCGCCGACATAGTCCGTGAACTCCCCGGGATCAAAATACACCTGATCTTCCCCAGGGTCGAAGTCGGTAATCGTATGGGTGCCGTTGGTGAAATGAAAGTGGAACTCATCCGCGCCGGTCCCGCCTGAAAGCGTATCCTGGCCGGTATTGGGGACGTAATATGCGACGCGATAGAAGGCCTGAAAATTGCCGATAATGAATGTGTCATCGCCCTCACCTCCGCTCATGAAGTCGTTGCCGCTCTGGTCAACGCCATCCAGACCGCTCTCATAGTCGCGCAGCGTATCATTGCCGCTTCCACCATAAAGCGAGTCGGCGTCACCTCCGCCCAAGATCAGGTCGTCACCGTCCCCGCCGAGAACGTAGTCGTCCCCATCACCACCTTCGATGGTATCATTCCCAGTGCCGCCGTCGAGCGTGTCGTTGCCTCTGTTGCCGTCCAGACGGTCATTGCCGTTGTCGCCCAGGATTTCGTCGTCGCCCCTTCTCCCAAACAAAAAATCATCGCCGTCACCGCCGCTGATGAAATCGTTGCCATAATTGCCTGGCCACATTCCTCCGCCGCCGTAGATGTAGTCATTGCCGTCACCGCCGTACAACATGTCGTCGCCCAACCAGCCCAGGATCTCGTCGTCGCCGTCACCGCCGTAGACCGTGTCATCGCCGAAGCCGCCATGCACGGTATCATCCCCGGCGCCGCCATCGATCCAGTCCGCGCCGGTGTAGCCGCTCAGGTAGTCGTTGCCCGCGCCGCCCCAGAGCGTGTCATCGCCGGAGTTGCCGTAAACGGAGTCATTGTCGGCGCCGCCGAAGATCTCGTCATTGTCGCGCCCGCCAGAGAGCCAGTCGCTGCCGGCGTCGCCCTGCAGGACATCGTCGCCATCGCTGCCTTCAAGCGTATCGTCACCGTCCTCGCCGTGGATCTCGTCCGCGCCGGTATAACCGCTCAGGGAATCGTGGCCCTCACCGCCCCAGAGCGTGTCGTTGCCGGAATTGCCGTAGAGCGAGTCATCGCCCAGCGCGCCAAAGAGCCGGTCATCGTGAAGTCCGCCGGAAAGCCAGTCGTTGCCGATGCCGCCATAAAGCAGGTCGGTCCCGCGGTCACCCAGGAGGGTATCGTCGCCCGCATCGCCATGGATCTCGTCATTGCCGACGAAACCGCTCAGGTAATCATTCCCGTCGCCGCCCAAAAGCGTGTCATGGCCGGAATTGCCATAGAGGAAGTCATTGCCGGCCAGCCCGCTCAGGCTGTCGTTGCCGAGACCGCCGCCATAGGTGTCTTCGCCCACCGTGCCGGTCCAGATGTCGTTGCCGGGGCCGCCCATGGGGTAGAGGGGCGAAGGGGCGACCCGGGCATCGCTGCCGCCTGCAATTGTGCCGATCGGGATGGCGAAGGGGTCATTGGCAAGACCGGCGAGAAACGAAAGCGTGAAATCGCGCATGGGTGTTCTCCTGTTGAAGGAACCGGCATCTGGCTCCGGACGCGTTGTCCTTCCGATGTCGGAGGCAGGGGCAAGACAAGCGCCGCTCCTGCGTTACAGTGAACAAACCCATGGCCGGGCATCAATGAGGCATCCGGTCGCACACATTCGATTTCGGATATGTGGCCCCAAAACCGGCCCTGCCGATCGATGCCGCCAGGAGCGCCGATCATCGTCTTTTCTCTGGACGAGCCCGGCGGCTTCCACGGCATCCCGGCCGGGCAGGGGACGTACACCAAGGTCGGCGGCTGAGGGCGGGCAGGGGGCCGGACACCGGCCCCGCCCTTCGATGCCCGGCCTACACAACGACGAAAAGATCCTCGGTCAGGTCGGTGAGCGTCTGGTTTTCCAGGATGATGGTCTGGATGTAGAGCTCGTCGGGCTCTTTCTCAGCGAACCATTCGACGGTGATCACGACGTCGTCGCCAACCTGTTGGGCATTGTCGAACGGGTTGCCGACAAAGTCCGTGTACTTTCCGGCCTCGAAATACACCTGATCTTCGTCGGGATCGAAGTCGGTGATCGTATGGGTGCCGCTGGTGAAGTGAAAGTGGAACTCATCCGCGCCGGTCCCGCCAGAAAGCGTATCCTGGCGGTCGGTATTGGGCACGTAATTTTCGAATTTAAAGAAGGCACCAAGTTCGCCGATAATGAAGGTATCATCGCCGTCGCCTCCGCTCATGAAGTCGTTGCCGCTCTCGTCACGGCCACGTAGCCCCCCCTCATCGTCTCGCAAGGTGTCATTGCCGCTGCCACCAAATAACGAGTCGTCGCCTTCTCCGCCCAAGAGCTCGTCGTTTCCGTCCCCGCCGATAAGGGAGTCGTGCCCACGAGAACCGCGGAGGTAATCGTCGCCAGTGCCGCCGTCGAGCGTGTCGTTGCCATGGAAGCCGTACAGCGTATCATTGCCGTTTTCGCCCAGGAACTCGTCGTCGCCACTCATCCCAAACAATTGATCATCGCCGTCACCGCCGCTGATGAAATCATTGCCATAGTAGATCTCAGTAACGCCTCCGCCGCCCTTGATGGTGTCATTGCCGTCACCGCCGTACAACATGTCGTCGCCAAACCATCCCAAAATGGAGTCGTCGCCGTCGCCGCCGTAGATCGTGTCATCGCCTAAGTCGCCATTCACGGTATCATCCCCGGCACCGGCATCGATCCAATCCGTGCCGGTATAACCGCTCAGGAAATCGTTGCCCTCGCCGCCCCAGAGCGTGTCGTCACCGGAGTTGCCGTAGATCGTGTCATCGTCGGCGCCGCCGAAGATCTCGTCATTGTCGCGCCCGCCGGAGATCCAGTCCTTTCCGGCACCGCCCTGCAGGACATCGTCGCCGTCGCTGCCTTCCAGGGTATCGTCACCGTCCTCGCCGTGGATCTCGTCATTGCCGGTGTAGCCGCTCAGGGAATCGCGGCCCTCACCGCCCCAGAGGGTGTCATGGCCGGAATTTCCGTAGAGCGAGTCATTGTCGGCACCGCCGGACAGCCAGTCATTGTCGTGACCGCCGGACAGCCAGTCGTGGCCGATGCCGCCATAGAGCAGATCGGCCCCGCGGTCGCCCAGAAGGGTATCGTCGCCGGCATCGCCATGGATCTCGTCATTGCCGATGTAACCGCTCAGGTAGTCATTGCCGTCACCGCCCAGAAGCGTGTCATGGCCGGAATTGCCGTAGAGATGGTCATTGCCGGCAAGCCCCGAGAGGTGATCGTTGCCCAGACCGCCGCCATAGGTGTCAGGGCCCGAGGTGCCGGTCCAGATGTCGTTGCCGGGGCCGCCCATGGGGTAGCGGGCCGAGGGCGCGAACCAGGCATCGCTGCCTTCGATGGGAATCGGGAAGGGGTCTTTGGCAAGACCGGCGTAAAACGACCGTGTGAAATCGCGCATGGGTGTTTTCCTTTCGAAGGATCTGGCATCGGGGTCTGGACGCCTTGTCTAAAAGTCGACGAAGGCATCACCAAAGATGTCTTCGGTCAGGTCAGCAAGCACCACGTCTTCCAGGATGATCGTTTGGGTCGAAATGTCATCGGGCGCGTCTTCATGGTACCATTCCAGCGTAAAGACCACGTCGTCGCCCACCTGTTCGGCATGGTCCATCGGGTCGCCGATATAGAAAGAGCCCTGGCTGGATGCATCCTGCATATGCAGCAGATCTTCCGTCGGGTCGAAGTCGGTGACCGTAACGGTGTCATGAGAGAAGAAAAAGAAGAACTCGTCTGCGCCAACCGAGCCAGAAACCGTGTCGTGATCATCCGCACGTTCCGCTTCGGGAACATAGTCGCTTGAGTAGTTGCCGACATACATATCATCGTCGCCGGAACCACCGTTCACGACGTCGTTGCCAGCACCGTCGTAAAACAGGTCATTGCCATGGTCGCCATAGATCGAGTCGTCACCAAGCCCGCCTATCATGGTGTCGTCGTTGCGACCTCCGGCAATGGAATCGTTGCCGTCACCGCCGCTTATAAAATCGTAGCCAGTGTAGCCGTCGAGCGTGTCGTTCCCGGCGTCGCCGTGTACCGTATCATTGCCAAAACCGGCATGAATAGAATCGCGTCCCTCGCCACCGCTGATGAAATCATCGCCATAGGAGCTGGTGATCATGTCGTCTCCGAGGCCACCGTACAGCATGTTATCGCCGCCTTCGACCTCGATACTGTCTCTGCCGTCACCGCCATGGATCGTGTCGTTATCCCCACCGCCGAACAGGGTGTCGTCCCCGGCACCGCCATCGATCCAGTCCGCGCCAAGCCTGCCTCTGATCTCATCATTGCCGCCGCCGCCCAGGAGCGTGTCGTCACCAAGGGTGCCGTAAACGGTGTCACTGTCGTCGCCGCCAACGAACTCGTCCACGGGGCCGACGTAGACAACCTGCTCGCCTTCACTGTCGTGTCCATAGAAACCGAACAGGCCATCTGACGGCAGATCCTCGATCCGGGTGTTTTCGAGGATCACGGTGTACGTCTTCCACTCCACGGTCCTCTCACCCACGCTCATCCCGCCATGGTCCACAGCAATCCCAATGTCGATCACGATGACGACATCGTCGCCAACCTGTTCCATGGATACCATATCGTTGAAGAACCTTCCGTCACGCCGCAGGTATATCCGATCTTCTTCGGGATCGAAGTCGGCGATCACGACGGATTCATCAAAACGTGTTGTCAGGAAGAATTCGTCTGCCCCGGAGCCGCCCACCAATGTGGAATTGTCGTTGGGACCGTTGTAGAGGTCATCGTCGCCGGCACCGCCGCTCAGGTAGTCCTGGCCCCCATCAGAGGCCGGCGGGCTCCCCGGGGCCCCGCCGTCGAGCGTGTCGTTGCCGTCGTTGCCGAAAATCAGGTCTTGCCCGGGGCCGCCGTCGATAACGTCGTCGCCGTCGCCCCCGCTCAGGTGGTCGTCGTCGAAACCTCCGAACAGCGTGTCATTGCCGCTGCCGCCGTCAATCGTATCCTTGCCGTGCCCGCTTAACCACCAGTTGCTCTCGCCTCGCAGGTAGTCGTCGCCCGCGCCGCCGAGAATGGAATCGTCGCCCAGCCCGCCATTTACCGAGTCGTCGCCATTGCCCGCGTTGATCGTGTCATTGCCGTATTCGCCGTCATCGCCGTCACGGTCGCCGTCGCCGGTAATCGTGTCATTGCCGTCGCCGCCCAGGATCTGGTCATTGCCGTCGTCGCCCCAGAGCGTGTCGTTGCCGGTATGCCCGCTGATGTAATCGTCGCCGATACCGCCTTCGATCGAGTCGTGGCCGGAATTGCCGTAGATCGTGTCATTGCCATCGTGGCCATAGATCAAGTCATCGTCGAGTCCGCCGGAGATCCAGTCTGCGCCGAGCCCACCCCCGATCACGTCGTCGCCATCTTCGCCTGTCAGCCGATCGTCGCCGTCCTGACCGTCCAGATAATCGTTGCCGGTGCCGCCACGCAGATCGTCATTGCCCGAGCCGCCCAGGACCGAGTCATCGCCGAAGCCGCCGTTGACGAAGTCGTTCTGGCTGCCGGCGTCGATGGTGTCATTGCCGGCGCTGCCGTAAATCGAGTCTTGCCCACCCCCGCCGAGGATCTCGTCGTCGCCGCTGTGGCCGTTAAGAAGATCGTTTCCGGTGTGGCCGCTGATGAAATCGTCACCGGCGCCGCCGCCGATGGTGTCGCTGCCGGTGTTGCCATAGATCGTGTCGTTGCCGAACGAGCCGAAGATCACGTCATTGTCGCGCCCGCCGGAGATCCAGTCATTGCCGGAGCCGCCGTCGATCAGGTCATTGCCGTCGCCGCCATGGAGCTGGTCATCGCCCGCGCCGCCGGTGAGCGTATCGTTGCCCGGATCGCCATGGATCACGTCCATGCCGTTGTAGCCGCTCAGGTAGTCGTTGCCGATGCCGCCCAGAAGCGTGTCATTGCCGGAATTTCCATAGAGAAAATCATTGCCGGCAAGGCCGGACAGATGGTCATCCCCGAGACCGCCGCCATAGGTGTCATGGCCAAAGGTGCCGGTCCAGATGTCGTCGCCGGGCCCGCCCATGGGGATGGTGGCGATGGGGGTCGTGGTGAAGGGGGATGCAAAGAGCTCCGCGATCCGACCGGTGTTGAGCGTATTCATGAAATTGCGCACGCGCAGTCTCCTGTTTTCAGAGGATCAGATGTGGCGCACGGACTTTCCATCGCCGGGGCGAAACGATCGCCCCTTGCGGGCGGACCTGAAACGCTCGGTTCAGGTTAGCAGCAAAAAACCGCGATGCAAGCCGGTCAATCCCGGAATTTCCGACCGGATCAGGCCCAGGAGCCGCCGAAAATGTCGCCGGTCAGATCGGCAAGCACTTGGTTTTCAAGGATGATCGTCTGTGTATAGACATCGTTGGGCTCGAACACGTCGTACCATCGCAGGGTAAAGACCACGTCGTCGCCCACCTGTGCGGCATTTTCCATCGGGTCGCCGATATAGCCGGTGTATTCATCGTATTTCAGGTAGAGAATATCCTCGTCCGGGTTGAAATCGGTAATCGTCTGGCTGCCCGCGGAGAAAAAGAAAAAGAATTCGTCCGCGCCGGATCCGCCCGAAACCGTGTCGTGATCGTTGGAATACCAGTCGCCGATATAGAAATCATCGTCGCCGGAAAACCCGCTCATGTAATCGCTGCCGCCGCCGCCGTGCAATTCGTCATTGCCGCTGTTGCCGTAAAGCGAATCGTCGCCGGTATCGCCGGTGACGGTATCGTCGCCGCGCCCGCCGAGAATGAAATCGTCGCCGTCCCCGCCATTCACGGAATCGTTCAGATTGCCGGCATTGATCCAGTCGTCGCCGGCATTGCCGTAGACCGAGTCATTGCCATTGCCGCCGAGGATGGTGTCGTTGCCGCTGTGTCCGAACAGCAGGTCATGGCCGGTATGGCCGCTGATGAAATCGTCGCCCGCGCCGCCTTCGATCGTGTCGCGGCCGGAATTGCCGTAGATCGTGTCGTTGCCCGCGGAGCCGAAGATCTGGTCATTGTCGAGACCGCCGGAAATCCAGTCGTCGCCCTCGCCGCCATCGAGCGTATCGGCATCGCCGTCGCCCAGAAGCGTGTCGTTGCCGGACTCGCCGTGGATCTCGTCCATGCCGGTATAGCCGCTGAGATAATCGTCGCCGGTGCCGCCCCAGAGCGTGTCATGGTCGGAATTGCCATAGAGGTTGTCATTGCCGCCCAGCCCGTTCAGCCAGTCGTTGCCCAGGCCCCCCTGGTAGCTGTTGTCATAGCCGTTGCCGGTCCAGACATCATCGCCGGATCCGCCGCCGGGAATGGCCGAGGCCGGCGGGAAAAGCGCGGCGAAGAAGGGCGCTGCGGCGCTGCGGTTGAAAATATCCATGACTTGGGTCTCCGTTTGATGACTTTGGCTCAAGGGCAATGCAAGGCGGGCAGGGGCCGGGTTCGCCCCCCGCAAGGCTCAGGCACGCAGGACGCCGCCCGGGCAAGGCTCGTTGAAGTTCACCCGGGGAACAGACCGGGCGGGATCACAGATCGATGCGGCGCCAACCCGGTTCCGCACCGCTCAGGTCCAGAAACCGTCAAGCTCCGAGCCGTCGAAAGCGCCGAGCTGGGTGTCTTCCAGGATCAGGACCAGCGTCCAGTCCTCGCCGGTGGTGTTGTTGCGCAGCGCGATCTCGAAAACCACGTCGTCGCCCACCTGCGTGGCATTGTCGAGGCTGAGCGGATCGTCCACGTAATCGACCGACTGGCCGAAGTTCACGTCGTCGCGGAAGATGATCTCGTCCGTCGCCGGATCAAAATCCCGAACGATCAGCGCGCCGTCGAACAGCCCGACCCAGATCTCGTCATTGCCGCTGCCGCTGCGGATCGTGTCGCCGGCGCCTGCGTCGATGAAGATATCGCTGCCGGTATAGCCGCTCATGTAGTCGGCGCCACCGCCGCCGGTGATCACGTCATCGCCACTGTTGCCGAACAGGGTGTCATCGCCGTCATCGCCCGAAAGCTGATCGTGGTCGGTGCCGCCCAGAAGATAGTCATTGCCGGCGCCGCCTTCCAAGTTGTCCGATCCGTCATACCCGCTGAGGTAATCGTCGCCCTCATCGCCGATCAGCCAGTCATTGCCGGAGTTGCCATAAAGCGAGTCATTGCCGGTTCCGCCCAGCAGGTTGTCGTTGTCGCGCCCGCCCGACAGCCAGTCGTCCCCGCTGCCGCCGCGCAGGCTGTCATGGCCGTTGCCGCCCAGAAGCGTGTCGTTGCCTTCCACACCGCCCAGCAGATCGCGCCCGGAATAACCGCTCAGGTAATCGTCGCCGCGACCGCCGTTCAGCGTGTCCTCGCCGCTGTTGCCGTAAAGCGAGTCGTTGCCGTCATGGCCGAAGAGCGAATCCCAGCCGGTCCCGCCGGACAGCACATCGTCGCCCGGCCCGCCGTCCAGCGTGTCGTTCTGGCTGCCGCCGTGCAGGGTGTCCTCGCCCGCATCGCCGTTCAATTGGTCAAAGCCGGAATAGCCGCTGAGGTAATCGTTGCCGGTGCCGCCGTTCAGGGTGTCATTGCCGGAATTGCCGTATAGCTGGTCGTCGCCGCCCATCCCAGAGATGCTGTCGTCGCCCAGCCCTCCGGCATAGACATCGGGCCCGTCGTCGCCGGTATAGCTGTCGTCGCCGGGCCCGCCATCGGCGGCAAAGGGCGCCGAGTAATCGGGCACCGCGGCAAGGAAATCGGTGATGAAACGCGCAAAGGCATCGGACATGGCGCAACTCCTCAATGAAAAATCGTTCAGGTAATCTATTCAGAATGAGGCCGCGCGGCACGTCTGTCAACGGATTGCCCCGATGTCGCAGCCGGCGCCCCTTGCGCGCCCCCGGCAATGCGTCTATACGCGCGACATTCAAATCCGCAGGTGCGGGCGGGCCTTCGGGGGAGACATCCCTGAACGTCCACCGGTTGAAGCACTCCGCTTCTCTCCCCGCACCGAGGCGTAAACCGGAAAGGAAAGAAAGCATGGCTCTTCCCGAGTTCACCATGCGTCAGCTGCTGGAAGCTGGCGTTCACTTCGGCCACCAGACGCAGCGTTGGAACCCCCGCATGGGGCCCTATATCTATGGCGCGCGCAACGGCATCCATATCATGGACCTGACGCAGACCGTCCCGATGCTGGACCATGCGCTGCAGGCGATCCGCGACACCGTCGCCAAGGGCGGCCGGGTGCTGTTTGTCGGCACCAAGCGCCAGGCCTCGGCGCCCGTCGCCGAAGCCGCCGAGAAATGCGCGCAGTATTACATGAACCACCGCTGGCTGGGTGGCACGCTGACCAACTGGAAGACCGTGTCGCAGTCGATCGCGCGTCTGAAGTCGATCGACGAGAAGATGGAAGGCGGCGCCGAGGGCCTGACCAAGAAAGAGCGCCTGGGCATGGAGCGTGACCAGACCAAGCTGGAAGCCTCGCTTGGCGGGATCCGCGAAATGGGCGGCGTGCCCGATCTGCTCTTCGTCATCGACGTCAAGAAGGAAGCGCTGGCCGTGGCCGAGGCCAACAAGCTGGGCATCCCGGTGGTCGCCATCGTCGACACCAACTGCTCGCCCGATGGCGTGGACTACATCATCCCCGGCAACGACGACGCCGCCCGCGCCATCGCGCTCTATTGCGACCTGGCCAGCCGTGCAGCCCTTGACGGCATGTCGGCCCAGCTCGGCGCTGCCGGTGTCGACATCGGCGCCATGGAAGAAGCCCCGGCCGAGGAAGTCGTGGCCGAAGCGGCCCCTGCCGAGGCTCCGGCGGAAAGCTGAGACCGGCCGGTCGCATCGCGCGACGCGGGTGAGTCCGATTGACGGGGGCAGAGCCAGCTTTGCCCCCCAAACCCTTTCGAGATGAGGAGAGCCAAGATGGCGATTTCTGCGAAACAGGTGAAAGAACTGCGCGAGATGACCGGCGCAGGCATGATGGACGCCAAGAAGGCGCTGACCGAGACCGATGGCGACATGGACGCCGCGGTCGACTGGCTGCGCACCAAGGGCCTGGCGAAGGCCGCCAAGAAATCCGGCCGCACCGCCGCCGAGGGCCTGGTGGCCGTCAAGGTCGAGGGTGGCAAGGGCGTCGCGGTCGAGGTGAACTCGGAAACCGACTTCGTCGGCAAGAACGCCGAGTTCCAGACCATGGTCTCCGACATTGCCAATGCCGCGCTGAACGCCGCGAACGTCGAGGAACTGGCCCAGGCCGATCTGGGCGGCAAGACCGTCGCCGAGACGATCACCGACAAGATCGCCACCATCGGCGAGAACATGTCGCTGCGCCGCATGGCCCGCGTCGAGGGCGCCTCGGTGGTGTCCTATGTCCACAATGCCGCCGCCGAAGGCATGGGCAAGATCGGTGTGCTGGTCGCGCTCTCGGCTGAAAACGAGGCCTTTGGCCGCCAGGTCGCGATGCACGTCGCCGCCGCCGATCCGCGCCCGCAGGCGCTGAACGTCGAGGCGCTGGACCCGGCAGTGGTCGAGAAGGAACGCCAGATCCAGATCGACATCGCCCGCGAATCCGGCAAGCCGGAGCAGGTGATCGAGAAGATGATCGAAGGCCGGATGAAGAAGTTCCTCGCCGAGATCACCCTGCTGAACCAGGCCTTCGTCGTCGATCCCGACAATACCGTCGAAGCCGCCGCCAAGGCCGCCGGTGTCGAGATCCTCGGCTATGTCCGCCTGGAAGTGGGCGAAGGCATCGAGAAGAAGGCCGAAGACTTCGCCGCCGAAGTCGCCAAGGCCGCTCAGGGCTGAAGGTTCGGGGCCGCGCGGCGACGCGGGGCCCCACCTGCGACAGGCCGATCCCGCATCGCCTTTCGCCACCAGGGACGGACCGCAAACGCCTGGGCCGGGTTCCCTGACAAAACCATGTTTCGGAAAAGAAATGCGGAGCTGGCTGCGACCGCCAGCTCCGCCTTGTCAGATCGCCCCGGACTAATGGGGATGAGACGGCGCGACCCGAGGTGGCCGGTCTGAAGCGAGAATATTCACTTCAAACCGACCGTCCGGTTTCCCGGGCAGAACAGCGGAACCTTGAAATCGCAAGGGGCACTGTCCTGACGTTCCCTGGCTGAATTGCCACCACTCACGGAACCCTTGTAGAGTGCACCATTTCCCTTGCGTAATGAAGTGTGGTTTTCCCTACCCCTGGGGAAAGACCCCCCTTCAAAGCGCTTTGGATCGTGAAAAAAGCGTGAAGGGTGAAAGCGCTTCGGCTGGGCTCACAGATCCAGCACGAACATCTGATTCTGGAACGAGGCTTTCAGCACCGCCTGCGCCGTGGTTTCGACGTTCAGCGCCTCGCGCGCGAGGCGCAGGTGCTTTTCCACCGTGGCCGCGGTCAGCCCCATGAGCAGCGCGATGTCCTGGGTGGTCTTGCCGTCGCCGACCCATTGCAGCGCCTCGCGCTGGCGCGGGGTCAGCGGTTTGCCAAGCCCGGTGAAGGGCAGGGTGAGGATCTTCAGGTGCGCGACGTTGTTCATGATGACGATGTCATCGCCATGCTCGGCCCAGACCGCATCGGCCTCGTCCTGGCTCATCCCCGGCGCGGCGGTCAGCGCGATGGCGCCTTTCGAGCGTTGCGACACCGCCTTGAACGAGATCGTGTAGCCCACGGTCACGCCCATCCTGGCGTTGAACTGCACCACCGCCAGTTCCTCGTCCGACAGCGCGCCCTGTTCGGCCAGTTCCCGCACCATGCGCCAACTGGCGACGCCTTCGTGATCCATCGCCCAACGGGTCATCGGCGCGTTCTTGTAAAGCCCGTTGCCGAGAAATTCGTCGGTATAGGCGGCCTCGTGATTGGTCAGCATCAGGAAATCGTTGGGATCGCCCAGCGAGGTCTCCGTGCGGTAATAGGTGAAGCCGTAGATCAGCCGGTCAAAGCCGTAGTCGGCCATGCGGCGCGCGTGCATGTCCCAGAGCCGCTCGATCGAGGGGGCATTGGTCAGGTCCAGAAGATAGGCGTTCCGGGTGTCGCGCATTCGGTGGGCTCCTGTCGCGCGGGCCGCCTGCGGGACGGACATGCCCCTCGGGACCCGGGTCTGTCGTTTGGGTTGGCCTCATTAGACAGTGCGACGCGGATCTGTCCAGAAAAATGCGGGGCAGGGGCCGGATCACCGGCCCCCGAAGCGTCAGTCGACCACGCGCACCGCGCCGCGCGCGGCGGAAGTGGCGAGCTTGGCATAGGCCTTCAGCGCGGTCGACACCTTGCGCTTGCGCGGCTGTGCCGGGTGCCAGCCTTCCGCATCGCGTTTCTCGCGCCGTGCGGCCAGCACCGCATCGTCGACCGCCAGGTGAATCGAGCGTTCGGGGATGTCGATCTCGATCCTGTCGCCCTGTTCCACCAACCCGATGGTGCCGCCCTCGGCCGCCTCCGGCGAGACATGGCCGATCGACAGCCCCGAGGTGCCGCCCGAGAACCGCCCGTCGGTCAGAAGCGCACAATCCTTGCCCAGGCCTTTGGATTTCAGATAGCTCGTCGGATAGAGCATCTCCTGCATCCCCGGGCCACCGCGCGGGCCTTCATAGCGGATCACCACCACGTCGCCCGCCTTGACCTTGCCGGTCAGGATATCGCTCACCGCCTGGTCCTGGCTTTCGCAGACATAGGCGGTGCCGGTGAATTTCAGGATGCTGGCGTCGACACCGGCGGTCTTCACGATACAGCCGTCCTTGGCGATATTGCCGTAGAGCACCGCCAACCCGCCGTCCTGGCTGAAGGCATGCTCCTTCGAGCGGATCACGCCATTCTCGCGGTCGGTGTCGAGGTCCTTGAACCGGTTGGACTGGCTGAAGGCTTCCGTCGTGCGCACGCCGCCGGGGGCGGCCTTGAAGAGCTGCTCGGCCTCGGGGTTGTTGGCGATCTTGATGTCCCAGTGCCCGATGGCCTCGGCCATGGTGGCGCTATGCACCGTGCTGGTGTCGCCATGCAAGAGGTTCGCCCGGTAAAGCTCTCCCAGGATTGAGAAAATCCCGCCCGCGCGATGGACATCCTCCATGTGCACGTTCTCGGTATTCGGCGAGACCTTGCACAGACAGGGCACCTTGCGGCTCAGCCGGTCGATGTCCTGCATGGTGAAATCGATCTCGCCCTCATGGGCAATCGCCAGCAGGTGCAGCACCGTATTGGTCGACCCGCCCATGGCGATATCGAGGCTCATGGCGTTCTCGAAGGCCTCAAATGTCGCGATCTCGCGCGGCAGAAAGCCTTTCTCTTCAAGCTGATAGTGGCGCTTGGTGATCTCGACGATCTGCCGTCCGGCCTGCAGGAACAGGTTCTTGCGGTCGGAATGCGTCGCCAGCGTCGAGCCATTGCCCGGCAGCGCCAGGCCCAGCGCCTCGGCGAGACAGTTCATCGAGTTGGCGGTGAACATCCCCGAGCACGACCCGCAGGTCGGACAGGCGTTCTCCTCGATATGCTGGACCTGCGCATCGGTCAGCGTGTCCGAGGCCGCGGCCACCATGGCATCCACCAGGTCGATCTTCTTCATGTCGAGGTCGGCGATATCGATCTTGCCGGCCTCCATCGGGCCGCCCGAGACGAAAATCGCCGGGACGTTCAGGCGCATGGCGGCCATCAGCATGCCGGGCGTGATCTTGTCGCAGTTCGAGATGCAGACCATGGCATCGGCGCAATGGGCGTTGACCATGTATTCGACGCTGTCGGCAATGACCTCGCGCGAGGGCAAGGAATAGAGCATCCCGTCATGGCCCATGGCGATGCCGTCATCGACGGCGATGGTGTTGAATTCCTTGGCGACACCACCGGCGGCCTCGACCTCGCGCGCGACCATCTGGCCGAGATCCTTGAGGTGGACGTGACCGGGCACGAACTGGGTGAAGGAGTTGACTATGGCGATGATCGGCTTGCCGAAGTCGTCATCCTTCATGCCCGTCGCGCGCCAAAGCCCGCGCGCGCCGGCCATGTTGCGTCCGTGGGTCGAAGTGCGGGAGCGATAATGGGGCATGGGGCGTTCCTTTTCGATTTGAGGCACAGGAACAATATTCGCGGCGCAAAGGCAAGAGCAGGCCAGTCAAATAGGCGTTTCCGCACCCACAGTAGTTACATAATACCGATTATAGGATATAGACGTGTAGGCTGGCCATGTCCCGCCCGCCAGCACCCTGTCACATCCCGCGCCGGGTTTCGAGCCATGTGCGCCGCAAGAACCTTGATCCGGCGATCGCTTGCGCGCTAGGCTCGGCGCAACCTGCGCATGGGGTGCCTGTCGTGATCCGTGCTTTGACCGCTCTCTCGATTTCCCTGGTTTCATTGGCGTTTTCCGGTGCGGTGGCGATGGAGATCGGCCCGGGCCAGGACGGGGTCTGTCTCGCCACGCTCTCGGGTGAGATCGGCTCTGGCGATCTTGCCACGATCCGCGCGCTCGACCTTGCACCCCCCGCAACCTGGGATGGGCCCGAGGATGGGCGCTGGAAGCGGCTTTGTCTCAACAGCCCGGGCGGCGATTTCCGCGAAAGCCTGGCCATCGCGCGCCATCTGGTGACCGAGAGGATCGGCACGGTGATCGCCGAGGATGCCACCTGTTCAGGCACTTGCGCGCTGGTCTTCATGTTCGGCACGGTGGCGCAGGGCCAGGCCTCCGGGCTCACCTCCCGGCAATTGCATGTCGGCGGCACGCTGGCGTTTCAGCGTCCGCAACCGGCAGTGCCCGCCGGGGACGCGCCCGACGGCGGCGCGGACGGGCTGGTGCAGACCATGCTGGGGTTTCACGCGCTGGCATCGCGGATGCGGCCCGATGTCTCGCGGCCCTTTCTCGATGCCGACCTGATCGAGGCGCTCCGCAGCCTTGGCGATGCCGAAAGCCTCGCCATCGATACCGTCAACAAGGCGGGCCGCTGGGGCATCGGGGTCATCGGTTTCAAGGCCCCGGCCCTGTCCGACCGCGCCTTCTTTCACGCCTGCCAGAACCTGACGATCTGGCCGCGACAGCTGGCCGGCGACCAGGTGGTTTTCGCGCGCAATGACGCGGTTTTCGCGCTCTCGGTGTCGAACTGGACCGCGGGCGGCGCGGTGCGCGACCGCTATGACCTGCAATTCGCCAGCCGTGATGTCTTTGACTGCAGCGCCACGCTGGCCGCCCAGGGCGGCGCCGAGGCGCTGCCGCTGATCTGCGGCTCGCGCGGCGAGGCCGATATCGGCATCGGCCCGGCCGATTGCGGCGATCCCGACCTGCTCTATCTCTGGGCGCCGATCCCGGCGCTGGCCATGGTGCCTGCCGCGACGCCGCTGGCCGCGCTGGCCGATGGCTCGGCCCTGCCCGAGGAGGATCCCGCCCTGACGCGCCCTACCCCGTGCCAATCCGACGATGGCGAGGCCGAGGTGATAAACGTCAACAATTACACATCCTTGCGCCGCGACCCTCATGTCGAGAGCGCGAAGATCGACGAATTGCCCAAGGGCGCCACATTCCCCGTGCCGCGCGATCCCGAGCCCGATACCCGCCACGCCGATCATGCCCAATGCGCCGCGCTTTGCGCCGCGGCCAATGCCCATCAGCCCTATGACCGGGCCGCGCTTGGCGCCTGTATAGACGAAAACTGGATGTGGTTTCGTATCACCGGGCCGAAGGGCGCCGAAGGCTATGCCAGCGCGAAATACCTCGATTTCTAGGAGGCAGGTGTGGCGCAGAGGCCCCGGCGCAAGGCCGGGGCGGCTGTTTCCGATCGCTCCTGCAGCGTCTCAGGGCGCGACCACGCCCTTGGTCAGCAGGATATTGCCGTAAAGCCGCCGCTCGCCGGTCTGGACGATGGCAAAGGCGGCTTCGGCCCGGTCATAGAAGGCAAAGCGCTCGACGCCGGTGATCCGCGCCGGGGTGTCGGCGGTCGCGTCGATGATGGCCTGGAACTCCCCGACGATCTCGGGCACCGCCTCGGGATCGCCCACCACCTGCATCACCCGGGCCGGATCGTCGACGAAGGTGTCGAGCGGCATCAGGCTGAGGATCGCGCGCAGCGCATCGGTGGCGCTGACCCCGTCGAGCCGGATGCATTGCGGCCCGGCGCTTTCGCCGGGGAAATTGGCGTCGACGATGGCGATCACGTCGCCATGGCCCATGGCGCGCAGGGCGTAGAGCAGATCGGGCGTCAGGACGGGATCGATATTGCGCAGCATTGCGGAACCTCCGGGTCTGGGATGGGCATCAGAAGAACGCCTGCACCCCGGTTTGCGCGCGGCCCAGGATCAGGGCATGCACGTCATGGGTGCCTTCATAGGTGTTCACGGTCTCGAGGTTGACCATGTGGCGGATCACCTGGAACTCGCCGGAGATGCCGTTGCCGCCGTGCATGTCGCGGGCCATGCGGGCAATGTCGAGCGCCTTGCCGCAGTTGTTGCGCTTGATGAGCGAGATCATCTCGGGCGCGGCGCGGGCCTCGTCCATCAGCCGCCCGACCTGCAGCGCGGCCTGCAGGCCCAGGGTGATCTCGGTCTGCATGTCGGCGAGTTTCTTCTGGAACAGCTGCGTGCCGCCGATGGGCTTGCCGAACTGCTTGCGGTCCAGCCCGTAAGCCCTTGCGGCGTGCCAACAAAACTCCGCCGCCCCCATGACGCCCCAGGCAATGCCATAGCGCGCGCGGTTCAGGCACCCGAAGGGTCCCTTGAGGCCCGAAACATTGGGCAAAAGCGCGTCCTCGCCGACCTCGACCCCGTCCAGCACGATCTCGCCGGTGACCGAGGTGCGCAGCGACAGCTTCTTGCCGATCTTCGGCGCCGAGAGCCCCTTGGCGCCCTTCTCGATCACGAAGCCCTTGATCTTGCCGTCATGCGCCTCGGACTTGGCCCAGACCACAAAGACATCGGCGATCGGCGCATTCGAGATCCACATCTTGGACCCGCTCAGCCGATAGCCGCCCTCGGTCTTGACGGCGCGGGTCTTCATGCCGCCGGGGTCGGATCCGGCATCGGGCTCGGTCAGCCCGAAACAGCCGATCCATTCGCCGCTGGCCAGTTTCGGCAGGTATTTCTGCCGCTGTTCCTCGGTGCCATAGGCAAAGATCGGATACATCACCAGGCTGGATTGCACCGACATCATCGACCGATAGCCGCTGTCGATGCGCTCGATCTCGCGCGCGACAAGGCCATAGGTGACATAGCCCGCGCCGATCCCGCCATAGGCCTCGGGGATGGTGGTGCCAAGCAGGCCCATCGCGCCCATCTCGCGGAAGATCTCCGGCTCCACGGTCTCTTCCTCGTAGGCGTCGATCACCCGCGGCGCCAGCCTGTCCTGGGCATAGGTGCGGGCGGCCTCGGCCACCATGCGCTCTTCCTCGGTCAACTGGTCGGACAGACGCAGCGGATCGGACCAGTCGAAGGGGCCGAGATCGGGCGCGTCCTTGGGTTTCAGCGGGGAGGCATCGAGAGCGGACATGAGGCAGGGCTCCAGCAGCAGTTGCGGTTGGCGCGATCCTAGCGCAAGCGCGGGGCGGAGGAAAACCTGTATTTGATCATATTCCGCGGCCCGGGCCCGGAGGCGATGAAGGCCCGCAAGGGCTTGAAGAGCCCCTCTTCCGCCCTTGCAGGCGTCATCGGCCCGTCAGCCTAGCGCATAGCCCGCGCCGCGCACCGTGCGCAGCGGATCCTCGCCGCCATGCGCACAAAGCGCCTTGCGCAATCTCCCGATATGCACGTCGACCGTGCGGCTGTCGACATGGATGTCCCGCCCCCAGACCCGGTCCAGCAATTGCGCGCGCGTCCAGACCCGGCCCGGCTTCTCCATGAAGGTGCACAGCAGGCGGAACTCGGTCGGCCCCAGCTTCAGCGGCTGCGCGCCCCGGCTCACCCGGTGGGTTTCGCCGTCCAGCACGATGTCGCGGAATTCCAGCCGCTCGCCCACCGCCGCGGGCCGGGTGCGGCGCAGCTGGGCGCGCACCCGCGCCATCAGTTCGATCACCGAGTAGGGCTTGACCACGTAGTCATCGGCGCCGGTCTCCAGCCCGCGCACCCTGTCCACCTCCTCGGCCCGGGCCGAGAGCATGATCACCGGCACCGCGCGGGTCTCGGGCCGGGTCTTCAGCCGCCGGCAGACCTCGATCCCCGAGACATGGGGCAGCATCCAGTCCAGCAGGATCAGGTCCGGCGCCTCCTCGCGCACCAGCAGCAGCGCCTGTTCGCCGTCCCCGGCGCGCGCCACGCGAAAGCCCTCGGCCTCCAGGTTGTAGGACAGGATCTCGCGCTGGGCCGGTTCATCCTCGACCACCAGGACCAGGGGTTGATCTGCCGACATCGCTATTCCCCCACCTGCGGCGACAGCGCCCGGTCGACCGAGGTCTGGTCGCCCTTCTCGCGCGCTTCGGGCATTGCGCCATCGACCAGGAACACCAGCTGTTCGGCGACCGAGGTCACGTGGTCGCCCATCCGCTCGATGTTCTTGGCGATGAAATGCAGGTGCATGCAGGCGGTGATATTGCGCGGATCCTCCATCATGAAGGTCAGGAACTCGCGGAAGGTGGCATTGTACATCCGGTCGACATCGCGGTCGCGCGCGATTACGTCGCGCGCCAGGCCCGCATCGCGCTGGATATAGGCGTCGAGCGCGTCCTTCAGCATCAGCTCGACCTCGCGCGCCATGCGGCGCAGCGCGGCGGTGGCGCCGTCGATCACCGTCAGCTGCATCAGCACCGAGTTGCGCTTGGCCAGGTTCTTGGCCAGGTCGCCGATCCGCTCGAGGTCCGAGGCGATCTTCATCACCGACAGGATCACCCGCAGGTCGATGGCCGTCGGCGCGCGCAGGGCGATCATGCGCGCGGCGTCCTGGTGGAGCGTCTCGTCGAGCGCGTCGATGACCTTGTCGCCCGCGCGCACCGCTTCGCTCAGTTCCTCGTCGCGGGTGTCGAGCGCCTGCATGGCGTCGCGGATCGCCTGTTCGACCAGCCCGCCCATCTTCATGATCTGCGCCTGCAGCGCGTCGAGGTCGCGGTCGAAGGCGCTGGCGATATGTTCACTCATCCCTGGTCTTTCCCTCAGCCGATCCGGCCGGTGATATAGCTTTCGGTACGCGCATCTTCGGGGTTGGTGAAGATCTTCGAGGTCGCGTCATACTCCACCAGCCGGCCCATGTGAAAGAAGGCGGTTTTCTGGCTCACCCTTGCGGCCTGTTGCATGGAATGGGTCACGATCACCACCGAATAGCTGGCGCGCAACTCGTCGATCAACTCCTCGACCTGGGCGGTGGCAATCGGGTCGAGCGCCGAACAGGGCTCGTCCATCAACAGCACCTCCGGCTCGGTGGCAATCGCGCGCGCGATGCACAAGCGCTGCTGCTGGCCGCCCGAGAGGCCCGTGCCCGAGGCCTGAAGCCGGTCCTTGACCTCCTCCCAGATCGCGCCGCGGCGCAGCGCGCGCTCGACGATCCCGTCCAGATCCGCCTTGCTGCGCGCCAGCCCGTGAATGCGCGGGCCATAGGCGATATTGTCATAGATCGACTTGGGAAAGGGGTTGGGCTTCTGAAACACCATCCCCACCCGCGCGCGCAATTGCACCGGATCGACGCGCCTGTCGTGGATGTCCTCGCCATCGAGCAGGATCACGCCGGTCACCCGGGCGCTGTCGATGGTGTCGTTCATCCGGTTCAGGCAACGCAGGAAGGTGGATTTGCCACAGCCCGAGGGGCCGATGAAGGCGGTCACCGTCCGGTCCTCGATCTCGACGCTGACATCGCGCAGCGCATGGGTCGTGCCGTAATGCACGTCGACATTGCAGGCGGCGATCTTGGGGTCGGTCCGGGTCGGCGGCGTCGTCGGGGTGGCCAGGGTCGGGTGAGGCGCGTCGAACATCGGTGTACTCCTTTGCGGGCCGCCTACCAGCGGCGCTCGAACCTGCGGCGCAGCAGGATGGCGATCAGGTTCATGGTCAGCAGAAAGACCAGCAGGACGATGATCCCGCCCCAGGCCTTGTCGTAAAATCCCGCATCCGCCCGCGCCGCCCAGGTATAGATCTGGGCGGGCATGGCGGAATTGGGCTCGGTAAAGCCCGCGACGACGCCCTCGGGGTAGCCCCGCGCCACGAAGCCCACCATGCCGATCAGCAAGAGCGGCGCGGTCTCGCCCAATGCCTGCGCCAGCCCGATGATGGTGCCGGTCAGGATGCCGGGCATGGCCAAGGGCAGGACATGGTGAAACACCGCCTGCATCTGCGAGGCCCCGACCCCCAGCGCCGCATCGCGGACCGAGGGCGGCACGGCCTTCAGCGCCGCCCGCGTCGAGATGATGATCGTCGGCAGGGTCATCAGCGTCAGCACCAGCCCGCCGACCAGCGGCGCCGATTGCGGCAGGTGCAGGACCTGGATGAAGACCGCGAGGCCGAGGATGCCGAAGACGATCGAGGGCACCGCCGCGAGGTTCGAGATCGTCACCTCGATCAGGTCGGTGACGCGGTTTTTCGGTGCGAATTCCTCGAGATGGATCGAGGCCGCGATGCCGATGGGCAGCGCCAGCGCCAGCACCACGAACATCATGTAGACCGACCCCACCAGGGCCGCGCCGATGCCCGCGCCGCCGGGGTTGTCGACACCGGAATCCGCGCCGGTCAGGAAGGTCAGATTGAAGGCACGGCGCAGGATGCCCGCATCCGCCAGCGCATCGACGAGGTCGAGGTCGGAGGCCTGCAGGAAGCGGCTGTCCTGCAAGGTCGCCCGACTCACCCGCCCGTTGAAATAGCCGTCGACCCGCGACGATGCGGCAAGCTCGAAGACCACCGGCTCGCCGATCTGGCCCGGGTTGGCCTGGAAATGCGCGCGGATCGTGCCGCCGGGTTGGCCGACGATCCGCTCCAGCGCCCCAGCGTCGAAGGCCACGTCCAGCCCGCGCGTCTCGAGCTGGTCTTGCAGCGCGGCGATGAACAGCTGCGCATAGGCGCGGGTCTTGAAGACCTCGGCCTCGGCGGCATCGACCTGCGCCGGGCTCAGGGTCAGCTCGATCTCCAGCACCGTGCGCGTGAAGGCCGGCGCGCCATTGCGCAGGATCGTCGCCACCAGCACCAGCAGGAAGAACAGCCCCAGAAGGATCGCCGCCAGGCCACAGGCGCGGAACCGTTTCTCGGCGGCATTGCGGCGCCTCGTGCGCGCATCGGGCCGGTGCAGCGAGGCGCTCCTGCGCGCCTTGTCAGGGTTCATGTCGGTCATCACTCGTAATGCTCCCGGTATCTGCGCACGATGACAAGGGCCACGACGTTCAGTCCCAGCGTCAGCACGAAAAGCGTCATGCCCAGCGCGAAGGCGACCAGCGCCTCGGGCGAGGCGAAATCGGCGTCGCCGGTCAACTGGCTGACGATCTTGGCGGTCACCGTGGTCATCGCCTCGAAGGGGTTGAGCGAGAGCCTTGCCGCCGCCCCTGCCCCCAGCACGACGATCATCGTCTCGCCGATGGCGCGGCTGGCGGCCAGCAGGATGGCGCCGACGATGCCCGGCAGGGCCGCGGGCAGCACCACCTGCCGGATGGTCTCGGAGCGGGTGGCGCCAAGCCCGTAGGATCCGTCGCGCAGCGCCTGCGGCACGGCGCTGATGATGTCGTCGGACAGCGAGCTGACAAAGGGGATCAGCATGATGCCCATCACCAGCCCGGCGGTTATCACCGCGGTGCCCGACTGCATCCAGCCCAGCCCCGCCTCGCCGAAAACGCGCATCAGGAGCGGGCCCACCGTCAGCAGCGCAAAGAGCCCGTAGACGATGGTCGGTATCCCCGCCAGCACCTCGAGCAGCGGCTTGGCCAGGGCGCGGAACCGGGGAGCCGCATATTCGCTGAGGTAGATCGCGGCGAAAAGGCCGATCGGCACCGCCACCGCCAATGCGACGACGGAAATGTAGAGCGTCCCCCACAGCAAGGGCAGCACGCCCAGATCCGAGGCCCCGCCCCGGCCCGAGAAACTCGGCGCCCAGTCGAGCCCGGTGAAGAACTCCGCCGCCGGGTAAAGCCGAAAGAAACCGACGGTATTGAAGACCAGCGACAGCACGATGCCCAGGGTGGTCAGCACGGCGATCGAGGCCGCCGCGATCAGCAGCGCGCGCAGGTCGCGCTCGACCACGGGGCGGGCGCGGAAGGCCGGCGCGATCCGGCGCAGCGCCAGCACCAGCCCGGCCAGCGCCACCGCCAGCACCACCCCGGCCATGGCGCGGTCGCCGGAGGCGTTCAGCGCGAGGGTGCGTTGCGCGGCGCGCAGCACCGGCGCGGTCAGGTCCGAGGTCACGACCTGGCCTGCCGCCTTCAGCCGCCGGGTGATCTCCGCCGCATCCGCCCGGGCGTCCTCGGCCAGCGCCGCGGGGATCACGCCGGTTTCGACCGCCGCCTCCAACCCCTCCGCCGCGCGGCGCACCTCGGCCAGCAAAAGCCCGCGCGGGTCCGCGCTGTCGCCCAGCATCGCCGAGACCACCGCGCCAACGTAAAGCGGCTGCACCAGCAGCCAGAAGGTCAGCACCAGGCCCACCGGCCCCAGCACCGCCACCGCCACGGTCCAGCCGTGATAAACCGGCCGCGAATGCAGCCCACGCGCATCGCCCCCGACGCAGGCCAGCGCCCGCGCCCGGCCCAGCACAAGGCCCGCCGCGGCCAGTGCCAGCACGATCCCGATCAGCCAGAATACCGCCATGTTGCCCCCTTCGCGTGATGCAAGAACCCCCGGGGCGGCGCCATGGCCGCCCCGGGACAGCGCCTCAGATCCCGCTGTCCATGGTGACTTCGCCCTCGATCCGCGCCCGGGTCTTGGCCAGGTCAGGGTCGGCCACCAGGCCGTAATTGGCCAGCGGGCCGCCCGGACCGGCGATCTGGTCATGCACGAAGAACTGCGCGTAGTCCTTCAGCCCCGGGATCACGCCGATATGCGCCTTCTTGAGGTAGAAATAGAGCGGGCGCGACACCGGGTATTGCCCGCTCGAGATGGTCTCGGTGGTGGGCGCGACGCCGCCCATGGTGGCCACCTTCAGCCGGTCGGCATTGTTCTCATAGAACGCCAGACCAAAGACCCCGACGCCCTCGGGATTGGCGTCGATGCGCGCCAGCGTCTCGGTGTAATCGCCGTCGATATCCACTGATCTTCCGTCCTGGCGCACGTCGAGACAGGCGTCTTCCGCCGCGTCCCGGCTCATGCCGCTTGCAATCATCGCATCCAGCGCGCCGGTCGCCTCGCAGCCGAC
This sequence comes from Paracoccaceae bacterium, assembly GCA_006226775.1. Classification (GTDB taxonomy): domain Bacteria; phylum Pseudomonadota; class Alphaproteobacteria; order Rhodobacterales; family Rhodobacteraceae; genus Marinovum. Next base: position 49,922 of record SBGD01000061.1, on the reverse strand, counting down.
CAGCAGCACCTTTTCCTCGAAGACCTCGCGGGTGCCGTGCTTGGTGCCCGGGATGAAGGCGGCGATCTCGACCTGCGGCAGATCGGCGTTGGCCTCGGCCCAGGTCCGATGCGGGTTGTCGGTGATCGCGCCGTCCTTGAGCACCTTCGCGCCCAGGGCATTGAAGATATCCGCCGGCGTGAAGGCGGTGAACCCGGGGCCCTGGCGCTGCGAGGCAAAGACGATGCCGTCATAGCCGATGCGCACCTCGATGATCCCGGTCACGCCGTTCTCGGCGCAGGCCGCGATTTCCCGGTCGCGGATCCGGCGGCTGGCATTGGCCACGTCGAGGGTGTTTTCGCCGACCCCTTCGCAAAAGCGCTTGAGCCCCGCCGAGGATCCGCCGGATTCGATCACCGGGGTGGGGAAATCGGTGTTCTCGCCGAACAATTGGGCGACGATCGAGGCATAGGGCAGCACGGTCGAGGACCCGGCGACCTGCACATTGTCACGCGCGGCGGCACTGGTTGCGGAAACGGCAACAATCGCCAGTATCGAGGCGGTCTGTTTCGCGAAAGTCATGAAAAGCTCCTGTTCTCGGTCACGGGACGCCGCCGGGGTGATCCGGGGCCGACGTCCTCTGCCGCCGTGCTAATTCGCTTGCGCTATGGTTTTGTGACACCTGTGTAACGGTTTCATGACAGGCGGGCCGAAACGCGAAAAAAGTCCGGATGGAAGTTCATCTTTGCGGCGTAACCAACTGATACATCGGAGATTTCATGAACTTCGCCCAGGCGAAAAAACCCCGCCCACAGGGCAAAAAAGCCGCCGCACCCGTTCAGGCCGGCAGGAGAATCCGGAAGGTCGCGCCCTGCCCCGGCGCGGCTTCGATCTGGATGCGGCCGCGGTGGCGGCTGACGATATGCTTGACGATCGCCAGCCCCAGCCCGGTGCCGCCCCGCTGGCGCGCGCGGTGGGAATCGACGCGATAGAACCGCTCGGTCAGCCGCGGAATATGCACCGGGTCGAAGCCCGCGCCGAAATCGCGCACCGTCAGCTCCACCGTCTCGCAGCGCATCCGGGGATGAAAGGCGGGCGGGCTCAGCGTGACCGCGATCTGCCCGCCCTCGGCGCCGTACTTGATGGCATTCTCCACCAGGTTGGTCAGCACCTGCCGCAACTGGTCGGCATCCCCCGGCACAAGCACCGGCGCGGCGGGCAGATCGGCGGCAATCTCCAGCCCCGCCGCCGTGGCCATGCCGGTCATCCCGCCCAGCCCCTCGCGCACCAGCGCGCCAAGGTCGATCCTCTCGGTCGGCCGCACCCGCTCGGAGGCCTCGACCCGGTTGAGCGAGAGCAGATCGCCCACCAGCCGGTTCATCCGTTCGGCCTCGGATTCCATGATCCGCAGGAAGCGGTCGCGCGCCGTGGCATCCTCGCGCGCGGGGCCATGCAGGATGGTCTCGATGAAGCCCACCAGCGCGGTCAGCGGGGTCTTCAGCTCATGGCTGACATTGGCGACGAAATCGCGCCGCATCTGGGCCGCGGTCTCGATCTGGGTGATGTCCTCGAAAGACAGCATCACCCCGTGCCGCGCGCCGGTCTCGACCGCGGCGCAATGCACGGCATAGGTCACGTCGAGATTGCCCTCGCGGGTCAGGAAGCTGGTCTGCCGCGGCTGGCCATCGCGCAGCGTCGCCTCGACCGCATCGAGCAGCGAGGGCTGGCGCAAAGCGGTGATGAAATGCCGGCCCACCGCGGCGGATCCGGCCAGTTTGCGGCCCGGGGCGTTGACATGCAGGATGCGTTCGTCGGCGCCGATCACCACCAGCGGCTGCGGCAGCGCGTCGACCACCGACTGCATCAGGCCGGAGGGATCGGCCAAGGCTCAGACCGCCTGCGCCGCCGCGACCCCGCGGGCGAACTCGGCGATCAGCGCCTGCGGATCCTCGAGCCCGACCGAGACCCGGAAGAACCCCTCGGTGATGCCCAGCGCCGCGCGGCCCTCTGCCGTCAGCCCGCGATGCGAGGAGGTGGCGGGATGCGACAGCGTGGTGCCCACATCGCCCAGCGTCGGCGCGAAGGCCAGGCCCTGCGCCGCCTGCACCAGCGCATTGGCCTGCGCCCGCCCGCCCGCGATCTCGAAGGAGACCATGTTGCAGCCCCCCGTCAGCATCCCCTTGGCGCGCGCGGCCTCGGGGTGATCGGCGCGCGTGGGGTAGAGCACCTTGCGCACCCCCGCCATCCCCGCCAGCGCATCGGCCAGCGCCGCCGCCGTCGCCTGCGCCCGGACGAAGCGCAGATCGAAGGTCAGCAACCCGCGCTCGGCCAGCCAGCAATCATAGGGGCTGGGGGTGAGGCCGGTGGTCACCGCGAAATCGTATATCCGCTTCTGCACCGCCGGATCGCGCGCCGCGACCCAGCCCAGCGTCACGTCGGAATGCCCCGCCAGCAGCTTGGTCACCGAATGCAGCACCACGTCGGCGCCATGGTCAAACGGGCGATAACCGCGCGGCGTGGTAAAGGTATTGTCGACCGCCAGCAGCACGCCGGCCTCCCTTGCCAGCGCGGCGATCCCCGCCATGTCGGCCACCCGCAGGGTCGGGTTCGACACCGCCTCGACCAGGATCACCCGGGTCTCGGGGCGCAGCGCGGCACGAAAGGATGCGGCCTCGGTCGGATCGGCCAGGCTGGTGGCAATCCCCAGCCGCGGCAGGTCGTCACTCATCATCCGCAGCGAGCGGCCATAAAGCTGATCGCTGCCCAGCACGTGATCGCCCGCACGGCACAGCCCCAGCAGCACCGAGGTCACCGCCGCCATGCCCGACCCCAGGGTAAGCCCATGGGCACAGCCCTCCAGCGCGGCAATGCGCTGCGCCAGTTGCGCGGCATTGGGATGGCCTTCGCGGGCATAGGTGAAACCCTCGACGCGGCCCTCGTATTGTGCATCCAGCATGTCGGGCGAGTCCGCGGCATAGACCACCGAAGGCTGCAAGGGCGTGACCACCGGGCGGCTGACGCCCGCGATCAGCGGCACCGGACGGGCCAGCGTGGGTTTGCCGCCGCTCATGCGATGCTCTCGAATTCGCTTTGCAGCTTGCGCACATGCTCGGTCAGGTCGGGCTGTTGCAGACGGCGCAGGCGGGTGGCGGTGACGATGGTCTTCAGCTTGTCCTCGGTGGCGTCGAGGTCATCGTTGACCAGCACGAAATCGTAGCTGCCCCAATGGCTTATCTCGTCCCAGCTTTTCTGCATCCGCTTCGAGATGGTCTCGTCACTGTCCTGCGCGCGGCTTTCCAGGCGGCGGCGCAACTCGGTGATCGAGGGCGGCAGCAGGAAGACCGAGAGCGTGTGGCGGCCAAGGTCCGAGTTCTCGATCAGCTGCGCGCCCTGCCAGTCGATGTCGAAGAGCACGTCCTGGCCCGCGTTGATCGCCTCTTCCACCGCGGCCTTGGGCGAGCCGTAGAAATTGCCAAAGACATGGGCGTGTTCCAGCATGCCGCCCGCCGCCACGGTCTTCTTGAATTCGCTTTCGGAAACAAAGTGATAGTCGACGCCGTTCACCTCGCCCGGGCGCGGCTTGCGGGTGGTGGCCGAGACCGAGAAGACGATACTGTCATCCCAGGCGCGCAGGCGTTTGGCCAGGGTGGACTTGCCCGCGCCCGAAGGCGAGGACAGGATGATCAGCAGGCCGCGGCGTTTGTTGGGGGCCATGAGTTACTCCACGTTCTGAACCTGTTCGCGCATCTGGTCGATCACCGCCTTGAGGTCGAGGCCCACGGCGGTCAAGGCGCTGTCGTTCGACTTGGAACACAGCGTATTGGCCTCGCGGTTGAATTCCTGCATCAGGAAATCCAGCTTGCGCCCGACGCTGCCGCCCGCGCCCAAAAGTTCACGTGCTGCATTCACATGCGCCCGCAAGCGATTGATTTCCTCGGTAATATCCGCCTTGATCGAGATCAGCGCAAGCTCCTGCGCCAGGCGCGCCTCGTCGATGCCCTCGGCCGTGTCGAGAATGGTGGCCAGCGCCGCCTTCATCGCTTCGCGCGCCCTGGGCTTGCGGGCCTCGGCGGCGGCTTCGGCCCTGGCGATCAGGCTCTCGATCTCGTCGACATGGCCGCGCAGCACGCCCAGAAGGGAGGCGCCCTCGCCTGCGCGCATCTCGCAGAAAGAGGTCAGAACCTGCTGGAAATCCTCGATAATCTTGGCCCGGAGCGGCGTGGGATCGGCCAGGCTCTCGTCCTGCTCCAACATGCCGCGCAGCCCCACGATCTCGGCCGCGGTCGAGGGCCCAAGCGAGATGCCGCGCGCCATCGCCTCGTGCTCGATCCCCGCCATGGCGCCGAGCACCACGTCCAGTTGCGCCGGGCTGAGCCGCTGGCCGCCGCTGGCCTCGTCGCGGGCGAGCCGCAGGTTGATCGTCACATTGCCGCGTTTCAGCCGTGAGGCGACCTGTTTGCGCAGCTCGGCCTCCAGCCCCTCGATCCAGTCGGGCACCCGGATGCGCAGGTCCAGGCCCTTGGCGTTGACGCCGCGAAGCTCCCACGACCAGGAAAAGGATTGATAGCCCCCCTGGCCCGCGGCGAAACCGGTCATCGATTGCAACACTGGGAGTCCTTTCGGTCGGCGGCGCGGCCCCGCAACATCTAGCGGTCCGCGGTCGCTTTGCGTCATGATCTGCAATCCGCAATAGGCAATCCGCCCCAAAGGAGCAACGGAAAAAGCCCCGATCCGCGCCGGGAATGGCGGCGCGCGGGTTAACCAAACGTCACGAATTTCCGCAAAATTCGATGCAATCATGCGATATTAGGAATTGGGTAACCATTGTGACCGCTAATCGGGGATGCCAAGCTCCGGGCGACAATGGGGCGGGTGTAGTTGAGGAAGAAAACATGTCTCCGCGTGACAACAAGACCGGCGTGTCGCAGGACACGGGCCATGCAAAGGGTGCCGCAGACGTGGTGCCGCTGAGCGAGAAACTGCGCGCGAAATGGGGTCAGCCCCTGCAGCAGGTCGAGGCCTACTGGCAGGCGATGCGCGCCGGGCGCAACGTGCCTGCGCGCTCGGAAATCGATCCGCGCGGCATCGAGAGCGCCCTGGAATATGCCTTCATCGCCGAACGGATTGCGCCGACCCATGCGCGCATCCGCATCGGCGGCACGCATCTGTGCGATCTGATGGGCATGGAGGTGCGCGGCATGCCGCTGTCGGCCCTGCTGGTGCCGGTCTCGCGCGAGCGGCTGGCGACCTGCCTGCGCGAGGCCTTTGACAGCCCCGCCCGGGTCGAACTGACCCTGCAGGCGGAAAAGCGGCTGGGCCGGCCCGGGCTGTCGGGGCGGATGCTGCTCTTGCCGCTGACCGACGATTTCGGCGATGTCAGCCGCGTGCTGGGCTGCCTGGTCAGCGACGGCCCGATCGGCCGCGCGCCGCGCCGCTTCGAGGTGGTGCAGGCCGATGTCTCGCCGATGCGCGCGCCGCCCCGGGTCACCGTGCCGCAACCCGCGCCGCCGCGCCAGGCCGCGGGCTTTGCCGAGCCGCAGGCCGGGTTCCGCCCCGGTCCGGTGCCCTATCTGCGCTTGATCAAGACCGACGACTAAGCCCTTGGCGCTGAAATGGAAAAGCCCCGGACCATTCGGCCCGGGGCTCTCTGTTTCAAGCCAAGATCCGGCTCAGACCGCGAGGCTCGAGGCCCCGCCATCGCGCCGCGCCACCAGTTCCTCGGCCACCAGGAAGGCCAGTTCCAGCGACTGCGAGGCATTGAGCCGCGGGTCGCAGGCGGTGTGGTAGCGGTCCGACAGGTTCTCTTCGGTCACCGCGCGCACGCCACCGGTGCATTCGGTCACGTCCTGGCCGGTCATCTCGAAATGCACGCCGCCGGGGATGGTGCCCTCGGCCGCATGGATGGCGAAGAATTCCTTGACCTCGCGCAGCACTGAATCGAACGGCCGGGTCTTGTAGCCGGTGGCCGACTTGATGGTATTGCCGTGCATCGGATCGCAGGACCAGACCACGTTGGCGCCCTCGTCCTGGACCGTCTTGATCAGCCGCGGCAGGTGATCGCCCACCGAGCCCGCGCCAAAGCGCGCGATCAGCGTCAGGCGCCCGGCCTCGTTGCGCGGATTGAGCTTTTCCATCAGCACCTTGAGGTCTTCGGCCGTGGTGGTCGGCCCGCATTTCAGCCCGATCGGGTTGAGCACGCCGCGGGCGAATTCCACATGCGCGCCGTCCGGCTGCCGGGTGCGGTCGCCGATCCAGATCATGTGGCCCGAGCCCGCCAGCCATTTGCCCGAGGTGGAATCGAGCCGCGTCAGCGCCTCTTCGTATTCCAGCAGCAGGCTTTCGTGGCTGGTGTAGAAATCCACCGTGTGCAGCGCGTGATTGTTGTCCGAGGTCACGCCGGCGGCGGTCATGAACTCCAGCGCATCGGTGATGCGGCCGGCCATCTCGCGGTATTTCTCGCTCTCTTCACGGTCGGTGAAGCCCAGCGTCCACTGGTGGACCTTGTGGACGTCGGCATAGCCGCCGGTCGAAAAGGCGCGCAGCAGGTTCAGCGTCGCCGCCGCCTGGGTATAGGCCTGCAGCATCTTCTGCGGATCGGGGCTGCGGCTCTCGGGCGTGAACTCGAGCTCGTTGATGATGTCGCCGCGGTAGCTGGGCAGCTCCTGGCCATCCTTGACTTCGGTCGGCGCAGAGCGCGGCTTGGCGAACTGGCCGGCCATGCGGCCCACCTTGACCACCGGCACCTTGGCGCCGAAGGTCAGCACCATCGCCATCTGCAGCATCACCTTGAAGGTGTCGCGGATGCCGTCGGCGCTGAACTGCTCGAAGCTCTCGGCGCAATCGCCGCCCTGCAGCAGGAAGGCCTCGCCACGCGCCGCCTCGCCCAACCGTTCCTTCAGCGTCCGCGCTTCGCCGGCAAAGACGAGCGGCGGATATCGGGTCAACTGGGCCTCGACGGCCTTCAGCGCCTCCGCATCGGTATAATCGGGCATCTGAACCCGGGGCTTGTTGCGCCAGTCGGATTTTTGCCACTCGCTCATCGTCTCTCTCCGGTGTTTGCGGTATCGGCCGGGGCCATGTACGGGCCCGCTTATAGCCAAGAGCACCCGAAGTGGCCAGACGCGAAATCCACGGGACTTGACCTCGTGCGGGGCTTGGGTCCAACTGGCGCGACCTGCCCGTTTGCGACATGGGCCGAGTCGAAAAGAGACCTCAGGCAAAAGGGTCCGGCACGCATGAACCAAAGTACCGCCGAGATCGATGTGAACTGGACCGGCAAGCCGCGCCGCTTCGTCTTTGTCCTGCTCGAGAATTTCTCGCTCCTGCCCTTTGCCGCGGCGCTGGAATGCCTGCGCATTGCCAACCGCATGGCGGGCAAGACGCTCTATGACTGGCGCGTGCTGGGCGAAGGTGGCGAGAGCCAGACCTCCTCGGCGGGAACGGTCTTCAAGCTCGAGGGCGATCTCGACGAGTTGGGGCGCGACGACGTCATCATGGTCTGCGGCGGCATCGAGATCCAGCGCGCCACCACCAGGAAGCTGCTCAACTGGCTGCGCCGCGAGGCGCGCAAGGGCCCCAAGGTGGGCGGGCTCTGCACCGGCAGCTATGCGCTGGCGCGCGCCGGGCTGCTGGATGGCAAGAAGGCGACGATCCACTGGGAAAACCACGACAGCTTTGCCGAGGAATTCGAGGATGTGCAGCTGACCAAGCGGGTCTTTGCCATTGACGGCAACCGGATCACCACCGCCGGGGGCACCTCGTCGATCGACATGATGCTGAAGGTGCTGGCGGACGATCACGGGCCGGACCTGGCCAATGCGGTGGCCGACCAGATGATCTATTCCTCGATCCGCACCGACCAGGACACTCAGCGGCTGTCGGTGCCGACAAGGATCGGCGTGCGCCATCCCAAGCTGGCCCAGGTGATCCAGAAGATGGAGGCCAATATCGAAGAGCCGATCAGCCCCTCGATCCTGGCGCAGGAGGTGGGCATGTCGACCCGCCAGCTGGAACGGCTGTTCCGGCGCTACCTCAACCGCAGCCCGAAACGCTATTACATGGAACTGAGGCTGGAAAAGGCGCGCAACCTGCTGATGCAGACCGACATGAGCGTGATCAACGTGGCGCTGGCCTGCGGTTTTGCCTCGCCCTCGCATTTCTCGAAATGCTACCGCGCGCATTACGCCACCACGCCCTACCGCGAGCGCGGCAGCCAGGGCACCCGCGAACCGGTCTGAGCGGCGCCGATCCGTCAACGGATCGGGACCGATCCATCGATGGATCGGGCGCGCTCAGAACTTGGCGTTCAGGTCGTGGAAGTCGCTGTTGAAGTTGAAGCCCAGCGCCACCAGCGCGTCGTCGCGCTGATGCAGCAGCATGTAGACATAGATATAGGCCGTCCCCACCCAGTAAGCGAGCAGCTCCTGCCGGAAGCCATGCTCCAGGTCGGCCCGCCGGATCAGCGCCACGTTCTCGAAATCCTGCGGATAGATGCCGCGCACCCGCTGTTCCAGCGCTTCCAGGTCCGCCGGGGACGAGGTGTCGCCGAAGACCGGCATGACCTCGGCAATGTCGCGGTTCTTCATCAGCGTGTCGAGCCGCGCGCGCAGTTCAAGGTAGTTGTCGAACACCGCCTGGCTCGACTGCGCCGCGGCCCAGTGCGGCGCCAGGGCCAGCACCGCGGCCAACAGACAACGGATCACGAAGGTCATGCCAATCACTCCCGAATATGGCCGGAGTGTGCCGGGTCTTGCGCCGCAGATCCAGAGGCTTCAGTCGCCGGGCGCCATGCGCAACAGCGCGCCCTGCCCGACGCTGAGAAACCAGATCGCGCCGTCGGGGCCTTCGCGGATGTCGCGCACCCGGATGGTATCGGCGGATTTCAACTGCTCGACCTCGGTCAGCGGCGTGCCGTCCAGCCGGGCGATATAGTCGAACTTCAGCGATCCGACAAAGAGCGCGCCCTGCCAGGCGGGCCAGAGCCTGCCGGAATAGAACATCATGCCCGAAGGTGCGATCGAGGGATCCCAGTAGAACTCCGGCTGCTCCATGCCGGGTTTCGCCGTGCCCTCGCCGATCCGTGCGCCCGAGTAATGCCGCCCGTAGGCGATCACCGGCCAGCCGTAGTTGCCGCCCCTGGCGATGCGGTTGACCTCGTCCCCGCCGCGCGCGCCGTGTTCGTTGACCCAGAGGTTGCCTTGCAGATCCAGTGCCGCACCCTGCGGGTTGCGGTGGCCGTAAGACCAGATCTCCGGCAGGGCCCCGGCGCCGAGGTCGGGATTGTCCGGCGCCGGGGCGCCGTCACGGGTCAGGTGCAGGACCGAGCCGTTGTGGCGCGTCAGGTCCTGTGCCGCGGGCCGGTCGCCGCGGTCGCCGATGGTCAGGAACAGCGTGCCGTCGCGCGCCTCGACCAGGCGCGAGCCGAAGTGCTGGCCGGCGCCGGTGGGCTCTTTCATCGCAAAGATCGTCGTCACCTCGGTCAGCCGCGCCCGGTCCGCCGAGAGCCTGCCGCGCAGAACGGCGGTGCCCGCCCGGCGTCCCTCGGGCCTGGCATAGGACAGGAAGATCTCGCCCCGCTGCTCGAAATCGCGCGGCACCAGCACGTCGAGCAAGCCGCCCTGGCCCACGGCCGCCACCTCGGGCAGCCCGGAGACCGCGGTGGTGGCGCCGTCGCGCGCCACGTGCAGCAACCGCCCGTCGCGCTCGGTGATCAACAGCCCGCCGCCGGGCAGGAACCCGACCGACCAGGGTTCGTCGAGACCGCGGACCATGGTGGTGATCTCGACCGGCCCGGCCGAGGTCACCAGCCGCTCGGCCGAGACCGCGCAGGCGGCGAAGATGAAGCAGAGACACAAGCGCAGCATGATGAACTCCCGTTTCGGTTGCCTGAAAGCATAGCCCCCGATGGCGCCGCTTCCAGCGCCGGACGGTTTTCGTGATCGCCAGCCGCTGACCATGCGGCAATCGGGCTTTTCTTCGGATCGGCAAGGCCCTAGGCTGGCGTCCGGATAAGATGTCCAATCAGGGAGGCACTTGATGAAAAAGTTTCTTATGGCAACGGCCTTGACCGGCCTTGCAGCGGTATCGGCCCAGGCGGCCAGCCATTCCGAGGCGATCAAGGTCGGCATTATCCTCGGCTTTACCGGCCCGCTGGAATCGCTGGCCGGGCCGATCGCGGGCGGCGCCGAGATGGCGCTGGCCGAGATCAATGCCGCCGGCGGCATTCTCGACGGGCGGATGATCGAGGGCGTGCGCGCCGACTCGACCTGCGTCGATGCCGCGGCCGGCACCGCGGCGGCGGAACGCCTTGTCACCTCGGACGGGGTGGCGGCGATCTTCGGCGCCATGTGCTCGGGCACCACCGGCGCGATCCTGACCAACGTCTCGATGCCCAACGGCATCATGCAGATCTCGGCCTCGGCCACCTCGCCGGGCCTGTCGACGCAGGAAGACAACGGGTTGTTCTTCCGCATGGCGCCCTCGGATGCGCGCCAGGGCGAGGTCATGGCCCAGATCATCCGCGAGCGCGGCATGTCCGAGGTGGCGGTGACCTATACCAACAACGACTACGGCTCGGGCCTGGCCGACAGCTTCCAGGCGGCCTTCGAGAAGGCCGGCGGCACGGTGACGCTTTCGGTGGCGCATGAGGACGGCAAGGCGGATTACTCCGCCGAGGTCGGCTCGCTCGCCTCGGCGGGCGGCGAGGCGCTGGTGGTGATCGGCTATGTCGACCAAGGCGGCTCGGGCGTGATCCAGGCCGCACTCGACACCGGTGCCTTCGACACCTTCGTGCTGCCCGACGGCATGATCGGCACCGCGCTGGAAGAGAACTTCGGCGCCGATATCGACGGCAGCTTCGGCCAGAACCCCAGCGTCGAGAACGAACGCGCCGCGGTCTTCCTCGAGATGGCCGAGAAGGCCGGGTTCGACGGCACCGGGGTCTATTCGCGCGAAGGCTACGATTCCATGGCGCTGATCCTGCTGTCGATGGCGGCGGCAGGCTCGACCAAGGGCGCGGATACCGCGGCCAAGGTGATGGAACTGGCCAATGCGCCGGGCGAGCCGATCCATGTCGGCGAACTGGGCAAGGCGCTGGAGATCATCGCCGCGGGTGGCGACATCGACTATGTCGGCGCCAGCTCGGTCGAACTGGTCGAACCGGGCGAAGCCTCGGGCGGCTATGTCGAGATGGAGATGAAGGACGGTCAACTGGTGGAACTCGGCTATCGCTGAGCGCCCCCTCTGACGACATATCGGAGACAGCCCGGCTTGACCCGGGCTGTTTCCCCATACAAAAGAGCGTCGCTGACGACGCCAAGGGGGGCCAGACGTGATCCGCGTAGACAACCTGCACCGCCATTTCGGCGGGTTTCACGCCGTCGACGGCGCCACGCTGGAGATCGCCAAGGGCTCGATCACCGCGCTGGTCGGCCCCAACGGCGCGGGAAAGACCACGCTTTTCAACGTGATCGCGGGCGTTCTTCCACCAACCTCGGGCCGGGTCTTCATGGAAGACGAGGAGATCACCGGCCTGCCGCCGCATGTGCTGTTTTCCAAGGGGCTGCTGCGCACCTTCCAGATCGCGCATGAATTTTCCTCGATGACCTGCCGCGAGAACCTGATGATGGTGCCGCCGGGCCAATCGGGCGAGGTGCTGTGGAACACCTGGTTCGGACGCAAGCGCATCGCCGAGGAGGAACGCGCCCTGCGCGCGCGCGCCGACGAGGTGCTGGAATTCCTGACCGTCGAGCACCTGGCCGATCATCCGGCGGGGGCCATTTCCGGCGGCCAGAAGAAGCTGCTGGAGCTGGGCCGCACCATGATGGTCAACGCGCGAATCGTCTTTCTCGACGAGGTGGGCGCCGGGGTGAACCGGACATTGCTCAATACCATCGCCGACGCCATCCAGCGGCTCAATACCGAGCGCGGCTATACCTTCTGCGTGATCGAGCACGACATGGATTTCATCGCCCGGCTCTGCGATCCGGTGATCGTCATGGCCGAGGGCAAGAAGCTGGCGCAGGGCACGATCGACGAGATCAAGGCCAACGAGCAGGTGATCGAGGCCTATCTCGGCACCGGGCTGAAGAACAAGGAAACGGCGTGACGCGGGCGCGGCTCATCAAGCCCTTGCGGGCTTTCTTCGCGGCGGGCACCGGGCCGTTCGACGGGCTGATCGGTGGATCCGTCGAGAGGCGAATTTTCAACGAGAAGAAGGGGCTGGCGCTTGGCTGAACCATTCCTGATCGGCGATGCCATGACCGGCGGCTATGGCAAGGGGCCGGATATCCTGCACGAATGCACCATTGCGGTCGACAAGGGCCAGATCGCGGTGATCGTCGGGCCCAATGGCGCGGGCAAGTCGACGGCGATGAAGGCGGTCTTCGGCATGCTCGACGTACGCTCGGGCGCGGTGCGTCTGGACGGACAGGACATCACCGCACTCAGCCCGCAGGACCGGGTGGCGCGCGGCATGGGCTTCGTGCCGCAGACCTCGAACATCTTCACCTCGTTGACGGTGGAGGAAAACCTCGAGATGGGCGCCTTCATCCGCGCCGACGACATTTCCGGCACCATGGCGCAGGTCTATGACCTGTTTCCCATCCTCAAGGAAAAGCGCCGCCAGGCGGCGGGCGAGCTCTCCGGCGGCCAGCGCCAGCAGGTGGCGGTGGGCCGGGCGCTGATGACCCGGCCGCAGGTGCTGATGCTCGACGAGCCGACCGCCGGGGTGTCGCCCATCGTGATGGACGAATTGTTCGACCGCATCATCGAGGTGGCGCGCACCGGCATCTCGATCCTGATGGTGGAACAGAACGCGCGCCAGGCGCTGGCCATTGCCGACAAGGGCTATGTGCTGGTGCAGGGGCGCAATGCCCATACCGGGACCGGCGAGGAACTGCTGGCCGATCCCGAGGTGCGCCAGAGCTTCCTGGGGGGGTGAGATGCGCCACACGCCAGCCCTCTGCCCGCCACACGCACCGGTTTCACGCCACCCCAACCCGGGATTTCGGCCTCATGTGTTCTAAGAAGATTACCGCCTTCGACCCGCTTGCCGCGCCCGATCCCTGCGTGGTCTGCGGGCAGGCGAGCGTCACCCACCAGAGCCTCTATCCCTCCGAGGAGCCGCTCTTTGCCGCCTGCAAGATCCGCTATTGCTCGCATTGCGGGCTGGGGTTCGTGGCCGGGGCGCGCGCCCTGCTCGAGGGCTATTACGAGCAGCAGTATTCGCGCACCAACCGCGGCGACCGGCAGATCGACCCCAAGGTCTATTTCTCCGACGAGAAGCGCGAGAAAAGCCCGCGGCTGCGGCGCTATTTCAACCGCGCCAAGCGCCAGCTCTCGATCCTCGAGGAGCTGGGCAACCCGGTCAAGAGCCTGCTCGATTTCGGCAGCGGGCCGGGCTATCTGCTGCATGTCTCGCAGGCGACCGAGCGCGCGGCGCTCGAACCCGACGAGGACAGCCAGAAATACCTCAGCCATATCGGCGCGCGCCGGTTCAAGGCGGTCGAGGATCTGCCGCGCGGCAAGTTCAACGCGGTCGTCGCCTCGCATGCGGTCGAGCACCTGACGATCGAGGACCTGATCCCCAACCTGCGCCGGCTGATCGAGAGCCTGAAACCCGGCGGTCACCTGCTGATCGAGGTGCCGCAGGGCGGGCTGAGCTATCTCTACCTGAACGGCCAGCACGATCCGCATACCATCTTCTTCACGCCCGAGAGCCTGACCCGCGCGGTCGAGGCCGCGGGCGGTGAGGTGGTGTTCTCGCGCTGTTTCGCGCCCAAGGCCTCGCCCTTGCGGCCGGATGCGATCTATGTGCCCAGCGGCGATGCCTTCTGCCAATCGCGCAGGGGGGCGATGACCATCGTCGGCCGCCGCCCGCGCCGCTTCGGGCGGCTGCGCGACTGGCTGGCGCGTTCGGGGCCTGCGCGCAGCCAGACCGATGCCGGCACCACCGCGATGGTGACCGACCCGCCCGGCGCCGCGCGCCCCCTGCCAACCGGAGCCGCCTGATGGATCTTCTCAACGCCATCGTGGCGCTTTCCAATTTCGTCCTGATCCCCGCCATTTCCTATGGCGCGCAGCTGGCGCTGGGCGCGCTGGGGGTGACGCTGATCTACGGCATCCTGCGGTTTTCCAACTTCGCCCATGGCGATACCATGGCCTTCGGCACCATGGTCACCATCCTGGTGACCTGGCTGCTGCAAAGCTGGGGGGTGAGCCTCGGGCCGCTGCCCACCGCACTTCTGGCCCTGCCCTTCGGCATCCTGGGCTGCATGGCGCTGGTGCTGCTGACCGACCGCGCGGTCTATCGCTTCTACCGCGCGCAGAAGGTCCAGCCGGTGATCCTGGTGATCGTCTCGATGGGGGTGATGTTCGTCTACAATGGCCTGGTGCGCTTCATCATCGGCGTCGATGACCAGCGCTTTGCCGATGGCGAGCGCTTCATCATCTCGGTGCGCACCTTCAAGGAGATGACCGGCCTCGAAGAGGGGCTCGGGATCCGCACCACCCAGGGCTTGACCGTGGTGACGGCGGTGATCACCGTGGCGCTGCTGTTCTGGTTCCTCAACCGCACGCGGACCGGCAAGTCGATGCGCGCCTATTCCGACAACGAGGACCTGGCGCTGCTTTCCGGCATCAACCCCGAGCGGGTGGTGATGATCACCTGGCTGATCGTGGCGGCGCTGGCGACCATCGCCGGCACGCTCTACGGGCTGGACAAGACCTTCAAGCCCTTCACCTATTTCCAGCTTCTGCTGCCGGTCTTTGCCAGCGCCATCGTCGGTGGCCTCGGCTCGCCGCTGGGCGCCATCGCCGGGGGTTTCGTGATCGCGTTTTCCGAGGTCGGCATCACCTATGCCTGGAAGAAGGTCGCCGAATACGCGATGCCCGCGGGGATGGAGCCCGAGGGGCTGCTGCAACTGCTGGGCACCGATTACAAGTTCGCGGTCAGCTTCGTGATCCTGGTGATCGTGCTGCTGGTCAAGCCCACGGGGCTTTTCAAGGGGAAATCGGTATGAGCCAGACCATGCGCGCAGTCGGACTTTTCGCCCTGGTGGCGCTGTTGATCGTCGGCACCGGGGTGATCCAGAGCTGGAACTCGGCGCTCTTGATCCTCAACATGGGGCTGGTCTCGGCGGTGATGGCGCTGGGGGTGAACCTGCAATGGGGCTTTGCCGGGCTTTTCAACGTCGGTGTCATGGGCTTCGTGGCGCTGGGCGGGCTGGCGGCGGTGATCGTGGCGATGCCGCCGGTGCGCGAGGCCTGGGCGGTGGGCGGCGCCGGTGTGCTGATGGCGCTGGCGCTGGGCGTGGCGACGATTGCACTGGCGGTCTGGCTGACCCGGGCGATGCCCAAGGGGCGGCTGCGGGCGCTGATCATGCTGGTGGTGGTGGTCGGAGGCTACGCGGCCTATCGCATGGTGCTCGACCCCGCCACCGATGCCATCGAGAGCATCAACCCGGCGCTGACCGGCTATCTCGGCGGGCTGGGCCTGCCGATCGTGCTGGCCTGGCCGGTGGGCGGGGTGCTCGCGGCGGCGGCGGCCTGGGTGATCGGCAAGACGGCGCTGGGGCTGCGCTCGGACTACCTGGCCATCGCGACGCTGGGCATTGCCGAGATCATCGTCGCGGTGCTCAAGAACGAGGACTGGCTGGCGCGCGGGGTCAAGAACGTGATCGGCCTGCCCCGGCCCGTGCCCTTCGAGATCGACCTGCAACAGGATCCGGCCTTCGTCGAGCGTGTCACCGGCATGGGGCTGGACGTGACCACGGCCTCGACGCTCTATGTCAAGCTGCTCTACGGCGCGATGTTCGCCGCGGTGCTGATCGTGGTGCTGGTGCTGGCGCAACTGGCGCTGAACTCGCCCTGGGGCCGGATGATGCGCGCGATCCGCGACAACGAGGTGGCGGCGCGGGCCATGGGCAAGGACGTGACGGCGCGGCACCTGCAGATCTTCATCCTCGGCTCGGCGGTCTGCGGCGTGGCGGGTGCGATGATGACCACGCTGGACGGCCAGTTGACACCGGCGAGCTACCAGCCGCTGCGCTATACCTTCCTGATCTGGGTGATGGTGATCGTCGGCGGCTCGGGCAACAATTTCGGCGCGGTGCTGGGCGGCTTCCTGATCTGGTTCCTCTGGGTCCAGGTCGAGCCGTTCGGCGCGGCGGTGATGGACCTGGTGACCGCGGGCATGGCGGATGGCTCGGCGCTGAAGGCGCATCTGCAGAACTCGGTGGCGCATATGCGGCTCTTGACCATGGGGGTGATCCTGCTGGTGGTGCTGCGGTTCGCGCCACAGGGGTTGCTGCCCGAGCGGTGAGGCGCAGGCAAGACCGGTCGGCATGGGTTTTGCCCGTCCCGGACGTGATCCGGGACCTCATCGCAAGCTTGCCAAGAGGCCCCGGATCACGTCCGGGGCGCGCGGGACACCCTTCTACCGCCCCTTGAACAGCCCGCCCAGGATTCCGCGCACGATCCGCCGCCCGGTGGTGCCCTTGAGTTCCTTCATCACCACCTCTGCCATGGCCTCGCCGAAGCTCTCGTCGCGCGATGCCCGGCGCGAGGTCGAGCGGGTCACGCGCTTGCCGGAATAGCGCCGCCCAGCGCGGTACTCGCGCTCGGCCATCTCGGCCTCCTGCTCGCGGCGCTCGGCCTCCTCGGCCGCTTGCGCCGCCTCCTCGGCCCGTCGGCCAAGGATCTCGTAGGCCGAGACCCGGTCCTCGACCCGGTCGTATTTCCCCGCCACGGGAGAGCCTGCCAGAACCGCCCGCCGCGCCGCAGGCTCCAAGGGCCCGAGTTGCGATGAGGGCGGGCGGATCAGCGTCCGCTCGGCCTTGCCCGGCACGCCCTTTTTCTGCAGCATCGAGGTCACTGCCTCGCCCACGCCCACCTCGCGGATCGCCGCCTCGATGTCGAAGCGGGGGTTGTCGCGGTAGGTCTCGGCGGCCAGCCGCAGCGCCTTGCGGTCGCGCGCGGTGAAGGCGCGCAGCGCGTGCTGCACCCGGTTGCCCAGCTGGCCGAGGATGTCCTCGGGCACGTCGTCGGGGTTCTGGGTGATGAAATAGACGCCCACCCCCTTGGAGCGGATCAGCCGCGCCACCTGTTCCACCTTGTCGATCAGCGCATCGGGCGCGCCGTCGAACAGCAGATGCGCCTCGTCGAAGAAGAACACCAGCTTGGGCTTGTCGGGATCGCCCACCTCGGGCAGTTCCTCGAACAGCTCGGACAGAAGCCAGAGCAGGAAGGTCGCGTAGAGCCGCGGCGCCGCCATCAGCGCATCGGCGGCGAGGATGTTGATCCGGCCCTGCCCCGCGGCATCGACCGCCATCAGGTCGCCCAGGTCCAGCGCCGGTTCGCCAAAGAACCCGGCGCCGCCCTGGGTCTCGAGCACCAGGAGCCGCCGCTGGATCGCCCCGACCGAGGCGGTGGAGATATTGCCGTAGCGCAGGCCAAGATCCTTGCGGTTCTCGCCCACCCAGACCAGCAGCGCCTGCAGGTCCTTGAGATCGAGCAGCGGCAGCCCCTGCTCATCGGCCAGCCGGAAGGCGATGTTGAGGATGCCCTCCTGCGCCTCGGACAGCTCCAGCAGCCGCGCGATCAGCAGCGGCCCCATCTCGGAGACCGTGGTGCGCACCGGATGGCCCTGCTGGCCGAAAAGGTCCCAGAAGGTGACCGGAAAGGCGCGGTAGGCATAATCGTCGAAACCGATCCGGGCGGCGCGGTCCATGAAGGCCTGGTGCAGCTTGAAATCGGCGCGCCCCGCCGCCGCCAGACCCGACAGGTCGCCCTTCACATCGGAGAGAAAGACCGGCACCCCGGCGGAAGAAAAACCTTCGGCGAGAATCTGCAGCGTCACCGTCTTGCCGGTGCCGGTGGCCCCCGCGATCAGCCCGTGACGGTTGGCATATTTCAACGCCAGCCCCTGGGGCTCGCCATGTTCCGGGCCGCCGCCGCCGATGAAAATCTCGTCCATAAACCTCTCCGCCACAAGAAAAATCCCACCGCAGATCCCGATGGATCGCGGCAAGGGAAGCTTAACCCTTGTGTGCCATGATCATCAATGTCCCGCGGCGGGCCTGGCCTGCCGTTCGGGGCTGACTTCCTCCCTGTCAGACTGGCCGTGCCCCCGGGCACGGCCCTTTTCGCGTCCTGGTTGATGGTAGCGCTACCGTTCAAAGCGCTTTCAGCCAGAGTCCGAAAAAGTGAGATCTTGGCTGTTGACCGATGCCGAAAATATTCGTAGCGTCCCGGCAATGACTAAGTCGGCCAGTCCGACGGGGAGCAAGAAAATGGGGAAGAGGCCGGATTTCCGGCCTCTTTTCTTTTGCGCCCCAAGGGTTTGGCCCGGACCTCTGCGACCCCGTTGACAGGGCTTCACGGAAAAATGCACATTCTCCGCGACGCCGCCCGGGACAAAGATCCTGACACTGGCGGCAAGTCGTGATAATCGCCGTCCGATGGATGCAGGCGATGCATCGCAAGACGACAAACCACAAAGGGGGGCCTGATGCCCAGATTTCTTTCCTTTCTTCCTTTGATCGCCCTGATTGCCCTGTCCGCGCCGGTTTACGCGCAGGACGACGCCGCCGCCGAGGAGGCCCCGGAAACGGCGATCGAGGATCAGCTGGCCGTGGGCGAAACGCCCGACGACCAGCCGCAGCTTGGCCAGACCTATGTCAGAGAGCCGATCGGCGACTGGGAACTGCGCTGCATTCGCACCGAAAACCCCGAGGACGACCCCTGCCAGCTCTACCAGTTGCTGAAAGAGGAAAACGGCAATCCGCTGGCCGAGATCTCGATGTTCCGCCTGCCCGAGGGCAACAAGCTGCCCGCCGGGGCGACGATCATCGTGCCCTTGGAAACCCTGCTCACCGGCCAGCTTGGCATTGCGGTCGACAATGGCCAGCCCAAGAGCTACCCGTTCTCCTTCTGCAACCGCCAGGGATGTTTCGCGCGCATCGGCCTGACCGCCGAGGATATCGCCAGCTACAAGCGCGGGGTCGCCGCCAAGGTGATGATCCGCCCCTATGCCGCGCCGGACCAGATCGTGAGTTCGACCATGTCGCTCAAGGGCTTTACCGCGGGCTTCGACAAGGCCAGCGTGCTGGACCAGTAGCGTCCTGCGACGTGTGAAAAAGCGCCGCTCCGGTCCCCCGGGGCGGCGTTTTCAATTGTGGCGGGGTGCCCCCGGCAGACGGTCGAGAACCGCCCGCGCCGCGCGTTCGCCCGGGGGGTCCTGCCCCAGCCCCAGCCGCTCCATGGTCAGCCGCATGGCGGCACTCTGGTTTTCGGGCGCCTCGGCCAGCGCCAGCACCGCGTCGGCGATATCCGCCGGGACGCAGCGGGTGCCGATGAACTCCGGCACCACGCGGGTCCCGGAGACCAGGTTGACCAGGTTGACCGAGTCGGTGCGCAAGAGCCGCGGGATGATCTGGCGCGACAGCCAGCCCATGTCATAGGCCACCACCATCGGCGTGTCCGAGGCCGCCAGCTCCAGCGAGACCGTCCCCGAGGCCGCCAGCGCCAGGTCCGCGGCGCGAAAACCCGCGCGTTTCTCGGCCTGCGCGCCCTCGGCCGCGCCATCGAGCAGGAGCGGCGCCCCGGGCCAATCCGCGCTGACCGCGCGCACCAGCGCCACCACCGGCCCGGCGGCAGGCACGATCAGCCTCAGGTCGGGCCGCGCGGCGCAGACCGTGCGCAGGGTCTCGCCAAAGACCGGGCCCAGCCGCGTGACCTCGCTGCGCCGCGAGCCGGGCAGGACCAGCAGGCAGGGCGCCGCGCCCAGCCCGTGCCGCTGGCGGAAGGCCTCGGCCTCGGCATCGCTGGCCACCGGGTCGGTGACCACCGGATGCCCGGTGAAATCGCAGGCCATGCCCGCCGCCTGCATATAGGGCGGCTCGAAGGGAAAAAGCGCCAGCACGTGATCGACATGGCGCGCCATCTTCTTCGCCCGCCCGGGCCGCCAGGCCCAGACCGTGGGCGCCACGTAATGCACCGTGCGGATGTCGCTTTTGGCCTTCACGATCTTCGCCACCCGCAGGCAGAACTCGGGCAGGTCGATGGTGATCAGCACATCCGGCCGCGCCGCCACTGCCGCCTCTGCCGCCTCGACCACGCGCGCCTTCAGCGCGCGGTATTGCGACAGGATCTCGGTCACGCCCATGACGCTGATCTCGTCCATCGGAAAGATCGAGGCCAGCCCCGCCTCCTCCATCCGCGGCCCGCCGACGCCGATGAACTCGACCTCGGTGTCCGGCAAGATCTTGCGGAACCCCGCCATCAGCGCCGCCCCCAGCTTGTCGCCCGAGGGCTCTCCGGCGATCAGGAAGATGCGCATCTCAGAGGTCTTCGGCAAAGATGAAGATCCCGGCGGCCTCGGCGGCGCGGATCAGCCGGTCACGCTCGATCAGCACCACCCGCCGCGCGGCAATGACGAGACCGTCGAGACCGGCCTTGCGGGCGCCGTCGATGGTGTCGGGGCCGATGGCGGGCATGTCGACGCGCAGGTCCTGGCCCTGCTTGGGCCGTTTCACCAGCACGCCGCCGCTCGTGCCGCGCAGGCTCTCGGGGGTGTCGGCGACAAAGCGCAGCATGGCATCGGTGCCCTGCTGGGTCTCGATCCCCAGCACCAGGCCATTGGCCACCACCGCGCCCTGCCCCACGTCCAAAGGCGAGAGCGCCAGCAGGATGTCGGTGGCCCGGTCGATGTCGGCGCGGTTGCGCGCGGAGGGTTCTGCCCCGGCCAGCAGCCCGGGCGCGGCGGTCAGCTCGGGCAGCAGCTCATGCGCGCCCAGCACCTCGATCCCCTGTTCCTCGAAGACCGAGATCACCAGCCGCGCCAGCGCATCGTCGCCGCCCTGCAAGGCGCCAAGAAGGCGCGGGCCGAGCCGCACCATGAAGGCATCGAACTTCGCCGGATCGAGCGGCGGCCGTCCGATCTCGCCGGCCAGCACCACCCGGCCCACGCCGCGCGCCGCAAGGTCGTCGAGAAAGCCGCCGAAGGCTTCGAGAGGGTAGTGGGCATCGACCCGGGGGATCGCCGCCGCCACGTTCTCGAAGGTGACGCAGAGCGCGTCGGGATGGGCCCGGGCCAGCGCCGCCGGCATGGCGCCGCCCCCGGCCAGGATTGCCAACTTGCCGCGCATCGCCCTAGCCTCCGGGGGTCAGGAAATGGCGGTCGGAGGCGCTCAGCACGAAATCGGTGATCTGGCGCACATAGTCGCTCTCGGTCTCCTCGCCCAGCCGCCTTGCGCGTTCGGCAAAGGCGCCCTCGCCCTGGGCCAGCATCTGGAAGGCCGCGCGCAGCGCGGTGATGTCCTTGCGCGCCACCCCGCGCCGCTTGAGCCCGACAAGGTTCAAACCGTCCAGCTTGCCGCGCTCGGCCTGCACCAGCCCGTGCGGGATCACGTCGTTGGTCACCATGGTCACCGCACCGATGATCGCGCCGCGGCCGATGCGCACGAATTGATGCACGCCCGACAGCCCGCCGATGATGACCTCGTCCTCGATGATGCAATGCCCGGCCAGCGCGGCATTGTTGACGATGATCACCTTGTCGCCGATCTGCACGTCATGGGCGACGTGGCAGCCGGCCATGAACAGCCCGTCATCGCCCACCCGGGTCACGCCGCCGCCGCCCTCGGTGCCGGTGTTCATCGTCACATGCTCGCGGATGCGGTTGCGCTTGCCGATCACCAGCCGGGTCTTTTCGCCGGCGAACTTGAGGTCCTGCGGGATCTCGCCGATCACCGCGAAGGGAAAGATCACCGTGTCCTCGCCGACCTCGGTCAGCCCCTTGACCACGACGTGGCTTTTCAGCTCGACCCGCGGGCCCAGCGTCACCTCGGCGCCGACAAGGCAGAACGGCCCGATCCGGCAGCCGGGGCCGATGCTGGCGCCGTCCTCGATCACCGCGCTGGGATGGATGATGGGATCGGACATCAGGATTTCATGTCCACCATGGCCGAGAACTCGCATTCCGCCGCCAGTTCGCCGTCGACGGTCGCGCGGCCGGCGAATTTCCACACCTTGCCGCCGGGCTTGCCGCGCAGGGTGGTGACCTCCATCTCGAGCACGTCGCCGGGGATCACCTTGCGGCGGAACTTGCACTTGTCGATCGACATGAAATAGATCAGCAGGTCCGCCCCCGCCTGATCGGCACCCACCCCGATCATCACCCCCGAGGTCTGGGCCATGGCCTCGACAATCGTCACGCCGGGCATGATCGGCACGCCGGGAAAATGGCCCTGGAAATGCGGCTCGTTCATGGTGACGTTCTTGATGCCCCTGGCCGATCTGAACCCGTCGATCTCCACAACCTTGTCCACAAGCAGGAAGGGATAGCGATGCGGCAGGATCTCCTGGATCGTCTGGATATCCGCGGTTTTCAGGGGCTCGGTCATGGGAGGTCCTTTGCTGCTTCATCGCTGCCCGGGGGCAAACGCCCAATGCCCCGTGCCTAGCAACGAAGGCGCGTCGCGGCAAGCATTTGCGAAGGCGCCCTAATCCTCGGGCGCCGCGTCGCCCTCGTCCGGGGCGTCCGCCGGGGGCGTGGCTGGCACCTCTGGCGGGGTGGTCCCGGCGGTGGCCGCATCCAGCCGCCGCGCGGCGATGTCGGTCACGTCGATGCCGTCGTTGAACACCACGAGGCTGCGTTTTTCCACCACGATCAGCGCCCCGCTGTCCAGCATCAACTGGCCGACGATGGGCAGCGCGGCCTGGCGAAAGCGCAATTGCTCGTCGGCTTGCAGCCGGGTCAGCGCGCGGGCCTTTTCGTCCTGTTCGCTGCGCAGCCGTTGCACCTTGGCGTCAAAAGCATCGGCCAGCGCGCGGAACTCCTCGGGGCTCAACCCCGAGCGCCGGGCGGTCAGCTGGCGTTCTTCCTCGGCCAGGCTCTCGTCGATGGCGGCGATCTCCTCGGCGAGGCTGCGCCGCCGCGCGTCCAGATCGCGCTGGATGCCCTGACCGAACAGCGACTCGCGGTAGACCTCGTCGAAGTCGATCACCAGGATCGGCGTGCGCGGCACCGGGGGCTCGTCCTGCGCCCGCGCCCCAGCGAAGGGCAGCGCGCAGGCCAGCAGCGCCGCGAGGCCCGCGCGCCGCAGGCTGCGGGTCCGCCCCGGGCGCGGTCGATCAGAACTGCGTCGCAATGGTGAATTCGAAGAGGCGATCCTTGTCATGCTCTTCTTTTTGCAGCGCCTTGGTGAAGTTGAACCGCAAGGGCCCGATTGCCGAGCGCCAGAACAGCGAGGCGCCGACAACCTGCCGCAGGGCAAACTCGTCATGCTCGAGGCTGGTTGTGGCAATCCCGGTGCTGGAACTGTCCAGCCCCCAGAGCGAGCCGATGTCGTAGAACACCCCGCCCGACAGGCCGTATTCCTCGGGCAGGCCGATGGGGAATTCCGCCTCGAACCGCGCCACCGCGAAGTAATTGCCCCCCAGCGCGTCGTTGACGCTGGAGCCGGCGGCATTGGTGCCGCGTTCGCGCGGCCCGATGCCGCCCGGCTCGAAGCCACGCATCCGCGAAGAGCCCAGGCGGAAGCGGTCGATGGTCCGGCTGCCGTCATCGCCACTGGTCCAGAGCGCGCCACCCTCGATCACCGCCCGCAGGGTGATCTCCTCGTTGCGCACCTTGCGCTCGGCCGTGGCCCGCGCGGTGGTGCTGACCGAGGCCACGTCGCCACCCAGACCGGCGAAGTCCTGACTGAATTCCAGCCGGATACCGGCGTTCGGATCAAGCCCGGTGTCGATGGTGTCAAAGGTATAGGTATAGCCCAGCGCGCTGCTCAGCAGCCCGCCGCGGTCGGCCTCGGCGGCAATGATCCCGCCGACGTCCGAGCCGGCATTGCGCATCTCGGAATATTTCGCCGTGTAGCGCGTCTGCAGGGTACTGTATTCGGCCAGCGGGAAGGTCAGGCTGGTCGAGAAGTAGCCGGTCGCGGTGTCGTAGGAATCGTCGTACTGGTTGTTGGTCTCGGCATAGCTGAGCGCTACGCCGAAGCGCAGGTCGCGGTTGAGAAAGGCCGGCTCGGCAAAGGAGAAGTTGTAGTTCTGCGTCCCCGTGGCGGTCGAGAAACCAAAGCTCAGCGCCTGCCCCCGGCCCAGAAAGTTGCGCTCGCTGAACGAGATGTTCAGCCCGACGCCGCCATCGGTCGAATAGGACCCGCCAAAGCCGATCGAGCCGGTGGGCGCCTCCTCGACATCGACATCGATCACCACCTGCTGCGGCGAGGACCCCTCGCGCGCATTGACGTCGGCCTTGGAGAAAAAGCCCAGCGCGCGGATGCGTTCGGCGGATTCGCGGATTTCGCGGGGGTTGAAGGGGTCGCCCTCGACCACCTTGAACTGGCGCCGCACGACGCGGTCCAGCGTGGTGGTATTGCCTTCCACGTCGATCCGCTCGATGAAAATGCGCGGCCCGCGGGTGATGGCGAACTCGATGTCGAGTTCCAGCGTCCGGTCGTTGCGCGTCACCCGCGGCTCGACCCGGATGAAGTTCAGGCCCTTCTTGTTGGCCAGCCGCTCGAGCCGCGCGATCTCGTTCTCGACCAGCGCGGGCGAATAGACCACGCCCTGGCGCACCTTGACCACCGCGGCGAAATCGTCGGGGTCGACCTCGGGCACGTCCGAGGTCACGTTGACCTCGCCAAAGGTGAATTGCTGGCCTTCCTGGATGTTGAAGCTCAGGAAATAGCCGTCACGCTCTTCGGCCAGTTCGGCATTGACCGCATTGACGCGCACGTCGACATAGCCGCGCGACTGGTAGAAATCGACCAGCACCTGCTTGTCGAAGGCCACCCGGTCCTCGACGAAACTGTCGCGGCGGATGATGGCGCGGAACAGGCCCGCCTGCTTGGTTTCCAGCACCCGGCGCAACCGGCGGTCGGAGTATTTCGAGTTGCCGACAAAGGAGATGCGCTCGACCTCGATCGCCCCGCCTTCGAGGATCTCGAACACCAGGTCGACGCGGTTGTCGGAGCGGCGGATGATCTTCGGCGTCACCCGGGCCGAGGCGCGGCCCTGCTCGGCATAGGCCTGCACGATCTGGGCGGCGTCCTTCTCGGCGGTGGCGGCATTGAACACCCGGCGCGAGGAGGAGGTGACGATATTGGCCAGATCCTCGTCCTTGATCCGCCGGTTGCCCTCGAAGTTCACCCGGTTGATGGTCGGATATTCGACCACCCGGATCACCAGCCGGTTTCCGGCGGGCACGATCTCGACCTCCTCGAAGAGGCCGGAGGCGAGGATTCGCTGGTAGGCATCGTTCAACTCGGCGGCCGAGACGCGCTGGCCGCGGCCGATGCCGGCATAGCTCAGGATCGTCGCCGGCTCGACCCGCACGTTGCCTTCGATCGACACCTGCGTGAAGGTATAGCTTTGCGCCAGCGCCGGCGCGGGCAGCACAACCGCCTGCACCGCCACCACAGCCGCACCTGCAAACACCACAGACTTGACCGATTTCATCGCCGCGCCACAGACAGCGCGGGCTCTTGCTCGATTTTGCATCCGCCAACCCGTACATTCATCCCACGCTTGGGTGAGTATCGGGATCGGCAGGGCTTGTCAAAAGCAAGCAGCCCCGGTTTGAGAGGAATTTTTGCAGTGTTGCCACAAAATATGGATGCGATCAGAGCAGATGTGCCAGATATCCGGCCATCACCAAGGCCCCCGCCAGGGCGCCGACAAACAGAATCCGGTCGGCATTGAGCTGTGCGATCAGCCGCAAACCCCGGTATCCATAGGCAAATGTCTGCATTTTTCCGCTCTTCTACTTGCGTTGCGCAGACAGGTTTACCCGAGGATTCTGGCGAGATTGCGGCGTCGCCGCCGATCGTTCCGGAAAAAACCGTTTCGCGGGCGCGGACAATCCGCCCGCCCCCGGCCCGGCGGTCACGGACAGAGGATCAGGTCGTTGCCCAGCGAGAAGACCATGACCGCCAGCACGATGGCCAGCCCCAGGGTCATCAGCACGCTCAGCACCCGCTCGTGCGGGGGGCGGCCCACCACGGCCTCGTAGGCGTAGAACACCAGGTGGCCGCCATCGAGCACCGGGATCGGGAACAGGTTGAGCAGCCCCACCGCCGCCGAGAGCACCGCCACGAACCACAGGAAGTTGGTGGTGCCCTGCGCGGCCATCTGGCCCGAGGTCTCGGCAATGCCCACCGGACCCGACAGGTTGCACGAGGAGATCTGGCCGGTGACGATATGCCAGAGCCCGGAGATCGAGCCTTGCATGATCGCCGCGGTCTGCGCCACGCCGCCGCTCAGCGCGTCCCAGACGCCGGGGGCCGAGCGCGCGGGCTCGAAAAACAGCCCGCCGATGATGCCGACGCGGTAATGGGTGACAAAGCCGCCCTCGCCGTCGGGCTCGTCCACCGCGCGCGGCGCCAGCGCGAAGTCCAGCTCCTGGCCATCGCGCCAGACCGTCAGCAGAAGCGCCCGGCCTTCCGAGCCTTCCACCGCGGTCTTGACCTCGTCGAAGGAGGCGACCTCGGTGCCGTCGAGGCTCAGGATCACGTCGCCCTGTTCGAGGCCCACGTCATAGGCCGCCGAGCGCGGCACCAGCCGGGTGATGATCGGCGGATAGGGATAGGGACCGGTGACCGTCATCTCGCGGCCCTCGCGGCGCACGAGGTAGTCGAGATCGTTCTGCCGCGGCAGTGCTGCGATGAAGTCCTGGAAGGCCTCGTTGTCGCCGAAGGCCGGGGTCTCCTGCCCGTCGATCGCCAGCAGCACGTCGCCTTCCTGCAACTCCTGCGCCGCCGGGAAGGGGCGCAGATCGCCCACGGTCAAAGGCTCGGAGATCTCGCCGCGCGAGAGAAACAGCGCGGCAAACATCAGGATCGCGAGGATGAAGTTGAACACCGGCCCCGCCGCCACGGTCAGCGTGCGCGCCCAGAGCGGCGCGCCGGTCATGGTGGCGCGGCGCTCCGCGTCGGACATGCCCGCCAGCGCCGCGCTGTCGCTTTGCGCCGAGGCGGCATCGGCATCGCCGCGGAACTTGACGTAGCCGCCCAGGGGAAGCGCCGCCACCTGCCACCTGGTGCCGTGGCGGTCGACGCGCGAAAACAGCACCGGGCCGAAACCCAGCGAGAAGACATCCGCCTTGATCCCCGACCAGCGGCCCACGATGTAATGGCCGTATTCGTGAATGGCGACGATGATCGACAGGGCCACCACGAAGGCCACCAACGTGAACAAGGTGCCGCCAAACTGCGGAATCAATTGCGAGAAATCCAAACTGCCCTACCCTTCAGTTCCTGTCGGCGATGACCCGGTCTGCCTCATCCCGTGCCAAATGGTCCACTTGCGCGACGTTATCAAGGGTCATTGCGGCATCAATGAGGCCCGCGCGCCATGACAATCGGGTGAGCACCTCCTCGACCACCGCGGCCATGTCGAGAAACCCGATGTCGCGCGCGATGAAGCGGTCCAGCGCGCGCTCCTTGGCGGCGTTGAAGACCGCGCCGGCCAGCCCGCCCGCCGCCATGACCTCGCGCGCCAGCCGGAGCGCGGGATAGCGGGTCTCGTCGGGCGCGCGGAAACTCAAGGTCGCCACCTGCCCCAGGTCCAGCCGCTCGACCGGCAGGGCGCGGCGCTCGGGGTAATGCAGCGCGAAGCCGATGGCATGGCGCATGTCCGGCGGGCCGACATGCGCCATCAGCGCGCCGTCACGAAACCCGACAAGCGCGTGGATCAGGCTTTCGGGATGCACCAGCACTTCGATCTGCGCCGGATCCAGCCCGAAAAACTCGCGCGTTTCAATGACTTCCAGCGCCTTGTTGAACATCGACGCGCTGTCGATGGTGATGCGCTGGCCCATGTCCCAATTGGGATGGGTCGCCGCCTGCTCCGGCGTGGCCGCGGCCAGATCGTCCAGCGGCCAGTCGCGAAAGGCGCCGCCCGAGGCGGTGATGATGACTCGTTCGACCGCCGCCAGATCCTCGCCCACCAGCGCCTGGAAGACCGCCGAATGCTCGCTGTCCACCGGCAGCACCCGCCCGCCATGGGCCCTGGCCGTGCGGCTGACCAGCGCGCCGGCGCAGACCATGCTTTCCTTGTTGGCCAGCGCCAGCGTCGCGCCCTGCTCCAGCGCGCGCAGCCCCGGCGCCAGGCCCGCCGCGCCGACGATGGCCGACATCACCCAGTCGGCGGGCCGTCCCGCGGCCTCGACCAGCGCGCCCTCGCCCGCCGCGGCCTCCACGCCGCTGCCCTCCAGAGCCGCGCGCAGATCGGGCAGCAGCGCGTCATGCGCCGTCACCGCAAGCTCGGCCCCCAGCCGCCGGGCATCCGCCGCCAGTTGCGCGATATTGCGCCCGCCGGTCAGGGCCACAACGTCGTATTCGCCCGGCGCGCGGGCAATCAGGTCGATGGTGTTCTGTCCGATGGATCCCGTCGCGCCGAAAATCGACACCCGCCTCATGGGCCGACCCCGGCGGGAAAGGCGATGATCTGTTCGACCAGCAGCAGAAAGAGCGCCGCCCCCAGCATCCCGTCGAAGCGGTCGAGCAGCCCGCCATGGCCGGGGATCAGGTGCGAGCTGTCCTTGACGCCCGAGCGCCGCTTCATCGCGCTTTCGGCGATGTCGCCCATCTGCGAGGCCATCGAAACCGCGATGCTGACGCCGATCACATTGGCGCCCGAGGCACCCACCTGCCAGAAGATCACCCCGACCAGCGCCGCGCCGATCCAACCCGCCACGGTGCCCGACCATGTCTTCTTGGGGCTGACCCGCGGCCAGAATTTCGGCCCGCCGATCATCCGCCCGGCGAAATAGCCCGCGACGTCGGTCACCACCACCACCAGCACCAGCCACATCAGCCAGGTCATGCCATAGTTGCCGCGCAGCGCCACCATGCCAAAGCCCGCCAGCAGGATCGCGGTGCAGAACGGCATGAAGAAGGCCCGGCTGTTCTTGAGCTGGCTCAACCCGACAAAGGCCGGCGCCATCAGCAGCGGCAGGGCAAAACCCGGCGGGATCAGCCCGCCGACAAACAGACACCCCCCCGCCAGCCCGGCCAGCCCCAGCGCCAGCTTCTGCTCGGCACCGATCATCCGCGCCAGCTCCCAGATCATCGCGCCGACGATCAGCGCCACCAGCACCAGGAACACCCAGCCGCCGATCCAGATCGCCACCAGGCCGATGCCCACCATGACCGCCGCCGAGCCGAGCCGCGCGATCAGATCATCCCAGTTGCCGGAAAGTGCCATGCTGTCAGACCTTGACCGCGCCGTAGCGCCGTTCCCGCTTGCCATAGGCGCCGACCAGCCGGCCGAACTCCTCGGCGGTGAAATCGGGCCAGAGCGTATCGATGAATTCATATTCCGCATAGGCCGACTGCCAGAGCAGGAAATTCGACACCCGCGCCTCGCCGCTGGTGCGGATCACCAGGTCGGGATCGGGTAAAACGCAAGTATCCAGGTATCTTGGCAGGGTTTCTTCATCCACGTCTTCCGGGTCGAGCCGGCCATCGCGCACGTCGCGCGCCAGCCGCTTGGTGGCGCGGGCCACCTCGTCGCGGCCGCCGTAGTTCAGCGCGATGGTCAGGTTGGTGCCGGTGCAATGCTTGGTGGTCTCCTCGGCATCGTCCATCAGCGCGCGCAGCTTGGCGTCCAGCTTCACCCGGTCGCCGATGAAGCGCACCTGCACGTTCTCGCGCCGGAAAGCCTCCATCTCCTTGTGAATGTAGCGGCGAAACAGGCTCATCAGCCCGGCCACTTCCGACTGGGTGCGTTTCCAGTTCTCGGTCGAAAACGCGAAGATGGTGACGTATTTGACCCCGAACTCCGGGCAGGCCTCGACGATCTCGCGCACCCGTCGCGCGCCGGCCTGGTGGCCGAACAGCCGCGGCCGGTGGCGCAGCTGCGCCCAGCGGCCATTGCCGTCCATGATGATGGCCACATGGCGCGGGCCGGATCCGCCCGCCGGGTCGTTTTCGTCACGCGCCATTGCGTCTCCTGCTTCACCTGTCCCGCGACGGGCCTTGCCCGTTCGCGCCTCGGTCCGTCCCCCGGACGGCCCGCCGGGGCCAGCCCGCACCGGCGCTCACACCTGCATGATTTCGCCTTGCTTGGTCTCCAGCGCCTCGTCGACCCGCTTGACATAGGAATCGGTCAGGTCCTGCACCGCGGCTTCCCAGAACTTCTGGTCGTCCTCGGACATGCCGTCGGCCTTGGCCTTCTTGATCTGTTCCATGCCGTCGCGGCGGATGTTGCGCACCGCCACGCGGGCGCTTTCGGCATATTGCCCGGCCACCTTGGTCAGATCGCGGCGGCGTTCCTCGTTCAGCTCGGGGATCGGCAGCATGATGATGGTGCCGTTGAGCTGCGGGTTGATGCCCAGCCCGCTCTCGCGGATCGCCTTTTCGACCTTGCTCACCAGGCTGCGGTCCCAGACGTTGATCGTCACCATCCGCGGCTCGGGGACGTTGACGGTGCCGACCTGGTTGATCGGCGTCTGCTGGCCATAGGCGTCCACCATCACCGGCTCGAGCATCGAGGCCGAGGCCCGCCCGGTGCGCAGCGAGGCGAATTCGGTGCGCAGGTTGGCCATGGCGCCATCCATGCGGCGTTCGAGATCGTCGGTATCGAGAATGAAATCGTCGGACATGTCGTAAAGCTCTTTTCTGTCTGGCCGCCGGGGGCCTTGCCCCGGATATACACCGGAGATCAGCTTTTGCACAGATCGGTGCGGGTTTCAAATGGCGATGCGCCATTCCCGCCCGCCTTCGGCGCCGACACGCGCCGGAACCGCCATGGGGCGCGCAGGCTCAGCGATAGAGCAGCGACACGCCGTTGGCGAAAAGATGCACCTTGGCGGGCACCGCGGTCAGGCGCACCGGCTTGCCGCGCACCTCGGTATGGATGCCCGCCAGCTTGCCGATCACCGAATCCGCGCCGGCCACCTTCTCGAAGTAGAGCAGCGTCACCTCGCCCAGCGCCTCGATGAAATCGACCTTGCCCTCGAAGATCGCCTCGCCCTCGGTGGCCACCAGATCCTCGGGCCGCACGCCGACATTGACCTGCATCCCCATGTCCGCCTCGGTGGTCGGATAATCCGACACCGCCGTGCCGCCGCCGGCCATCTTCACCGTGGTCTGCGGGCCGGTGCCCACCACCTCGCCCGGCAGCAGGTTCATCGCGGGCGAGCCGATGAACTGGGCCACGAACTCGCTGTTGGGCCGCTCGTAGAGATCGAGCGGGCTGCCCACCTGGGCGATGCCCTTGTTGGCCAGCACCACGATCCGTGTCGCCAGCGTCATCGCCTCGACCTGGTCGTGGGTGACATAGATCATCGTCGAATTGGGCATCTGCTCCTTGAGTTGCGCGATCTCGATCCGCGTTGCCACCCGCAGCGCGGCGTCGAGGTTCGACAGCGGTTCGTCGAAGAGGTACACCTTGGGGTCGCGCACGATGGACCGGCCGATCGCCACGCGCTGGCGCTGCCCGCCCGACAGCGCCTTGGGCAGACGGTCGAGATACTCGTCCAGTTGCAGCATCTTGGCGGCGCGGTCGACCGCCCTGTCGATCTCGTCCTGGGGTTTCTTGGCGATCTTCAGCGCAAAGGACATGTTCTCGCGCACCGTCATGTGCGGATAGAGCGCATAGGACTGGAACACCATGGCAATGCCGCGCTGGCTGGGGGGCACATCGTTGACCACCTGGCCGTCGATCTCCAGCGTGCCGGCGGTGATCTTTTCCAGCCCGGCGATCATCCGCAGCAGCGTGGACTTGCCGCAGCCCGAGGGGCCGACAAAGACGATCAACTCGCCGGTCTCGATGTCGAGGTCGATATGGTTGAGCACGTTGACCGAGCCGCCATAGGTCTTCTGGACGTCGGTCAGTTTCAGGTTGGCCATGTCTCTCGCTCCTTCCGGGCGTTATCGTTTCAGCGCCAGGGCCGGCTGCCAGGGCCCCAGGTGCAGCTTGCCGTCCGCCTGCGGCGCGGCAGAGCCCAGTTCGGCGCCGATCCGGTGCCAATCGCCCTCGGGCATGGGGATCGTGCTCGGCCGGTCGCTGAGGTTGAAGACGCAGAGGATCGTCTCGCCCTCGTGGCTGCGGGTGAACTGCACGACGTCGCCGGTGGCGGCCAGATCCGCATGCACCCCCTTGACCAGCGCCTTGTGCGCATGGCGAAAGCGCAGCGCGTGGCGGTAGTGGTGCAGGATGGCGCCGGGGTCTTTCTCCTGCACCCCCACCGCACGGTTCAGGTGCTCGGGGCTGACCGGCAGCCAGGGCTGGCCGGTGGAAAACCCGCCATTGCGGTTGGAGGCCTCCCAGACCATCGGCGTGCGACAGCCGTCGCGGCCCTTGAACTCGGGCCAGAACTCGATGCCGTAGGGGTCCTGCAGGTCCTCGAAGGCGACGTCGGCCTCGGGCAGGCCCAGTTCCTCGCCCTGGTAGAGGCAGAGCGAGCCGCGCAGGCAATGCAGCAGCGTGCAATAGGCCTTGGCGGCGGCATCGCTCAGCCCCCAGCGGGTGACATGGCGCGGCACGTCGTGGTTGGAAAAGGCCCAGCAGGGCCAGCCGTCCGGCGCGGCCTCATCCACCGCGCGCAGCACCTCGACCACCCGCGCGGCCGTCAGGCTGTTGCCCGAGAGGAACTCGAAGGCATAGCACATATGCGCCTTGTCGCCGCCGGAGGTATATTCGCCCATGATCTCGAGGCCGCGCTGGGCATCGCCCACCTCGCCCACCGAGGTCGAGCCGGGGTATTCGTCCAGCAGCGCGCGGAAGCGCTTGAGAAACTCCAGGTTCTCGGGCTGGTTCTTGTCGTAGAGATGGTCCTGGTGGTTGTAGGGGTTCACCGAGGGCGCGATCGAGGCGTTGCGCTGCTCTTTCGGAAGCGGAGGATTGTCGCGCAAGTCCTTGTCGTGGATGTAGAAATTGATCGTGTCCAGCCGGAACCCGTCGACCCCGCGATCCAGCCAGAAGCGCACCGCGTCCAGCAGCGCATCCTGCACCGCAGGGCAATGGAAGTTCAGGTCCGGCTGCGAGACGAGGAAATTGTGCAGGTAATACTGCTCGCGCCGCCCGTCCCACTGCCAGGCCGAACCGCCGAAGATCGACAGCCAGTTGTTGGGCGGCGTGCCGTCGGGCCTCGGATCGGCCCAGACGTACCAGTCGGCGCGCGCATTGTCGCGGCTCTGCCGGCTTTCCTTGAACCAGGGATGGGCGTCCGAGGTATGGCTCAGCACCTGGTCGATCACCACCTTCAGCCCCAGCTTGTGCGCCGTATCGACCAGCGCGTCGAAATCCGCCAGCGTGCCGAACATCGGGTCGACGTCGCAGTAATCGCTGACGTCATAGCCGAAATCCTTCATCGGCGAGGTGAAGAACGGCGAGATCCAGATCGCATCCACCCCGAGCGAGGCGATATGCGGCAACCGGCTGGTGATGCCGTTGAGGTCGCCGACCCCGTCGCCATTGCTGTCCTGGTAGCTGCGCGGATAGATCTGATAGATCACCGCGCCGCGCCACCACTCCGGGTTGTCCTGACGTGAGGGTCGCATGGGTCTGTCCGTTTGAGTATTCATCATTTCACCGATCCGGCCAGAAGGCCGCGCACGAGGAATTTCTGCATTGAGAAGAAGACGATCAGCGGCACCACGATGGACACGAAGGCCGAGGTCGCCAGGATCTCCCATTGTCCGCCGCGCGACCCCATCAGGTTCACCAGCCGACCCGTCAGCACCAGCGTCTCGTCATCGGTGCCGAGGAAGACCAGCGCCACGAGCAGGTCGTTCCAGGTCCAGAGGAACTGGAAGATGGCGAAGGAGGCCAGCGCCGGGAAGCTCAGCGGCAGGATGATCTTGATGAAGATCTGGAACTCGGTCGCGCCATCCACGCGCGCATTCTCGATAATGTCGCGCGGCAACCCGACCATGTAGTTGCGCAGAAGATAGATCGCCAGCGGCAACCCGAAGCCGGTATGCGCCAGCCAGACGCCAAGGTAGCCCTTGCCGATGCCCACCGCGTTGTGCAGTTGCAACAGCGGGATCAGCGCCAGTTGCAAGGGCACCACCAGCAAGCCCACCACCGCGGCAATCAACAGCGCCCGGCCGGGGAAATCCATCCAGGCCAGCGCATAGGCCGCGAAAGCCGCCACCAGGATCGGGATGATTGTCGCCGGAATGGCAACAGTCAGCGTGTTGATGAAGGCATTGGCGATCCCTGCCCCGGCGGTGTCCGAGGTCAGCACATTGACATAATTGTCGAGCGTGAACTCCGGCGGCGCCGAGGCGGTGGTGAAGATCCGCGGCAGCCGCTTGCCTTCCCAGCTTTCCGGGCCCGACAGGCGATAGGCGCCGGTCTCGCTCAGCGTCAGCGCCTCGCCATCGCCCAGGTCGGCGGTCTCGCCCGGAGCATAGGCCTCGGGCTCGCGTGACGAGGTGCCCCAGGCCGAGACACTGGTGTCGCTGCCGACGAACAACTCGCCCTCGATGACATAGAGATCGGCGTCGCGGGTCTCGTCGCCCTCGACCCTGATGGCCGGCAGCTGGCTTTCCTGGGTCGACAGCGCCGCCCACCAGCCCGAGGACGAGATCTGGTCGGAGGTGCGGAAGGAGCTGACGAACAGCCCCAGGGTCGGAAAGACCCAGGCCAGCACCAACACCAGCACCGAGATATGCACCGCCCATGTCAGGGTGGATTTCTGGCCTGCGATATTGTCCATGGTCCCTGCCCCCTTCAGCGCCCGGTCAGCGCATTTCCTTGCGCGCGTTGATCACGTTCCAGACCAGGATCGGCGTCACCAGCAGCATGATCACCATGGCCGAGGCCGAGCCGACCCCCCAGTCGAAGGAACGGAACAGCTTGTCGTACATGTAATTGGCCAGCACCTGCGTCTCCCACTGGCCGTTGGTCATCGCCAGCACGATGTCGAAGACCTTGAGCACCACCAGGGTGATCGTCGTCCAGACCACCACGATGGTCGACATGATCTGCGGCACCTTGATCTTGAAGAAGATCTGCATGGGGCTGGCGCCGTCGATGATTGCCGCCTCGATGGTTTCCTCGGGAATGCCGCGCAGCGCCGCCGAGAGGATCACCATGGCAAAGCCGGTCTGGATCCAGATCAGCACGATCATCAGCAGGAACGAGTTCCACGGGATCAGCGTCAGCCATTGCTGCGGCTCGCCGCCCATGCCGACCCAGATGGCGTTGAGCAGGCCGATCTGCTCGGTGCCCTCGGGGCGGGTGTCATAGATCAGTTTCCAGATCACCGAGGCGCCGACGAAGGAGATCGCCATCGGCATGAAGATCAGCGACTTGGCGAAATTGCCCCAGGAGATGCGGTCGGTCAGCTGTGCTGCCAGAAGGCCGAAGGCGGTCGACATCGCGGGCACCACGAAGAGCCACAGCATGTTGTTACGCATGGCTTCCCAGAACTTGTCCTCGCTCATCATCTGGCGGTAATTGGCCAGCCCGACAAAGGCACCGCCCTGGTCACGGTCGGTCAGCGACAGCCAGAGCGTGGCAAAGACCGGGTAGGCCAGGTACAAGCCCAGCGCGAAGAGCGCGGGAAACAGGAACAGCCAGGGCCGGATCTGGTTGGCCCGGTTGATATTGCGCCCGGCGTTCGGCCCGGTGGGTGGATAGAGCACCTTGTCGAGAAAGACATTGGAGAAGTAGAAGTAGCCGATGCACCCCCCGACCCCGATGACGATGGTCAACAGTCCCATGATGGCTGGATGCATCTTCGTCCCCTCTCGTGGTGTCTTCGATTGCGCGGACTGCGGCGCCCCGCGGATGGCGGAGCGCCGGTGGCGTCAGGCCTACTTCAACCCGTCCCAGCTTTTCTGGATCGCCGCCGCCACGTCAGCCGCGGATTTGCCGCCGGTGTAATCGACCATGCCGGTCCAGAACGATCCCGCACCGACCCCCGCAGGCATCAGGTCCGAGCCGTCAAAGCGGAAGGTGGTGGCGCCCAGCAGGATCTCGCCCTGTTTTTTCAGCGCGTCATTGCCGTAAAGCTCGACATTGGCGGCACCATAGGGCGTCAGGAAGCCCGATTGCGCCATCCACAGCTCATGCGCGATCGGGGTCTTGAGGAACTCGAGGAAGGCGCGGGCGCCGGGGCTGTCCTTGGTGATGAAGGCAAGCGTGCCCGCCCCCAGCACCGGCTTGCCGAGGTCCTTCTCGGCATAGGCCGGGAAGTAGAAGAAATCGGCGTCCAGCCCCAGTTCAGTGCCTTCCGGGAAGAAGGTCGGAATGAACGAGGCCTGCTTGTGCATGTAGCACTGCGGCGGCGAGGAAAAGAGCCCGTCCGGGCTGTCGCGGAAGTCGATCGAGGCCACCGCCCCCGCGCCACCGGCCACGTAGTCGTCATTGCGGGCGAATTCGCCGAATTCGTCGATCGCGGCCACGATGCGCGGATCGTCGAAGGGGATCTCGTTGGCGACCCATTGGTCATAGACCTCGGGCGGCTGGGTGCGCAGCAGCAAATCCTCGACCCAGTCGGTCGCCGGCCAGCCGGTCGCCCCGCCCGAGCCCAGGCCGATGCACCAGGGCGTGCCGCCATCGGCGACGATCTGGTCATTGAGCGCCTTGAGCTCTTCCATGGTCTGCGGGATGTCATAGCCCGCGTCGTCGAAATTGTCGGGCGAGTACCAGACCAGCGATTTCACGTCGATCTTGTAGGGAAAGGCGTAAAGCCGTTCCTCACCGTCCGGCCCGAGGAAGGACCCCAGCGACACCCAGCTGTCACCGGCGGAGTAATTCTCGCGCAGCCAGGTCTCGGTCTCTTCGCCCAGCGGCTCGACAAAGCCCTTGGACACCAGGTTGGCGATCAGCCCGGGCTGCGGCAGCACCGCGACATTGGGCGGCGATCCGGCCTCGGTGTCGATCACGATCTGCTGTTCATAGGATTCCGACGAGGCATAGCTGATGGTCGCGCCGGTGGCCTCCTCGAAATAGGCGATGATCGTCTCGAACAATTGCTGGTCGTCGCCGCGCCAAGGGCCGAAGACGCTGATTTCCTCGCCGTCGAAATCATGCTCGGCGGCAAAGGCCTCGAGGCTTTCCCAGTTGAAATCCCCCTCTCCGGGCGTGAACGGCAGATGGCTGGCGGCCTGGGCCATGCCCGCCGCCAGCGCCAAGGACGCCACACCCGCGTAAAGCGATCTATTCATCAATTTTCCTCCCTATGCGCGGATCCCGCACGTCATTGAGCACTTTTTGACACGCTCGCGCAACCTTTTTCCGGCCAGCCTCAAAGCGCTTTGAACGGGTTTACAGTGCGGCAAACATGTCGCAAAGTCAACGTGGTTTTATTTAACAAATCCAATGATTTCGCTGCACCGCAGAAAGATCCGCCGGCGTCAGAAACGGTTTTGCCCCGGGCCCGCTTCGCGCTAGAACGCCTGGCGTTCGGACCGATTTGAAAGGACATATTGCCATGAACCTGAAACAGCTTTCCGAACACCTCGGCCTGTCGCAAACCACGGTCAGCCGCGCGCTGAACGGCTATCCGGAGGTCAGCGAGAAGACCCGTCAGAAAGTGATGAAGGCGGCGCGCGAGGCCAATTACCAGCCCAATACCCGCGCACGCTCGCTGGCCACCGGGCGGGCGATGGCGATCGGCCATGTCATCCCGGTCTCGACCCAGCACGAGATGGTCAACCCGATCTTCGGCGATTTCGTCGCCGGCGCGGGCGAGGTCTATTCCGCCCGCGGCTACGACATGCTGCTGTCGCTGGTGCCCGACCGCGACGAGGAGGCGTTTTACCGCGATCTCAGGATCAAGGGCAATGTCGACGGCATCGTGGTGCATGGCCCGCGCATGGCCGACCCCAGGATCGGGTTGCTGGACGAGCTGGGCCTGCCCTTCGTGGTGCATGGCCGCGCCAGCGAGGTGACGGCGGGCTACAACTATGTCGACGTGTCGAACGTGCGCGCCATGCGCGAGGCGACCACCCATCTCACCGACCTGGGCCATCGCCGCATCGGGCTGATCAACGGGCTGGAAACGCTGGACTTCGGCAACCGCCGCCGCCGCGGTTTCCTCGAGGCGCTCGAGCATGCCGGGCTTACGGCCAACCCGGCCTGGATGACCTCGGACGACATGACCGAGGCTTACGGCTTCGACGCCGCCAATGCCATGCTCTCGGGCGCGGAGCAGCCCACCGCGCTGGTGGTGTCGTCGATGATCACCGCGCTGGGGGTGCGCCGGGCAGTCGAGGCGCGCGGGCTGATCCTCGGCCGCGACATCTCGGTGGTGACTTTCGACGACGACCTGTCCTACCTGCGCAACGGCACCGATGCCGAGCCGGTCTTTACCGCCGCCCGCTCCTCGGTGCGCGAGGCCGGGCGACGCGTCGCCGATATCCTGATGGCACGGATCGATGCCCCCCTCGCCCCGCCGCGCACCGAGATGATCCCTTACCGCTTCATGATCGGCGCCACCTCCGGCCCGGCGCCGGACGGTTGAAATCCACCCGCAGGACAGTCTATGAAGAGCTATGTTAGCGCTCACAGAGAGGCCGAGATGACCCAGACCCAGGACCTGACCCTCGTGGCCGATATCGGCGGCACGAATACCCGCGTCGCCCTGGCGCGCGGCACCATGCTTCAGGACGGCTCGCTGCGGCGCTACCGCAATGCCGACCGTGCCGCGCTGGGCGAGGTGCTGCGGGAATACCTGGCGGAGACCGGCGCGCGGCCGGTGGCGGCCTGTGTCGCCGGGGCCGGGCCGGTGATGGCGGGCGTCTTGCGGATGACCAACCTGTCCTGGGTGATCGACGCCGCCAGCGTGACCGAGGCCACCGGTGCGGCGCATGTCGCCGTGCTCAACGACCTGCAGGCCCAGGGTCATGCGCTGGGCCACCTGACCGCCGCCGATCTGCGCCCGCTCCTGCACGAAGGTGCCAAGGCTTCCAACCCGACGCGGCTGGTGATCGGGCTGGGCACCGGGGTCAATATCGCCATGGTCTTTCAAAGCGGCGGGCTGACCGTGGTGCCGCCCTCCGAGGCCGGGCACATCAGCCTGCCGCTGCGCACCGCCGAGGAACAGCGGCTGGGCGATTTCCTTGCCTCCGAGGGCGAATTCCCCTCGGTCGAAGAGGCGCTTTCGGGCCGCGGTCTCGAAGCGCTCTACCGCTGGCGCCAGCATGAGACGGGCGGCGGTGCGGGCAAGACACCGGGCGAGATCATGGCAGGCGCCGCCGATGGCAGCGACCCACAGGCGCTTGAAACCGTTCGATATTTCGTGCGTTTCGCCGGGCGCGTCGCGGGCGATATCGCGCTGATGCAACTGCCCTTTGGCGGGATCTATTTCATCGGCGGGGTCAGCCGTTCGCTGGCGCCCTGGTTCGACCGCATGGGCTTTGCCGAGGCGTTTTGCGACAAGGGCCGGTTTTCCGACTTCATGACGCAATTCCCCGCATGGCTGATCGAGAACGACGACGCCGCGCTCTTGGGCTGCGCCTCGCACATGCGCGAGCAACTGGCGCAGCGGACCTGATGCTTTTCGATTGACCGCCGCCCCTCGCCGCGCCGAAGGTCGGGCAAATCCCGGGGCGGAAAGGGCACCTCATGAAAATCGGCTTCATCGGTCTCGGCAATGTCGGCGCCAAGCTTTGCGGCAGCCTGCTGCGCAATGGCTTCGACCTCACCGTCTTTGACCTCAATCCCGAGCTGGTGGCCCGCTTCACCCTGCGCGGCGCCACCCCCGGCACCGCGCCCGCGCAGATGATGCGCGATTGCGACGTGGTGATCACCTGCCTGCCCTCGCCCGCCGCCTCCGACGCGGTGCTGCAACAGATGCTTCCCGAGGTCGCGCCGGGCAAGATATGGCTGGAGATGTCCACCACCGACGAGGCCGAGGTGCGGCGTCTGGGCGCGCTGGTCAACGAGCGCGGCGGCGCGGCAGTGGATTGCCCGGTTTCCGGCGGCTGTCACCGCGCCGATACCGGCAATATCTCGATCTTCGCCGGCTGTGACCGCGAGACTTTCGAGCGGATTTTCCCGCTGCTCACCGCCATGGGCCGGCGCATCCTGCACACCGGGCCCCTGGGCTCGGCCTCGATCCTGAAGGTGGTGACCAACTACCTCGCCACCGCCAACCTGATCACCTGCGCCGAGGCGCTGGTGACAGCCAGGGGCGCCGGCATGGATCTGGCCACCGCCTATGAGGCGATCCGCATCTCCTCGGGCACCTCCTTCGTGCATG
The DNA here is from genome assembly GCA_006226775.1 of Paracoccaceae bacterium. GTDB lineage: Bacteria > Pseudomonadota > Alphaproteobacteria > Rhodobacterales > Rhodobacteraceae > Marinovum. Next base: position 9,772 of record SBGD01000061.1, on the reverse strand, counting down.
AGACCGAAAGCCAGGTGATTCTCAACGGTTCGCGCGACATTTCCTTCACCATGGACCTGGTGAAAAAGGACATCGGGTTGTTCCAGCAGGTCGCCGACCGCGCCGGGGTGCCTTTGGAGATGAACCCGCTGATGATGCAGATCTTCGACGACGGCATCGCGCGGTTCGGTCCGCGCGAGCTGTCGCCCAATATCATCCGCCGCCTCGAAGAGGCCACCGGCCTCGAGATCCGCGCCGAGGGCTTTCCCGCCGAGATGACCGACGACGAACCCGAGGCACCGGGCTACGAGGTGGTGCCGAAAGGCCGGGCGTAAGGGATGTATCAAGGCGGGCTTGCGGAACAGGAATGGCCCTTTCCCGGCCCGTAATCAAGCCGAAGGCGCCGGGCCAGCGGCGGCCCGCCCCCCGGGCTGCCGCTGCGGTGACGTCAGCGCATCGCTCCGAGGTCATCCGGACCTGGCCGAGATAAACTGCGCAGAAGAACCGTGGCAGCGGCATCCCGCGGGCCGCCGCTGTCCCGGCTCAGGTCGTGCTTTTTGCAAGGTCCGCTCCAACCCGGACTCGCCCGTGTCACCCTGTTGTCCTACCACCCTGTGATCCGGCCCGCGCCTTTCACAAAAACGCACAGTCACCTCGACATTGACCGGCGCTTTCCACTGAACTAACTGGTTCAGCAACGGGCCTGCCCGACTCATGGGATGCCGTTGGAGGGCCGATGTCGGGACAACGCATTTCCCAGGGCGAATTCATCTTCATGATGGCCATGCTGGTGTCCACCGTGGCGCTGGCCATCGACGCCATGCTGCCCGCCATGGCGCAGATCACCGCCGAACTCAGCCCCGAGGCGCCCAACCGCAGCCAATGGATCGTCACCTCCTTCATCCTCGGCATGGGGCTGGGCACCTTCCTTGCCGGGCCGCTGTCCGACAGTTTCGGCCGCAAGCCGGTGGTGATCGCCGGGTCCGGGCTCTATATCCTCGGCGCCTTCCTGACCTGGCGCGCCGAGACGCTTGACCTCGCCATCGCCGCCCGCATCCTGCAGGGCCTGGGCGCCGCCGCCCCGCGCATCGTGGCGCTGGCGATCATCCGCGATCTCTATTCAGGCCGCGAAATGGCGCGACTGATGTCCTTCGTGATGATCATCTTCACCCTGATCCCCGCCTTCGCCCCGACCCTTGGCGCGCTGCTCATCGCCTGGGGCGGCTGGCGCGCGGTCTTCCTGATGTTCATCGTCTTCAGCCTGTTTGCCACCGGCTGGATGATGCTGCGCCTGACCGAGCCGCTGCCGCCCGCCGCGCGCCGCCCGCTGCGCCTGCCCGCGCTGGTCCAGGGCACGCGCGAGGTGTTTTCCCATGCCTCGGTCCGCACCGCCATCGCCGCGCTGACCTTCACCTTCGCCATGCTGTTCTCGGTGCTTTCGCTCACCCAACAGGCCTTCGACGCGCAATTCGGCCGCGCCGATACATTCCACCTCTGGTTCGGCCTGATCGCGCTGTGCGCCGGCACGGCGAGCTTTCTCAACTCGGTGCTCGTGGTGCGCCTGGGGATGCGCTACCTCGTCACGCTCAGCCTGATCGTGCAGGTCGGGCTGTCGTCGCTGGCGCTGGGGCTGTTCCTGCTGCCGCTCTCGACCGAGGCGCATTTCGCGCTCTTCATCCTGTGGCAGATCTCGGTCTTCTTCCAGGCCGGCATGTGCATCGGCAACCTCAACGCGCTGGCGATGGAGCCGCTGGGCCATATCGCCGGTCTCGGCGCCAGCGTGATCAGCGCCGTCGCCACCGTCCTGTCGGTGATCCTCGCGGTGCCGGTCGGGCTGGCCTTCGACGGCACGCCCCTGCCGATGGTCGCCGGGGTGGTGGTCTTTGCCGCCTGCGCGAGCCTGCTGATGCTGCATCTGCGCCGGATCGAGACGCGCGCCGCCCTTGAGGCCTGACGCTGCGGCATAATGGTATACAACGGCATACATTGCTTCCCGACCGCGCATCTCTAGGCTAGGACCGGCACCACCGACCGATTCCCCCAAGCGCATGAGGCCCCGATGACCCGGATCAAGGTAGACAACCCCATTGTCGAACTCGACGGCGACGAAATGACCCGCATCATGTGGGATTTCATCAAGAAAAAGCTGATCGAGCCTTACCTCGACATCGACCTGCTCTACTACGACCTCGGGATCGAGGAACGCGACCGCACCGACGATCAGGTCACCTTCGACGCCGCCCACAAGATCAGAGAGGTCGGCGTCGGCGTCAAATGCGCCACCATCACCCCGGATGAACAGCGGGTCGAGGAATTCGGCCTCAAGCGCATGTATCCCTCGCCAAATGGCACCATCCGCAACATCCTCGGCGGCGTGGTGTTCCGCGCGCCGATCATCTGCCGCAACGTGCCGCGGCTGGTGCCGGGCTGGACCAAGCCCATCGTGGTCGGCCGCCACGCCTTTGGCGATCAGTACAAGGCCACCGATTTCCACTTCCCCGGCGCCGGCAAACTGACGCTGAAATTCGAGGGCGAGGACGGCACGGTGATCGAGCGCGAGGTCTTCGATGCACCCTCCTCCGGCGTCACCATGGCGATGTACAACCTCGACCAGTCGATCCTCGATTTCGCCCGCGCCGCGCTCAACTACGGGCTGAACCTCGGCTGGCCGGTCTATCTCTCGACCAAGAACACCATCCTCAAGGCCTATGACGGCCGCTTCAAGGAGCTGTTCCAAAAGGTCTACGACGAGGAATTCGCCGACAAGTTCAAGGAAAAGGACATCTGGTACGAGCACCGCCTGATCGACGACATGGTCGCCTCCTCGCTGAAATGGTCGGGCGGCTATGTCTGGGCCTGCAAGAACTACGACGGCGACGTCCAGTCCGACACCGTGGCCCAGGGCTTCGGCTCGCTCGGCCTCATGACTTCGATCCTGATGACTCCGGACGGCAAGATCGTGGAATCCGAGGCCGCCCATGGCACCGTCACCCGCCACTTCCGCCAGCACCAGGCGGGCGAGGCCACCTCGACCAATTCCATCGCCTCGATCTACGCCTGGACCGGCGCGCTCAAGCACCGCGCCAAGCTCGACGACAACATCGCCCTGCGCGCCTTTGCCGAAACCCTCGAACGGGTGATCGTCGAGACGGTGGAATCCGGCCAGATGACCAAGGACCTGGCGCTTCTGGTCGGCCCCGAGCAGAAATGGCTGACCACCATGGGGTTCCTGGAAAAGATCGACGAAAACCTCTCGAAGGCGCTCTCGGGCTGACGCCCGGGCAGAATCGCCCTGCCCGATTTTCGCCACAGGCCGGGGCGGCATTGTTTCGCCCTGCCGTCCAATCCCCACCGCGCCGCGCCACCGGTTCCGATCACGCAAGGAAGGCGCTGCAAATTGCTGTAATTTCGCCGTTTTTCGCCGTGAACCTTGGCAGGATCAAGGCAGTGCCTTACCTTGGCAAAAGGTAAAGCATCGGGATATGTTCAATGGTCATTCTGCTTGGGATCGCGGCCTTCGCCGCTCTGGATTGTCTGATTTTCTCCTGCATCCTCGTGCCGCAGGAGGCCTGAGCCGGACGCGCGTTTCCAGGTCGACTGGGCCGGCCCGCTCTCACACCGGGGCCGGTTCCTTCACTCCGGCGGCGTGCCGCGAAAGCCGGTCGCCACGACGAACTTCTCCGATGAATCCGACCGCGAGCTTGGCGGTTTGACATTCGCCACCTTGGTGAAGTTCTGCTTCAACAGCTTCTGCAACTCCCCCTCGGCGCCCCCGGCCAGCACCTTGGCCACGAAGGTCCCGCCCGGCTCCAGCACGTCAAAGGCGAACCAGGCCGCCGCCTCGCAAAGCGTCATGATCCGCAGATGATCGGTCTGCTTGTGCCCCGAGGACGAGGCCGCCATGTCCGACATCACCACGTCGGCCTTGCCATCCAGCCAGCCCTTGACCCTGTCGTCGGCGCCCTCGTCGAGAAAATCCAGCACATGCAGCTCGGCCCCGGCGATCGGCTCAACCTCCTGCAGGTCGATCCCCAGCACCCGGCCCACGGCCTTGCCGGATTTCTCCCCCAGCGCATTGACCCGCTTGACCGCCACCTGGCACCAGCCGCCCGGCGCACAGCCCAGGTCCACCACCCGCGCCCCGGGCACGAGAAAACGGTACTTCTCGTCCAACTCGAGGATCTTGAAGGCCGCCCGCCCGCGATAGCCCTCGGCCTGGGCGCGCTTGACGTAAGGGTCGTTCAACTGCCGCTGCAACCAGCGCGTCGAGGACAACTTGCGCCCCCGCGCGGTCTTGACCTTGACCGTCAGATCGCGCTGCCCGCGCCCCGAGGTGTTCTTGCCCGAAGGTGTCTTCGCCATGAAATCCCGCCCCGGTCCTTCTCTGGTTCAAAAATATCCCGGGGGGTTTGGGGGGCTGGCCCCCCATTCCGCCCGAAGGGCTCATAAAGCGCGCGCAGCGCACAATTTCAAGACGCGCCGTTCAGAACGGCCCGTCCTCCAGCACCCCGTCCGCCGACATCTGCGCGTAAAGCAACCCCTCGCGCAGGCCGCGGTCCGCCACCGACAGCCGGTCGGTGGGCCAGCAGCGCAAGAGCGCCTGCAGGATCGCCGCGCCCGACATGATCAGCGCGTGCCGGTCCTGGCCGATCCGCGGATCGGTGCGCCGCCCCTCGGGGCCAAGCTCGAGGTAGCCGTTGATCACCTTGTCGATCTGGTCACTGGTCATCCGCAACCCGTCCACCTTGTTGCGGTCATAGCGCTTCAGCCCCAGGTGCGAGGCCGCCACCGTGGTCACGGTTCCGCTCGTGCCGACGATCTGGAACCCCTCGCGCGCTTGTTCGTTCTTGTAGGGCGCGAAATCGGCCAGGTTCTCCTCGAAGAACCACGACATCAGCGCATAGCGCGCCGCGTCGTCCTCGACATCGTTGAACTGGTCGCGCAGCGTCGCCACCCCCAGGGGCACCGAGATCCAGTCCACCACCCGCGCCACCGGAAACGGGCTGTCGGCGTTCTGGAACCCGGTGTGCAGCCGCATGATCGCGCGCGGCCGGTCGTGATTGGGCACCGTCGAAAGATCGATCCAGACCAGTTCCGTCGAGCCGCCGCCGATATCGACCACCAGCAATTGATCGGTCTTGGTCGAGACCAGCGGCGCGCAGGAGATCACCGCCAGCCGCGCCTCTTCCTCGGGCTGGATGATTTCCAGCTGCAAGCCGGTCTCGCGGCGCACGAATTTCACCAGGTCGCGGGAATTCTTCGCCCGCCGGCAGGCCTCGGTCGCCACCAGCCGCATCCGGATCACCCCGTGGCGCTTCAGCTTCTGGCCGCAGATCCGCATCGCCTGGACCGTGCGCCCCATCGAGGCCCGGCTCAGCCGCCCCGAGCGTTCCAGCCCGGATCCCAGCTGCACCGATTTCGAAAAGCTGTCCACGACGTGAAACTGACTGCCCTTGGGTTGGGCAATCAGCATCCGGCAACTGTTGGTGCCCAGATCCAGCGCGGCATAAAGCTCGTCCGGATCGGGCGGTTGGGGCGCGGGGCTCTCTACCGGTTTCGGGAATGCGCCCGCACCTTTGGGACGCCTGGGCGTCATCTTGCGCCCTCCGAGTATCGTGTTGCCTTGCAGGATAGGGATGCGCCCCCTTTCGCGCAAGGCATCGTATCGGCCAATTGTCAAATCTTTCCCCACGGTCAGGCAAATTTCCGCCATGAACGAGGCTCATCATCTGCATGAGAATTATGAGCCGCACTGCGGGTTTCCCTGTGGCGGCGCAGCGCCTATCCATGGCGCGTGCCCGGCGCAGGTCGCTGATCCGCGGCGTTCTGTCGAAAACGGCACGCGGCACCACCCGGCCCTCGTCTAATCAGGGTCAACCGAGAAGGGGATTCGCATGGTTGATGTGACAGTGGTCTACTGGCGGGACATCCCGGCGCAGGTCATCGTCGGCAAGGGCCGCCGGGCGTCGAAGGCGCCCCTGCCCGAGCGTTTCGAGCAGGCCATCGACCGCGCCGCGATGAAGGTTGGCGCGGCCGAGACCGATGCCTATCTTGCCGAATGGCGCAAGGCCGCCCCCTACCCGGTTGACGGAGAGGCATCGGAGGTGGCCGCAAGCGAAGCGGCCCGTCTCGATGCCGAGTATGATCGCGCCCGGCTCAAGGCGCTGATCGCCAACGATGGATGGGCCCCGGCCTGACGGTCATGGGTCCCGTGCAACTCTGGGAGGCCGCAATGGCTCTGCTGAACTTCAAACGCCGCGATCCCGCGCCGCGCCGGACCGCACAGGCCGAGGTCGAGGCCTTCCTCGCCGGCTATTCCCTCGAGGTGATGCCGCGCACCGCCGAGAAGGTCGCGGATTTCCGCGAAGTGCTGGCCCCCGGCACCCGCGTCTACATCGCCCATATCGACGGCACGCCGATCGAGGAGATGGTCGCCACCGCCCGCCGCCTCGCGCGCGACGGCTTTCCCGTCATGCCGCATTTCCCGGCGCGCATCATCCGCGATGCCGCCACGCTGGAAAACTGGATCGCCATGTACCAGGGCGAGGCCGGCGTCGACCAGGCGCTGCTGCTCGCCGGGGGGCTCGCCGAACCGCAGGGCGCTTTCGACAGTTCCATCGCGCTGATGCAGACCGGTCTGTTCGACAAGGCAGGCTTCAAGCGCCTGCATGTCGCCGGCCACCCCGAGGGCAACCGCGACATCGACCCCGACGGCGGTTCGGCCAATGTCGAGGCCGCGCTGCGCTGGAAACAGGCATTCTCCGAGACCACCGACGCCGAGATGGCGCTGGCCACCCAGTTCGCCTTTGACGCCAGGCCGATCATCGCCTGGGCCGAGGCGCTGCAAGAGGCCGGCATCACTCTGCCGATCCATGTCGGCATCGCCGGCCCGGCCAAACTGCAGACGCTGATCAAGTTCGCCATCGCCTGCGGCGTCGGCCCCTCCTTGAAAGTCCTGCAGAAACGGGCCATGGACGTGACCAAGCTGCTTTTGCCCTACGAGCCCACGGAAGTGGTGACCGAGCTTGCGCTGCACAAGGCCGCGCATCCCGAGTGCAATATCGCACAGGTCCACTTCTTCCCGCTCGGCGGCATCAAGACCAATGCCCAATGGGCCACCGACACCGGCGGCGCGGCCTGCCGCCCGGCCCGCGAGACATAAGGACACCCCATGCCCGCGCTGCTTTTCGATCTCGACGGAACCATGCTCAATTCCGACCCGATTCACATGCAGGTCTACAAGGAGCTCTGGACAGCGCGCGGCATGGACCTCGACGCGGCCTTCTACATGACCCATGTCCACGGGCGGCTGAACGTCGATGTCTTCGCCGAGTTCCTGCCGGACGAACCCGACCCCCAGGGCCTTTCGGAATGGAAGGAAGCCCAGTTCCGCGACCGCCTGCCCCGGCCCTATCCGCCGATGCCCGGCGTCGACACGCTGGTGGCGCGCGCCGTGGCCGAGGACTGGCCCCGCGCCATCGTCACCAATGCCATGCGCCCCAATGCCGAGGCGATGCTGGGCGCCATCGGGCTGCGCGACGCCTTCGAGGTGATCGTGATCGGCGAGGAATGCCCGCGCGGCAAGCCCGACCCCTATCCCTACCAGGAGGCGATGCGCCAGCTGGGCGTCACCCCCAACCAGGCGATTGCCTTCGAGGACAGCCCCTCCGGCGCCCGCGCCGCGCGCGGATCCGGCGCCTATACCGTGGGCATCCGCTCAGGGCTGGACGACCACGGGCTGCGCCAGGCCGGGGCCCATGTCACGATGCAAGATTTCACCGATCCCGCGCTGCCAGCCATCCTGGAGCGCTTCAAAGGAGTTGCCGCATGACGCGCACCATCGTCGAGTCGAAAAACAAAACCGCCGTCATCGGCTTTGACGAGCCGTTCTGCGTCATCGGCGAGCGGATCAACCCCACCGGCCGCAAGAAACTGGCCGCCGAGCTTGAGGCGGGCGATTTCTCGACCGTCGAGCGGGACGCGATCGCCCAGGTCGCCGCCGGGGCCAATGTGCTCGATATCAATGCCGGGGTGGTCTACAACTCCAACCCCAACCCGAACGAGACCGAACCGCCGCTGATGCGCCAGATTCTCGAGCTGGTCCAAGGGCTTGTCGACGTGCCCTTGTGCATCGACTCCTCGGTGCCCGGCGCGCTGGAGGTCGGGCTCGAGGTCGCCGAGGGCCGCCCGCTCCTGAACTCGGTCACGGGCGAGGAAGAGCGGCTGGAGGTGATCCTGCCGCTGGTCAAGAAATACAACGTGCCGGTGGTGGCGATCTCGAACGACGACACCGGCATTTCCGAAGACCCCGACGTGCGCTTTGCGGTGGCGAAGAAGATCGTCCAGCGCGCCGCCGATTTCGGCATTCCCGCGCATGACATCGTGGTCGACCCGCTGGTCATGCCGATCGGCGCCATGGGCACCGCCGGCAAGCAGGTCTTCACCCTGGTCCGCCGGTTGCGCGAGGAACTGGGCGTCAATACCACCTGCGGCGCGTCGAACATCTCGTTCGGGCTGCCCAACCGGCATGGCATCAACAATGCCTTCCTGCCGATGGCCATGGGCGCGGGCATGACCTCGGCGATCATGAACCCCATCGCCCTGCCGGTGCCGCCCTCGAAGATCGCCGCCAAGCGGGCCGAGGTTGCGGCCTCCGGCATTGTCCTGCCCGAGGACATGGATGACGAGACCTTCTGCCAGCTTTTCGGCCTCGGCTCGACCCTGGCGCGGCCCGGTTCGGAGATGGAGGCGATCCGCGCCGCCAATTTCCTGACCGACAACGACCCGCACGGCCAGATGTGGATCTCGACGAACAAGGTGGCCCCGAAGGTCGGCCAGGAAGGCCGCGGCCGCGCAGGCCGCTCCGGCGGGCGCCGCCGCCGGGCGTAACCCCGCAGACCGATGTGATTGATTCAGCCCGAGACCATGTCACCATGGTTTCGGGAAGTGTGCTAGACTGGGGCGCGCCAGAAACCGGGGGTGCGCGTGAGACTGGTTCCGACGATCCTTGTTGCCATGTTGATCCTGTGGATTGCATGGCCGGCGGTTGCAGAACGTGAAATCCACGTTGTTGCCGTCAACAAGGGCTGGGTCGCGCCCGGCGATTTCCGCAACGAACCCCAGGCCAGGGTGATCGTCGACCGTCCCGGCAGCGAGGTCATCCTCGTGCTGCTCGATGCCGACAAGGTGGAATGGACAGTCGAAGCAACCCCGGGCAGCTTCATCGAAACCATCCTGCTGGGCGGAGACAAGTCACGGCGCAGCCGGGTCGACCTCGACGGTATCCGGTTGTCCAACCCGCATGTCCCGGCGCTCACCCACGTCAACAAGCCGCTCGGGCCGAATTTCCGCACGCTCCTGTCGCGACTGTCCCAGATCACCGGGTTGGACCGGATCGCCAGCTTCCAGTTCACCTATGTTGCACCAGCCTCCGGTCACCGCGTCGATCGCTTTGACCACGGGACGGAAACGCTTGTTCTGGACTACCTGCCCATCCGTCTCGGCCCGGCCCAAGACCTGCCCCCGGCGCTGCGGCGCTGGATCGACGGCGCGCGGCCCGAGGCCCGCCATGACGCAAGGTTCAGCGACACCGCCATGACCCTGACCGATGCCGATGGCACCCGCGTCTTTCCCGTACCGCCCGATATCCCCATTCCGCACCTGGCCTCCGGCGTCTATTTCGACCCCGTGGACGAGATTGCGTATTCCGGAGGATCGGCCCACCCATTCCGACAACATGCGCCCACCTGTTCCGGGCTATTCGCCCACCTTTGACGCGGTGCCGTGAGGCATA
>SBGD01000054.1 GCA_006226775.1 Paracoccaceae bacterium | reverse complement strand
CAGCTGGATGAGCTGCTGCCGTGGAACTGGAAGGTGTTGCCACAAGAAGCCGACAGTCAAGCCGCGTAAACTGCGGTATCAATGACGCGGTTACCCTATATCGAGAACGAGACCTACAACATCATGCGTGGCAGCAACGACGAGCCGCGCGCCCGACGCCGTCAGCGCGCGGTTTTCGATGGGCGGTTCAAGCTGATCGTGGAGAAGGGCGGCGTGATCCTCTTCGACCTGGAAACCGACCCGGAATAGCGGTTCAACATGTCCGCGAAACATCCCCGGGACGTCACTCGGCTGGCCAGGCGCCTGAAAGCAGAGGCCCAGCGACTGGACGATCCGCTTGGCGTGGCATTGGCCGACGAGTCGCTTTCGGTCGTGGCGGCCTGAGCGCCGCCGCTCCTCGAACGAACTCATGAAAGCCGGGGGCGCGGGCAAGCCCCCTGCCCCATCTATCGAACCGCCTTGCCGGTGCCTGTCGGATCGTTTTCTCCGACAAGAGAATTCCCTCGCAAAAGAACTGCGGGAGTATTCTCGTTGTTCAGATCCGGTTGGCGGGACATTCATGCGCTTCGCGGCATGGCCTCGAACCATGCTGTGCCTTCGAGGCTTCCGGAAAGGAGGACGGAAACCGGGTATTTGCTGCGGGTGCGTGCCAGTTACGGCGCAGCCGTGAAAGCCGACCTCCGCCGAAGCCTCAGGTCAAGCCCGGTATGCAGCGGCGGTGCACGAAGGTTCCCAGGATTTATCGGCTGACCGCTTTCCTGCGGCACTTGAACTCCGCTTTCGCAGGGCCCGTCAGTCCCCCGTACCACCCGCCGGAACCGGCCCCGTGGTGTCGCGGATGACCAGCCTGGCCGAGACCTCGGAGACCGTGGTGGGCATGTCCGGCTCGCGGATGCGGGCGAGCAAGACCTGCGCCAGCTTGCGCCCCAGCTTCTGCGGCGAGATCGCCATGGTGGTCAACGCCGGCGTCGCCAGGGCTGCATCGGCAATATCGTCGAACCCGATCACCGACAGATCGCGCCCGGGAACCAGCCCGGCCTTCTGAAGTCCGAGACAGGCGCCGAGGGCTACCATGTCGCCGTTGCAGACGATGGCGGTGACCTCGGGGTGGCTCTGGCGCAGGTCACGCAGCGCCTCCAGGCCCGCCAGCTTGGTATCGATCGACGGCCAGACGATCGGAGCGCCCAGGTTGCGCGCCTTCATCACGCGTTCGTAGCCCAGGATCCGGCGTTGCCGCACCAGGGTCATCACGGTGCCGCCGAGATAGGCGATGTGGTGATGGCCAAGGTCGGCCAGGTGGCTGGTCGCCGTTTCGGTCGCCACGGCATTGCGGACGCCGACATGGTCATAGCGCTCCCCGGCCGGGCGCATGAAGGTCACCGTCGGGATCGCCTGCACCCGCAGCAGGTCGAAGGTCCGCTCCGGCGTGTCCTGCGCCGGCACCCAGAGCAAACCGCCGCGACCATTGCGGATGAAGGCCTCGAGATGCCGTTCCTGCCGCGCCGCGTCGTCGCCGGTGTCGAGGATCGACACCAGGTAGCCCTCCGCCTCGAGAAGCTCGACGACACCGCTCATGACCTCGGCATTGAACGGGTTGGCGATCTGGTTGATCACGAAACCGATCTCGCGGTTCTCGCCCGAGCGCATGGCAGCGGCGCGGCCATCGGGGATGTAATGCAGCTTCTTGGCCGCCTTCAGGACCTTTTCGCGGGTCTTTTCCGAGATCCGTCCGGTGCCCCGAATCACCTGGCTGACCGTCGGAATCGAAACCCCTGCCTCTTGAGCGACGGTTTCGAGTGTCGGACGGACGGCCATGGCGGGATCCTTCGGTAGATCGTTCTATCTTTCTTCTGGCCGATTTTTAGCGGAAACTCAAGGGGTTTGCCCATGAGCCTTACACACGGGCCACGGGTGCTTCAAATTTACGGCTGACCGATGATATAACCTTATACCATATCAACCCAACTCCACCCTTTCTGACGGGTCCTGGTCAAGGCACCAGCCCGCCAGGGGGGCCGAGGGTCCCGGCCGGTTTCGTGCCGGGAACGCAGGAAAGATGCTGGGAACCGACCTTCGGGATGTGCCCCTCAAGTGGGCGTGACCCGGAATTCCGGCAAAGCCGGATTGTTGGCAGGTCACATGCGGGGAGGGCTGGCGTGATCGGTCAGAAAAGCCCGGGGCGTCTTCTGCGCGTCGGAGATCATCAACCAAGGGAGAGACGTGAATGACTTACGCAAGAAAGATGCTGGGCGCCGCCTCGGGGCTGGCACTGCTGGTTGCGGCCGGTGCTGCACAGGCCGACGTATTGTTCTGGTCGACGCAGGCCAACCCGGTCGAAGAGCAGCAGGCGATGCGCGACCAGGTGCTGTCGGGCCATGACGACGCGGTGGACTACCAGTCCAACGAGCTTGGGCCCTGGATCACCCGCCTGGAGGCGGAACTTCAGGCCGATTCCGGCACCATCGGCCTTCTGGGCGCGCTGCACGGCAATTTTTCGGCGATGGACCCGGAAAACCTGGTCGATCTGGGCGACATGGGCGTGATGAGCGCCTCGGACACCTTCAACGACCTTGCCAAGCTGGGCACCGATAGCATGCAGTACATGCCGTGGATGCAGGCCAGCTACATCATGGCCGCCAACCGCGAAGCGCTGCACTACCTGCCCGAGGGCGCCGATATCGACGCGCTGACCTACGACCAGCTGATCGAATGGGCGGCCAATGCGCATGAAGCCGCGGGCGAGCCGAAGTTCGGCTTTCCGGCCGGTCCCAAGGGGCTGAAGCACCGCTTCTTCCAGGGCTATCTCTATCCGTCCTACACCAATGGCGTGGTGCGCACCTTTGCCTCCGACAAGGCGGTGACGGCCTGGGAAAAGTTCCGCGAGCTCTGGGCGCATACCAACCCCGGCTCGACCAACTTCTCCTTCATGCAGGAACAGCTTCTGTCCGGCGACGCCTGGATCGTGTTCGACCACACCTCGCGTCTGGCCAATGCCTTCAACGAGCGCCCGGATGACTTCGTCGCCTTCCCGGCGCCGGCGGGCCCCGAGGGCCGCGGCTTCATGCCGGTCCTCGCCGGGGTCGCCATTCCGCGCACCGCGCCGGACATGGAGGCGTCGAAGGCGCTTATCGCACACCTGATGAAGCCCGAAACCCAGATCGCCACGCTGAAGGCCACCAGCTTCTTCCCGGTGGTCGATGTCGACCTGCCTGACGATCTGCCGCCTTCGGTCAAGGCTGCCGGGGATGCTGTCGCCAAGATGTCGGGCTCTGCCGATGCCAACCCGGGCCTCCTGCCCGCCGGTCTTGGTGACAAGGGCGGCGACTTCAACCGCGTCTATGTCGATACCTTCGAGCGGATCGTCCTGGCCGGTCAGCCGATCGAAGCCGTGTTGCAGGACCAGAAGACGCGGCTGGAGGCGATCATGAACGAAACCGGCGCGCCCTGCTGGGCCCCGGATGCGCCGTCCGAGGGCGCGTGCCCGGTCGAGTGACCTTCCCAGGGTGGGGATTTCCTTCCCCACCTTGCCCCGGTCCGGGCCCCAGGGTCCGGACACCCCCCAGACTTGCCCCCCTGCCACCCATGGCGCGCGGACGCGCCGGAACAAGGAGCGATTCCATGAACGCTCGACTATTGCCTTACGTGCTGATCCTGCCGGTGACGCTGTTTCTGTGCCTGTTCTTCCTTTATCCCTTCGTGCTGGTGGCCAAGCAGGCCTTTACCACCGGCGCGGGCGCCACGCTCGACAACTTCCGCGAAGTCGTCAGCTACTGGAAATTCCCGATCTCGCTGAGAAACACCCTGCTCTTGGCCGTCGCCGTGGTGCCGATCCAGCTGGCGCTGTCGCTGCTGATGGCCACCATGGTCACCAGGATGGAAAAAGGCCGCGACATGGTGCTTTACATCTGGACCATCCCGCTGGGCATCTCCGACCTTGCCGCCGGGCTGATCTGGCTGGCGATCTTCGAGCAGTCGGGCTTTCTCAACTCGATGCTGCACGGTGTCGGCATCGTCGACAAACCGGTCAACCTCTTGACCTTCCAGAACCCCGGCATCGTCTTTGTCGCCATCATGCTGGCCGAGATCTGGCGCGCGACAGCGATCATGCTGGTGATCCTCGTCGCCGGTATCGGGCTGATCCCCAAGGAATACTACGAGGCAGCCGAGGTCTTTGGCGCCTCGCCCTGGAAGCGTTTCCTGCGCATCACCCTGCCGATGCTGCGTCCCTCGTTGCAAACGGCATTGGTCCTGCGGGTGATCATGGCCTTCGAGGTCTTTGCCGTGGTGGCGGCGCTTGGTGGCACGCTCTTCCCGGTGCTGATGGGCGAGACCTATGCCTACCAGTTCGACCTGCTCAACAGCGGTGCGGCGGCGGCGATGGCGCTGATCATCCTCGCGATCTCGATTGCCGCGACCCTTGTCATCCTGCGCGCCCTGCGCGTCCCGAAAAGAGCCACGATATGACCCAGGCATCCATGGCTGCGCCCGTGCCGCATCCGGACAAGGAACCGGACGCGGCCCCGGCGGCAAGCACCCGCAGCGCTGGCCGCTTGCTCTATCTCGCCGGGGTGATCCTGCTCTGCGCCTGGGTGCTCGTGCCGATCTATTTCCTGATGATCAACACGCTCAGCGCGCCAGAGACCGTGAACAGCTTTCCCAAGCCGTTCTTTCCCGAGTTCGACCTCGGATCGCTGCAATTCTTCGCCGGCTTCGCGGGGATGCTGGCGGCGCTGAAGAACTCGATCCTCGTGGCGGCGCTGACCATGATCATGTCGATCGCCATCGGGTCCCCGGCGGGCTACGCCCTGTCGCGCTTCGACTTCCCCGGCAAGGAGTTGTTCCGGCTGCTGATCCTGCTCACCCGGGCCTTCCCGCTGCCCCTGCTGGCGTTGCCCTTGGCGGTGATGTTCATCCAGACCGGCCTTGACGACACCCAGTTCGGCCTTGCCCTGGTGCATACCACGCTGGCCCTGCCCTTCGCGGTGCTGATCACCTTCTCGCTGTTTTCCGGCATCCCGATCGAGCTGGAAGAGGCCGCCTGGACACTGGGCTGCACAAGGCTCACGGCCTTCACCAAGGTGGTGCTGCCGCTGATCCTGCCCGGCATCACGGCGTCCGCCATCTTTGCCTTCGTGATCTCGTGGAACGAGGTCTTCGCGGCCGCCGTGCTGACCATCGAGAACCGGACGCTGACCGCGTTCCTGCTGCAAAGCCTCGACACCCCGCCGCTGCACCTGAAGTTCGCGGGTGGCTTCATCCTCGTCGTGCCCGCGCTGATCTTCATCTTCGCCGTGCGCAAATACCTCTTCGCCATGTGGGGCATCGCCAACCGGTAATCCGGCCAGCGAACCGATAAAAGGAACCAGTGAAATGGCTGAAATCCAGATCAAGAACGTCGCCAAGCGCTTCGGAGCCTACCAGGCGCTGCACAACATCAACCTGACCATCGCAGACCAGGAGTTCATGGTGCTGCTCGGCGCCTCGGGCTGCGGCAAGACCACGCTCTTGCGCATCATCTGCGGGCTGGAAACCGCGACGGAGGGCGAAGTGTGGATCGGTGGACGCCGCGTCGATCACCTCGCGCCCAAGGACCGGGGCATCGCGATGGTGTTCCAGAACTACGCCGTCTTCCCGCACCTGACGGTGTTCGAGAACATCGGCTTTGGCCTGCGGATGCAGAAGCTGCCCGATGACGAGGTCAAGCGCCGCGTCGAACGGGTGGCCGGGCTGATGCACATCGAGATGCTGCTCAAGCGCTATTCCGGCGAGCTCTCCGGCGGTCAGCGCCAGCGTGTCGCCGTGGCCCGCGCGCTGGCGATGGAGCCCGACGTGATCCTGATGGACGAGCCGCTGTCGAACCTCGATGCGCTCTTGCGGATGGAGATGCGGGCGGAACTCAAGGGTGTGCTGGCAGAGAGCAAAACCACCGCCGTCTACGTCACCCACGACCAGGTCGAGGCCATGTCGATGGCCGACCGGATCAGCGTCATGCACCAGGGCAAGATCGTCCAGGCGGCCTCGCCCATCGAGGTCTACCGCAACCCGGCGGCCGAATTCGTCGCCAGCTTCATCGGCAACCCGCCGATGAACTTCCTGCAGGCCACCTCGGCCGGCGATGGCAAATGGACCGTCGCGGGCAGGGTCGTCGACGGCCCGAAAGGGGCGGGCAAGCCGCTGCAATTCGCCATCCGGCCCGAGGACATGCAACCCGCAAACGAGGGCCTGAAGGCCAGGGTGCGCATCGTCGAACCGCTGGGCGCGCATCTGCTGGTCACCTGCGACGTCGATGGCGCGATGTTCCGCGCCGTGCTCGACAGCGACATGGTCGTCAAGCCTGGCGAAATCCTGACCCTGGCGCCGCAGCCCGACCGCGTGCGCTGGTTCGATCCCGAAACCACCCTGGCCGTGGCGTGAAAGGCAAGACCATGACCCGTGAAGAGATGATCCGACACGCCCGGCAAGTGCTGAGCGATAACGACCGGGGCACCTATACGGTGCCCACCAAGGGCCTTTATCCCTTTCAGTGGAACTGGGATTCGGCGCTGTCCGCACTGGGCTTTTCGCACTTCGACGAGCCCCGCGCCTGGACCGAGATCGAGACGCTGATGGCGCATCAATGGGACGACGGGATGGTGCCGCATATCATCTTCCATCAGCCCGACGACGGCTATTTCCCCGGGCCCGAGGTCTGGGGCACCGGCCGCGAAGTGCCCACCACCGGGATCACCCAGCCCCCCGTGGCAGGCTTTGCCGTGCGCCGCATCCTTGACCGCGCCCGGGATACGGGCCTGGCCGCCGAGAAGGCAAAAGCGCTGCTGCCAAAGATCCACGCCTGGCACCAATGGTTCTACCGCGCCCGCGACCCGCAGGGTACCGGGCTGGTGGCGATCATTCATCCTTGGGAATCCGGCCGCGACAACTCGGTCGATTGGGACGACGCCTTCAAGCGCGTACCGACCGAGGACGTCCAGCCCTTCACCCGGCGCGACACGGCCCATGCCAATCCCGAGCACCGGCCCACGGACGAACAGTACAAGCGTTACATCTGGCTTGTGCAGAAGTTCCGCAGCCTCGATTGGGACAACACCAGGCTGCACGACGCCTCGCCCTTCCGGATTGTCGATCCCGGCTTCAACGCCATCCTGATCCGGTCATGCCAGGACGTGGCGGACCTCGCCGCCCGGCTGGGCATGGACCAGATCGCAGCGGAGTCCCGCGACATGGCAGACATCGGCATCGCCGCCATGGAGACGCTGTGGAGCGACCGCATGGGGCAATACCTCTGCCTCGACCGCAGCATCGGCCAGTTGATCGAGAGCCCCTCGGTCGGTGGCATTTTGGCCGCCTTCGCGCCGATCCCGAAGGACCGCGCGGCGGCGTTGGCCCAGCGGGTCATGACCTTGGCGAAGACCTGCGAATACCTCATCCCCAGTCACGATCCCGGCGCACCGGACTTCGATTCATTGCGCTATTGGCGCGGGCCGGTCTGGCTGATCGTCAACTTCATGACGGCCAACGGGTTGGAACGCGCTGGCGAAACCGTTGCCGCCGAGCGGATTGTCACCGACTGCCTGCGGCTGATCGAGACCAGCGGCTTTGCCGAATATTACGATCCGATCACCGCCGAACCCTGTGGCGGCGCGCATTTCACCTGGTCGGCCGCGATGGTCATCGAAAGCCTCAACACCTGCGAGCTCGCCGCATGAAACGCTCCCGCGTCAACGAGATCACGGCGCAGGCCGACGCCATGATCCGGCACCACGGCTTCACCCTGCCGCCGTTCGCCTATTGGACGCCCGACGAATTCAAGGCGCGCAAGGACGACGCGCGGCATGTGATCGACGCCCGCTGCGGCTGGGACATCACCGATTACGGCGATGGCCGGTTCGACGAGATGGGTCTGTTCCTCTTTACCCTGCGAAATGGCCTGCTGGGCGATCTGCAAAAGGGCGGCGGCATGTGCTACGCCGAGAAACTGCTGATCTCGCGTCAGGATCAACTCAGCCCGATGCACACCCATGCCCTCAAGGCCGAGGACATCATCAACCGCGGCGGCGCCACGCTGGTGGTCGAGCTTTTCGGCTCCGACGACCAAGGCAACTTTGCCGAGGACAGGGGCGGCTCCGTCTGGCGCGACGGCATCCGCCACGCCTATGGCCCCGGCGAAAAGCTGCATCTGGCCCCCGGACAAAGCGTCACCCTGCGCCCCGGCGACTGGCACGCCTTCTGGGGCGAGGGCGGCGACGTGCTGATCGGCGAGGTCTCGACCGTCAACGACGACGAGACCGACAATATCTTCCGCGACCCCATCGGCCGCTTTGCCGAGATCGAGGAGGACGAAGCCCCCACGCACCTGCTGGTCAGCGACTACCGGAGGTGGCTGAATTGAGCATGTCCGACACGCCGCAAATCGGCGACCCCCGCGCCTTTCTCACCGGGCTGTTCTCCACCGCGGTGGCGGTGGCCGATCCCGTGCAGGTGGTGGCCGCACATCTGCCCAAGCCGCCGAAAGGGCGTCTTGTGGTCATCGGCGCGGGCAAGGCGAGCGCGCGCATGGCCGAAGCGGTGGAGACGGAGCTGGGCCCCTGCGAGGGGCTGGTGATCACCCGTTACGGCTATGCGCGCCCCTGCAACGGAATCGAGATTGTCGAGGCCGCGCACCCGGTGCCGGATGCCGCCGGCGAAGCCGCCACCCGGCGGATGCTGGACCTGGTGTCGGGGCTTGGGCCGGACGACCTCGTGCTGGCGCTGATCTCCGGCGGCGGCTCCGCGCTGCTCTGCGCGCCGCGCGACGGGCTGACGCTGGAGGACAAGATCGCGGTCAACCGCGCGCTGCTGGCCTCCGGCGCCCCGATTGGCGAGATGAACATCGTACGCAAGCATCTCAGCCGGGTGCAGGGCGGGCAACTGGCCGCGGCCTGCCATCCCGCGCCGCTGTTGACGCTGCTGATCTCGGATGTGCCGGGAGATGATCCGGGCCAGATCGCCTCGGGCCCGACCGTCGGCGAGACAGGCACGCCGCGCGATGCGCTGGCGATCCTGCGCCGGCACGCTGTCGAGGTTCCGCCAAGGGTGACCGCCGCCTTGTCGGGCGACAACCTGGTGGTGGCTCCGGGGGATCCGCGCCTGGCCCGCGCCGAGACCCGGATCATCGCGGCCCCCGCGCAATCGCTTGCCGCCGCCGTCGAGACCGCGCGCGCCGCGGGGTGCCAGGTGCAGGTTCTGGGAGATTCTCTTGAAGGAGAGGCGCGGGATCTTGGTACCGCACATGCCCGCATGGCCGTCGACCTGAAGGCGCAGGTCATGGCGTCCGGGGTGCCCCTTTTGCTCCTGTCAGGCGGTGAATGCACAGTGACCCGGCGCGGGGATGGTATCGGTGGACCGAACGCGGAATATGCCCTTGCCGCGGCGGTCGAACTGAATGGACAGCCGGGGATCCACCTGCTGGCCTGCGACACCGACGGCGTCGATGGCGCCGCCGAGGTGGCGGGCGCCTGTGTCGGGCCCGGGACGCTCACCGCGGCGCAGGCCATCGGCGTCGATGCCGCCAGCGCCCTGCAGAGAAACGATGCACATGGCTTCTTCGGCGTCATCGGCGGACAGGTCGTGACCGGGCCGACCCTGACCAATGTGAACGATTTCCGCGCGATCCTGATCCTGCCGGGTGGCTGAGCGCCCGGATCCCGGCATCAGCCCGGCCTTCTGGTGCAGCAGCCTCGTGCCGGGCAGCATGGAGACACCGACAAAATCGCAGGCGAGGCCTTCGAGGGATCGCACCGCAGGGGGCAAGTCCCGGGAGGCCGGCGCGCTGCAGCAACTGTCGGGCAAGTGACTTGCGCCAGGAGCCGCCGACGCCTGCCGGCAGGTTCAAACCCAAGGGAGACCCCCCATGACTTTCGCCATCACCGCCGTCACCGGCCAACTCGGAAGCGCCATCGCGCAGACCCTGATCGACCGGGTCGGCCCCGAGCAGGTCATCGGCCTCGCCCGGACTCCGGCGAAGGCACAGCGCCTGAACATCGAGATCCGCCCCGGCGATTACGACCGCCGTGACCAGCTGGAAGCCTCGTTGAACGGCGTCGAGGCACTGGTGCTCGTCTCCGGCATGGCTCCGCCCGACGAACGGATCGGCCAGCACCGCAACGTCATCGCAGCCGCCAAGGCCGCCGGCGTAAAGAAGATCGTCTACACCAGCATTCAGGGCCCCGAAAAGGGCACGCCCTTTTCGCCCATCGTCCAGAGCAACCGTCAGACCGAGGCCGACATCCGCGCCAGCGGGCTGGACTGGGCCATCGGGCGCAACGGCATCTATATCGAGCCGGACGTGGAATACATCGACAGCTACCGCGCCAAGGGCGAGGTCGCCAATAGCGCCGGTGACGGAAAATGTGGCTACACCACGCGGGCGGAACTGGCGCATGCCTATGCGGCGCTGCTGACCCGCCCGGAGATGACCGGCAGTACCGCCGATCTCAACGGCACGCCGATCACGCAGGCCCGATTGACCCAATATCTGAACGCCGCCTTCGGCACGCAGCTCACCTATCGCGCCATGTCCCCCGAGGCCTATGTCGCCGACCGGACCGCCGAACTCGGTGCCTTTTTCGGGCCGGTCATCGGCGGCATCTATGACGGCATTCGCCTTGGCGCCTACGACAGGCCGGGTGATTTCGAGGCCGTCACCGGGCGACCGCATCAGAGCTGGGACGATTATTTCGCAACGCTCGGAAATTGACGGCGACGGAAATGCTGCATTGCAGCGTTACAGTCGAAACACAGCGGAACAAGCCTCAAGTCACATGTCAAATCCGTCCTGAACCACCCCTGGTTCTTCTGGGCGCTCCTGAGCCTGTCCGCCATCCCGATGGGTCTCGGGCTCACCTCCGGTGATCCCAAGGCGGTGCAGGGCCTTTTACATCCGACCGGCGAATTTGCCGCGCGCTTCATGATCGTCGTGATGATGATCACACCGCTGATGATGCTGTTCAAGGGCTGGCGCGGCCCCCGCTGGCTGATGAAACGCCGCGGCTACCTGGGTGTTGCGGCTTTCGGCTACGCCGCTCTGCACACCGGGCTCTACCTGATCGACGCCACGTCGACGCCCGCATCTCGCAGAACGTGGTGCCACGACCGGGGCTTGCCCGTGTAGGGGAATGCGTTGTCCCAGTTGCCCAGCTCATGGACATGACGCCCCGTGGTCGGTCACGTCCGTCAAGGTGGCGTAATTTCCCGGATGGCCTGAGGTCATGATCAGGCGGCTTGGGTTGAGAGACTGAGAATGGGGTCGATCTCCTCTGTATCGATTTCGGCGAAGGCCTCGACCATCATGTAGCGGCTGGCGGTCTGCCATTCGTCGCGCTGCTTGCCGCCGAGAAGCTGGCAGACCGGGACGCCGAGGCGTTTGCCGAGCAGGTCGTGCAAGGCGATGTCGATCGCCGGGATCGCGGCGGTCAGCACCCGCCCGCCTTCGAAATCCTGGCTGCGGCAGGCCTGTTGCCAGATGCGGCCGATCTGCCGGCAATCCCGGCCGACAAGGAAACCGGCAAAATCGCGGATCACCGCGGCGACCGCGGCCTCGCGCGACGACAGGCCGGATTCCCCCCAGCCGACCAGCCCGTCGCCGGTCTCGACCCGGACGAGCAACTGGTTGCGGCCGCCGACGCGCGCCGGGATGGCCTCGATCGCGGCAATCGCCACGTCGGGCGACAGGCGCACCAGTGGCCGGACATTGGCCTTGCTGGCCTTTGCAGTGGTCAGGGTTGTGGGCACGCCTTCACCGAAGGCCGGCAAAGCCGCATGGCGCAAGACGCAACATCCTTTCGAGGAACGGCCATGCCCTACCTCGGTCGCGGGGCGGTCGCCGCCCCTGATCAGGGCTTGCGCTGTCGTGCGGACCGGGCCATCTCGATGCGGAGTTGGTCGACCACGTGGCGCCCGGCATCGCCGATATGCTGGTTCAACACCTTGATCGCCCGGCCCACGTCCTGCGCCCTGATCGCGTCGATCAGCGCCCTGTGTTCGCGCAGGATCGCCTCCTGCCGGCCGATGGCAATCGGGATGCGGGTGCTGATCGAGCCGAGGATCTCGCGGTGCTGCTTCCAGACGCCAAAGGCCACCCGGTTGTAATGCCGCTCGTACATCGTTTCGTGAAAGGCATGGTTGAGGTCGGTGTGCCGCGCCTTGTCGGCGAAGTTCAGCGCTTCGATCTCGTCCTGGATACGCTCCAGCTCGGCGATGTCCTCTTTGCTGGCGGTCTCCACGAACAGCTTCAGCAGGTAAGGCTCGAGCTGACAACCGACTTCGGCGACGTCGCGGACGAACTCGGTGTCGATCGGCCTGACCCGTGCGCCCTGGTTCGGGGTGAACAGCACCAGCCCCTCGCCGCGCAGCTGTTGCAGCGCCTCGCGCACGGGGTTGGTCGAGGTCTTGTGACGATTGGCCAGCTCGGAGATCTTCAGCCGGGCATTGGCCTCGAGCGCGCCGGACAGGATGTCATGGCGGATCGCGTCATAGATCGACGCAGACGAGGTGTCGGCAGCTTCCTTGTCAGCGGCGAGAGAAATGGGGCCTTGCGTGCTCATCGTTCCACATTCACCCAAGCGTTGCGATCGTCAAGACTTTCCGTCTCTTCATCCATGATATATAGCACATCGTACATTATTTCCAGAGGAGATCGAGATGGACAAGCCCCGTTGCGTTGATGCCGCCAAAGCCGGCTGTGGGGAAGGGCTGTTGTGGGATGCCGGACGCGGGCGGCTGTGGTGGGTCGACATCGCGGGCGAGGCGCTGCACGGCTTCGATCCCGCGACCGGTGACGCCACGCGCACCGCCCTGCCCTGCCTGATCAGCGCCCTGGCGCTGCGCAGCGACGGGCGGATCCTGATTGCCACGGCGCGGGGCCTGGGGATCGTGACGCCGCAGACCGGCGAAATCGGGATCCTGCATGACCCCGAGCCGGGGATTCCCGGCAACCGGCTGAACGACATCTGCGCGGGGCCCGACGGTGCGCTCTGGGTGGGCACGATGTCGGAAGGGGCCAGGGGGCCGACCGGGGCGCTCTATCGCTACGACGGCGACGGCCCGCAGGTGATGATGCGCGATACCACGATTTCCAATGGCCTGGGCTGGAGCCCGGACGGCAGGCGGCTTTACTTCATCGACAGCGTGCCGGGCGTGCTGCATCTGTTCGCGGACGGCGGCTGGCACCGGTTGCGGCGGTTCGACGAGACCACCGGCAAGCCCGACGGTCTGACCGTCGATGCCGAGGGCACGCTCTGGGTGGCGATCTGTGACCGGGGGCGGGTGCTGGGACTGTCGCCCGAGGGCGCGATTGTCGCGCAGATCGACCTGCCCTGCGAGATCGTCACCAATTGCTGTTTCGGCGGGGCCGATCTGAAAACGCTCTACATCACCACCGGCACCTTCTCGATGACCGAGGCCGAGAAAGCCGCCAACCCGCTGGCCGGCGGTCTCTTTGCCGTCGAGATGGAGGTGCCGGGCCTGCCGCCACATGAGGCGCGCTGGCCGGTGTGACTGGAAAAGCCGCCGCCGGGCATCCCGGGCGGAGGCGTTCCGCATGCCAATTCGCGATCCGCAGCCCCGGACTTGATCCGGGGCCTCTCGGCAAGCTTGAAAGGAGGTCCCGGATCAAGTCCGGGACGGTGGCGGCGTCGGGTGGCAAGGCCCGCTCAACGCCATTCCAGCACGTCCGCCGGAATCCCGTTTTAGCGAATGCGCCGCCCCGTTTCGCTGTCGAACAGCAATGCCGAGGACGGATCGAACCCGACCGCCAGCCTGCCGCCTTCATTGGGCCGCGACTTGCCGCGCAGCTCCACGATCACCGGGTGGTCGTCCGCGTCGCTGGACGAATAGGCATAGGACACGCCGCCGAGGTTCTCGATCACGTCGATGGTCAACTCCGCCCGGATACCGCCGTCAGGCTCGAAATGCTCGGGCCGCAGGCCCAGCTTCACCGCCTGCCCTTCCCCCGGCACCTCGGTGACCGCCACCGGCACCTCGACCCCGCCAAGCCGTGGCAGGCTGACATGTGCCCTGCCCGCCTCGACCCGCGTCACGGTGCCGTCGAAGAAATTCATCCGCGGCGAGCCGATGAACCCCGCGACAAAGAGGTTGTCGGGGTCTTCGTAGAGGGTGACCGGCGCGCCGGCCTGTTCGATCCGCCCGTCGCGCAGCACGACGATCTTGTCGGCCATGGTCATGGCTTCCACCTGGTCGTGGGTGACATAGATCATCGTCGCGCCCAGCTGCTTGTGCAGCTTGGCGATCTCGACCCGCATCTCGACCCGCAGCTCGGCGTCGAGATTCGACAGCGGTTCGTCGAACAGGAAGACATCCGGCTGGCGCACGATGGCCCGGCCGATGGCCACCCGCTGCCGCTGACCGCCGGACAGCGCCTTGGGCTTGCGGTCCATATAGTCCTGCAGCTTGAGGATCTGCGCCGCGGCATCGACCTTGCGGGTGATCTCGCTCTTCTCGGTGCCGCCGATCTTGAGCCCGAAACTCATGTTCTCGCGCACCGTCATATGCGGATAAAGCGCATAGGTCTGGAACACCATCGCCACGCCGCGCCTGGCCGGGTCGGCATGGGTCACGTCACGCCCGCCGATGGTCATGCGGCCGTCCGAGGTTTCCTCGAGCCCGGCGATCATCCGCAGCAGCGTGGACTTGCCGCAACCCGAAGGCCCGACGAAGACGCAGAAATCGCCGTCATCGACCTGCAAATCCACACCGTGGATGACCTGTGTCGCGCCGTAGCGCTTGATCGCATTGGTGAGCGCCAGTTCGGCCATCTCACGTCCTCCTCATATCGAAAACATCCAAGAGAGCCGACATGCCCCGGTCGGCCAGGACCTCGGAGCCGTTCATTGCAGACCCGGCGTCCGACAGCAGGAACACCGCCAGCGCGCCGATCTCGTCGACCGTGGTGACCGTGCCCTCGGGATTGTAGGCTTGGACTTTTGCTGCGGTCTCCGAGTACTGCATCGCCTTGTCGACGATCTCGGTGCGCACCTGCGCCGGGCAGACCGCATTGACGCGCACGCCGTAAGGGCCCAGAGACCAGGCCATGGCGCGGGTCATTGCGGCGATGGCGGCCTTGGTGGCGGCGTAGCCTTCATGGCCGGGGTTGGTGGCGCGGGCATGGACCGAGGAGAGGTTGACGATGGCCCCCTGCCCCGCCTCTTTCATGATGCGACCCGCCGCCTGACAGCCGACCAGCACCGAGCGCTGGTTGACGGTCCAGAGCGTCTCCATCTGTTCGCGGGTCATCTCGAGAAACGGCACCTTGATGGTGACGCCCGCGTTGTTGACCATGCCATCGAGCCTTCCCGCACGCTGATGCGCCTCGGCAATCGCCGTCTCAAACCCATCAAGGTCGGTGACATCGACCTGCACGCAACGCGCGCCGATCTCTTCGAGCTTGCCCGCGCCCTCGGTCTTCCGGTCGAAGCCGGTCACCTCCGCCCCGGCGGCGCGGCAGGCCCGGGCGATGCCCAGCCCGATCCCGGCCCCTGCGCCGGTGACGATCACATGCTTGCCTTCAAGGTTCATTTCACCGCCCCCGCCGTGGCCCCGGCCATGATCTTGCGCTGGAAGACCGCGAACATCAGGAGCAGCGGCAGCGAGCCCAGGACAGCCGCCGGGAACAGCTTGGTCGGGTCGATGCCGGTGTTGCCAACGAATTTGTAGACCGCGATCATCACCGTCAGCTTGTCCTTGTCGGTCAGCAGAAGCAGCGGATAGATGAAGTCGTTCCACACCATGATCATCACGAAAAGCGACAGCGTGGCGGTCACCGGCGCCAGCAGCGGCCGGATCACGTGCCAGAAGATCTGCCAGTTGTTGCAATTGTCCAGCCGCGCGGCCTCTTCCAGTTCGATCGGGATCGCGGCGATGAAGCTGGTGTAGAAGAACACCGCCAGCGGCAGCTTGAGCGCGGCGAAGGCCAGGACGATTCCGAGATAGCTATCGAGCAGCCCGAGGTCGCGGAAGATCACGTAGATCGGGGTGATGGTGACGAAGTTCGGCGTCGCCAGTCCCAGCGCCATGACCATGACGATCACCCGGCTGATGCGGTTCTGCAGTCGCGCCAGCGGATAGGCCGCCATGGCGCCTGAAAAGACCACCACGACGATCACCGAAATGGTGATGCCCATGGAGTTCAGCACCGAGCGGACGTAACCCATCGACGACAGCGCCGCCATGTAGTTGCCCCAGTAGAGGCTGTCCGGCAGGCCCAGCGGATCCTGCGCGATCTCGGTCGAGGTCTTGAAGGACATCATCACCATGTAGACCAGCGGCAGGAGCATGATGGCGACGAGGCCCAGCACAATGCAATGCACGAGGATCGACTTGCCGCGACGGCGGAACAGGTCCCAATCGGGGCTGGTGGCGGTGCGGGGTGTGGCGGTGTCAGAGAGGCTCATCATGCGTTCTCCCGATCGCGCAGGACCTTGTTCTGGAGGAAGGCGACGACCAGCACGATCACCAGCATCACGATGGACAGGGCGCTGGCGAAGCCGAATTTGTACTGGCCAAACAGGTTGTCGATGATGTCGATCGACAGCAGACGCGTGGCGCCGTCCGGTCCGCCCTTGGTCAGAATGAAGGGCAGCTCGAAGGTCTTGAGCGTGCCGATGGTGGTCAGCATCACCGACACGGTGATCGAGGGACCCAGAAGCGGCAATTCGAGGTAGCGGAAGCGCTGCCAGGAGGTCGCACCTTCCAGCCGCCCGGCCTCGCCGATCTCTTCCGGGATACCGGCAAACCCGGCAAGGAAGATGGCGCAGGTGAAGCCGGTGAACATCCAGATCTGGGTGAAGGCCACTGAGTAGAGCGCCAGCGCCGGATCGCCCAGCCAGTTCTGCTCCCACGCCCCCAGCCCCAGATCCCGCAGCGCCACGTTGATGCCGCCGTTGAGCGGCGAATAGAGGAACTGCCAGATGTAGCCGACGACGACGAAGGACATCATCGCGGGGGTGTACAAGGCGGCGCGGCTGAAATTGCGGATCAGCGGCAGCCGGTGCAGCATGGCGGCAAAGAACAGCCCCGTCACCGTCAGCGCCGAGACCACGATCACCGTGTACCACAGCGTCAGCCAGATTTCCTGCAAGTACCTGTCGCGGGTAAAGATGCGCTCATAGTTGCGCCAGCCCACGTCCTTGGCCTCGCCGATGCCTGCGAAATTGGTCAGGCTCATGTTCCAGGTCAGGAGGATCGGGTGAATGAAGAACAACCCGATCACCAGCAGCGCCGGCACCGTGAACCAGTAAAGTGAAAGCCTCGCGCGCATGGTCTCGCCCCTTGGTGTGCGTTGGTAGAGGCCCGGCGCGCGTGGCACCGGGCCAATGGCATTACATGCTGTCTTCGACGGTGTCGTCCCAGCGCTGCAACGTGTCTTCGTTGGGCTTGTCGATGTTGAGAAGAAAGCCGGTGATGCTGTCTTCCCACTCCGATTGCAGGGCCTTGGGGAACTCCAGCGTCGAGAACGGCCAGAGGATCAGGCTGCCTTCCGCCCGGGCCTGGGTATAGGGCGCGGCCAGGTCAGGCATGGTCGACACGCCGCCGGTATAGGGGCTGTAGGCGCCCTCGGCCTTGAGGAAGACGGTGAGGTTCTCCTCCTCGGCAAAGAAATCGACCCATTTCCGCGCGGCTTCCGCATGTTCCGCATCGCGGGGGATCGCCCAGCCGGGACCGACAAGATCGAGCGCGAGGCCCTTGTCGGTATAGCGCGACGGCATCGGCGCGAACTGGAAGGTCAGCCCTTCAACGGACGAGAAATTGCCGATGTTCCAGGCGCCCTGCGGCAGGATCGCGACATTGCCGGAGCGGAACTCCTGCGGCGCGGTGGCCCAGGGATCAAGCCCGGCCTGAAGCTCGGGATCGAAGCACTCCGCCGCCACGAGGTCACGCACGCCATCAAGGGCGGCGTTGAAGTTCTCATCCTCCACGAAGGTGCGCTCGCCGGAACCGTATTCCGCCGGGGACACCCCGTTCGGGTCGATGCCATTGGCGCCGACAAAGAGCATCGCCGGGAAACCGCCCGCAAAGATCATCGGCGCGATGCCCTGGGCGGCCAGCGCCTGGCAGGCGGCCTTCAGCTCGTCGAGAGTCACCGGCGCCTTGTCGATCCCGGCCTTGGCCATCAGGTCCATGTTGACGAAGTTGCCCATGCCGATGACTTCCAGCGGGAAGACGCGGATCTCGCCATCGGTGGTCATCACCTCGCGCACCGCGGGCACCATCCTGTCGTACCAGGCGCTGCCGGTGCCCAGATCGTTCAGAAACCCGGCCCCGCCCCAGAGATCGACCAGCGAACTGTCGACCATGGTGACATCCGGCGGATTGCCCCCCTGCAGGCGCGGCGGGATCACCTTGTCCACGTCCTTGCGCGCCACATAGGTCAGGTCGACCTCGATGTCGGGGTTGGCGGCTTCGAACTTCTCGATCAGCTCGGGCAGCCCCGCGGGTTCGGCCTCGTTTCCCTTCCAGGCGACGACGTCAAGCACGGTCTGCGCCCCGGCCGTCGAGGCCATCAGAACAGCGGTCAGGGTCACAGCAGACAGGTTACGAATCATTTTCAGGATGCTCCTCTCTTCCTGCCGAAATCGTACATTATTATTTACCAATTGTACATTCCGAAAAAACCTGCATACTCGGCGGAAAGCTTCCCGCACCCCCCGTGACAAGACGAAAGGGCTTTGCGCCATGACCAGAAAACCCAACATCCTCCTGATCTCGACCGACCAGCAGCGCGGCGACTGCATCGGTCCCGAGGGCCGCGGCGTGCGCACGCCGCATATCGACAGCATCGGCGCCAATGGCGTGCGGTTTTCCAAGTGCATCACGCCGCACCCGATGTGCCAGGCCGCGCGCGCCTCGATCCTGACCGGCAAACTGCCCTACAGCCACGGCGTGCGCGACAATGGCCGCGATCTTGACGAGGCGCTGGGGGCCGCCGGGCTGGGCGGCACCTTCAGCCGAGCCGGCTATGACACCCATTTCATCGGCAAGGCGCATCTGTCGAGCCAGCAGACCTTTGCGCCCACGGGCCGCCCGGAATGCTACAAGAGCGCGAAGGATTTCGCCCCGGACTGGTCGGGCGCCTACATGGGGTTCGACAACGTGCAGATGATGCTGCGCCCGCATCACCACACGCAATGGTACGCCCCGCCCGAGGCGCTGCATTATGAATACTGGCTGGATCAGGACGGCCGCG
Source organism: Paracoccaceae bacterium (assembly GCA_006226775.1). GTDB lineage: Bacteria > Pseudomonadota > Alphaproteobacteria > Rhodobacterales > Rhodobacteraceae > Marinovum. The sequence goes on along the minus strand of SBGD01000054.1, from coordinate 3,100 downwards.
GTCAGGAACGCTGGGACAAGGCCAAGGAGCGGCTCGCGCCGGAAACCGCGCATTTCCAGGCCTGGCGCTCGGCGCTGGATCAGCACTGGCATTCCTCGCCCTGGATCGGCGACCGCGCGGTCGAGATGATCGAAGCCAAGGGCGACAAACCGCTGATGGCCTGGGTCTCCTTTCCCGATCCGCATCCGCCCTTCCTGTCGCCCAGGCCCTGGTGCGACATGTACGGCGCCGACGAGGTGACCATCGCCCGGCATCCCGAGCTTGACCTCGACCAGCGGCCCTGGTGGCACAAGGCCTTTCTCGAGGACCGCGCCAGGCCGATCAAGCAGGGGTCCGAGCACAATGCCGGCGGCATCGACTGGGGCCAGAAGGGCGAGCTGACCGAGGCGGCGCTGCGCGACATCACGCGGATCTACTTCGGCATGATCTCCTCGGTCGATCACGAGGTGGGCCGCATCCTCGAGGCGCTTCGCGCCAAGGGCAAGCTGGACAATACCTATGTCATCTTCATCAGCGACCATGGCGAATGGCTGGGCGATCACGGGCTGCTGCTGAAGGGGCCGATGCTCTATGACGGGCTGTTGCGCGTGCCCTGCCTGATCCGCGGCCCGGAGGTTCCGGCAGGCCGGGTGATCGACGCTCCGGTCGGCACCGTCGACGTGCTGGCCACCGCCGCCGACATGGCAGGGCTTGCGGCGCCCGAAGGGCATGGCCGGTCGTGGCGCGGGCTCTGGGACGGCACCGAAAGCCGCGATTTCGCGCTCTCGGAATACGAGGTGGACAGCCAGCGTTCGGCGGTGGACATGGACCTGATGACGGTGCGCAGCGGGCGTTACCGGATGTCGGTCGATCTGCGCACCGACACCGGCGAGCTTTACGACATGCAGGAAGACCCGGACGAAAGGATCAACCGCTTCGACGATCCGGCCTTTGGCGCCATCCGCAAGGAGCATTGCGACATGATCCGGTCGCGGCCCGACGACACGATCCCGGTGTCGCCGCGCGTCGGCTGGCACTGAGCGGGCGCAGACCGCCGCCGCGATCTGCGGCGGCGGCGTGTCAGGCGGGGTATGCGGCGCGGAACGCATCGACCGCCTCGCTTGCGCGTTCCGCCACCTCGCTGGCGCTGTCGCCGGGGCGGTAGAGGTTGGTGCCCAGGCCGTAGCCCGTCACCCCGCTCTGGCGATAACCCGCAAAGTCCGCCGCCCCCACCCCGCCGACCACGCAGATGTCGACGGTCGCGGGCAAGGTGGCGCGGATCGCGGCGATGCCGCCCGGGCCGATCAGCGCGGCGGGAAAGAACTTCAGCCCGGTCGCCCCCAGCCGGATGGCGCGATGCGCCTCGGTGGCGGTGAAGACGCCCGGAAAGCTGGCCATTCCGGCCTGCACCGTGGCGCGCACGACCGCTTCGTTCACGTCCGGCGAGACGACGAGCGTGCCGCCAACCGAGCGTATTTCGGCCACCTGCCCGGGCTCCAGCACTGTCCCGGCGCCGATCAGGCAGGGCCCATGGGCGCGCGCGATCTCGGCGGCCCGTTTGATCGAGGTCAGGGGATCGGGCGAGTTCAGCGGGATCTCGATGGCCCGCACCCCGGCAGCGAGCAGTCCCCGGACCATGTCCGGCGTCTCGTCGGGGGTGATGCCCCGGAGGATGGCGATGATCTTGACGTCCATCTCGGACCAGGTTTGGGCGGCGGTCATCGGGTGGTTTCCAGTTGCATTTCGTCCGGCCAAAGCCCCGCCGCCGCGACGGCAAGCCCGGCGCGCACGGCCCGGTCGGCATCCAGCAGGCGGACGCCGCCCCCTGCCAGGTCCAGCGCCTGCGCATAGCGGTCGGCCAGCACGCCCGAGGCGATCAGGGTCACCTCCGCGCCCTTGCCCGACGGCGCACCGGCAAGCTCCAGCCCGATGAGAAGGCCCGACAGGCGCGACGCCACCTCCGCGCCGTCGACCAGGCCCAGAAGCTGCCCGGCACGCAGGTGAAAAAGCCGGCGCAACAGGGTTTCAGGCTGGTCCAGCGCCGCCTTCACGCCATCGCCGAAGGCGCGGTCATCGACCTGTGCCGGATCGACGAAAGCCGACAGGGTCGACTGGCGCGACAGCAGCGCGAAAGCCTCGCCGGTCATGGCCGTCTCGAACCGGGTCAGCACGCCCTCATCGAGCCGCGCCCACTTCGAGTGGGTCCCCGGCATGCAGACCGTACCCTCCAGCCCGAACCGGCGGAGCGCGCCCAGCAGCATGGTCTCTTCGCCCCGCATCACGTCGGGATCGGCCGCCTCGCGCCGCGCCACGCCGGGCAGGATGCGGATATCGCGACCCTCATGCGGCACGCGGATCGCGGCCTCGGCAAGGGTATCGAGCGGCAGCGGCAAGTCGAGGTAGCCCGCGTCGCGCCAGCCGGTCCGCGCCCCCGCCATGCCGCAGATCACCACGGGCACCCCGGGCCCCGCCCCGAGCGCGGCCAGGTGGGTATCGAGCACCGGGCCGAATTGATCGGGCGCGAGCGTCGACATGCCCTGCCCCGACTTGCGCGTGTTCCGCACCTGGCCCTCGACGTCAATCGCCCAGAGACGGAAGCTCGAGGTGCCCCAATCGACAGCGATATAGCGGATCATCAGGCTCAGACCCCGATCTCATGCGCCTTGAGGAAATCGCGGTCGGGCTCGACCCCCAGCCCCGGCCCGGTGGGCACGGCGACACGCCCCGCGTTGCGCCTGACCTGTCCCTGGATGTCCAGCGGCACCGCCAGCAGGTCATCGCGGAAACGGTTCTCGGTGGTGTCGAACTCCAGCCAGGGCTCGCGCGGGAAGAGCCCGCCGGGCAGGGGCGGCATCGCGGCCAGCAGTTGCAGGTTGGTCGCCACCGCAATGGCCGAACCCCAGACGTGGTTGACCACCGGGGTGAAATGCGCGTGGCAAAGCGCCAGCACCCGCAGGTATTCGGTGATCCCGCCCAGGGCGCAGACCTCCGGTTGCGCGATGTCCAGACCGCGGCTTTCCAGCAATGCCCGCCAGCCCCAGCGGCTGAACTCGGCCTCGCCGCCGGAGATATTGACCTTCAGCCCGGCGCGCAACTCGCGGTAGCCGTCATGGTCCTCGGG
>SBGD01000056.1 GCA_006226775.1 Paracoccaceae bacterium | reverse complement strand
GGTGCCGTGAATCGCGGCATAGGTGTTCACGCCGTTCTGAAACAGGTACATCGCGCGCGCGCCCAGGGGGTTGTTGGGGCCGCCGGGCTGGACATCGTCGTTGCCCTTGAACCGCCCGTAGGCGCCCGGATCACGCTCGATCATCGCGTCGGTCGGGCGCCAGGTCGGCCATTCCTTCTTGACCGCGATCACCGCATTGCCCGAGAACTCGAGCCCGGCCTGGCCGACGCTGATGCCGTAGCGCAGCGCCTGGCCCGGCTGTTCGATCCAGTAGAGGAACCGCGCGTTCTGCAGCACGACGATCTGGCCCGGCGCCAGGTCGGCGCGAACCCGGACGTATTGCGGCTGGAACTTCGGATCGAGCTTGAACTGGGCATTGGCCACCGCCGGCATCGCCAGCGACACGGCGGCAGTGCCGATAAAGCTTCGGCGTGTGAGCATACTTTCTTCCCTCCAGACATGAGAGAAAGAATCATAGGGCAGAGTCCGCGCAATCGGGAGTCAGGTTTGCGTTATCGGCCCGGTGCTGTGGGCTGACGGCAACGGGTGGCGTCAGGCCACCATCGCCTCGCCATCCTCGGCATAGGCGGTGTCGGTCTGCGAGGCGGACGTGCCGCGCAGGGCCAGGACCGCGATCACCGCCGCCGGAAGGCACAGCCCGCAGGCCAGGTAGAGGCCGAAGGCGCCCGCAAGGCCGACCCCGAGGAAAAGCCAGCTGACAAGGCCGGCGATCGCGCCGATCGTGCTGCCACCAAGAAGTGCAATAAGGGCCATGCCGCTATCCTTTCCTCTGCGTTGATCCGAGTAAAGGCGGCGAATGTGACCGGAATTGGGCATCCCCGGTGCAATATCGTGCCCGACCCCCGCAAATCGATGAAAAACCGCGACAGGATTTCGATTCTTGCCACTGCCGCGCGCTTCTGCCAGCGTCACCCGAAAGGGGTTAAGGAGGCGTGAATGGGCGAATTGATCTGGGCCGGGGTCTTCATGGGGCTGGGCGGCACCATCGCGATGGACATCTGGGCCGAGGTGCTGGCGCGCGGCTTCGGCCAGAACCGGCCCAACTGGGCCAATGTCGGGCGCTGGTCGGCGCATGGCCTGCGCGGGCGGGTCTTTCACGACGATTTCGCCGCGGTGGCGCAGGTCCCGGGCGAACGCGCGCTGGGCTGGGGCGTGCATTACGCGGTGGGCATCGCCTATGGCGTGATCTGGGCGCTGCTGGCCGGGACCGCCTGGCTGAACAACCCGACCTTCGTGCCGGTCTGGCTGTTCGCGCTGGTCACCATCGGCGCCGGATGGTTCCTGCTGCATCCCGGCATGGGGCTGGGCTGGGGCTTGTCGAAGACCGAAACCCCCTGGAAAGGCCGGATCATGGGGCTGGTGGCCCATAGCGTCTTCGGCCTGGGGATGTGGACGGTGGCGCTGCTGGCCGCGCCGGGCGGGTGACGTCGCCTATGGCTCGGAGAGCGGGCGGAAGGGCGCGGCCTGCTGCTGGGTGTCCTGCGCCTGCATCCAGCCGTTTTCCCAGGACTGGTGATCGACGCTGTTTTCCGAATAGGGATTGGCGGTGAAGGGCAGCCCGTCCTGCTGCGCCGAATAACCCTCGTCATAGCTTTGCACCCGCGGGTCCATCCCGGCGGGGTGATGCGCGCTGGCGTGCAGGTAGGCGGCGAATTCGGGGAAGGTCACGAGGATGGTCTGGTCGAGCCCGTCGGGATGCCTGTCCAGCACCTCGCGGCCGCGCGCGGTCAGCGCCAGCCGGCCCTCGGCGTCGGGCTCGAGGATGCGGGCGATCTTGAGGTGGTTGATCTGGCGCGCCAGTTTCACCCGGCGCTCATCCTCGGGCAGACCCGGCTGCATGTTGGCGCGGCGAAAGAGGTCGTCGAGCCCGGCCGAACAGGTCGCAAGCGTCACCGGCGCCTTGCCCGCGGCATGCAGGATCAGCGCCGTCAGGCTGGCCGTGCTGAGAAGGGGGTGGTCATTGTCGAACATCTGCGCTGTCCCGTCGTCGTGCTCCCCGGATGAGCGTAGGCGCAAGCCGGCGTCGGGTAAAGGGGCAGGGTGGGCTTTGGGGAAGGGACAGGTGGCCCACCCTGCACATGGGCCTCAAATGGCAGCCCAATCGGTGAAACGCCAGGTCTTCGGCATCCGGGGGCCGGGTTGCGGAAGGCGGGGCGTCGGAAAGGTCTTGGCGGGCTCTGGGGTCATCGGATCGTCCTCCTGCCATCAGGATGCGCCCGAACCGCGCGGCGCGGTAGTCAGGGATTCCGGACGGAGGTATTCCATACCCTGCGCGCGCCCGGGCGCGCCAAGCCGGATGACAGCGGGACACTTTTTGCGTATCTTCAGAGGGGCGCGCTCTGCCTGGCGGCGAGCGGGACCCGTCCGGGAGACATGCCATGCGGCCCCTTTTTGCCAGCCTGCTGCTGTTGCTCACCGCCTGCGGCTCGGTGGATTACGCGGCCCTGCCCGAGGGGCGTTTCGACGGCACGCTCTTTGTCATGTGGGTCGGCGAAGGCAGCAATCAGGCGGGCGATGGCAAGTTCGTCTATGTGCCGCTGCCCGCCGATCCGCTGACCTTCACCCGCGGCCGGCCGGACGGCACGCTCCGGGTGATCCGGCCCGGGATCATGTATACCGACGGCGGCTCGATCCCGCGCGCGGTCCAGCCCTTCCGGGGGTTGTCGCCCTGGGGCTATGCGCCGGGCTACGTGGTGCATGACTGGCTGTTTATGGCGCGCAACTGCGTCGCCGCGGGCCGCGCCTCGCCGGAAGAGGCGCAGGTGGCCGGGATGCCCTTCGTGGAAAGCGCGATGATCCTCGGCGAGGCGATCAAGACGCTGATCGCGGAAAAGCGCGTGGCGCCCGATGACGTGGCGCCGAGCGTGATCTCCGGCGCGGTGGCGGGGCCGGTCTCGCGCACGCTCTGGGGGCGCGCCGCGGGCTGCCCCGATCCGCGCATCTCGCCCCGGCACCAGGCCCAGGTCGACCGCGCCCTGGGCCGCCTGCGCGCCGAGGAGGAGGGGCGCAGGGTCGCGCCGCCCACCGGGCCGGTGGCGGGGATCGTCGGGATCGTGCAGTTCTGAGCCGCGCCGCGGGCTCAGAAATTCACCACCACCCCGGGCAGGTTCAGCGCCTTGATCAGGTCGCGCAATTCCTGCCGCGCGGCGATATTGGACATGTTGAGCTGGCGCACCCCGGCATCGCGCAGGTCCAGCAGCGTCAGCCCGCGGGGAAAGAGCTCGCGAAAGACCACGCGCTCGGAAAACCCCGGGGCGACGCGAAAGCCGATGCGTTTCGACAGGCGCAGCACGGCGTTTTCCATCTTCATCTTGTTGACCATCTGCTGCGGGCCCAGCCGGTTGCGCAGCACGATCCAGTCGATCGGCTTCAGCCCGGCCTGGGCGCGGCGCTGGCGCGCCTGCCAGACCATCTCGGAATAGACCGACGGCCCGGTGATGGTGTCGCCGCTGGTGTCGGTATGGGCCAGCAGGTCGAAATCGATGAAGCTGTCGTTGAGCGGGGTGATCAGCGTGTCGGCCATGGCATGGGCCGCCTGGCTGAGCGGGGTATGCGAGCCGGGGCAATCGATCAGGATGAAGGCGTGATCCGGCGCCAGCGCGGCAATCGCGTCGCGCAGCAGGGCATCGGCATCGGCGACCTCGTCCTGAGCCATTTCCGGCAGGTCGTGGTAATGCGGCGTCGGCAGGGTCAGCCCGGCCTCGGCCATGTGGCTGTGGCGGTTGTGGATGTAGCGGCCGAAGGTCTTCTGCCGCAGGTCGAGATCGAGCACGCCGATGCTCGCGCCCATCCGCGCCAATGCGGTGGCCACATGGACCGAAACGGTGGATTTGCCGGCGCCACCCTTTTCGTTGCCGACGACGATCAAATGCGCCATGGACCTGCCTTTGCCTCGGATGCGGGGTTTTCGCGCTTCATCCCATTGTGCACCGCCCCTTGCA
>SBGD01000083.1 GCA_006226775.1 Paracoccaceae bacterium | reverse complement strand
GCTCATTCCCCTGCGCGGGCGGCGTCGTCGAGGCGAAGCTGCACCTTCTGGCGCCCGCCCCAGGTGTTGATGTCGAGCTTGCCGGCCAGGTGGAAGCGCGCGCCGCCGTGGTTTTCCAGCGCCGTCCCCAGCGGCCCGTCGAAGGCGCCGAAGGCGATGGCGTCGATGGGCGGCACGATGCCGTCGGAAAAGCTGATCCGCAGATGGCTCTCGCCCGCGCGCTTGGCGAAACGGATCGCCATGTCGGGAAAGGCGAAGCGCGGCGCGGGGGCGGAGGCGCCGTAGGGGCCGGCCTCCTCCAGCCGGGTCACGAGGTCGGGGGTGGCCGCGCCGGGCATCAGCGCGCCGTCGAGGCGCAGGTCGGCGGGGCCGGCGTCGCCTGCGCCCTGGCGGGCCAGAAGCTCCGAGAGCCGCGCCATGGCGGGCTCCAGCATCTCGCGGGTCAGGCTGAGGCCCGCGGCCATGCGGTGCCCGCCGCCCTTGGTCAGAAGACCCTCGGCGGCCAGCTTCTGGATCGAGACGCCAAGGTCCACCCCCGCGACCGAGCGGCCCGAGCCCTTGCCCTCGTCGCCGTCGAACCCGATCACCACGGCGGGGCGGTTGGTCAATTCCTTCAGCCGCGAGGCGACGATGCCGACCACGCCGGGATGCCAGCCTTCGCCCGCGGCCCAGACCAGCGGCGCCTCCAGCCCGCGGTCCTCGGCTTGCGCCAGGGCGGCGGCGCGCACGGCGGCCTCGATCTCGCGGCGTTCGGCGTTGAGCTCCTCCAGCCGCTCGGCGATGGACTGCGCCTCGGCAGGGTTGTCGGTGGACAATAGCCGCGCGCCGAGGTCGGCCTTGCCGATCCGCCCGCCGGCATTGACCCGCGGGCCGAGGACATAGCCCAGGTGATAGGCCGCGGGGGCGCTGTCGAGCCGCGCGACATCGGCCAGCGCCACCAGGCCGGGGCGCTGGCGTTCGGCCATGATCTTCAGCCCCTGGCGCACCAGCGCCCGGTTGACGCCGGTCAGGGGCGCCACATCGGCCACCGTGGCCAGCGCCACGAGGTCGAGCAGGGCCATGAGGTCGGGGCCTTTTTCGCCCGCAGTGCGGATCTGCCGCCCGGCCTCGACGAGGCAGAGAAACACCACGCCCGCGGCGCAGAGATGGCCCAGCGCGCCATCCTCGTCCTGCCGGTTGGGGTTCACCACGGCCAGGGCCTCGGGCAGGGTCTCACCGCCGAGGTGGTGATCCAGCACCACCACGTCCGCCGCTTTCGCCGCCGCGATCGGCCCGTGCGAGAGCGTGCCGCAATCGACGCAGAGGATCAGGTCGTGATCGCGCGCCAGCGCCTCCATGGCGGGCTCGTTGGGGCCGTAGCCTTCGTCGATCCGGTCGGGGACATAGAGCGTCGCCTGTCGCCCGAAATGCCGCAGCCAGGCGATCAGCAGCGCGGCAGAGGATCCGCCGTCGACATCGTAATCGGCAAAGATCGCGATCCGCTCGCGGCGCTTGACCGCCGACAGCAGCCGCGCCGCCGCCTGTTCCATGTCGCGCATCTCGCGCGGGTCGGGCAGCAGGTCGCGCAGCTTCGGCGCAAGGAAGCCCTCGGCCTCGTTCGCCGCCACGCCGCGCCGCGCCAGCACCAGCGCCAGCGCGCGGGGCAGGGCGGTGGCCTGTTCCAGCAGATCCGCCTGGCGCTGCATCTCGATCCCCGGACCGATCCAGCGGCGCCCGGTCAGCGAGGAGGCGACGCCGAGAAAGGCGCTCATCGCGGCCTCTCCAGGCGGTCCGCGACCGCGCGCGCGGCGATGCATGCGCCGCGCAGCTGCGATACGGCGGCCATGCGGATCGGCCAGCCGGCCCGCGCCCCGGCCGCGTTGCGCTCATCCCGGAGCGGATCGCGAAACCCGGGCTGGACATCGAGCAGGATCAGCGCCGTGGCGCCGCTCATGGCGTCGGGTTGCGATAGGTCATGCGCCGGACCGAGCCGGTCTTGGAGCGCATCAGCAGGGTTTCGGCGGTGGTCCAGCCCGGTTCGCGCTTGAGCCCCGGCAGCAGCGAGCCGCCGGTGACGCCGGTGGCGGCAAAGATCACGTTGTCGGTGACCATGTCGTCGCGGGTATAGACCCGGTCGAAATTGGTGATCCCGGCCTTGGCGGCGCGGCCCCGCTCGTCGTCGTTGCGAAACAGCAACTTGCCGAAGATCTGCCCGCCCATGCATTTCAGCGCGGCGGCGGCCAGCACGCCCTCGGGCGCGCCGCCCGAGCCCATGTACATGTCGATGCCGGTGACCTCGGGCTCGGCGCAATGCATCACGCCGGCGACGTCGCCATCGGTGATCAGCCGGATCGCGGCGCCGGTGGCGCGCAACTCGGCGATCATCTCCTCGTGGCGCGGACGCTCCAGCACGCAGACGGTGATGTCCTCGGTGGAACAGCCCTTGGCCGAGGCCAGCGCCGAGACCCGCTCGGAGGGCGACATCGACAGGGTCACCACGCCGGTCTTGAAGCCCGGCCCGATCGCCAGCTTATCCATGTAGACATCCGGCGCATGCAGCATCGAGCCGCGCGGCCCCATGGCGATCACGGTCAGCGCATTGGGCATGTCCTTGGCGGTGAGCGTCGTGCCTTCCAGCGGGTCGAGCGCGATGTCGACCTCGGGGCCATTGCCGGTGCCCACCTCTTCGCCGATGAAGAGCATCGGCGCCTCGTCACGCTCGCCTTCGCCGATCACCACGGTGCCCTTGATGTCGAGCTGGTTCAGCTGGTCGCGCATGGCGTTGACGGCGGCCTGGTCGGCGGCCTTCTCGTCGCCGCGTCCGACCAGTTTCGCGCTGGCGATGGCGGCCTGTTCGGCCACCCGGGCCAGGCCCAATGAGAGCATGCGGTCATTGAAATCCTTGGGGGCCATGGCTGGGTTCCTTTGTCAAAGCAGAATTGGCCCATGAGTACAGCGTGCCGGGAAGGGGCCGCAAGCTGTTTGCGCATGACAGGAGCGGGCCCTGCCGCGCCTCCCCGGCGGGGGTGCGGCTTTCGACCGGCCGCGCGGTTGTGGCAGTCCCGCGCCACCCGATCCTTCCGGCACCGGGGCGATTCGGGCAGCGCGATTCGCCCGGCGCGGCGGCGATGCGCAGGCCCGGCACTGGCGCGGAAAATGTAAAAAACCGCGCCGAGCGCGGAAAAAACGACGAATTTGCGCCGGCCATGAGATTATTTCCGCCGACCGCCGCAATTGCCGAAATGCCGCCGGACAAGCACCGACCGGACCGCGCACCAGAAGGCCGCGACGTCGATCTCGCCTTGATCCTGAAGCTCCTTGATGCGACGATCGACCTGGCGCAGCGCATCGTCATCGAAGCGGTGAAGCATTCGATTTGCCGCAGCAAGGATTGCAGTTTCAGTGTCTTCCAAGCCGACGCCCCTGTCATGGCGCTTTCCCCTCGTCAAAGCTTGGGCTAGGCTCGAAGGCGCGTCGTTGATATTGGTCAAGCGACCGGGTCGCGGGACATTCCGCGAAACATCAACCGATGGAGTGCTGGAAACATGACCAGAGCCGGCCGGCCTATACCAACCCTGAGCTGCAAGCAATGCCCGATTCACCTTGAGGGCGAGTGGTGCGTCCTGAGCGACGACGAGCTGGAGACGGTGACCGCCGCCAAGCGCGACCGTCTGTTCGAGCCGGGCGAGGTGATCTTTCACCAGGGCGATGCCTGTGACGGCATGTACTGGATTCGCGACGGGCTGGTCGGCGAACGCCGGCTCGACCCGGATGGCGAAATGGCGCTGGTGCGTCTCAGCCATACCGGCAAGGCGCTGGGCTACCAGGAGTTGCTGGCCCGAAAGCCCTATCGCAATTCCGCCGAGGCGCTCAAGCCTACCCGGGTCTGCTATCTCAGCCGGGCGGTGATCCGCGACCTGCTGGACGGCAATTCACGGCTCGGCGATCTGTTTTTGCTGCGCAGCCTGCGCGACATGGAAATGACCGAGGACGATTACGTCACCGCGCTCAATCGCGGCATCCGCTCGCGGCTGCTGCATGCGCTGCTGACGCTTTACAAGCACTACGGGCATTTCGAGATCGACAAGGGCCATGTGCTGGAAATTCCCATCGCCCGCAAGGACCTGGCGGCGCTGATCGGCACCGGGCCGGAGACCATCTCGCGCACCATCCGCAAGCTCGAGAAGGAGCGGATCGCGCGGTTCGAGGGGCGGCAGGTGGTGTTCTCCTGCATCGACACCATCCAGGCCGAGATCAGAAGCACGGGCTGAGCCGCACACAGGGGGCGCGGGGCGCGTCGCCCCGCCGCCCGCTCAGAGGTTCTCGATCCTCAGCGCCACCGGATCGCCCAGTACCACGCCGGTGCGCCCCATGGCCGTGAGCGCCTCGTTCAGCGCGCTGCGCTGGGTCTTGTGGGTGACGATCAGCACCGGGGCGCTTTCGTTGGCATGGCCGTATTGCCGCATCCGGTTGATCGAAATGCCCGATTCGCCCAGCACCGTGGCCACCTTGGCCAGCGCGCCGGGCCGGTCCTTGAGGTTCATGCGCAGGTAGTAGGAGGCGGGCGTGGCGCTCTGCGCCGCCTGTGCTGCGGTCAGCGTCGCGGCGGGCTGGCCGAAGGTCGAGACCCGCAGGCCGCGGGCAATGTCCATCACGTCGCCCATCACCGCGCTGGCGGTCGGGCCTTCGCCCGCGCCGGGACCGCGCAGCACGATCTGCTCAACGCTGTCGCCTTCCACCACCACCATGTTGGTGCCGCCCTCGAGCTGGCCCAGGGGCGAGGTGGCGGGCACCAGGCAGGGCGACATGCGCTGCTCCAGCCCGCGGCCGGTCATCTGGGCGACGCCCAAGAGCTTGATGCGATAGCCCATGTCGGCGGCGGCGCGGATGTCCTCGATCACGATCTTGCCGATGCCCTCAAGCTCGACCCCGGCGAAATGGACCTGGGTGCCGAAGGCGATGGCCGCCAGGATCGCCAGCTTGTGCCCGGCGTCGATGCCGCCGACGTCAAGCTCGGGGTCGGCCTCGAGATAGCCCAGCTGGTTGGCCTCCTCGAAGACCGTGTCATAGGGCAGGCCGGCGCTTTCCATCCGGGTCAGGATGTAGTTGCAGGTGCCGTTCATCACGCCGAGGATCCGCGTCACCTCGTTGCCGGCCAGGCTTTCGGTGAGCGCCTTGACGATCGGAATGCCGCCGGCGACGGCGCCCTCGAAGCGCAGCACCCGGCCGTTGGCCTCGGCCAGCAGGGCGAGGTCCTGGCCATGCACCGCCAGCATCGCCTTGTTGGCGGTGACCACGTCCTTGCCGGCCTTCAGCGCGGCCTCGGTGGCCGCCTTGGCCGGCCCGTCCGAGCCGCCCATCAGTTCGACGAAGACATCGACGTCGTCGCGGGTGGCCAGGGTCACCGGATCGTCTTCCCAGGCGTAGGAGGTCAGCGGGACGCCGCGGTCCTTGTCGCGGTTGCGCGCCGAGACGGCGCTGATCTCGACCGGGCGCCCGGCGCGCACCGCCAGAAGATGCGCCTTCTGGCGGACGATCTTGACCGTGCCGGCACCGACCGTGCCGAGCCCCGCGATGCCGAGGCGCAAAGGTGTGGTCATGGGGGGTGTCCTCCGGCAGGGATGTGAATTGAAGCGCGATGTATCGCCAGTTCGCCCGGTACGCAACGCCCCAAGCGCAGGCCCGCGGCAAAGAAGCCACGCGCCAGCAGAGGCCGGACACCCGTGCCGCCGGGCGCCCCGCGCCCCGGACCCGATCCGGGGCCTCCTGGCCCGCGAAGGGTGAGGCCCCGGGTCAGGCCCGGGGCGCGTCGGGACCACAAGGCCCGGTTTCCGCCCCAGGCCCCGGTTCAGCGCACCCCGCGCGTCATCCGGGCCCGCGTCGCGCGGTCGATCACCGGCCCGCGCAGCCGCGCCACCCGCGCTTGCAACCCGCGCAACCGGCCCAGCAGCGCGGTCTGCACCTCGACCGAGGTGGTGCTCTCGGGGATTGCCCGCAATTCCTCGACCGACAGCAGCCGCGGATAGGCGGCCCCCTCGACCTCGGGGCCTTCGCTGCCGTCCAGTTGCGGAAACTGGGTGCAGCCCAGAAGGGCAAGGCAGAGGGCGAACCGGATCGACTGCATGAGGGCTCCGAAGATGGCGTGCCCCTGTCATGCCGCATGGCGGGGGCAAGGACAAGGATTGGCGATTGATTTGAACAAGCGTTCAGTTCTAGAATGTGTCATGGCACGCACACAAGGCTCGCATTCCGACATCACCGGCCCGCGGGTCCGCGCCGCAGCCTTGCGGCTGTTCGCCAGGCACGGGTTTGCCGCGGTCTCGATGCGCCAGATCGCGGCTGAGGTGGGTGTGCAGGCCGGGGCGCTCTACAACTACACGCCGGACAAGCAGAGCCTGCTCTATTCGCTGCTCAAGGGGCACATGGACGAATTGCTCGCCGCCTGGGACGACGAGGGCGCGGGCGGCGCGCCGCTGGACCGGCTGGCCAGGTTCACCCGCTTTCACATCCGCTTCAACGTCGAGCGGCCGGATGCGATCTTCATCTCCTACATGGAGCTGCGCAACCTCGAGCCCGAGAACTTCGCGGTGATCGAGCGCCTGCGCCGGGCCTACGAGGATGAGCTGGAACACATCCTGCGCGACGGTGTGGCGGCGGGGGTCTTCGAGGTGCCCGATCTCAAGATCGCCACGCTGGCGGTGATTGCCATGCTGAACGGCGTGAACACCTGGTACCGCCCCGGCGGGAGGTTGTCGCTGGACGAGGTGCAGACGATGTACTGGGACATGGTGCGCCGCGCCGTGGGGGCGTGACCGGGCTGGCCCGAAGCGGGTCTTGGAGGCGATGATGCAGGCCGGGCTTCAGCCCGGCAGGACGGTCGCCGGGCTGAAGCCCGGCCTACGAGGCATGGCGGTGCCGGGCGAATGCCGTCAGGTTCCGCGGCGTTTCACGCGCAGGGTCGGGTCGGCCTCGCGCGGGTCTTCTGGCCAGGGGTGGCGGGGATAGCGGCCGCGCATGTCGCGGCGGACATCGGCGTAGGAGCTGTCCCAGAACCCGGGGATGTCCAGCGTGGTCTGCACCGGGCGCTGGGCGGGCGACAGCAGGGTCACGCGCAGCGGCTGGCCGGCGACGGTCGGATGCTCGGTCTGGCCGAACATCTCCTGCAGGCGCAGGGTGATCTCCGGGTGCTCGCCGGAATAGTCGATCGGGATCTTGCGGCCGAGCGGGGTGGTGAAGCTGGCCGGCACCGCGCGGGCCAGCGCCTGCTGCTGGTTCCAGTCGAGCCGCGCCAGAAGCGCGTCGTGGATGTCGAAGCCCTTCCAGTGATCGGCGGTCTTCACGCCGTCGAGAAAGGGCAGCAGCCAGTCCTCCAAAGAGTCGATCAGCGCCGCCTCCGAGACATCCGGCAGGTCCAGCCCGCCGGCCCGGGCGACGCGAATCCGGGCGATGAGCCGGGCGGCGCGCGTCGAGGGCAGCAGGCCCAGTTCGCGCACCCCGTCCAGCATGGCGCGGGAGATGGCCTCGGCGGGGGCATCCTTCCAGATCCGGTCCTGCAGGATGATCTGGCCGAGGCGTTCCTGCTGGCGGGCCACGACGCGCCGCTCGCGCCGGGACCAGGCGCAGGTATCGTGCCAGGCGAGGCTCTCGGCAAAGAGCGCGCGGACCTCGCCCTCGGTGATGGCGATGGCATGGCGGATGCGGGCTTCGCGCGGGTTGCCGTCGGTGTCGGTGACCACGATCAGCCTTTGCCCGGCCAGCGGATCGGCGGGGTCCATCACCGCGCCCTTGCCGCCGGTCAGCACGTAGCGCGGGGCATCGCCCTTGCGGCGCTGGCCGATCCGGTCGGGGTAGGCCAGCGCGGCCATCTGCGCGGCGGTCGGGGCCTGGTCGGGGGCGCTGTCGGGGGCGAGGCTCATCACGCCCTTGCGGGCGGTCTTCGCCTGCCGGGCCAGCCGTTTCGCCTCCTGCCCGATGCGGTCGAGGGCTGGGCGGTGGATCTCGCCGCCGTGGCGGGCGCCGAACCCCGCCGGGTCGCGCAGTGCGTCCAGCCGCAGGGTCAGGTCCACAGGCGCGCCGCGCAAGGGATCGCGGTCGGCCAGTAGCGCGGCCAGCACCGCCGCCCCGGGCCCGGCCAGCGCCAGCATATGCGCCAGCCGCGGATGCAGCGGCAGGCCGGCCAGCACCCGCCCATGGGCGGTGATCCGGTTGCCCGCATCCAGCGCGCCCAGCATCCGCAGCAGCGCCTGCGCCTCGGCCCAGCCGCCGGGGTTGGGCGGGGTCAGCAGCGGCATCGCCTCGACCGTGCCGCCCCAGAGCGCCAGTTCCAGCGCCAGCCCGGCCAGGTCGGCCACCTCGATCTCGGCCGGGGCAAAGGCGGGCAGGGCGCCGTCCTCGCCGCGGGTCCACATCCGGTAGCAGGTGCCCTCCGCCACCCGGCCCGCGCGCCCCGCCCTTTGCGTGGCCTCGGCGCGGCTCACCCGCTCGGTCACCAGCCGCGACATGCCCGATCCCGGATCGAAGCGCGCGCGCCGCGCCCGGCCGGCATCGACCACCACGCGGATATCCTCGATGGTCAGCGAGGTCTCGGCGATGGAGGTGGCCAGCACCACCTTGCGCCCCTCCGCCTCGGGCCGGATCGCCGCGCGCTGGCGGGCAAAGGGCAGGGCGCCGTAGAGCGGATGGAGGCGGCAGTCCCCCGGCAGGCGGCCCTGGAGCAACCCCTGGCAGCGGCGGATCTCGCCCTCGCCGGGCAGGAAGACCAGCACGCCGCCGGTCGTCTCGCGCACTGCGCGCTCCACCAGCTCGGCGCAGGTCTCGGCCAGGCGCTGGCGCGGCGGCGGCGGCCTGTCGAGCCAGCGGGTCTCGACCGGAAAGGCGCGCCCTTGCGAGGTCACCACCGGGGCATCGCCCATCAGCGCGGCCACCGGCGCGGCATCGAGCGTGGCCGACATCACCACGAGGCAGAGGTCGTCGCGCAGGGCACCGGCGATCTCGAGACAGAGCGCCAACCCGAGATCGGCGTTCAGGGATCGTTCATGAAATTCGTCGAAGATCACCGCGCCCACCCCGGAAAGCTCGGGGTCGGACTGGATCATCCGGGTGAGGATACCCTCGGTCACCACCTCGATCCTTGTCCCGCGCGAGGTCCTGGACTCGCCGCGGATGCGGTAGCCGATGCGCGCGCCCACAGGCTCGCCCAGGGTGTCGGCCATCCGCTCGGCCGCCGCCCGCGCGGCCAGCCGCCGCGGCTCCAGCATCACGATCCGGCCGCGGATCACGCCGGCCTCGAGCAGGGCCAGCGGCACCCGCGTCGTCTTGCCCGCGCCCGGCGGCGCCTGCAGCACGACGCGGCCATGGGCCCGCACCGCCGCCAGCACATCCGGCAGCGCATCGTCGATGGGAAGGGGCGCAGGTGTCGTCACGGGAGTCTTATCGCCCAGCCCGCGGCGCGCGTCCACGGCGCTTTTCACCGCTCAGCGGCGGATCAGCAGGGCCGGGCCGCGCCGCGTGTCGATCTCGATCCGCGCCAACTTCCAATGCCTGTCCCTGGGCCGGTAGATCAGGGTAAAGCGGTCGGCGGGCGCGCTGTCGGCGGCGGTCTCGGCAAAGCCGTCCTCGCGGATGTAATCGCCCGAGCAGGCCATGCCCTTGTCCACCGGGCGCGGCGCGCCGGTGACCAGCCGCACCCGCCGCGCGCCATCGAAATAGCGCAGCTCAAGGCTGCAGGGATCGGCGCCCTGACGGTCCCGCACCAGCAGCCAGAACGCGGTCAGGGGATCGAGCGCATCGCCCTGCAGCCCCGGATCGGCCCAGTGCGTCCCCGGCGCCTCGCTACTCTCCAGCCTCGGCAGGGCGCCGGACCAGTCGATGACCCGCTCCTTGCGGGCGCCCTCCTTGCCGAGGGTGGCGGCATAGCGTCGGGGGGCGAGGGTGGGGCCCGCGACCGCGCCGCTCACCTCGGCGCGCAGGGCGAAATCGGCAAAGGCGGCGACAAGGCCCGAGGCCTTCACCCGGCCGGTGGCGCTGTAGCGCCCGGCCTCCTGCTCGAGGCTGTACTGCACTTCGCCCGCTTTTAGCCCGGCGAAGAACACGTCGAATCGGCCCGCGTCCTGCACCGGCTGCGCCGCACATGCCTGGCTGACCATGAGCCCGAAGCTCAGGCCGGTGGCGAAAAGTTGCCGCCTCATCTGGTGCTGGTTCCTGGTTCCGGATCGGGGAATCGGCCCGATGCTCTGGACTACAGAGCCAGCGGCGTGCAGAAAAAGCCAGACCGGGCAGGGACGCGGCGTGGCGGCACGCGGCAGACCGCCCAAAGGCGGGCCGTGGCTGTGCGGAAACACGCCGGTGAAGCGAGGTGAGGGCACAGATGGACATTTCCGGTCTTGCAGAGCGGGTGACGCGGGGCGAGCGGCGGGCCCTGGCCCGGGCCATCACGCTGATCGAAAGCGGCCGCGAGGATCACCGCGCCTTGGCCACCGAGTTGATGGAGGCGCTGCGCAAGGCCGGGCGGCAGGCGCTGCGCATCGGGCTTTCGGGCACGCCCGGCGTGGGCAAATCCACCTTCATCGAGAGCTTCGGGCTGATGCTCACGGGCCGCGGGCTGAAGGTGGCGGTGCTGGCGGTCGATCCCTCCTCGGCGCGCTCGGGCGGGTCGATCCTCGGTGACAAGACGCGGATGGAGCAACTCAGCCGCGATCCGGGCGCCTTCATCCGGCCCTCGCCCAGCCAGACCCACCTGGGCGGCGTGGCGCGGCGCACCCGCGAAGCCGTGGCGCTCTGCGAGGCGGCGGGCTTCGACGTGGTGCTGATCGAGACCGTGGGGGTGGGCCAGTCGGAAACCGTGGTGGCCGAGATGTCGGATCTCTTCGTGCTGCTGCTGGCGCCTGCGGGGGGCGACGAGTTGCAGGGCGTAAAGCGCGGCATCATGGAGATGGCCGACCTGATCCTCGTCAACAAGGCCGATGGCGATCTCAAGCCCGCCGCGATGCGCACCCGCTCGGACTACGCCGGGGCGCTGCGGCTCTTGCGCAAGCGGCCGCAGGACCCGGAGGGCTTTCCCAAGGCGCTGACCGTCTCGGCGCTGGAAGAGCAGGGGCTGGAAAAGGCCTGGGACGAGATGCAGGCGCTGGTCGACTGGCGCCGCGAGACCGGGCATTTCGACGCCCGCCGCGCCGCCCAGGCGCGCTACTGGTTCGCCGAGGAGGTCCGCCAGGCGCTGCTGGCCCGGCTCGAGCGGCCCGAAGCGCGCGCGGCCATGGCGCGGCTCTCCGACGAGGTCGCCTCGGGCGCGACCACCCCGGCGCGCGCGGCGCAGCACATGCTGGACAGGCACCTCGACCAATGAGGCCCGCGCGGCTGTTCGACGGCGATCTGATCCGCGCCAGCGTGTTCAACCCCGGGCAGCGCCGGCTTTTCGTCAGCTTCCGCCAGCGGCTCGACACGCCCGGAGCTTTCGCCGATCCCCGCCCGGTGCGCAGCTTCACCGGCAAGGGCATGACCCACCTGCATCTGCAGGCGCGCTGGAACGACTGGTACATCAATGCCGAGACCGAGGCGCTGGAATCCGTGTTGGCGGATTTCGCCCGGGGCTTCGATCACGCCTGCGCCATGGGCTTTTCCATGGGCGGCTACGCGGTGTTCCGCTTTGCCGCCGCGCTGCGGCTGGCCCAGGTCATTGCCGTCTCGCCGCAATATTCCATCGCGCCCGCGCATGTGCCCTTCGACCGCCGCTACCGCGATTGCGCCGCGGGCTTCGATGCCGATCTCGGCGACCTGGCGCGCCGCGGCACCGATCTCTCGGGGGTGATCCTGGCAGATCCCTTCCGCCCGCTCGACCTGGGCAATGCCCGCCTGATCCAGGCGGCCTTTCCGGCGCTGCGCCTCGCGCGCTTGGCGGCGGGCGGCCACCCGGCCACCGGCGTGCTGGGCGAGGCCGGGCGCTTCGGCAAGTTGCAGGCGCAGCTGACCAAGGCGGAGGTGCCGCTGCGCCGGGTGTTGATGCTGCACCGCAACGCGCGGCGCCAGAGCGTGAAATACTGGCGCCACCTGGCCCAGCGCGCGCGCAAGACCGGCCACGGCGCGCTGGCCGACGAGGCCCTGCGCCGCGCCGCGCAGTTGCAGGCGCAAACAAGCGGCCAAAGCGCCAGCCCCGGCCAGACAGCCCCTTGACGGCCGCCCCGTCCCCGCGTAATAGCCTGCGAACCAGATTCCGGGCGCGGCCTAAGCGGCGCCCTTTGATATTTGCGGGGCGCCTGCGGGCCAAGGGGTCCTTTGTCCCGCACCACAGACGAGGATGATCCCATGGCGCGCCGCTGCGAACTGACCGGAAAAGGCCCGATGACTGGCAACAATGTCAGCCACGCCAACAACAAGACCCGACGTCGTTTCCTGCCCAACCTGAACGACGTGACGCTGCAGTCCGAAACCCTGCAGCGCGGCATCAAGCTGCGGATCTCGACCTCGGCCCTGCGCTCGGTCGATCACCGCGGCGGGCTGGACAAGTTCCTGGCCAAGGCCAAGGACGCCGAACTGTCCGACGGCGCGCTGAAGGTCAAGAAAGAGATCCTGAAAGCCCAAGCCGCCGAGGCGTAAGCTTCACGAACAACGATGGCGGTCCGCCCGGATCGCAAGACCCCCCGTCGGCCCACCCGGCGGGGGTCGTCTGTTTGAGGGCCAGACCCACCGGATCCTTGCGCCCCCTGGCCCCGACGCGGCGCTTGTGCTTCATCTTGCCCGGTAAACTCCGGGGTGAGGCCGCAGGCCGAGGGGCAGCGCCCCTTCCTTGCTCCGACCGAAAAACCGCACCCGACCACTGCCGCGCCGTCCTCACGCAGGCAATGTTGCGTATCGCCGCCAGAACCTCCGGGCAATACGCATCACGCGCCGCGCAGGATCCGGCAACGATCCCGCGCGCCTCGCATCATTGTCAGACCTGCGGCAACGGGCCTATCCTTCCGGATAGGTCCCGATTGCGGCTTTGCGCGCTTGCGCCAGGGCGCCTGGATCACGACGACGCGATGAGTGATCCGCCCCCGGGGCGCACCCCTGGAGCGGCCCGGCCAGGGCGGCCACCGGACACTTCGGCCCCGGAGCGGGTCGCTCATGGCTGATCCCGCCCGGCGCCTCGCGCGTCACTTGGTTTTCTTGCCGCCGATATTGAGCGGTTTGCCGAGGTTGGAATTGGCGGTGGCCAGCACCTTGGGCTTTTCCTGTTTCGGTTTCTTGGCTTCTTTGTTGCCGCGGTTTTTCTGCTTGGACATGGGGGATCTCCGGGGAAGGTCCCGTGGCGGGGATCGCCACGAGCAGTCGCATCGTCAGGCGATCAGGGTTGCCCGCTGCGACGGGGCGATGATCCATGGGAGGCGGCAGGGCGGGTGAGTCGCACCCTTGGCCTGCGGGTCGCAATCTACGCCTGCGCCATGTGTCCGGCAAGAGATTTGATTTGAGTCCGGTTGGGCCGCGGCCCGATACCTGAATATCGTTAACGAATCGTGAAGATCGGCGTAGCCTGGTCCGGGTGGCGCTATTTCCGGTGAAATCATGAAACGTTTATTGGCTGCAGTCTTTTTCATGCTTGCCGCCCCGGGGCTTCTTCTGGCCGATGCGCCGAAAAAGACTCTTGTCGATCCGGGGTCTTTGCTGCTCAGGATCGAGGTGTTGCAGTCCGCGACGCGGACCTATCAATCCTGCTGCAAGACCTGCCGCAAAGGCAAAGCCTGCGGGAATTCCTGCATTTCGCGCACCAAGTCCTGCAGGGTCGGGCCGGGATGCGCCTGCGACGGCTGAGGAGGGCGCTTTCGGACACAGGCCGTCGCGTCGGCTGATCCCGGCCCGGAACAAGGCCGAAGGCCGCCGGGCCAGCGCCTGCCCGCCCCACCGGGCTGGCGCTTTGGCTGGGCTTGGTGCCTCGCTCGGAGCTCGCCCGGACGTGGCCGGCATAAAGCGCGCAGCATCCCCGTTGCAGCGCCATCCCGCGGGCAGGCGCTGGCCCGGCTTGCGTCGGGATATACTGCCTTGAGTTTTCGTTCAGTCAGCCAAAATTAAATGTGGGTTTTGTTTGATGAGGTTTTGTGCGACAGGTTGCAGAGTGTATGGAAAACTCGTGAAGTGCGTAGACACGTTGGAAGATCGGAAGATTATATTTTTGGCTTCCAACGAGCCAGCTACTCCATGATTGTAGGGTAGTGAAATAGTTGACGTATCGCGTTCAATAAACTCGCGCAAACAAGTCTTTTCTTCCTGAGTTAGGTGCTTCAAAAAATGTAGTGTAACTCGTCTGTATAAAATTTTATCCCAACTTTTCTTCAATTTTTTAGATGCGATATTGGTCGTCTGCACGAAACAGCTTGCCGCGGATATCAAGAAGATAATGCCAAACAACCCTTTGAAATCTTCTTGAAAAGAGAGAACGCCCAATAATTCTAGCCAACTAGCTGGTGCGAAAATCAGAGCGCCGGATGCCAGAAAGGCGGTCCATGCGGCACGCGGTGCGAAGTTGCTAATCGAGGTGAATAAGCTCGTTAGGCTTTCCATTTCATTTCTAGTCTAAACATCCAACTCCTCAACAAACCTCGCATTCTCCTGGATATACTCGAAGCGTTTCTCCGGCTTCTTGCCCATCAGCCGCTCCACGAGATCCCCGGTCTCGCCCGGCTCGTCCTCGTCGATCGACACCCGGATCAGTTTCCGGGTCGCCGGGTTCATCGTGGTGTCCTTGAGATCCTTCGCGTCCATCTCGCCCAGACCCTTGAAGCGCGACACCGCGATCTGCCCCTTGCCGCCCAGACCCTTCTCGAGCCAGAGATCGCGCTCGGCCTCGTCGAGGCAATAGACCCGCTTCGCCCCCTGGGTCAGCCGGAACAGGGGCGGGCAGGCAAGGTAGAGGTGGCCATTGTCGATCAGCGGCCGCATCTGGGTGAAGAAGAAGGTCATCAGGAGCGCCGCGATATGCGCGCCGTCGACATCGGCGTCGGTCATGATGATGATCTTCTCGTAGCGCAGATCGTCGATGGCAAAGCGCGAGCCGAGACCCACGCCAAGCGCCTGCGAGAGATCCGAGATCTCGGCGTTCGAGCCCAGCTTGGAGGAGGCCGCCCCCAGCACGTTGAGGATCTTGCCGCGCAGCGGCAGCAGCGCCTGGGTCTTGCGATCGCGCGCCATCTTGGCCGATCCGCCGGCCGAATCGCCCTCGACGATGAAGAGCTCCGTGCCCTCGCGCGAGGTGGCCGAGCAATCCACCAGCTTGCCGGGCAGGCGCAGCTTCTTGGTGGCCGACTTGCGGGCGGTCTCCTTCTCCTGGCGCCGTTTCAGCCGTTCCTCGGCGCGCAGCACGAGGAAATCGAGGATCGCGCCGGCGCTCTTGGTGTCGGAGGTCAGCCAGTGGTCGAAATGGTCGCGCACGGCGCTTTCCACCAGGCGCGCGGCCTCGGTGGTGGCCAGCCGGTCCTTGGTCTGGCCGACGAATTCCGGCTCGCGGATGAAGCACGAGACAAGCGCGCAGCCGCCGGTGATCAGGTCGTCGCGGGTGATCTGCGCCGCCTTGCGGTTGTTGGACAATTCGCCATAGGCGCGGATGCCCTTGAGGATCGCGGCCCAGAAGCCGGCCTCATGGGTGCCGCCCTCGGGGGTGGGCACGGTGTTGCAATAGGACTGGATGAAACCGTCGCGCGCGGGCGTCCAGTTGATCGCCCATTCGACCTTGCCCGGGGTGTTGAATTTCTCGCGGAAATCCACCAGCCCGGCGAAGGGTTTGTCGGCATAGGTCGAGGCCGTGCCCAGGGTCTCGGTCAGGTAATCGGCCAGCCCGCCGGGGAAGTGGAAGGTGGCCTCGGTGGGCGTCTCGCCGTCGTCGATGGCGGACTTCCAGCGGATCTCGACGCCAGAGAAGAGATAGGCCTTGGAGCGCACCATCTTGAGCAGGCGGGCGGGCTTGAAGCGGTGCTTGTGAAAGATCTCCTCGTCGGCGTGGAAGGTCACGGAGGTGCCGCGGCGGTTGGGCGCCGCGCCGACCTTCTTGACCGGGCCCAGCGGGATGCCGCGGGAAAAGCGCTGCTCGTAAAGCTCCTTGTTGCGGGCGACCTGGACCACCATGGAGTCCGACAGCGCATTGACCACCGAGGCGCCGACGCCGTGCAAGCCGCCGGAGGTCTCGTAGGCGTCGCCCGAGAACTTGCCGCCGGCGTGCAGCGTGCAAAGTATGACCTCGAGCGCCGACTTTTCGGGGAATTTCGGGTGCGGGTCGATCGGGATGCCGCGGCCATTGTCGCGGATGGTGATGGCGTAGTCGTCGTGCAGTTCCACCTCGATGCGGTTGGCATGGCCGGCGACGGCCTCGTCCATCGAGTTGTCGAGCACTTCGGCCACAAGGTGGTGCAGCGCGCGTTCATCGGTGCCGCCGATATACATGCCGGGGCGTTTGCGCACCGGCTCGAGCCCTTCGAGAACCTCGATATGCGAGGCGTCGTAATCGGAAGTGTTCACCGGAGTGAGGAGATCGTCTGCCATGACCGCTGCTCTTTGTTGCTCTTGATTGCGGGGCATTATGGCAGAGGGCAGGGGCTTCGGAAAGGGTGTGGATAAGCCGCGCGGGGGCTGATCCATCGATGGATCAGTGCCGATCCGTTGACGGATCGGGGTGGCGCCGAGGGTCGCCTGTCTTTCCGGAAGAGGGGCGGGACGATGCCGCGTGGGGTCCTGATCCATCGATGGATCAGGACCGATCCGTTGACGGATCGGCGCCGGCGCCCCTTGTGCATCGCGCGCAAATCCCCATGATCCGCCGCAAGGTTGCAAAAGGAGGAGTGGCCCATGCGCATCGCGTTCACCGGCGGCACCGGCAAGGCCGGGCGCCACATCGTGCCATGGCTGCGGGCGCGCGGCCACAGGGTGCTCAACCTCGATCTCGCCGCGCCGCAGGAGCCGGACAACCAGTCGATCGACCTGACCGAAAGCGGCCAGGTGTTCAACGCGCTCTCGGGCTATTGCTGGTTCGACGAGCTGGACCTGCCGGAAAAGCCCAAGTTCGACGCGGTGGTGCATTTCGCGGCGCTGGCCCGCATCCTGATCCGGCCCGACAACGAGACCTTCCGCGTCAACACCCAATCGACCTACAACGTGATGGAAGTGGCGGTGAAACTGGGCATTCCCAAGGTGATCTTCGCCTCATCCGAGACCACCTATGGCATCTGCTTTGCCCAGGGCGAGAAACAGCCCGACTACATCCCGGTGGACGAAGGTCATCCGGTGGTGCCGCACGACAGCTACGCCATGTCCAAGGTCTGCAACGAGGCCTGTGGCAGGTCGTTCCAGGCGCGCTCAGGCATCGACATCTACGGGCTGCGCATCAACAACGTGATCACTCCGGACGAATACGCCCGCGACTTCCCGGCTTTCCTCGACAATCCCGACCTGCGGCGGCGCAATATCTTTGCCTATATCGACGTGCGCGATCTGGGGCAGATGGTCGAAAAGTGCCTTGAGACCGACGGGCTGGGCTACGAGGTCTTCAACGTCTCGAACGACGATCTCTCGGTGGGGTTGTCCAATGCCGAGGTGCGCGCGCGCTATTACCCGGGCGTTCCGGTCAAGCGCGAGATGGCGGGCAACGAGACGATGTATTGCAACGCCAAGGCCAAGCGGATGCTGGGCTTTCAGCCGGAGCATTCCTGGCGGGATGTGCTGGGGTGAGATGGGGGCGGCCCTATGCCCTGCTGCGCAGCCAGTCGGCGAAATCGGCCTCGGGCAGATGGCCCTGGGCCAGCAGGATGATGCGGTTGCCGATGTCGTGCGTCTCATGCGTGATGGTGACGCCGTTCAGCTTCAGGCAGACGACCATGGTGCGATAGGCCGTCCGCTTGTTGCCATCGTTGAAGCAATGGCCGGTGGCGACCGCCGTGGCATAGGCCGCGGCCAGGTCGAAGACATCCTCGATCAGCCCGTAGATCAACCGGTTGTCGACGCGCGACAGGGCGCCTTCCAGCGACTTGTCCAGCGCGCGTCCAGGCAATTCGCCAGGGTTCAGCACCATGTCATGCAGCGCCTCGACCTGATCGGGACTCAGCAGCAGGAAACTCATTTGTCCTTGAGATAGTCGAGCACCGGCGCAGCCTGTTGGCGGGTTTCCTCGACCGCGGCCATGACTTCATCCATCGAGGCATAGCGCGGCTCGCCGTCCAGCGTGGCCTCTTCGGGCACGAGGTAGCCGACGCATTTCGAGTTCTTCATGATCGCCACCGGCTTGCCGCCCGCGTGGTCGAAGACCTTCTGCGGTTCGCGCAATTCGGTCATGGTGCAGATGTTGCGGGTGTGGATGCGGCTGACCATGGTCGGCTCCGTGTTCAGGAATGTGCATTTGGATATACACTTCTTCGCACGATCTTTCAAGATGCGCTGTCCTGGCCCGCCCTCCGGGCACCACGGGAAAAAACCGCGCGCTCCGCAGCCCCGGACCTGATCCGGGGCCTCTCGTCCGGCAGGCGGCGAGGTCCCGGAGCGGGGTCCGGGACGGGGTGGCACGAAACCGCCCGTGTCCCTCAGGGCCGCACCGTCTCCAGCTCGAACTGCACGAAAAGCGGCACCGGGTCCGGGGTCTTCTTCTTGCGCGACAGCGAGATCGCGGCGCGGGTCGTCTGGCCGAAGCCGGCCTCGTCCAGCAGCCCTTTCAGACCTTGCCGTGCGGTTGCCGCGCGGGTCCGCTCGACCGCGTCCTGGGTCAGGAACGACAGGTCCTCGACCGCCGATTGCGGTTCGGCGGGCGAGAAGACCACGATCACCCGCTCGCGCCCGAAGGAGGCATCGGTGATCAGGATGTAATCCTCGTCCAGCGTGTCGCCGGGCTGCATCCGGCCATTGTCCATGAAGGAGATCGAGAAATCCGAGCCGACGTAGAGGATGTTGAAATCCACCGGCCCGTCGGTGGTATTGGTCAGCCGCAGCCCGATGGTGTCGTCCGGCACGACCTTCGGCACATTGGCGCCGGAAAAGGCCACCCGGGTCTCTGGCGGCACCGTGCCGCTGTCGCCGTCGAAGCGGCCGCGCACCATCCGCGCCTCGACCTGCACCGCGCTGGCCGCCGCCGTCGCCGCGCCCACCTTCATCAGGTTGATCGCCCGCGCCATCCGGACCAGGTTGTCGGCCACCACCTCGGCCAGTTCGGTGGGCGTCTTGTCGCCGGTGGCGACCGAGGGGATGTCGGCAAGCTCGCTCACATCCACGATCCCCGCCGCCGACATGAACCACAGCGCATCGGGCCGCGGGCTGTCGTCGAAGACCGCCAGCCGCAGGTCCGCCGAGGCATCCCCCGCCGGCACGAAGCGGATGCGCGGGCCGGCCAGCCCCTCCTGCCGGATCACCTCGAGGGCCGCGTCGAAGGCCGCCGCCGGGGCCGAGCCCGGCGCAGGCAGGGCGACGGTCAGCGACAGGTCGATCGCCGTGCCCACCTTGCGCAGCACCGCGCCGGGGGGCAGGGCGTCGAGGTCGAAATCGCCGCTGGCCGTGGCGGAAAAGGTCGTGACCTCGTCCACGGTGAAACGCGCCAGCGCCGCCTCGTCATTGTCGGCGGGCGAGGCCAGCAGCAGAAGGTCGGTGCCCGCGCTCAACCCGTGCAACTGCCCGGCATCGAGGCGCAGCGCATCGCCCTGGCGCCGCGCGCCCCATTGCAGGATGCGGTCGCCCGGGGTGCGGCCAAAGACCGGCAGGTCCAGGTCGCCTTCGAACAATGGCGTGGTGCGCGCCAGGTTCTGGGTTCCGTATTTGCGCAGCACCTCCTGGCCCAACTGCCGATAGGTGATGCCGGGGCGTTCGGCCAAAGTCTCGAAGAGCGTATAGGTAAAGACCCCCTGCAAGCGCCGGTCGGCCTTGCCCCTGGGCATGTTCTGCTCCGGCGTGGTCTCGTTGGTCTGGGCGGCGAAGAAGGCCACCAGCTTGCCCATCTCGCCCCCTTCGGGCGCCGGGACCACCGGCGCCTCGGCCCGGGCGCGCGGATCGGGCAGGGCGCGCGAGCGGCTCTCGGCATCGGCCATGGCCGCCGAGGGAATGCGCAGCGCGCCCGGGGGCAGTTGCCGCATCCGCACCTCCTCGTCACTGGGCGCGGCGCGGGTGGCGGTGCCGGAATGGCAGCTGTCGAAGACCACCCAGACATCCGCCCCCCTGGCGCGAATGGCGTCGATCATCGCGCCGATCTCGTCATCGACCAGCGCGTTTTGCACCTGGCCCACCGTATCCTCCCAGGGGCCGATATCCACCGGCAGGAAGATCTCGTCGAGCCCGTCCAGTTCCGAGGCCGGATCGGCGGCCGGCATCTGCGAGCCATGGCCCGAGAAATGCAGGTAGACGAAATCCCCGGCCTCGACCTCTTCGGCCAGTGCGGCAAAGCCCGCGCGGATCGCCGCCAGCGTCGGCGCCTCGTGCCCCGCCAGCCCATCGGCCAGCACGGTGATATTGTCGCTGTCGAACGGCATCGCCGGGTTCGACTCGAGGTATCTCGCCACCAGGTCGACGTCATTGGCCGGGCCCTTCAGCCAGAACCGCTCATCCAGCGCCGGATAGGTCGAGGCCCCGATAAGCAGCGCATGGGCCTCGCGCGCGAGGGCCGCTCCGGGCGACAGAAAGGCCAGCAGGGCCAGCGCACTTACGGTTTTCCGCATGACGGACTCCTCAGTTGGTGATCAGGGAATAGCCCGAGGAGCCGCGCCCCTTGTTGCGCACGACGATCACGAAACCGGCCTCGGTCGAGGGGGTCCAGCCGCAATGGGCAATCGCCGAGATCGCGGTATCGGAACAGACCAGCCGCCCTTGGGTGTCATAGACAAAGAGGTTGAGATCGGCCTCGCCGCTGCCCTCGACATAGACATCGGCATATTCCCCGGCGCGGTAGGTCAGTGCCGGATAGGTGTCGGTGCCGCCGTGGCGGATCGAGGTGATCGAATAGACCTGGCCGCTTTTCACCCCGCGCGCGCTTTCGGCGCGGATGTCCTCGGCCAGCCCGGCGAGGATCTCGTCCTCGGGCGCCATGGCCACCGCGGCATCGAGGATCTCCTGCCAGCCGATGGGCTCGGCGGGTTCGGCGTCATCGGGCGGCGGCATGTCGCTGTCGGGCACCCGCTCGACCCGGGTCATCGCCACCGACTTGCGCAGCTTGGCGGCGGCCAGCAGCAGCAGCGGATCGTGCCGTTCGACCCCTTCGAGGTAGAGCTCGGCCGAGAGCGCGAGGGTCTGCGCGGCGCTGCGTTGGGCCAGCGCCGGGCTGGCGCAAAGCCCCAGCGCAAGGGCGGTCGAGGCGAGAAAACGGATCATGTCGGAAACTCCGGATCGGAAATGTCTTCAGCCGATATTGCGGGTGCGGCCCGGTATTTCAAAGGGTTTGTTGTGGCATTCCAGCACTTAACGGGTCTTTTCATGTGCCTCCTGGCCTGCGCGTGCCTAGCTTGGGTCCAACAGCGAAATTCGCAGGAGACCAACATGCGACGCCCCCGAAAACCCCGGCAGATGCGCTTTGTCGTGCCGATCCTGTCCCTTCTTTCCCTCGCGCTGGCCACCGGCCGGGCCGAGGCGCAATGCGGCCCCGATCCCGACGCGCTTGAGCGGGCGATGCAGGCCACGCTGGTGGTGGCCGCCGCCGACCGCGACCGGCGGTTCCTGGGCTCCGCCGTGCTCTGGCGCGACGGGCGCTTTGCGGTGACCGCGGCGCATGTGGTGGGCGAACGCCGCAAGGTGCGGCTGCGAAACGCCTATGGCTTCGAGGTGATGGCCGAGGTGGTGATCCTCGACGGCGCGCGCGACGTGGCCTTTGTCAAGCTGGCCGAGGCGGTGATGGGCGAGGGGCTGGCCCCGCGGCTGACCGCGCTGCGGGTGGGCGAGCCGGTCTATGCCATCGGCGCGCCCTTCGAGGCCGACCAGACCGTGACCGCCGGCATCATCTCGTCGCGCGGACGGCAGGTCGACCCGGCGATCCCGGTCTTCCTGGTCCAGCACGACGCGGCGATCAACGCAGGCTCTTCGGGCGGCGCGCTGGTCGATGCCCAGGGGCGGCTGATCGGCATCAATGCCGAACTGGCCGAGGCGAGCCGCTTCTACGTCGGGCTCTCCTATGCGCTGCCGGTGCAGCTTCTGGCCGATGTGCAGGACGGCACGCTCAATGACATCCCGGTGCTGGGACTGCGCCTGCGCCCGGTGGACGGCATGATCGCCGAGGCGCTGGGGATCGAGGAAGGCCAGGGCCTGCTGGTCGATTACGTCATGCCGGGCGGCGCCGCCGACAGCGCGGGCATCCGCGCCGGCGACGTGATCCTGGCCATCGACGGCACGCCGATCCGCCGCGAGGGCGATTTCGCGCTGCTGATCGATGCGCGCACCGAGGCCCGCAACAGCGCCACGCTGCTGCGCAAGGGCGCGCGGATCGAGGTGGTGCTGAGCTACGAGGTCTCCGACAGCGGCATGATCTCCGCCGGCGCCCACAGGCTGGCCCCGGCGCTGGCGCCGGTCGCGCGCTGCACCTCGATGAAGGAGCTGGGCGTCGTCATCAAGGGCCGCCGGGTGACCGGCATCGTACCGACCAGCCCCGCCTACCTGGCCGGGTTGTCGGTGGGCGACGAGATCCTGACCATCGACGGCATCCCCGTGGCCGAGCGCGGCTTTGTCTGGCCCGAGATCGACGGCCCGGTGGTGCTTCTGGTGCGTGCCCCGGGCGGGCAGACGCGGCACGTGGTGTTCGACCCGTTTTCCAACGAACAGCGGATGCGCCCGATCAGCGGGGCGGTTGTGCTTGACCCCGCGGTCATTACCCTTTGATCTGGAGGCAGAGATGAGCATAGAGGCAGAAATTTTGGACCAGCCCCGCGCCGAACAGGCGACCGAGAAACCCCGCCGCATCCTGATCGTCGAGGATGACAAGGCCGCCGCCCGCGCCATGGCCGAGGCCGCCTCCGACCTGGGCTGCGAGCCCATCGTCATGCGCAGCTTCGACGACGGGGTGACCGCCGCCGGGCTGGCCGATTTCGCGGTGGTGATCTTCGACCGGATGCTGCCCGGCGGCGACGGCGTGGACGCGATTGCCAAGATCCGCGCCGGCGGCTCGACCGCGCTGATCCTGGTGGTCAGCGCGCTGGGCCGCGCCGCCAACAAGATCGAGGGGCTGGAGAAGGGCGCCGACGATTACCTCGCCAAGCCCTTCGATCCCGAGGAACTGCGCGCGAGGCTGCGCGCGCTCCTGCGCCGGGCCGAGATGACGGTGCTCGACAACGACCTGATCGCCTTTGGCGATCTCGAGATCCGCATGAAGGCCCGCACCGTGCACGTCAAGAACGACCACGTCGCCGTCAGCCCCAAGGAATTCGAGCTGATCACCTATTTCGCCCGCAACGCAGGCCAGGTGGTGACCCGGATGCAGCTTCTGGAACACGTCTGGAACCTGCATTTCGACCCGCAGACCAATGTCGTCGACGTCCATGTCGGGCGTCTGCGCCGCAAGCTGGAAACCGCCGCCGGGCGCGCGGTGATCCATACCGCGCGCGGCGAAGGCTATGTCTTCGAGCCGACGCGCGATCCCGGTCGGGGGGGCGCATGAAATCGGTGCGTCTGGCGCGCTCTGCAAGCCTGCGCCTGACGCTTGCCATTGCCGGCCTGATCCTCTTGGCCGCCCTTCTGGCCATGGCGGTGCAATACCGCACCGCGGCCACGGCGCTGGAGCGCCAGGAGGTGCAGATCCTCAAGTCCGACATCGACAGTTTCGCCGAGCTCTACGACCAGCGCCGCATTCCCGCCCTGCGCCAGGCCATCGCCGACCGCGCCGCGCAGACCGGGCAGGGCCAGGCGCTTTACCTCTTGCAGAACCGCGAGGGCCAGACCCTGGCCGGCAATCTCGACGACTGGCCCGAGGGCCTGCCCGCCATGGCCGGCGGCGTGACCGAGGCGGCACCCCGGGTCTTCACCATGCCCGGCACCGGGCTGGAGTACAACGGCGTCGCCCGCGTCCTGCCCGGCGGCTTTCCACTGCTGGTGGCGCGGGGCAATGCGCTGACCGCCGATACCCTGGCCGAGATGCGCGGCACGATTCTGTGGATGGCGCTGGCGCTGCTGGGCCTTGCGGCGGTGACCGGCGGTTTCGTCTCGCGCCTCGTGCTGCGCCGGATCGATGCGGTCAACGACCTGGCCGACCGGGTGGCCGGGGGCGACCTGGCCGCGCGCCTGCCGGGCGCGCGCACGCCGGATGAATTCGGCGCGCTCGAGGAACATGTGCATTCCATGCTCGACCGCATCCAGAACCTCAACGCCGCCACCAACCGGCTGTCGGACGCCATCGCCCATGAGCTGCGCACCCCGCTCAACCGCATCCAGCAAAAGCTCGACAAGCTCGAAGGCCAGCCCGCGCTGGTCGAGGAGATCCGCGCCGAGCTGAAAGCCACGGTGCGGATCTTCGACGCGCTCCTGGACATCTCCGGCGCGCTGGCCGAGCAGGGGCAGCGCCCGGGGCTGGTGCCGCTCGACCTGGGCGTCGTGGCGCAGGAGGTCTTCGACCTCTACGATCCGCTGGCCGAGGAAAACGACCTGACCTGCCGCTTTGACGCCGAAGCGGGGCTGAGCATCCTTGGCGACCGGTCGCTGCTGGCGCAGATGATTTCCAACCTGCTCGACAATGCGATCAAGTTCTGCAACCCCGGTGACACGATCACCCTGACGCTGCGCGACGGCGGCGGGCGGCATGTGCTCGAGATCGCCGACACCGGACCGGGCGTGCCCGACGAGATCCGCGCCGACCTCTTCGAGCGCTTCACCCGCGCCGAACGCGACCGCGACCGCCCGGGCCACGGGCTGGGCCTGGCACTGGTGCGCGCGATTGCCGCGCGCCATGGCGCCAAGCTCGACCTGCCACGCCGGGCGCAGGGCTTTGCCGTGGCCATCGCCTTTCCCAAGCTGGAGGGCTGAGCCGGGGACCGGGACGGTACCCTCCCGTTCCCGCCATCATCCCGGGCCTGACCCGGGATCTCCCGACGGTGCCTCCCGTTCCATCCGTTATCCCGGGCTTGACCCGGGATCTCCCGACGGAAGCCCTCCCGCCCCATCCGTCATCCCGGGCCTGACCCGGGATCTCCCGGCGGCCCTCCCGCCCCATCCGTCATCCCGGGCTTGACCCGGGATCTCATGGCCCTCGCGGTGAGACCCCGGATCAAGTCCGGGGTGACGGCGCCCCTTCGGCAAGGCCCGCGCGAGAGCGCCACATCGCGCCTGCGCCGCCTTGCCCGGGACCACGCGACCGGTTTGCCGCGGAATCCCCGCGACGACACTGGCATTAATCCGCACAACCTTTAAGCTTGACCCGCAATCAATTGATTCGTGAGCGAATTTCATGAACCCAAGGGGGGTTGCGGCGTTCCTGCTGGCTGTGCTGCTGGCCGGCTGCGCCGCGGTAAACGCGCCGCTCAATCTGGCGTTGCAAGAGGGGCGCAACGCCCCCTTCGACGCGGTCGATCCCGAGGCCTCGGGCGAGGTCTATGTCGGGCTCGCCTTCTCCGGCGGCGGGATGCGTGCCTCGGCCTTTGCCCATGGCGTGCTGGAGGAATTGCGCGCGCTCTCGCGCTCCGGCCGGAACTCCCACGGCGTGCTGTCCGATGTGCGGCTGGTCACCGGCGTCTCGGGCGGCTCGGTCACCGCGGCGCATTTCGGGCTTTTCGGCCCGGGCGCCCTCGACGGCTACCGCGAAACCTACCTGCTCACCGATGGTGAGCGCTACATGGCCAATTCGCCGCTCAACCCTGTGGTGCTGGCGCGCGGGCTCTCGGGCGGGGCCAATGGGCGGCAGACCTTCGGGCGCCATCTCGACGAGACCCTGTTCAAGGGCGCCACCTTCGGCGACCTGGCGAAACGCTCGAAGATCAAGACCTGGATCAATGCCACCGACATCGCCAACAAGGTCACGTTCCTCTTCAGCGCCGAGACCTTCGATGCGCTCTGCTCCGATCTCTCGCGCTTTCCGATCTCCGATGCGGTCGCGGCCTCGGCCGCCTTTCCGCTGGTCTTCTCCCCCATCGTGCTCGAGGCGCATGGCAATTGCGCCTATTCCGAGCCCGACTGGCTGACCGCCGCGCGCCACAACCCCGAGGCGACAGCGGCCATGGTCGCCCATGCCGAGGCGCTGGAAAGCTATGCCAGCGGCGAAGGTGTCAAATACCTCAAGCTGCTCGACGGCGGCATCACCGACAATTTCGGCACCACCGGCCTCGCGGTGGAGCGCGCCCGGGCCGAACACCCCTATGCGCCGCTCGACCCCGAACAGGCGGTCAAGCTGAAACGGGTGCTCTTCCTTGTCGCCGATGCCGCCACCAACCGCGACCTGGCCTGGACCCGGAAGCTGCAGGGCCCGGGCGGCGTGCAACTGGCGCTGTCGATTGCCAATTCCTCGATGGGGGCGGCCTCGCGCGCGGGCTATGACGCCATGCGCCTGCAACTGGCCGATTGGGAGGGCGACCTGGTCGAGTATCGCTGCGCCCTGAGCCTGGCGGAGGTGCGACGGTTGCGCGGCACCCTCACCGGCTGGGATTGCCGCGACGTGAAGTTCTTCGTGGGGCAGGTGAGCTTTCGCGGGCTGCCCGACGAGATGCGCAATGCGCTGGACCGCATCCCCACGCGGCTGCGGCTGGAGCCAGAGCAGGTGGACATGGCGATCGAGGCCGGGCGGCTTTCCACCCGCGGCAATGCCCAGGTCCAGGGCTTCCTGCGCGCGGCGGGATATATCGAGACCGATCCGCAGCTTGCCCGGACCGGCACCGGCCCGGCACCGCGGCGCATCGCGCCGATCAGGAAAGAATGACAAATGTATTCAGCGGGGCAGGGATGCTTGAAGCAAAGGCCCTCAGCGGCAAGATTGACGCCATGACAAAACGCCTGACCCATATCTCCTGCCTCGCCCTTGCCTGCGCCCTCGGCGCCCCGGCCCGCGCCGAGATCCGCGCGCTGCTGGTGGGCGTGTCGGATTACCACTACCTCGACGCCGACCTGCGCGGCCCGGCCAATGACGTGGGCCTGATGGCCCGCGCGCTGATTGCCCGGGGCGCGAAAGCCGCCGACATCGTGGTGCTGGCCGCGCCGGATGCGCCGCTGCCCGAGGGCGTCGCCAATGCCGGCGCGCCGACCCGCGCGGCGATCATGGCGGGGCTCGATGCGCTGGCGGCAACCTCTTCGGCCGAGACCCATGCGGTGTTCTATTTCTCCGGCCACGGCACCCAGATGCCCGACATGAACGGCGACGAACAGGGCGGCTTCGACGAGATCTTCCTGCCCGCCGATGCCAGGGGCTGGTCGGGCGCTGCCGGCACGGTGGAGAACGCCATCATCGACGACGAGATGACGCCCAAGATGCAGGCCATCCTCGACACCGGCGCGCAGCTTGTCGCCATGCTCGATGCCTGCCATTCCGAGACCGGCTTTCGTGCCCTGCCCAATGACCCCGCCGCCCCGGTGGCGCGCTATATCGCGCCGGCGCTGCTGGCCATGCCCGACGAGATGCCCGAAGCCACCGGCGACGCCCCGCCCGCGCAGCCCCTGACCGGCGATTTCGTCTTTCTCTACGCGGCCCAGCAGAACCAGCGCGCCTTCGAATACCCGATGGGCGATCCCTCCGACGATGCCAATTGGTACGGCGATTTCACCCGCACGGTGACCTCGGCGCTGGAAAGCGGCGCGGCGCTGACCTGGGCCGATGTGCTGCAAAAGACCATGGCCGAGATGAACGCCAATTCCCCCGCCACCCAGACCCCCGATGCCGAGGGCACGCTGCTCGAGGCCTCGGTGCTGGGCCAGTCCGAGCCGACCCCGCCGGTGCTGCGGCTCGAGGGCGGCAAGCTGCAATCGGGCAGCCTTCAGGGCGTGCAGATCGGCGCGGTCTACGAGATCTCCGCCAGCGCCGGCGGCGAGGTGATCGCCGAGGCGACGGTGAGTGCCGTCAAGCCGACCTCGGCCAGCCTGCAATCGGACACCGGCCTGCCGGGCAAGGGCTTTGCGCGGCTGAAAACGCCGGGTCGGCCCGCGCCGGTGCGCCTGGCCGGGCCGGTGCTGGCCGATGATGCCGATTACGGCGCGC
Organism: Paracoccaceae bacterium; assembly: GCA_006226775.1. GTDB lineage: Bacteria > Pseudomonadota > Alphaproteobacteria > Rhodobacterales > Rhodobacteraceae > Marinovum. Next base: position 57,537 of record SBGD01000083.1, on the reverse strand, counting down.
TTGTGGCCGAGATCGACCGGCTGAAACAAGCCGCCGCCCCCGATGGCGTCGAATGGACCGACGGTCCCGCCGATGTCACCCTCGTGCTGACCGGCGGCGCGCTGGCGCTGGCCGGGCGCGACGGGGTGATCGACGGTGCAGGGCCGGGCAGCGCGCCGCGTGTCGCCGCGGCGGAGGACGTGCTGGCGTTCCTCGATCGCGCCGCCCGCACCCTGCGGCTGCGCCAGGCGGTCAGCCAGGTCTCCTCGGGCAAGACCGGGTTCGCCCTGCCGGGCTTTGGCCCGAAGTACGAATTGAGCCATGTCCCGGTGCGCGGCGATGCCACCTGTGCCGAGGGCGCGGCGGGCGCGCAGCAGACCGTCACCAAGACCGTGACCGTCACCCATTGCGACCAGCTCTGGCTGAGCGTCCACAATGCCACCCGCACGCCGCGCGACGTGACCGTGCTCTATATCGACGCCGACAATGCCATCACCGCGATCTGGCCCGAGGAAGGCCTGTCCAACCGCGTGGGCTTTGACGAGCGGATCGAGGCCGGGCTGCTGATCCAGAACCCCGCGCAGCGCAACGGCCTCGAAGAGATCCTCGTGCTCGCCGTTCCCGCCAGGGACAAGGCGCCGCGCACCGTGCTGACCGCGCTGGCCGATCCGGTGCCGACGCGCGACGTGCCGCAAGGCACCCCCGGCGCGGCCTCATGGCTTCTGCAGGCCACCCTGCCGGATGCCGCCACCCGGAACCTTTCGCTTCCCGGCGCCATGTCGACCTTGGAAGTGACGCGGTTTTCGATCAAACTGGAGCCGGATTGAACGTTTTCGCTTTTCCCGGTTCTGAACTGCAACCCTCGACAATTGATGAGCAAACATAGGAAAATTGTCATGACCTACCAAAAGACACTTCTGTCCGCGGCCCTTGCCGGGCTGATGGCCCTGTCGGGCGCGGCCCTGGCGCAGGACATGCCGGCCGCCGAGATGAAGACCGATCCCGACAAGGCAAACCCCTTTGCCTTTGCCAAGTCCGACGCCAAGGAAAAGATGCTCGAAGAGCAGATGGCCGCAGCCGAGGCCGCGGGCGACCGCGTGGTCGGCGGCGAGGTGGCCGAGAACGGCGCCTGGCCCTGGCAGGTGGCGCTGATGGTCGGCGGCCAGCCGACGACCCCCGACGCCCAGTTCTGCGGCGGCTCGATGGTGCTCGACACCTGGGTGCTGACCGCGGCGCATTGCGTCTACATGGATGACGGCGAGGGCGGCTTCTTCCAGCTTCAGCCGGGCCAGTTCGACGTGCTGGTCGGCACCAATACCATCGCCGAGGGCCAGGGCGAGCGGGTGCAGGTGGCCGGTGTCTACCGCCACCCGGAATATGACACCCGGCTCTTCGACAACGACATCGCGCTGATCAAGCTGGCGCAGAAGCCTTCGGTCGCCTACCAGACGATCAATGTCCCGAACGAGGATTTCGGCGAACAGATCGACAACCAGGGCGTGCCGACCATCGTCACCGGCTGGGGCCTGGTCAATGGCGCCAAGCGCACCGACGTGATGATGCAGGCCGAGATCCAGATCCTGTCGCGCGACGCCTGCAACAATGCGATGATGGAGGCCCGCATGGGCTTTGCCGCGCCGCGCATCATCGAGGCGGCCAGCGTGCTGGCGCTCGACAACCAGCAGACCGAGGAGGTCTGGACCGAACTGCTGTCGCGCGCGCCGCTGCCGCTGTCGCCCAACATGCTGTGCTCGGGCACCTTCGAGGGCGGCAAGACCTCGTGCCAGGGTGACTCTGGCGGCCCGCTGGTGGTACCGCTGAACGACGGCAGCTACATCCAGGCCGGCGTGGTGAGCTGGGGCCTGGTCAGCGACGGCTCGACCACCTGTGCCGAAGACGCGCTGTTCTCGGTCTATACCAAGGCGTCGAAATTCGTGCCCTGGCTGAACCAGACCGTCAGCACGAACTAGACGGCCCTGGGGCGCCCTACGCAGATCGCAAGCCGGGCCAGCCTTGTTCTGGCCCGGCTTTTTCGCGCCCGTGCCGGCGCACCGCGGACCCGCGAACCCCGGTTCCCGCAGGAGATCACCCAATGACCCGCCGCAAGCCCCGTCTCGGCCTGATCACGCCCCTGCTTGTCGCGCTGGCCACCGGCGCGCCGGCGCAGACCGATCCCGGCGACACGCCGCCCGCGCCCGGCCTGCCGACCCCGAACGAGATCATCGAGGGCATCGACCGCGGCATCCGCATGGTCCGCCGCGGCGAGATGGAGGCGGCGATCAAGCTGCTCGACCAGCTCAACGACATCACCTTCGAGACCTCCTATCCGACGCTGGCGCATCACTACCCCAACCTCGGGCAGGCGATCTATTACTACCACCAGCGCGACTGGCGCGAGGTGATCCGCTTTGCCTCCTCCGTGGCCACCGGCCTGATGGCCGACGGCTATCCCGACCATCCCTACCGGCTGCGCGCCAGCGCGCTGCAGGCCGGCGCGCTGCGGATGCAGGGCCGCGAGCTCGAGGCCGAGGTGATCCTGCGCAACGTGGTCGGGATCGCCCGCGACCGGCGCGAACTTTTCGAGACCTACGGGCTGGCGCTGTTTCACCTCGCCATGATCGCCTCGGACCTCGACCTCGAGGACGAGGACGCGCTTACCGCCGAGTTCCAGCGCAACTGGAGCAGCGACTGGCCGGTGACGCTGGAACAGGCGCTGATCCTGGAATACCGCGACATCAACTCGGACGAATTGCGCGACGACGACCTCGACCGGGCGATCCGCCGCGCCCGCAACCTCGTCGCCGCCACCGAGGCCGCCGAGGACATGCCGCTGCGCCGCCTGGCCGGGTTTCGCGGCTACCTCGGCCTGCTGCTGGCGCAGAAGGGCGACTACGCCACCGCCATCGACTATCTGCGCAAGGAATACGCCTATTACCGCGAGGCCGGGATCACCGGGCTCGACCTCGACAACAACATCGTCTTCCTCGGCCTCGTGCTGCGCTATGGCGAAAGCCCCGAGGCCGGCTATCAATGGTTCGAGGACGAGGTGGCGCTGGCCCGCCAGACCGGCACCGACCCGCATCAGATCGCGCGGTTCCTGCTCGAGCAGGCCGAGATCGCCGAGGCGCTGGGCTGGACCGACGAGGCGCAGCGGCTGTATCGCGAAACCTATGCCGAGGTGCGCCGGGTCGACCGCGCCAACCACGAACTGGCCCAGCGCGCGCGCCAGTCCATCGACCTGGCCCATCCCGGCATGGCCGATTTCGCCTTCGCCTCCGAGCTTGGCGCGATCGACGCCATCCAGTTCGACCTGGCCCCCGATGGCAAGGACGTGGTGCGATTGTTCTTCGAGGGCAATTACCTGGCGCTCGACGCGCTGCTGGCGCGCTACCGCGACGAGGGCAAGGCCGAGAGCCTCGCCTACCGGATCAACCGCGCGCTTTACCTGTCGCTGATCGGATCCTACGACGCGGGCCTGGGCGAACTGGCCGAGGCCCGCCGCGCCGCGCGCACCACGCTGGGCCATGACATCCCCGCCAATGCGCTGATCTTCGACATGATCGAGGTGATCGCAAAGGTCTGGGGCACCGGGCACGAGCCCGACACCGCCCGCGGCGCGCTCGACCGGCTGCGCGCCCGCGAGGGCTCGATGCGCCCGGACGAACGCAGCATGTACCGCGCGCTTCTGGCCTTCTACCACTTCCGCCGCGACGAGATGACCGAGATGCGGCCCATCCTGGAGGCCTGGTTCGCCGATTACGATCCGGGCCGCGACAAGGGGATGTGGGACATCTATGCCGCCACGGTGATCATGGAGATGGCCTTCGGCTTCATGGCCGAGGACGACAACAACCGGCTGATGCAGGAGACCATGGGCGTGCTGGACAGCTATCCCGGCATGTCGCTGGCGCGCGACTACCTGCGGCTGGTGCGCACGATGAATTCGCGCAAGGGCGTGTTCTCGGACGAAGCACTGGTGGAACTGGGCACGCTGGTCACCTCGATCGGCCAGTCGGTGCCGGATGGGCATTCCTTCCTGTCCTCGACGCAGTTTGCCCTGGCCAATGCCCATGGCTGGCGCGGCAATACCGAGGACTCGCTGTTCTGGCTGCGCAAATGCGTCGAGACCATGCGCGCCACCCCCTATCACCGGCGCGACGAGATCGCCTATATCCTCGCCCGGCAGGCCGATCTTCTGCGCATCATGGGCCAGACCAACGAGGCGCACCTGCTGGCGCAGGAGGCGCTGGCCTCGGTCGATCCGCTCACCGCCCGGCCCAACCTGATCGGAGAGCTGTTCCGGGTGACCGCCCAGACGCTCTACGCCCGCACCGACAATGCCCAGAAGGCGACCGAATTCCTCGACAGCGTGCTCGACGACCCGGCGATCTACCGCCGGATCATGCCGCTCGACCGGGTGGTGCTCTTGCGGATCAAGGCCGATTTCCAGGCAAATTTCGCCGAATTGCCCGATATCCTTGCCACGCTGGATGCCGCCGAGGCCGAGATGGACGCGCCCGAGGTCGACTGGCAGATGGAGCGCTCGAATGTCCTGTGGTCGCGCGCCATCGCCAATTACTGGAACGACGCGCCCGAGCCGGGCTTTGCGGCGATGATGGAAAGCAACGACATCTATACCGAGTGGCTGGACTCGATCCGCGCCGCCGCGGGCGCCAGCGGCATCGACCCCACGGGCTTTCGCGAACGCGCCGATTGGGAGGCGCTGATGGGCTGGGATTACGCCCAGACCCTGCCGCCCGAAGGCTGACCGGGCCGGAAGGCTGACCGGGCCGGAAGGCTGATCGGGGCAGGGCGGCGCTCAGCTGTCCGGCCCGCCTTCGCCGACCACCACGAAGGGCGCCCAGATCCGCGGATGGGCAAAGCGGTCCTCGCTGGTATCGGCCAGGATATCCAGCGCCGATTGCCGCAGCGCCTCGGACCGGCCGCGCGCATCATCGGCATACATCCGATCGAGCATTCCGGTGGTCAGCACCGAGGCGGCGTAATCGTCCACCGGCCAGTGCGACACCAGGATGGCCCGCGCCCCGGCATAGATGAAGGCGCGCGCCAGCCCCGACAGACCCTCGGCCCCCGGGGTGCCGTCCGACCCGGCGGTATCGCAGGCCGAGAGGATCACCAGGTCGGCGGAGAGTTTCAGCTGTGCCGCTTCCGAGGCGGTCAGCAGCGCGTCATCCTCGGCCGAGGGCACATCCGGCGGGGTGAAGACCAGCGCCGGTTCGGTCAGCCCCGGCAGACCATCGGCCAGAAGCCCGTGGGTGGCAAAGGCCACCACGTCGGCGCGGCTCATGTCGAGGGTCTTGACCGCGGTCTCGGTGGCGGCGCGGGCAAGATGCACGCTTTCGGGACCTACGCCCATGGTGGCGGCCAGCCGGCGCAATTCCTTGGCGGTATTGGGCAGCGGCGCAAGGTCGGCGACCTGGCGGACATCCTCGTAGATGCCGCGGGTGACGACCTGACCCTCCTCCGGCGCTGGCGCACCGTCCTCGGCCGCCAGCCGGTAGCCGAGAAGCGGATCGCCGAAGCCCACGAAGCTGGGCGCGCCGGCCTCCTCGATCCGCGGCCGCGCGACCTGGCGCAGGGCGCGCAGGGCCGAGACATTGGGCAGGGTGGTCAGCGCGTGGCGCTTGAGCAGCCAGTCGGTCGCGCGCAGCGCCTGGGGCGAGGTGTCGTCGCCCTCGGGCGGGCTGGCCACCAGCACCGCCGGGGGCAGCGAGGTCAGCGGCCCGTCGAAGACCACCATCAGGTGCGTGGCCCCGCCGATCACCGGCTCGAGCGGTGCCAGCGTGTGCTGGTAGATCAGATGCGCCGCGCTGCGGTCGAAGCCGGCGATCCGCCCGGCGGGCCGGTCACGGTTCAGCGCCATGCCGGCGCGGTTGTCCTGCTCGACCCGCAATTGCGCGCGCAGCCCCTGCACCATGGCGGCGACATCGCTCTTCTCGACCTCGACCCGGGTCCAGGCGCTGGCGCCGGGCGAGACCGCCCAGGTGTAGAGAAAGCTGTCGTCGGTCAGGGTCATCACCAGCGCCTCGCCCGGCCGCAGCAGCGCCTGCACCTCGGCGATCGAGAGCGGGGCGGGGTTGGTCAGCTCGCGGAACTCGGGGAATTCCGCGGTCAGCCGCCGGTCGAGCTCGCCCAGCCGGTTGCGTCCCAGTTCGATCTGGGTCTGGAGCCCGGCAATCGCCGCCTCGGCCCGGGCGCCGGGCTGGGCGGCATGGGCGGCCAGCGATTCCCTTTGCTTGACGATGGCCTCGGAAATGTCCTGCTGTTCGCGCAAAAGCGCCTCGAGCCCGGCGGTGCCGGCCGCGATCCGCCCGGCCGCCTGGGCCAGCGCCTGGCCGGCCGAGGAGGCCTGGGCGCGCTGGGCCGAGACGAAGACCCGGTCGCGGATTTCGGCCCGGGTCATGGCGCCAAGCGGCGCGGCGCCAAGCGCAAGGACCGTTGTAACCATGAAAAACTGCCGCAGCATCCTGTCCTCCGGTCACCGGGCCGGGGCCCTGGGGATCACCCCCAGTGTCCCACGAAACGCGCCCCGATCAAAGCCCCCGCCGCATGACAAATGCCGACTAGTCCGCCGGTAAGATGCTCAAAGATACGGGGTTTTCCGTTTCTCTTTTTTAGTGCTAGGCTCATCCCAGCGAGAGGGAGGAGATAGCGCGAGTCGCCGATGGTTTAACATTAAACCATTTGCTATGCGCCGAATGCATGTGGGCTATGCGCCGACATGTGTACGTAGTGACTTGCTCTTGTGCTAGTGCCTCCCCGAGTAAAACGAGCCGACTGGAAGTCGCGGCAACCAGGGTGTACACAGCACCGCCGCGAAATTTGGTTTAGTGCTGAACAATCGCGCGATGGTCCGCGCAAAAAAGGGACGAAAAGGGAAGAGGACACATGAAAGACCAATCCCAAGACATCGATCCGATCGAATCCCAGGAATGGCAGGACGCCGTCCAGGACGTGATCGAGCGCGACGGTGCCAACCGGGCGCATTTCCTTCTGGACAAGGCGGTGCAACAGGCCCGCGCCGCCGGTGCCACGCTGCCCTTCAGCGCCACCACGCCGTATCAGAACACCATTCCGGTCGACGATCAGCACGACATTCCCGGCGACATGGAGATGGAATGGCGCATCCGCACCATCAACCGCTGGAACGCCATGGCCATCGTCGTGCGCCGCAACAAGGAAAGCAGCGAATACGGTGGCCATATCGCCTCCTTCGCCTCGTCCGCGGCGATGTACGACATTGGTCTCAACCATTTCTGGCGCGCCAAGTCGGCGGTCCACGGCGGCGACCTGGTGTTCTTCCAGGGCCATGTGATCCCCGGCATCTATGCGCGCAGCTTCATGGAAGGCCGGATCAGCGCCGAGCAGCTTGAGAACTTCCGTTCCGAAGTGGACGGCGGCGGGCTGTCGTCCTATCCGCACCCCTGGCTGATGCCCGACTACTGGCAGTTCCCGACCGTTTCGATGGGTCTGGGCCCGCTGATGGCGATCTACCAGGCGCGGTTCATGAAATACATGCACAACCGCGGCCATATCGACATGGGCGACCGCAAGGTCTGGTGCTTCCTCGGCGATGGCGAGATGGACGAGCCGGAAAGCCGCGGCGCCATCGACCTGGCCGCGCGCGAGAACCTCGACAACCTGATCTTCGTCATCAACTGCAACCTGCAGCGGCTTGACGGGCCGGTGCGCGGCAACAGCAAGATCATCCAGGAACTCGAAGGCGGCTTCCGCGGCTCGGGCTGGAACGTCATCAAGCTGCTCTGGGGCAAGGGCTGGGACGAATTGCTGGAGAAGGACACCTCCGGCATGTTGCGCCAGTTGATGGAAGAGACCGTCGACGGCGATTACCAGACCTTCAAGTCGCGCGACGGCGCCTATATCCGCAAGCATTTCTTCGGCAAATACCCGGAAACGGCGGCGCTGGTCGAGGACTGGACCGACGATCAGATCTGGGCGCTGCGCCGCGGCGGCCACGATCCGCAGAAGGTCTATACCGCCTTCAAGAAGGCCACCGACACCAAGGGCCAGCCGACCTGCCTGTTGATCAAGACGGTCAAGGGCTATGGCATGGGCACCGGCGGCGAGGGCATGAATACCTCGCACCAGCAGAAGAAACTGGCCGAGGACCAGCTGCGCGCCTTCCGCGACCGCTTCGAGATCCCGGTCAGCGACGAGGACCTGCCCAAGGCGCCGTTCGTGTCGCTCAACAACTCGCAGAAGGCCTACCTGGCCGACCGCCGCAAGGAATTGGGCGGCGAGTTTCCCAAGCGCTACACCGATGCGCCGGCGCTGGAAATCCCCGGTCTCGACGCCTTCAAGGGCCAGTTGCAGGGCACCGGAGAGCGCGAGATTTCCACCACCATGGTCTTTGTCCGCATCCTGACCACGCTGTTGCGCGACAAGAAGATCGGCAAGAACGTGGTGCCGATCGTGCCCGATGAATCGCGCACCTTCGGCATGGAAGGGCTGTTCCGCTCGGTCGGCATCTACAACCCGCTGGGCCAGCTCTACACGCCGGAAGACCGCGATCAGATGTCCTATTACAAGGAATCCGAGAGCGGCCAGGTGCTTCAGGAAGGCATCAACGAGGCCGGCGCCATGGCAAGCTGGATCGCCGCGGCGACCTCCTATTCCAACCACGGCGAGACGATGATCCCGTTCTACATCTACTACTCGATGTTCGGGTTCCAGCGGATCGGCGACCTGGCCTGGGCGGCGGGCGACAGCCGCTCGCGCGGCTTCATGCTGGGCGGCACCGCCGGGCGCACCACGCTGAACGGCGAGGGGCTTCAGCACCAGGACGGCCACAGCCATATCCTGGCCGGCACCATCCCCAACTGCATCACCTATGACCCGACCTTCAGCTACGAGGTCGCGGTGATCGTGCACAACGGTCTGAAACGGATGTTCGCCGACCAGGAAGACGTCTATTTCTACATCACCCTGATGAACGAGAACTACACCCACCCCGACATGCCCATGGGCGTCGAGGAGGACATCATCAAGGGGCTCTACCGCTTCTCGAAGACCGACAAGCCGGGCAAGAAACACGTCAACCTGCTGGGCTCGGGCACCATCCTGGTGCAGGCCATGAAGGCGGCGGAAATGCTCAAGGAAGACTTCGGCGTCACATCCGACATCTGGTCGGCGCCCAGCCTGAACGAGCTGGCCCGCGACATGCAGGACTGCGAGCGCTGGAACCGTCTCAACCCGCTGGAGGATCCGAAGGAACCCTTTGTCACCAGGCAGTTGTCCAAGGCGACGGGGCCGATCATCGCCGCCACCGACTACATGAAGAACTACGCCGAACAGATCCGCGCCGCCGTTCCGAACCGCTACACGGTTCTGGGCACCGACGGCTTCGGGCGTTCGGACAGCCGGGTCAACCTGCGCCGGTTCTTCGAGGTCGATGCCAACCACATCGCCGCGGCGGCCATGGTCGACCTGCACCGCGAGGGGGCGATCTCCAAGGCGGACCTGCAGAAAGCGCTCAAGAAATACGACATTGACGGCGACAAGCCGAACCCGCGCCTGGTGTGAGCGGGAAGGAGGAACAGAACATGGCAATTGAAGTGAACGTCCCCGATATCGGCGATTTTTCCGATGTCCCCGTCGTCTCGATCCTGGTCGCGGTGGGGGATACCGTGGCCGAAGAGGACCCGCTGCTCGAGCTCGAGAGCGACAAGGCGACGATGGAAGTGCCGTCGCCCGCCGCCGGCGTCGTCAAGGAGATCAAGGTCGCCGAAGGCGACAAGGTCTCGGAAGGCACGCTGATCGTGGTGCTCGAAGGCGAGGCCGCGGGATCGGGTGACGCCGCGCCCAGGGAAGAAGCCAAGGCCGAGGCGCCCAAGCAGGCGGAAGCGCCTGCCGCGGCACCTGCGGCGGCGCCAGCCGCCGTCACCGACGCCGGTTTCGGCAAGGCCCATGCCTCGCCCTCGGTGCGCGCCTTTGCCCGCCAGCTTGACATCGACCTGAGCAAGATCAACGGCACCGGTCGCAAGGGCCGCATCCTGCGCGAGGACGTGACCAAGTACCTCAAGGCCTCTTCCGCCCCGGTGGCGGCGGCTGGCGGCGCCGCAGCAGGGGGCGGCATGGGCATCCCGCCGATCCCCAAGGTCGACTTCTCGAAGTTCGGCCCGGTCGAAGACGTGGAAATGCCCCGGATCAAGAAGATCTCGGGCCCCGCGCTGCACCGCTCCTGGCTCAACGTGCCGCATGTCACCCACCAGGACGAGGCCGACATCACCGATCTCGACAAGTACCGCAAGGAGATGGACACCCAGGCCAAGGACGAGGGCTACCGTGTCACCCTTCTGTCCTTCGTCATCAAGGCCAGCGTCTCGGCGCTGAAACAGCACTGGGAAGTGAACTCCTCGATCCACCCGGACGGCGACAAGCTGATCAAGAAGGATTACTACAACATCGGTTTCGCGGCGGACACGCCCAATGGCCTGATGGTGCCGGTGATCAAGGATGCCGACCGCAAGGGTCTGGTCGAGATCTCCAAGGATCTCATGGACCTCTCGGCCAAGGCCCGCAATGGCGAGTTGAAAGGCCCCGACATGCAGGGCGCCACCTTCACCATCTCGTCGCTCGGCGGCATCGGCGGCACCTCCTTCACGCCGATCGTCAATGCGCCGGAAGTGGCGATCCTCGGCCTCACCCGGTCCAAGATGGCCCCGGTCTGGAACGGCGAGGACTTCGTGCCGCGCCTGATGCAGCCCCTGTCGCTTTCCTATGACCACCGCGCCATCGACGGGGCCCTGGCCGCACGCTTTGTCGTGACGCTCAAGACCCTGCTCGGCGACATGCGCAAGCTGATGTGGTAAGGAGAAAATCTATGGACATCAAAGTACCCGATATCGGTGATTTCTCCGACGTGCCGGTCGTCTCGATCCTGGTCTCCGTGGGCGATACCGTCGCCGAGGAAGACCCGCTGCTCGAGCTCGAGTCGGACAAGGCCACCATGGAAGTGCCCAGCCCCGCGGCGGGCACGATCAAGGAGATCAAGGTTGCCGAAGGCGACAAGGTTTCCGAAGGCACGGTCATCATGGTGATCGAGGGCGCCGAGGGCGGCACCGCCGATGAGGCGCCGAAAGGGGCCGAAGAGGCCCCCGCCGAGGCCCCGAAATCCGTCGCCGCCACCGGATCCGCCACCGGCAAGGGCGACATCCACGGCGAAGTCGTCGTGCTGGGCTCCGGCCCCGGCGGCTATACCGCCGCCTTCCGCGCCGCCGACCTTGGCAAGAAGGTGGTGCTGATCGAGAAATACCCCACCCTCGGCGGGGTCTGCCTCAACGTCGGCTGCATCCCCTCCAAGGCGCTGCTGCACGTCGCCAAGGTGATCACCGACGCCGAGGAGATGGGCTCGCACGGCATCAGCTTCTCGAAACCCAAGATCGACCTCGACGAATTGCGCGCCTTCAAGGACGGCGTCGTGGGCCAGTTGACCGGCGGTCTGAAGGGCCTCTCCAAAGGCCGCAAGGTCGAGGTGGTGCAGGGCTATGGCCGCTTCACCGGCCCCAACATGATCGAGGTCGAGGGCGACGAGGGCAAGAAAACCGTCAGCTTCGACCAGTGCATCATCGCCGCGGGCTCCGAGCCGGTGAACCTGCCCTTCATCCCGCATGACGACGAGCGGGTGATCGACAGTACCGGCGCGCTGGAACTGAAAGACATCCCGAAACGGATGCTGGTCCTGGGCGGCGGCATCATCGGCTTGGAAATGGCCTGTGTCTACGACGCGCTGGGGTCCAAGATCACCGTGGTCGAACTGATGGACCAGATCATCCCCGGCGCCGACAAGGACATCGTCAAACCCCTGCACAAACGCATCGAGGGCCGTTACGAGAACATCCTGCTCAAGACCAAGGTCACCGCCGTCGAGGCCCAGAAGAAGGGGCTGAAGGTCACCTTCGAGGATGACAAGGGCGAGACCACGACCGACACCTTCGACAAGATCCTCGTCGCCGTGGGCCGCAAGCCCAATGGCAAGCTGATCGACGCCGAAAAGGCCGGTGTCGCGGTCGACGACCGCGGCTTCATCGCCGTCGACGGCCAGCAGCGCACCGGCGTCAACCACATCTTCGCCATCGGCGACGTGGTCGGCCAGCCGATGCTGGCACACAAGGCGGTGCACGAGGGCAAGGTCGCGGCCGAGGTCTGTGCCGGGCACAAGCGCTTCTTCGACGCGCGGCTGATCCCCTCGGTGGCCTATACCGACCCCGAGGTCGCCTGGGCCGGCATCACCGAGACCGAGGCCAAGGCCCGCGGCATCACCTACGAGAAGGGCGTTTTTCCCTGGGCGGCCTCGGGCAAGGCGCTGTCCAATGCGCGCTCGGAGGGCATCACCAAGCTGCTCTTCGATCCCGAGGATGATCGGATCATCGGCGGGCTGATCGTCGGCACCAACGCGGGCGACCTGATCTCGGAAGTGGCGCTGGCCATCGAGATGGGGGCGGATGCGGTCGACCTCGGCCATACCATCCACCCGCACCCGACGCTGTCGGAAACGGTGAACTTCGCCGCCGAGATGTACGAAGGCACGATCACCGACCTGATGCCGCCGAAGAAGAAAAAGAAGTAGATGTGCCTATCTGAAAACAGAAGAAGGACCGGGTTCGCGCCCGGTCCTTTTTCCTTGCGACCGCCGTTTTAAGTTTCGCGTCCCGGACGTGATCCGGGACCTCGGCACCGCGGGTCAGCCGGGAGGTCCCGGATCACGTCCGGGACGGCGCAGCGCCTTGTTCAGGCGACGTTCTCCAGCCGCACCTTCGGCGTCACCCCCAGCGCGAAACAGACGTCGCGGGTCAGTTCCGGCCGGTTCAGCGTGTAGAAATGCAGGCTGTCGACCCCTTCCGAGACCAGCGTGTCGCACATCTCGGTGCAGAGCGCGGTGGCCAGCAGGTCCTCGCGCCCGTCGCGCGCGGCCTTGTCAAAGGCCTCGTCCAGCCAGGCCGGGATCGGCGTGCCGCAGCCCAGGGCGAACTTGCGGATGCCCTTCCAGTTCTCGATCGGCAGGATGCCCGGGGTGATCGGCGCCTCGATGCCGGCCTTCACGCAGCGGTCGCGGAATCGCAGGAAGGTCTCGGCCTCGAAGAAGAACTGGGTCAGCGCCTCGTCGGCGCCGGCGTCGATCTTGCGCTTGAGCCAGTCGACATCGGCCTGGTCGTCCGCCGCCTCGGGGTGCTTGTCGGGATAGGCGCCGACGCGGATGGTGAAATCGCCGGCCTCCTTCAGCGCGGCAATCAGCTCGCAACTGTCGCGGAAGCCTTGCGGATGGGCCTCGAACCCCGCAGCGCCCTTCGGCGGATCGCCGCGCAGGGCAACGATGTCGCGCACCCCGGCCTTGGCGAAATCGGCCGCAATGCCAAGGGTTTCCTCGCGGCTGGCATTGACGCAGGTCAGATGCGCCGCCACCTGCAATCCGCTGGACTTGTGCAGCGTCGAGACCGCGTCGCGGGTCAGCTCGCGCGTGGTGCCGCCCGCGCCATAGGTCACCGAGACGAAGCGCGGCGCCAGCGGGGCCAGAACCTGGACGGTGTCCCAGAGCCGGAACGAGGCTTCCAGATCGCGCGGCGGGAAGAATTCGAAGGATACGGCGGGGACAGTCATGGTGATTCCTCGTGTCAGCGTTTCCACCTTGTCGCAAATGCGGCATTGTGAGACAAACTCATAGTTTTCATCACCATCATGAGGCGCGCATGCATATCGAGTTCCGCCACCTGCGCACGATCAAGGCGATCCACGAGGCCGGCGGCCTGGGCAAGGCGGCCGACCAGCTCAATATCACCCAATCCGCCTTGTCGCATCAGATCAAGGGGTTGGAGGATCAGGCGGGGGTCGAGCTCTTCGTGCGCCGCTCCAAGCCGATGAAGCTTTCCGCCGCCGGGATGCGCCTTTTGCGCACCGCCGAGAAGATCCTGCCCGAGATCGAGGCGCTTCAGGCCGAGTTCACCGGCCTGCGCGACGGCAAATCCGGGCGGCTGCACATCGCCATCGAATGCCACGCCTGTTTCGAATGGCTCTTTCCGGTGCTGGAGGCCTTCCGCAAGTCCTGGCCCGATGTCGATGTCGACATCCGCCCCGGGCTGGCCTTCGACGCGCTGCCGGCGCTGCAGAAGGAGGAGGTCGACCTCGTCGTCTCCTCCGATCCCGAGGACCTGGCCGGCGTCGATTTCACCGAACTCTTTGATTACGCGCCGGTCTTCGTGGCCTCCAAGGATCATCCGCTGGCGGCGAAACCCTTTGTCGAGGCGCAGGATTTCCGCGGCCAGACGCTGATCACCTACCCGGTGGAACGCACGCGGCTGGATGTCTTCAGCCAGTTGCTGATCCCCGCGCGGGTGGAACCCGCCGCGGTGCGCCAGGCGGAGCTGACGGCGGTGATCCTGCTGCTGGTGGCCTCGAACCGCGGGGTTGCGGTGCTGCCCGACTGGGTGGTGCGCGAGGTGAAGTACAATTCCGACTACGTGACCCGGCCGCTGACCGCCAAGGGCCTGACGCGCACGCTGTTTGCCGCCACCCGCAGCGACGATCTGGACAAACCCTACATGCAGGACCTGATCGCGCTCGCCCGGACCGAGGCGGCGCGGCTGCAGGCGGCCTGAGGCGAGGAGGCCCGCAAGGGCCGAGGAGCCGCTCCTCAAGCCCTTGCGGGCTTTCCTCGCCCCGGACAGGTCAGAGCAATTTCAGGTCGGCTGCCATCTGCCGCCCATCGCGGCCTTCCCGCAATTCGTACTCCACCTTCTGATTGTCGGCCAACCCGGTCAGATTGGACTGTTGCACGGCTGAAATATGGACGAATACGTCCTTGCCGCCCTCGCTGGGTTCGATGAAACCATAGCCTTTCGTGGTGTTGAACCACTTCACGGTGCCTGTCGGCATGTCCGCGTCTCCTTCACTTGTCGTGCCGGACCCCCCTGCGGGTCCGGGTCTTTGCGCCGCATCTGTCTTTCATCCCGGCGGGCAAGGCCCCCCGGCGCGCACCGGGCGGATCGACGGCGTGGCGCCGGCCAAGGATTGCACGGATGCGCGAGAAATCAAGCATATCGCTCTGGCCCGGCGGCAATTGGGTGGTATCTTGCGCAGGTCAACACCGCTGCATTTTCGAGGAACACATGCGTCTTTACGGGCTGAAGAACTGCGACACCTGCCGCAAGGCATTGAAACAGCTGGAAGATGCGGAATTCGTCGATGTCCGCACCCAGGGCGTCCCCGAGGCGGTGCTGAGGGCCGCGCTCGAGCGGTTCGGCGCGCGGACGATCAACACCCGCTCGACCACCTGGCGCGAGTTGTCCACCGAGGCGCGCGCCGCGCCGCCGCTTTCGCTGCTCAAGGCTCATCCGACGCTGATGAAACGCCCGCTGATCGCGCACGGCGATGCGCTCTACCTCGGCTGGGACAAGCAGGTGCAGGCCGCGCTTGGGGTCTGACGGGGAATTTCCGGCGGTTTTCCCGTCTTGGATCCCCGGGCCCGAACCCCTAGGTGAGATCCGGAGCAAAGGAGGCGCGCCATGCGCAATGCAGCACTGACCCTCGGGGTGATTGGCGGGGTGATCGCGATGATCGTGGGGGTCTTCAGCTACGGCTATACCGAGGCGATCCAGCGCTATGGCGAGATCGAGGGCCTGGCGTATCAGGTCGGCAATGTCGAATTGATCCGCACCGCCGCCGTGCTGGCGCCGCTTCTGGCGATTGCCGGCGGCGCCATGGCCAAGGCCCGCGCGCTTTGGGGCGGGGTGGCGATGCTGCTGGCCTGCGGGTTGATGTATGCCGCCTATGGCTTCAACGTCGGCACGATGTTTCCCATCGCCTTCACCGGGCTCGGCGGTCTGCTCGCGCTGGCCGCGGGCAAGCCGGATGAGCCCAAGGCGCATTTCTGAGCCGATGGGCGCGGACTGGCCCCGTCTCGGCGCGCTTGCGGTGGTGATCGACGCGGGTCGGGTGCTGCTGGCGCTGCGCGGGGCCGACAAGCCCAATGCCGGGCTCTGGGGCTATCCCGGCGGCCATGTGGAGCCGGGCGAAACCGCCCATGCCGCTGCCGCGCGCGAATTGCTGGAAGAAACCTGCCTGGCCGCCACCCCCGCCGAGACGCTGATGCATCTGGATGCGATCGCCTTCGATCCGGGCGGGGCGCTGCTTTATCACTACCTGCTGGTGGCGGTGCGCTGCCGCGATCCGCAGGGTGTGCTGGCGGCCTGTGACGATGCGGCGGAGGTGCGCTGGGTGGCCATCGAGGATGTGCTGGCCGGGGCCTTGCCACTGATCAAGGATGTCGACACGGTGCTGAAGCAGGCGCTGCGCGGATAGCGCGCCGGTGCCCCTGGTGTCGGCTTGTCTGCCTTCGCCGACCCCCCGGCCTTTCTTGCGACTGACCCACTCAGGCCTCCTACGGACGGCCCAGCACCGCGCGGCTGAGGATCCGGTCCAGCGACAGCACACCCGCGCCGCGGATCACCGGCACCGCCAGCAGGAAGATCCAGAAGGCCCGCTGATCGAGGATCGCCGCATCCGGCACCCGGTCGAACCAGGCGCCCAGCGTTTCGGGATGGGCGATGCCGCCATGGCCGTAGAGATCGGTGAGGCTCTGCACCACGACAAAGCCGATCATCCCCAGCGCCGCCAGCCGCGTGGCCAGCCCGATGACGATCAGCAGCGGCAGGAGAAACTCCGCCCAGGTGCCCGCCACGACCACCAGCCAGTGAAACACCGACAACTGGCTCACGTCATAGCTCACCGCTTCCATCGCTTTCGGGAAGATCTGCGCATAGGCGCCGGTCGAGGGTTTCAAAAAGCCGAGGATCCCGTCGCCCAGCTTGGTCAGCGCCGAGTGCCAGAAATAGACCAGCAGCACCGCCGCGAAAACGAACCGCGCCAGCAGGGGGATCAAGCCGCTCAAGCTCCGCTCCACCGCCTCGAAAATTATGTCATGCAGGGTCACCAGCGCGGTCATGGGCTTTCTTCCTTCCATTCGGTCAGTGCATTTCCCGCCAGCAGGCACGCCAGCAGCGGCGACAGGTCGAACTCCGCCGCCCGGGCCAGCGCGGCGTCATAGGCCGTGCCCAGCGTCTCGCCCCGCCGCAGGGCCGAGAGGAACTCGTGGCCCCCCGGCGCCAGCACCTGCGGCACCGGGGCGAACTCTGCCCGCAGGATCAGCGCGTCCTCGGCGCCGCCCGCGGGTTTTGCGCCGCCCGCCATGTTCCAGGCCCAGATCGAGACCACCGGGTGGCGCGAGCGGATCAGCCGCACCGAGGGCGCGAGCCCCAGCCGCGCCGCCAGAAGCGCCTCGGGGGCAATGGCCAGCGCCGTGGCGGGCAGGGCGGCTGCGTCGCCGGCGTGATAGCTTTCGCGCAGGGCGTATTCCAGCCGCGCCACATCGCCGAGATAGGGGTATTTCCGCAATTGTGCGATACCCTCGAGGAAGTCACCGAACCCCGCGCCATAGAGCATCATTCGCGGGCTGTCGGGCGGCGCGGCGCGCAGGTAGAGCGCGGCGAGGGCCTTGAAATTCTCCGCGCCCAGGAGCTTTGCCACCGCCGGAAAGCCCGTGGCCAGCGCCTCGCCCAGCGAGGTCGCGATATTGTTGCGATAGACGTCATAGCGCCGCCCGGCGGGTCGGCCCTGGCCATCCACGAGGCCCGCCGGGCGCGGCGCCGCCGCGTCCAGAAGCGCGCCGCGGAACTCGGCCTGGCGGGTCATGCGGGTATCCGGGCGGGCACCCGGGCGGGCACCCGGGCCAGCGCGTCCTGCGCGCGCCGCGCCTCGGCGCGCAGCACCGGCCAGCCTGGCACGTCATTGTCCCATTCGATCAAGAGCGGCTTCGGCCCGGACCGCGCCAGCGTATGGTCCAGCAGCGCCCAGACCGGATCGACCACCGCGCGCCCATGGCTGTCGACCAAGAGCGGCGCGCCATGATCGTCTTCATCCTCGTCATGGCCGCCGAGGTGGATCTCGCCCACCCGGGCCAGCGGGAAGGCCTCGATATAGGCCTGCGGCGAAAACCCGAGGTTGGTGGCCGAGACGAAGACATTGTTCACATCCAGCAGCAACCCGCAGCCGGTGCGCCGCGCGACCTCGTCCAGAAAGGCGGGCTCGTCCCAGGTGCTCTCGGCAAAGGCCAGGTAGGAGGAGGGGTTTTCCAGCAGCATCTGCCGCCCGGTGACATCCTGCACCTCGTCGATGTGAGCGCAGACGCGCCGCAGGGTGGCATCGGTATAGGGCAGCGGCAGCAGGTCGTTGAGAAACTGGCTGTCATGGCTCGACCAGGCCAGGTGCTCGGAGAAACTGGCCGGGTGCAGCCAGTCGCAGAGGTGTTTCAGCCGCGACAGGTGCCCGGCGTCCAGCGGGCCTTCGCCGCCGATCGACAGGCCGACCCCGTGCACCGAGATGGCAAACCGCTCCGACAGCGCGCGCAGCTGCGCCAGGGGGCGTCCGCCGTCGCCCATGTAATTCTCGGCATGGATCTCGAGCCAGGCCACCGGCGCGGCATCGGCGATGATCTCGGCGTAGTGCTGCGGCTTGTAGCCCACGCCCGGCGCGGCGGGCAGGCCGTGAGACGGTCGGTTGTCATCCAGCATGTGCTGTCCCCTCCTGCGGAGGGTGGGCAGCGCTGCCCACCCGGGGCCGGTTCAGCTTGCCGGCAGGTCGCGCTCGAGCGGCTCGAGCGAGCCCATGCGCGCCGATCCGTCGGCCATCTCGGGAAGCTCGATCTCGGTGCAGGTGCCGGCGTCCACCAGCGTCCAGGCATTGCCCTGGTAATCGACTTTCGAGGTGCCGGCGCAGGTGGTGCCGGGGCCCGCGGCGCAATCGTTTTCGCCGGCCATCGACACGCCGTAGCATTTTTCCTTTTCCTGCGCGCTGGCGGTGGTGGTCTGGGCGGCAAGAGCGGCGGCAACGGCGCCGGCCACGGCAAAGGTCTTCATCATATTCGACATTTCTACATCCCTTTTGGTCTTTGATCTCAAGTGGTTGGTCCTTGAACCGCCCCTGCGGCGGCTATACCGAGAGTAGGCTGGCGGTGCGGACCAAAGCACTTCACAGAGCCGTTGATCACGGATGCGTAATCGCCTGTCAGCCGCCCGTGAGGCCGCCCCGGCACGAAACATGAAAAAACCGTTTGGAATCAGAAAGGGGTGGCGGTTCCTCTCCGCCACCCCGTAACCTTGCCGCGCTGGAATGTTACAACCGTCGCGCAGCATTCGACCGAAACCTGCGCCCGATCACGCCGTATCGGCAGGATGTTACAATCCCGCGCGGCTCAGGCCGCATCCGCATCCGCCGCACCCGGACCGCCCAGATCCGGGGGCAGGGCACCCTGGCCCAGCTCGGCCAGGATCGCGTCCAGCGCCACCACCTGGGTCTGTTTCTGGCCCAGCCGCCGCACGGTGACCGTCCGTTCCTCGACCTCGCGCGCGCCGATGGCGAGGATCACCGGGACCTTGCCCATCGAATGCTCGCGCACCTTGTAGTTGATCTTCTCGTTGCGCACATCCGCCTCGGCCCGCACGCCGCGCGCCTGCAAAGCGCTGACCACCTCGGCGACATAATCATCGGCATCCGAGACGATCGAGGCCACCACCACCTGCCGCGGCGCCAGCCAGAAGGGCAGCTTGCCTTCCCAGTTCTCGATCAGGATGCCGACGAACCGCTCGAAGCTGCCAAGGCAGGCGCGGTGCAGCATGAAGGGCCGGTGCTTGTCGCCATCCGCGCCGATGTAAGTCGCCCCCAACCGCTCGGGCAGGTTCGGATCGACCTGGAAGGTGCCGCATTGCCAGACCCGGCCGATCGCGTCGGTCAGGTAGAAGTCGAGCTTGGGGCCGTAAAAGGCGCCATCGCCGGGCTCGAGCGTATAGTCGCGGCCCACCGCCTTGATGGCGCTTTCCAGCGCGCCCTCGACATAGTCCCAGCTTTCATCGGAGCCGACGCGCTTTTCCGGGCGGGTGGCGAACTTGATCTCGAATTCGGGAAAGCCCAGCTCTTCATAGATATTGGCGAGGAAATCGATGAAGCGCGCGCATTCCTCCTGGATCTGCGCCTCGGTGCAGAAGATATGCGCATCGTCCTGGGTAAAGCCGCGCACCCGCATGATGCCGTGCAGCGCGCCCGACGGCTCGAACCGCGCGCAGGACCCGAACTCGGCCAGCCGCAAGGGCAGGTCGCGATAGGATTTCAGCCCCTGGTTGAAGACCTGCACATGGCAGGGGCAGTTCATCGGTTTCAGCGCATTGATCCGGGTCTGGGATTTGTCCTTGACCGCCGCATCGTCGTTTTCGCCATCGCGGCTTTCATCCACCTCGACGAGGAACATGTGGTGCTGGTATTTCTCCCAGTGGCCCGAGGCCTCCCAGAGCTTGCGGTCGACCACCTGCGGCGTGTTGATCTCCTTGTACCCGCCGGCGCGCTGCTTGCGGCGCATGTAGTCCTGAAGCTGGGTGTAGATTGTCCAGCCGTTGGGGTGCCAGAACACCTGGCCCGGGGCTTCCTCCTGCATGTGAAACAGGTCCATCTCGCGGCCCAGGCGGCGGTGATCGCGCTTCTCGGCCTCTTCGAGGAAGTTGAGATACTTGCGCAGGTCTTCCTTGTTCTGGAAGGCCACGCCGTAGATCCGCTGCAACTGGGCGTTCCTGCTGTCCCCGCGCCAATAGGCGCCCGAGACGCGCATCAGCTTGAAGGCATCGGCGGGCACCTGGCCGGTATGCTGCAGGTGCGGGCCGCGGCAGAGATCCTGCCAGTCGCCGTGCCAGTACATGCGGATCGGCTGGCCATCGTCGGGGATCGCGTTGATCAGTTCCACCTTGTAGGGCTCGCCATTGGCCTCGTAATGCGCGATTGCCCGGTCGCGGTCCCAGACCTCGGTGCGCACCGCGTCGCGCTTGTTGATGATCTCGCGCATCTTCTTTTCGATCTCGCCCAGATCCTCGGGCGTGAAAGGCTCCTGCCGGTCGAAATCGTAGTACCAGCCGTTCTCGATCACCGGGCCGATGGTGACCTTCACGTCGGGCCAGATCTCCTGCACCGCGCGGGCCATGATATGGGCAAGGTCATGGCGGATCAGTTCCAGCGCCGGGGCATCGTCCTTCATGGTGTTGATGGCGATCTGCGCATCTTCAACGATGGGCCACTGCAGATCCCAATGCGCGCCGTTCACATTGGCCGAAATGGCCTTCTTGGCGAGCGATTTCGAGATCTCGGAGGCCACATCCGCAGGGGTGACACCCGCCTCGAAAGAGCGGGAATTGCCGTCGGGAAAAGTCAGGGAGATTTGTGCCATATCGGCCTCCTCGTCGGTTTGGCGCCTACAGAACGCCCGGTTGCGGGTATGTGGTCGCTTCCCTTCGCGCGCGGGGCGGCGCGTGTCAACCCCCGGGGGCCGATCCATCGATGGATCGGTGCCGATCTGTTGACAGATCGGTGCCCGCCCGAATTGATCCCGCCCGCCCGCGCCCTATCGTTGCTGCATCACGCCACGGGGAGCCCGCCACTTGTCCACCCACCTGTTCACCCGCATTTCCGGTGCGCCCACCGATGCCCGCGAGGCCCGCAACGGCATGCGTCACATCCTTGCGCTGACCGCCTCGAAACTGTCTGACGGGCTGATCGATCCCAAGCTGATCCTGTCCTGGCTTGCCACCTCGCTGGGGGTGCCCGCGGCGCTGGTGGGGCTGCTGGTGCCGATCCGCGAGGCCGGGGCGCTCTTGCCGCAGATCCTGCTGTCGGGCTGGCTGCGCCGGATGCGCCTGCGCAAGACCTTCTGGGTCGCGGGCGCGCTGGGGCAGGGCGCGTTCGCCGCGCTGATCGTGCTGGTGGCGCTGACGCTGGAGGGCCGGGCGGCGGGGGTTGCGATCTGCGGCGCGCTGGCCGGGCTGGCGCTGTCGCGCGCCGCCTGTTCGGTCAGCTACAAGGACATCCTGGGCAAGACCATCGGCAAATCGCGCCGCGGCAGCGTCACCGGCGCGGCGGGCAGCGTCGCCTCGGCGGGGGTGATCCTGCTGGGGCTGTTGCTGCTGGCCGGGGTGCTGCGCAACGAGGCGGCGGTGATCGCGGCCATCGCGCTGGCCGCCTGTCTGTGGGTGCTGGCCGCGGCGGTGCTGGCGCGTCTCGAGGAAGAGCCGAGCAGGCCCGAAAAGGACACCCGCCCCGATCTTTCGCCGCTCTGGCAGGACGGTCAATTGCAGCGCTTCATCCTCGTGCGCGGGATGCTGGTGCCGACCGCGCTGGCGCCGCCCTACCTGGTGCTGCTGGCCAGCCGCTCGGGTGGCCTCGCGCTCGACCGGCTGGGGGTGCTGGTGCTGGTTTCGGCCGCCGCCTCGTTTCTCAGCTCCTACCTCTGGGGCCGGCTGGCCGACCGCTCCAGCCGCCGGGTGCTGATCCTCACCGGGCTGATCGGCGCCGTGGCCATGCTGGGCGCGGTCGGCGCGGCGGCGCTGGGCCTCGCCCAGACCCTCTGGGCGATCCCGCTGGCGCTTTTCATCCTGATGCTGGCCTATCACGGGGTGCGCCAGGGCCGCTCGACCTACCTGGTGGACATGTCGCCCGAGGACAAGCGCGCGAGTTATGCCGCGCTGGCCAATACCGCGATTGGCACGCTCTTGCTGGTGGCGGGCGCGCTGGGCGGGGCGGCGGCCCTGATCGGGCCCTCGGCGGCGCTGATCGGGTTCGCCGGGCTTTGCCTCGGGGCCAGCGTGGTGGCGCTGGGCCTCGACGAAGTGGAGCAGGACGCCTGAGCCGGGCCGGCGGCCTCAAGCGCGACGCACGGCTGCCGTTGCGCTTGGCCGCGACCCCGGCCAATATCGCGCCGACCAGAACCGGAGCCGCCATGACCACGCCGCAAACCCTCGACACCCCCAGCAACCGCCGCATCGCCTATCACAAGACCGATGGCACGGGCCCCACCGTCGTCTTCCTCGGCGGCTACAAGTCCGACATGACGGGCACCAAGGCCATCTGGCTGGAAGACCACTGCCGGGCCGAGGGCCGCGCCTTCCTGCGGTTCGACTACTCCGGCCATGGCGCAAGCTCCGGCGCCTTCGAGGAGGGCTGCATCGGCGACTGGGCCGAGGATGCCGAGGCGGTGATCCGCGCCACCTGCGACGGGCCGCTGGTGTTGGTGGGCTCGTCCATGGGCGGCTGGATCGCGCTGCTGATGTGCCAAAGGCTCGGGACGGTCGCGGGCCTTGTCACCATCGCCGCGGCGCCGGATTTCACCGAAGACGGCTTCTGGGCCGGCTTCACCGAGGCGCAAAAGGCGCAGGTCACCGAGCAGGGCTACTACGACATGCCCTCGGACTATGGCGAACCCTACCGCGTCACCCGCCGGTTGATCGAGGACGGGCGCAAGCACCTCGTGCTGCGCTCGGCCCTGAACCTGCCCTTCCCGGTGCGCTGCCTGCAGGGGACCGAGGACAATGCCGTCAGCCGCGACACCGCCCTGCGCCTGCTCGATCACGCGGAGTGCCCCGACATGGCGCTGAGCTTGCTGAAAGGTGCCGATCACAGCTTTTCCGCGCCCGACTGCCTGCCGATGATTGCCGAGGCCATCGCCACGGTCATCCGGCGGGCGCAGGGCTAAGCGCCTGGCAAGGCTTGGATAAAAGCGCCGCTCAGACGCCGATCTCGGGACCGAGGCACATCATCGGCTCTTCGTTCTGGTTGGCCTCGTAGAGCAGCGTGCCTTCGGGGTCATCCTCGAACCGCGCCAGCAACCCGCCGCCGGGGCTGCGCCGGAAGGTCCAGCATTGCGGGTCGGGGGTGTCCTCGTAGACGAAGCAGATCATGCCGCGATCGTCCTCGTACCAGATGCCGTCGCGGCAGCGCCCGTCGAGGAAGGACCAGCGCACGCGGCGATCCGCGCGGTATTCCTCGACCCCGTATTCGCGCCCGTTCGAGCCGAAATAGAGCGTCTTTCCGGTGACATAGGACTCGAATTCCGCCGCCGACATCTGGGCCAGCGCGGCGGGGGCGGTGAGGACGAGGGCGGCCAGCGAAAACAGGCCCAGTGAAAACCGGCAATGTCTGATCATGGCGCAACTCTGGCAGATGCGCGCCCCGGGGGGCAAGTCACAAATCCGCGGGGGCGGGGCATCAGGCGGGGCCTTGCCAGCGCGCCGCGCGCGGGTCCATCAGCGCCCGCCACCGGCGCGGCCAGAGCGCGATCAGCGCCATCACCGGCAGCGAATGGGGCAGGATCGGCATGTCGTCCTCGCTCAGTTTCAGCCCGGGATACTCGACCCCGGGGCGGATGTGGTGATCGGAATGGCGCGGCGCGTTCAGCATCAGCGCCGAGGAATACCAATGCGGCGCGTTCCAGCTGTGCTGCGGGCCGCAGGGCTCGG
This sequence comes from Paracoccaceae bacterium, assembly GCA_006226775.1. Classification (GTDB taxonomy): domain Bacteria; phylum Pseudomonadota; class Alphaproteobacteria; order Rhodobacterales; family Rhodobacteraceae; genus Marinovum. The sequence continues at coordinate 33,202 of SBGD01000083.1, read as the reverse complement.
GCTTGCCCGCGGCATCGAGGGCGCGGGTCAGCCCGTAGTGCTGGACGTAATCCGACACCAGAAGTTGCGCCTGCGCATAGACGGCAAGCGCCACCAGTGCGCCCACCCCCGCCAGCCCGCCGATCAGCGCCGCCGAGGTCAGGCTGGCCAGGCTGATCAGCGCATGGACCCTGTAGGGATGCAGCCCGGTCCTGCGGCGGCCCTGGCGGCGCGCGGTTTCGGCCGCCTTGCCGGCGCGGTATTCGCCGCGCAGGGCGCGCAGGGCGAAACGGTAGTAGCTTTCGCCCGGGCGCGGCGAATTGGGGTCCTTGCGGGTGGCCACATGCACGTGATGCACCAGCCGATGGGCCGAGGCATGGTGGCCATAGAGCACCGAGGCATAGACCGCCACGCCCAGCCGCCGCAGGTTGCGGTCGGCGCGGTGGATCAACTCGTGCGCGTTCGAGTTGCTCACCTGGCCGAAGAACAGCCCGAAGGCGAAAAACCCCGCCAACCGCGCCGGCCAGGGCGCGCCGCTTTCCCCCGCCACCAGCCAGACCGCCAGCGCCAGCAGTGGAAAATGCAGCAGCCCGAGCGCCAGCGACAGCCCCGTGCCCGCGGGAAACTCGGCCCCCGGATCGCCGGGGGCGGCCAGCGCGCGCAACCGGTCCAGCCCGAAGACCAGCAGCGTCATGTAGCCCAGCGCCGCCCAGATCCAGAACCCGCCGCTCAACGCGCCGAGCGCGAGCAGCACGACAGGGGCAAGTGTGGCGGCGGCAAAACGGATCACTTGAAGCTCTCTTGTCCTGAGTCGTAGGGTGCATAAGCTAAGATTTGGTTTCCGATAGGGCAAATCGGCGACAGATCGGCACGGGATGCAACGCGATTGGCGCGCCGGGCGTCGCATTTGGCCTCGCACCCGGCACGTGCGCCGCCTAATGTCGCGGCCAATTGAGGAGGAACCCGACATGGCACTCGACGAACGCAAGGGCGTCTGGAAATCCGGCAAGGGCAAGGGCCGCCACACGCCGAAAGGCCGCCAGTTCGAGGATGGTGCGCTGGAGGAGGTTCGTGCGCTGCTGGGCGACCGTCCGCGGCGCCGCGACCTGCTGATCGAGTTCCTGCACCTGATCCAGCACGCGCACGGCCATCTTGCGGCGCGCCACCTGCGCGCGCTTTGCGAAGAGATGCGCCTGCCCATGGCCGAGGTCTGGGAGGTGGCGACATTCTACGCCCATTTCGACCCCCTGCGCGAAGGCGACACCCCGCCGCCCGCGCTGACCATCCGGGTCTGCGACTCGCTGTCGTGCGAATTGGCCGGGGCCGAGCAATTGCGCGAAGCGCTGAGCGAGGGGCTCGACCCCGCGCAGGTGCGGGTGCTGCGCGCGCCCTGCATGGGGCGCTGCGATACCGCGCCGGTGCTGGAACTGGGGCACAACCATATCGATCACGCCGATGTGGCCAAGGTGAAGGCGGCGATTTACGCCGGGGACACCCATCCGAAAATCCCGGATTACCAGGGGTTTGCAGCCTATCGTGAGGGTGGCGGCTATACCGTGCTCGAGGCTTTGCGCGCGGAGGGCGACTGGGAGGCGGTGCAGGACAAGGTGCTGGCCTCGGGCCTGCGCGGGCTTGGCGGCGCGGGCTTTCCCTCGGGCAAGAAATGGGGCTTCGTGCGCGCGGAAGAGGGCCCGCGCTATCTCGCGGTGAATGGTGATGAGGGCGAGCCGGGTACCTTCAAGGATCGCTTTCACCTCGAGCGGGAACCGCATGTTTTCCTTGAAGGAATGCTGATTGCGGCCTGGGCGGTCGAGGCCGAGACCTGTTTCATCTACATGCGCGACGAGTATCCTGCGGTGCTGGAGATTTTGCGACGCGAAATCAAGGCTCTGGAAGGCGAAGGTCTTGTGGGTAAGGGCTACATCGACCTGCGGCGCGGGGCCGGGGCCTATATCTGCGGCGAAGAGAGCGCGATGATCGAATCGATCGAGGGCAAGCGCGGCATTCCGCGGCACCGTCCGCCCTATGTGGCGCAGGTCGGCGTCTTTGGCCGGCCCACGCTGGTGCATAATGTCGAGACGCTGCACTGGGTGGCGAAGGTCTGCCGCGAGGGGCCGGAGATCCTCTCGGGGGTCGAGAAGAATGGCCGCAAGGGGCTGCGCTCCTATTCGGTCTCCGGGCGGGTGAAAAACCCCGGGGTGCATCTGTTGCCGGCGGGCTCGACGATCACCGACATCATCGACGCGGCGGGCGGGATGCGCGACGGCCATGTCTTCAAGGCCTATCAGCCGGGCGGGCCCTCCTCGGGGCTGCTGCCCGCGACCATGGCGGATCTGCCGCTGGATTTCGACACCTTGCAGCCACACGACAGCTTCATCGGCTCGGCGGCGGTGGTTGTGCTGTCGGACCAGGATTCGGCGCGCGACGCGGCGCTCAACATGCTGCGGTTCTTCGAGGACGAAAGCTGCGGGCAATGCACGCCCTGCCGGGTGGGCTGCGAGAAGGCGGTCAAGCTGATGCAGGCCAAGCACTGGGACCAGGGGCTGCTGGAGGAGGTCTGCCAGGCGATGGCGGATGCTTCGATCTGCGGGTTGGGCCAGGCGGCGCCGAACCCGATCCGGCTGGTGATGAAGCATTTCCCTGACGAGGTGTGAGCGGCAGGCGTCCCGACCCGGCGGTTGCCGCTTGCCCCACCGCGTCCCGGACCTGATCCGGGACCTCATGGGTTGACGTGGAGGCCCCGGATCAGGTCCGGGGCGGGCGGGCTCAGAACGCCGCGGTGGCCTCCATTGCGACCGGGCCGTCGGGACGGGCGGTCCAGAGGCGCAGGCCCCCGGGCGTGTCCTCGGCGTTCAGCGTGACATCGGCGTCGTCGTAGAGCGGCGAGAGACTGCGGAAGCGGAAGTGCTTCGGCGGTCGTCCCCGGATCTCCTGCGCATGGTGACAGAGCAGCGTGGCCTGCAAGGGGCCATGGACGATGAGGCCGGGATAGCCTTCGACACCGGTGGCGAAAGGCCTGTCGTAGTGGATGCGGTGGCCATTGAAGGTGAGCGCGGAGTAGCGAAAGAGCAGGGTCGGCGTGGGCGTTAGGCTGCGGCGATGCGCGCCCGGCGGTGCTGCGGGGGGCTCGGATTTCGCCGCTGCCGTGGCCTCGCGGTAGACGATGTCCTGGCGTTCGGTGAGTGCCGCCGTGCCGTCGCTGGTGACCTCGTGGGTGACGGTGACGAAACAGAGCGCGCCGGTGCGGCCCTGCTTGACCTGGACATCGGTGATGGTGGAGCGCCGGGAAACGGTGGCGCCGATGCGGATCGGCGCGTGGAAGGTGAAGGCGCCGCCGGCCCACATCCGGCGCGGCAGGGGCACCGGCGGCAGGAAGCCGCCCAGCGCCGGGTGGCCGTCGCGGCCCAGCGCCGACATCGGCGCGATCGGTTGGGCGAGGCAGAGGTGGATCAGCAGCGGCGCCTCGGCGCCCGGCGCGGTGGGCGAGGTGCGGTCGAGCGTGGCGTTGAACTGGCGCGCCCTGGTCTCGGTCAGCACTTCGCTGTCGGTCTCTTCGCGGCCGATCCAGCTACGCAGGTGCGCGATATCGAGCGTCATGTTTCGGGGTCCTTCAGCGCGGGCACCGGCCCGTAGTGGCGCGGCGCCTCCAGCCAGCGCGCGCCGGGCGCGGGGTAGGAGACCGGGCCGCCCGGGCTCTCGACGGTGATGCGGCGCAGGTGCGGATGAGCGGCGAGGCCCGCCATGTCGTTGACGCTGGCCAGGGCGATATCGGCGCGGGTGAGGGCGGCAATCGCCGCATCGCCCTCCAGCCGGGCAAAGGCTGCGGCGACGAGGGCGTCGGTCTCGGCGCGGTTGGCGACGCGGGCCACGTTGGTGGCGAAACGCGGGTCCGTCCCGAGGCTTTCGTCGCCGATGAAGTCGCGCGCCAGCAGTCGCCATTCGCGGTCGGACTGGATCGAGATCAGGATCGGCGGGCCGGATTTCGGCTGGAACACCCCGTAGGGCGAGATCGACGGATGGGCGAGACCGATGCGTTTCGGGCTCTTGCCGCCTTCGTGGTTCAGCAGCGGCACGGTCAGCCAATCGGCCATGACGTCGAACATCGACAGCGAAAGCCGCGCGCCTTCGCCGTTGATGCCGCGCCGGATCAGCGCTTCGAGGATCGCCGCATGGGCGGTGGCGCCGGTGGCGATATCGACGATGGAGACGCCGACGCGGGCAGGCTCGGACGGCCCGCCGGTGATCGAGCAGAGGCCGGATTCGGCCTGGATCAGCAGGTCATAGGCCTTGCGGTCAGAGAGGGGGCCCTCCTCGCCATAGCCGGAGATCGAGCAGGAGATCAGCCGGGGATAGGCGTCGTGCAGCCGCTCAAGCGCGAACCCCAGCCGGGCAAAGGCGCCGGGCTTGAGGTTCTGGATCAGCACGTCGGCGCCCTCGATCAGCGCCTCCAGCCGCGCCTTGCCGGGGGCGGTGGTCAGGTCGAGGGTCTCGGTCTCCTTGCCGCGGTTGAGCCAGACGAAATAGCTCGATTGTCCCGCCGCCACATCGTCGTAGCCGCGGGCGAAATCGCCGCCCGGGCGTTCGATCTTGATCACCTTCGCCCCGGCATCGGCAAGCCGCGACGAGGCGAAGGGCGCCGCGACCGCCTGTTCCAGCGCGACGACGGTCAGGCCTTCGAGCGGCAGCATCAGAAGGACCTCGGCAGGCCGAGCACATGTTCGGCCACGTAGGACAGGATCAGGTTGGTCGAGATCGGCGCCACCTGGTAGAGCCGGGTCTCGCGGAACTTGCGCTCGACATCGTATTCCGCGGCAAAGCCGAAGCCGCCGTGGAACTGGATGCAGGCATTGGCGGCTTCCCAGGAGGCTTTGGCTGCGAGGTATTTCGCCATGTTGGCCTCGGCGCCGCAGGGCTGGCCCGCGTCATAGAGCGCGCAGGCCTTCCAGCGCATCAGGTTGGCGGCCTCGACCTCGATGAAGGCCTCGGCGATGGGAAACTGCACGCCCTGATTCTGGCCGATGGGGCGGCCAAAGACCACGCGGTCCTTGGCATATTCGGTCACCCGGTCGGTGAACCAGTAGCCATCGCCGATGCATTCCGAGGCAATCAGCGTGCGTTCGGCGTTGAGCCCGGTGAGGATGTACTTGAAGCCTTTGCCCTCTTCGCCGATCAGGTTCTCCTCGGGGATCTCGAGATTGTCGAAGAACAACTCGTTGGTCTCGTGGTTGACCATGTTGGCGATGGGTTTGACCTCCATGCCGGTCTTCATCGCCTCCTTGATGTCGACAAGGAAGATCGACAGGCCCTCGGATTTCTTCTTCACCTCGGCCAGGGGCGTGGTGCGGGCCAGCAGGATCATCAGGTCGGAATGCTGGACGCGGGAGATCCAGACCTTCTGGCCATTGATCACGTAGCGGTCGCCGCGTTTCACCGCGGTGGTCTTGATCTTGGTGGTATCGGTGCCGGTGGTGGGCTCGGTCACGCCCATGCTCTGCAGGCGCAGTTCGCCGCTGGCGAGCTTGGGCAGGATTTGCTGGCGCTGGGCTTCGGAGCCGTGCCGCACCAGCGTGTTCATGTTGTACATCTGGCCGTGGCAGGCGCCGGAATTGCCGCCCGCGCGGTTGATTTCCTCCATGATGACCGAGGCTTCGGTCAGGCCAAGGCCCGAGCCGCCGTACTCCTCGGGGATCAGCGCGGCCATCCAGCCTTCGCGGGTGAGCGCATCGACGAAGGCCGCCGGATAGCCGCGGTCTGCATCGACCTCGCGGTGGTATTCGGGCGGGAACTGGGCGCAGAGCGCGCGGATGCCGTCGCGGATGTCCTGATAGGTGTCGGATGTCATGGCCGCCTCGATCTGTTGGGAGAAAGTTGCGGGCAGTAAAGCCCTTGGCGGGAACTTGTGCAACCGGATGCGGCGGCCTGTCGCTGCGGCGGACGGTGGCTCAGGCGCGCTCCAGCACCTCGACGCTCAGCACCGTGGGCAGGTGGCGCGCGACCTCGGACCAGCTTTCGCCCTCGTCGCGGCTGGCGAAGACCGAGCCGGAATTGGTGCCGAAATAGACCCCGGCGGGGGCGGCGGTATCGGTCGCCATGGCCTGGCGCAAGACGGTGAAAAAGCAGTTCTCGGTGGGCAGGCCGTCCTGCTTGCGCGCCCAGGTCTCGCCGCCGTCACGGGATTTCCACACCGCGGCGGAGGCTTCGGGCGGGTAGCGGCCGCAGGAATCGCCATTGAGCGGCAGGGTCCAGAGGGTGCGGCTGTCTTCGGGGTGGACGGCGATGGGAAAGCCGAAGGTCGAGGGCAGGCCGGCGGTGATGTCATGCCAGCTGCGCCCGCCATCCTCGGAGCGGTACACCCCGTGGTGGTTCTGCTGGTAGAGCAGGTCGGTGCCGGAGGCGCCCCGGGCGCGGACCATGTTGTGCACGCAATGCCCGGTCTCGTCGGCGGTGCCCGCGGCGGGATGGGCGTGCAGCCCGTCGCAGGGCGCATTGTCGCGGCGATTGCGCCGCTCCCAGCTGGCGCCGCCGTCCTCGCTGGCAAAGACCCCGGCGGCGGAAATGGCGAGCCAGAGCTTCGCGGGATCGCCGGGATCGGTGACGATGGTATGCAGGGTCAGGCCGGCGGCGCCGGGCTGCCAGTCCGCCGCGGAAGGATGGTCGGTGAGCGCGGGCAGCTTCTCCCAGCTTGCGCCGTTGTCGGTGGAGACCAGCAGCGTGGCCGGCTTGGCCCCGGCATAGAGCCTGCCGTGGGCGTGGTGCAGCGACCAGATCGCCGCGAGATCCTTGCCGAAGGGCGCGGGCGGCGCGGCCTCGATGCCGAATTGCCGGGCCATCTCGGGGTCGTTGGCCAGCCAGTCGTCGAACTCGCCGTTGGAGAGCTTGGCAAGGCTCCAGCTGGCGCCCTCGTCCTGCGAGGTCCAGACGCCGGCGCCCAGCCAGTCGTTGCCGCCCGCCGCCCAGAGCGTGCCGGTGGTGGGGTCGCCTGCCATGTGGTTGATGGTCCAGCCGTCGCAGAACGGGCCGCGCAGCGCCCAAGCGGCACCGTTGTCGGGGACGCCGAGCAGGAAGGCGCCCTTGGTGGTTCCGACGAGAAGGGTTCTGGAGGACATGGGGCACCTCTGGGCTGATCGTTCCGCAGTCAGAATAACACGGGATCGGGGCGCGCCGAACGGATTCGTTGCGGGCGCAGGGCCGATCCATTGATGGATCGGTACCGATCCGTTGACGGATCGGGTGCGCCCGGTTTGGGGCGGAGCGCAAGACACCCGGTGGGGGCGGAGGGCGGTGGGTTTGTTGCGGGCGGGGGGCCGATCCATTGATGGATCGGTGCCGATCCGTTGACGGATCGGGCGCGCCCGGTTTGGGGCGGGGTGCGAGACGCCCGGCGGGGTCGGAGGGCGGTCGCCTTGTTGCGGGCGCGCTCAGCTTGAGGCGGGGCGCGAGAATGCCAGCCGGGTCAGGTGCCGATAGGTCTCGCCCGGGCGCAGCAGGGCCTGGGCCGACCAGGGCTGATTGGGGGCATCGGGCCAGGCCTGGGGCTCGAGCGCGATGCCGGCGTGCGGGCCATGTGTCCCGCCGCATAGCCCGGCCTGGCCGGTGCGGTCCAGCGCGCGGCCATCGTAGACCTGCAACCCCGGCTCGGTGGTCGAAAGCGTCATGCTCAGCCCCGCGGCCTCCAGCACCGCCACCGGGGTCAGCGCGCGCCGGGTCTCGGCGAGGCAGAAGTTGTGATCGAGCGGCACCTCCGGCGCGGCGGGGCGGCGGAAGTCCAGCCCCGTGCCCGCCACCGGCACAGGCCGCCCGGTGGGGATCATCCGCGCGTCGAGCTCCAGCACCTCCTCGGCAGCAATCCGCAGCCGGTGGCCCCGGGTCGTCGGCGCGCCGGTCAGGGTGAAATAACTGTGGTTGGTGAGGTTGCAGTAGGTCGGCGCATCGGTCCGGGCCTGCAGTTCGATCTCCAGCGCGGCACCTGCCACGCGGTAGGTACACAGCAGGTCCAGCGCGCCGGGAAAGCCCATGTGGCCACCCGGCAGATGCAGCCCGAGGCTGACATGGCCGGGGCCGTGATCCGCCAGGTCCCAGCTCTTGTTCTGGACCCCGTCGGCACCGCCGTGCAGGGTCTGCACGCCGCCGTCGTTGCGGTCGAGCCTATGGGTCCGGCCGTCCAGCGTGAACTGCCCGCCGGCGATCCGGTTGGCGCAGCGGCCGACCACGGCGCCGAGCTTGTGCGGATTGTCGAAATACCCGCGCGGCTCGGCATAGCCCAGCACCAGCGGCGGCGCATGGCCGGCCAGCCGCAGATCCTGCAAGGCGGCGCCGAAGGTCAGCACCCGCGCCGACAGGTCCGGCCCGCCGATGGCGATGCCGCGGAACGGTTTGCCATCGGGGGCGGTGCCGAGATCGGTGATCCTCTCCATGCCAGTCTCCTCCTGCGGCGCAGGAGAGGGCAGGCGGGCGGCGAGGTCAAGCCGCAGCAGCGGGCGGGCTTACTTGGTGAGGATCAGCTTGCCGGCCCTGGTTATGCGCAGGGTGTAGATCTTGCTGTCCAGCACGATGCGCGCGGTGGCATCGCGCCCCACCAGCATCCGGGCGTCATAGGCAGGATCCGGGCTGGTCGCTTCACTGGCGCGGTCAAGCGCGAGAGGGTGGGCAATGGCGTTCATCGGCGGGGCTCCGGGCAGTCGATCAGGGTCACCGGGTTGAGATGGGCGGGGTGAAAGGCCCCGAGGGCGCTGTGAAGCGCGTCGGTCCAGGGCGGGGGCACAAGGGTCACGCCCGGCGATCGGGACGGGGATCCAGCCATTGTCAAACTCCTTTCGATAGGGGGAACCGGGCTGTCCGACAGGGGATGGCTGGGTCTCGAAATTAAGTTGACTGAAAGACTAGGGATTGTCAAGCGCGCTTGCCTGCGCCGGCTCAGCCATCGGCCGAGAGTTGCGTCAGGATCGGGCAATCGGGCCGGTCGTCGTCCGCGCAGGTGGCGACAAGGGGCGAGGCCGTGTCGCGCCTCCGGCTCAGGGCGGCGATCTTGCGGTCGATCTCGTCCAGATACTGCCGCGCGATGCGGCGCACAGCGGCCGAGACGCGATCCTTGTCCTTCCAGAGTGCCGGCAGGGCGCGGCAATCCGCGATCGCAAAGCCCAGGGTCCGCGCGCGGCCCGGAAAGATCAGCCCGGAAAGATCAGCCTGTGCAGGTCGCTGTCGCGAAAGGCGCGGTGGCCGTTGGTGTCGCGCAGGGGCGTGATCAGGCCGATCTCCTCGTAGGAGCGGATGGTCTTGGGCAGCAGTTCCGCGCGTTTCGCCACGTCGCCGATATACATGCCGAGGCCTCCCGGGGCCGGGGCCGCGGCGGTGGGCCTCGCGGACTGATTGGCGAGGTTGACGCGGGTCTCCTGCAGATCGGGCACCGCAGGTCATGTTGTCGATTTCGACAGTCAAAGGCTGGGGGCTGTGCCGGGTCGGGCCCGGGAGATAGGGCGTCCAGTCACGAAACGGTCAAGGGGTGTCGCTTCGCAATCTTTGTGAGAGACTTGGGGGCAGGACGCTCCGTAAAGTGCGTGGCGTCACACTTGGTCCGCAAAACCCCAGGTTCGGTGCGCACAAGCACATGTCCCGCACCGGCCCCGAAGTCACCGCCGCGGACCGCCCCAGCGCAACCGCTCGGCGGTCAGCGCCTCGGGCCAGCCGACCCAGCGCTCGATGGCATAGAGCGCCAGGCACAGGGCGATCACGCCGAGAACCAGTATCACCCGGCGCGCCGAGGGCGGACGCCGGGCCCAGAGCGCCATGCGGACGAGCCAGTTCATGCGCTGCCCTCCCGGGTCTATTCCTCGACGAAGCGCACCTTGCCGATATAGGGCAGGTTGCGGTTGCGCTGGGCGTAGTCGATGCCGTAGCCGACGACGAATTCGTCGGGGATCGAGAAGCCCACCCAATCGGCCTTGAAATCGACCTCGCGCCGCGACGGCTTGTCGAGCAGCGCGATGGTCTTCAGCTTGGCCGGATGGCGCGATTTCAGCAGCGAGGTCACATGGCTCAGCGTGTGGCCGGTGTCGACGATATCCTCGACCACCAGCACGTCGCGGCTCTCGATGGCGCCGCGCAGATCCTTGAGGATGCGCACCTCGCGGCTCGAGACCATGGCGCTGCCATAGGAGGAGGCCTCGATGAAATCGACCTCGACCGGCATGTCCAGCTCGCGCACCAGATCGGCGATGAAGACGAAGGAGCCGCGCAACAGCCCCACCACCACCAGCTTCTCGGTATCGGCGAATTCGCGGCGGATCTCGGTGCAGAGCTCCTCGATTCGCGCCGCGATGGTCTTGGCCGAGATCATCTGGTCGATGACATATGGACGCTCTGACATGGGCCACCCCTTGCATTCCTTGGCCTGAAGGGCGACATGGGCCCCCGCGAAGTCATGACAAATCAGGGCGCTCATGCCAACCCATTCCGAAACCCGCCACCTGCCTTATACCGCACAACAGATGTACGACCTGGTGGCGGACGTGGGCCGCTACCCGGAATTCCTGCCCTGGTGCGCCGCGGCACGGATCCGCAGCGAGACCCCGCGCCCCGATGGCGCCACGGTGATGGAGGCGGACCTGGTGATCTCGTTCAAGGTGTTCCGCGAACGCTTTGGCAGCCGTGTCGTGCTCTGGCCGGAGGCGATGAAGATCGACACCGAGTATCTCGACGGGCCGTTCAGGTACATGAAGAGCAACTGGGCCTTTGCCGAGGCCGCGGATGGCGGCTGCGATGTCTCGTTCTTCGTGGATTTCGAGTTCCGCAATGCCATCCTGCGCAAGATCATCGGCGTGGTCTTCAACGAGGCGATGCAGCGGATCGTGCGCGCCTTCGAGACCCGCGCCAGGGCGCTTTACGGGTAGCACTCCTCCGCCCGGTGCCGGTCGTCTTCGTGCCGCGGCGCAGGTGTCAGCGCACCCGCCAATGGGCGATATCGGGCCGGACCTTGCGCGACGCGGGGTCCTGCCGGAGGGTTTCGATCGTCAGCCCGGTCACCTGTTGCAAGGCGCGGCGGATCTCGGGGATCTGCGGCGCGTCACGGTGCAGCGCCACCAGTTCGGTCAGCGCGCCTTGCCCGTCAAGCGTCTGGAAATGCACGAACTTGTTGCCCTCGATGGTGCCGGCGGTGCGGTTTGAGCGCTGCGACACGGCGAGGAATTCGCCCAGCGGATGGCCGGGGCCGAGGTCGATCCGCCGGGTGCCGAAGAAGGTGGGAATGACCAGCGCATCGGGCCGCACCGAGAGCATCGGCACGCGCCAGGCGTTGAGAAAGCCGTAGCCCAGCGCGCAGGCGCCGCAAAAGCCCAGCAGGATCAGAAGGTTGGTCTTGAGATCCGCGTCGCGGATCATGAAGACCGCCATGCCCAGCCCGACGACCGCCGCGGCCAGGATCAGAACGCCCATCCCGGCCAGCAGGATGCCGTCCGGTCGCTTGAAATCGGCCCTTTGCATCGTGGTCCTCCACCCCGGGTCTGGCGGCAGCATAGCAAGGCGCCGCAGGGGCGCAAAGGCCGCGGAGGGGCGGCGAGACGAGATCGTGGCCTCAAAGGATCAGGGGACCGGGCCGCGCCCCCTCCCTCGGCCACGGGCGTCCGGGGGCCTATGTCGCCGCCAGCCCCTGCAGGAGCAGATGCAGCGCATGGTCGCGCGCGGCGCGGCGCACCTCGGCACGGCCCGGCGCGCCATAGTCGATGGTCTCGGAGGTGGTGCCCCGCGCGCTGGCCAGGGCGAAACAGACCCGGCCCTCGGGCTTGAACTCCGACCCGCCCGGCCCGGCAATGCCGGAGATCGCCACCGCCGCATCGGCCCGCGCGGCGCCAAGCGCGCCTTCGGCCATCTCGCGCGCGACCTCTTCGGAGACCGCGCCATGAGCCTCGAGCGTGGCGGCGCGCACGCCCAGCATCTCCTGCTTGGCGAGGTTGGAATAGGTGACGAAGCCGCGCTCGAAGATCTCGGAGGAGCCCGCCACATCGGTGATCGCCGCCGCCACCATGCCGCCGGTGCAGCTTTCGGCGCAGGTCACCGTGGCCCCGGCAGCACGGGCGGCGGCAAGAAGGTCGCGCGCCAGGCTCATGCCATCAGCACCAGGTGCGAGAGTGCCGCCAGCGCCACCACGCCCACCGCCGCAAAGACCCCGGCGATCACGTCGTCCAGCATCACCCCCATCGGCCCGCCTTGCCGGTCGGCCCAGCCCACCGGCCCGGGTTTCCAGATGTCGAACAGCCGAAACAGCACGAAGGCGGCGATCCAGCCGGGGTAGAGCGCCAGAAGCGCAGCACCCATGACCGAGGCGCCATAGACCACCGGCATCAGCGCGATCCAGACGCCGACCAGTTCGTCGATGACGATCTCTCCCGGGTCGTGGTCGGCCTTGCCGCGGGTTTCCTCACCTGTCGCCCAGAGCCCGAGGCCGAAGGCGATCGCCGTGGCCAGCACGAAGCCGTAAAACCCCGTCAGTTCCGCCACCAGCCAGCCCAGCGGCAGCGCGGCCAGCGTGCCCCAGGTGCCGGGCGCGGGCCTGAGATAGCCGGAATAGAACACCGTGGCGATCAGACGGGCGATCATGCGGGCACCAATAGCACGCTGGCCTGCGCCGCGATGCCCTCCTGCCTTCCGGTAAAGCCCAGCCGCTCGGAGGTGGTGGCCTTGACCGAGACCTGGTCGATGTCGCAGCCCATGATCGTGGCCAGGGCGCCCCGCATGGCCTGCGCATGAGGGCCGATCTTGGGCTCCTCGCAGATCAGCGTGACATCGGCATTGCCCGGCTTGAGGCCCATTTGCGCGGCAAGATCAATGGCATGGCGCAGGAAGACATGGCTCTCGGCGCCTTTCCACTGCGGGTCGGAGGGCGGGAAATGCTGGCCGATGTCGCCGCGCGCCAGCGCGCCGTAGATCGCATCGGTCAGCGCGTGCATCCCGACATCGGCATCCGAATGGCCCTTGAGCCCGCGCCCATGGGCGAGTTTCACGCCGCAGAGCACCACGTGGTCGCCGTCGCAAAAGGCATGGACGTCATAGCCGTTGCCGATCCGCATTCCGGGTCCTTTCAAAAGCTGGTCCGCCCGGGCGAAATCCCCGGGCCAGGTGATTTTCAGGTTCTCTTCTGCGCCGGGGACGATGGCCACGTCCAGCCCGAAAGCCCGCGCCACCGCCACATCGTCGGGCGCGGCACCCTCATGGGCGCGATGGGCGGCGAGGATGGCGTCGAAGTGAAACCCCTGCGGCGTCTGCGCGCGGAACAGCCCCTCGCGGTCGCGGGTGCCGGTGACGCGGCCCTCGGCCCCGGTCCAGAGCGCATCCGAGACCGGCAGCGCCGGGGCGGCGCCGGGGGTCTTGGCGAGCGCGGCAATCACGGCGCGGATCACCTGTGCGCTGACGCAAGGACGCGCGACGTCGTGGATCAGCACCAGGTCAAAGCCGTCCTCCGCCAGCGCTTCGAGCCCCAGGCGCACGCTCTCGCTGCGGGTTGCCCCGCCCGCGACCAGCCGGATGCCGGGCAGGCGCGCCTCGGCGCGGTCCTCGGGGTGGATGACCAGCAACCTGTCGGCGATCTCGGGCAGATCGAAGGCCGCCAGCGTCCAGTCCACCACCCGCCGCCCGGCCAGCGCGCGCCATTGCTTGGGCCCGCCCGGACCGGCCCGGTTGCCGCGCCCGGCGGCGACGATGAGTGCAGCGATCTTCATGCCGGTGTGATATGACCTGCCGCCGCAACTGGCAATTGCCCCCGGGGGTTTGCCCGTTTTTTGGGCAACGGGCGGTTTTGCACCTGCAGAAAAGCCGGCCAATATTGCGCAGCGGCGGGGAAGCGGCTACCCCGGAAGGGACTGCACAAGGATTAAGCACGTGACCGTTCAGGTGGCAGACCTCACCCTGGATCCCCCGGTTTTCCTGGCGCCGCTGGCCGGGATCACCGATCTTCCGTTCCGCAACCTCGTCCAGAGTTTCGGCGCCGGGCTGGTGGTCTCGGAGATGGTGGCCAGCCAGGAGATGGTGCAGGCCCGGCCCGGGGCGCGCGAAAAGGCCGAACTGGGCTTTGGGGTCGCGGCGACCGCGGTGCAGATCGCCGGGCGCGAGGCCCATTGGATGGCCGAGGCGGCGCGCATGGTCGAGGCCAATGGCGCGCGGCTGATCGACATCAACATGGGCTGTCCGGCCAAGAAGGTGACTTCCGCCTCCGGGTCGGGTGCCTCGGGCTCGGCGCTGATGAAGGACCTCGACCATGCGCTCACGCTGATCGAGGCGGTGGTGGCGGCGGTGGACCTGCCGGTGACGCTGAAGACCCGGCTGGGCTGGGACGACGGCCTGCTGAACGCGCCGGATCTGGCGCGGCGCGCGCAGGAGGCCGGGGTGCGGATGGTGACGATCCATGGCCGCACCCGCTGTCAGTTCTACAAGGGCCGGGCCAATTGGGGCGCGATTGCCAATGTGAGCCGGGCTGTGGATATCCCGGTGATCGCCAATGGCGACATTACCTCCTCCGCGCAAGCCATTGAGGCGATGGAAAAATCCGGCGCACAGGGGGTGATGGTCGGGCGCGGGGCGCAGGGGCGGCCCTGGCGGCTGGCGCAGATCGCCCATGAGGTCTTTGGCGCCCCGGCGTCGGGCATCCCTGTGGATAACGAATTTTCGGACATGGTTTCAGGTCATTACGAGGCAATGCTCGGCTTTTACGGCAACGCCCTGGGGCGGCGCGTCGCGCGCAAGCACCTGGGGTGGTACATGGATCACGCCGGCACCGAGCCGGGCTTGCGGCGGCTGATCCTGACCGCCGATGCGCCGGCGCTGGTGCTGCGGCATCTGCCGGAGGCGCTGGCCCACCGGGCGGAGGCGGCGGCATGAGCGCGGCGCGCCGGGCGGCGGATGCGGTGGTCTGGTCTTCGCTGCCGGTGCCGGCGGTGATGATCGATGCCGAGGACCGCATCCTCGACGTCAACCCGGCGGCGGAGGGCTTTCTGAATTCCTCGGCCAAGGCGTTGGCGGGCGAGCCGATCTGGGACCGGCTGGCGGTGGATGCACCGCTGGAGGACAGCCTCGACCGCGCCCGCCAGCAGGGCACGCCGCTGTTTGTCAACGATGTCGATGTCGGCACGGGCGAGCGCGCGCCGCTGCAATGCAACCTCCAGGTCGCGCCGGTGCAGGGGCGGCCGGGCGAGATGATCCTGCTGATCAGCCCGCGCGAACTTGCCGGGCGGATGACCCAGAGCCTTTCGGTCAAATCCGCCGCCAGGAGCGCCATCGGCATGGCCGAGATGCTGGCGCATGAGATCAAGAACCCGCTGGCCGGGATCGCCGGGGCGGCCCAGCTTCTGAGCATGAGCCTCGGGCCGGAAGACGTTGAAATGACGGACCTTATCGTCGGGGAAACCCGCCGTATCGTCAAGCTTCTGGAACAGGTCGAACAATTCGGCAACCTCTCGGCGCCCGAGCGGCGCGCGGTCAACCTGCACGATGTTCTCGACCGTGCGCGGCGCTCGGCGCTGGTCGGGGCCGCGGCGCATATGCGCATCATCGAGGATTACGACCCCTCGCTGCCCCATGCCTGGGGCGATCCCGACCAGTTGTTGCAGGTGGTGTCCAACCTGATCCGCAATGCCGCCGAGGCCGCCGGGCCGCAGGGCGGCACGATCCGGCTGCATTCCTACTACGAGCGCGCCTTCCGGTTGCGCCGCTCGGACGGCACCGGCCAGACCTTGCCGTTGCAGATCGAGGTGATTGACGACGGGCCGGGCCTGCCCGAGGATCTGAAGGGCGATCTGTTCGAGCCTTTCGTCTCGGGGCGCGAGAACGGCACCGGGCTGGGGCTGGCGCTGGTGTCCAAGATCATCTCGGATCACGGCGGCTGGATCTCGGTCACCTCGGTGCCGGGACACACGGTGTTTCGCATATCGCTTGCCATGGTGCCCAAGGGCGCCGCGGCAAAGCCGACGCAGGAGGTTGAGTGATGGACGGGACAGTTCTTGTCGCCGATGACGACCGCGCGATCCGCACGGTCCTGACCCAGGCGCTGACGCGGGCGGGCTGCAAGGTCCATGCCACCTCGTCGCTGACCACGCTGATGCGCTGGGTGGGCGAGGGCAAGGGCGACGTGGTGATCTCGGACGTGGTGATGCCGGACGGAAACGGGCTCGAGATGCTGCCCAAGATCCGCGCGGATCGGCCCGACCTGCCGGTGATCGTGATCTCGGCGCAGAACACCATCATGACGGCGATCCAGGCGACCGAGGCCGAGGCCTGGGACTACCTGCCCAAGCCTTTCGATCTGCCCGACCTGATGAAGCGCACCGCGCGGGCGCTGGCGACGCGCAGCACGCCGTCGCGCCCCGCACCCGAGGTCGCCGACCAGCCCGACGACCTGCCGCTGGTGGGCCGGACGCCGGTGATGCAGGCGCTCTACCGGCTGGTGGCGCGGGTGATGAATACCGATCTGCCGGTGCTGGTCTCTGGCGAAAGCGGCACCGGCAAGTCCTTGATCGCGCGGGCACTTCACGATTTCTCGGACCGGCGAACCTTGCCGTTTGTCACCGTCACCGGCAATGATCTGCGCGACATCGAGGGCCCGGCGCGGGTGCTGGCGCGGGTGCGCGGCGGCACGCTGCTGTTCGACGAGATCACCGATATTCCCGACGAGATCCAGGCCCGCATCGTGCGCATGGTCGATGCCCCCGGCGATCACGTGCCGCGCTTCATGGCCACCTCCCAGGGCAATCTGGCCGAGGCGCTGGACAAGCGAAAGCTGCGCCAGGACCTCTATTACCGGCTGTCGGGGGCGACGGTCACGGTGCCGTGCCTGCGCGAAAGGGTCGAGGATATCGCGCTTCTGACCGAGCATTTCCTCGGCCGCGCGGAACGCGACGGCGCGCCGAAACGCTGGCTGTCCAAGGACGCGGCGGAACTGTTTCGCGTCTACAGCTGGCCGGGCAACGTGCGGCAGCTGGAGAACGCCGTGCGGCGGCTGAGCCTGACCAGCCGCGCGGAAGAGATCACCCGGACCGAGGTGGAACTGGTGCTGGGCAACCAGCCCGAGATGGAGCCGGTGCTGGCGGGTGGCTCCAGCGAAAAGCTGGGGGCGGCGGTATCGCGGCACCTGCGGCGCTACTTCGACCTGCATGGCGCGCTGCTGCCGCCGCCGGGGCTTTATCAGCGGATCCTGCGCGAGGTGGAATACCCGCTGATCGAGATCGCGCTGGAGGCCACCGGCGGAAACCAGGCGAAATGCGCCGAATTGCTGGGGATCAACCGCAATACCCTGCGCAAGAAAATCACCGATCTCGATATTCCCGTGACACGGCGCCGCAAATTGATGTAAAAGAGCCACATGAGTGGCCCCGAAGACGCATCCCATGTGGGCGCGTCGGGAGAGTGCCACAAGATATGGCGGTTCGCTGCGAAAGCGGCACATCGATGTGAGGGCGGTCTGTGGCCACAGGGGCACATGCACCAACGGGCAAGTTAGCTGCCGACGGCGGGAATCCGCCGAAGCGCAGGCTGGGCCTCGACCAGGTCCGGCGCTGGACGCGGCTGCGCCGGGTGCAGAACTATGCCACGCTGGGGCTGGTGCTGCTGGGCCCGCTGCTGGCTTTCGGCACCTTCCTGGTGATGGGGCCGCTCGACATGGGCGCGACCTCGCCCGGGTTGCGGCTGATCCTGCTGGCGGATTTCGTCTATGTGCTGCTGATCGCCGCGCTGGTGCTGCAACGGGTGGCGCGCATGGTGGCGGCGCGGCGGGCGCGTTCGGCGGGCTCGCGGCTGCACCTGCGGCTGACCGGGGTCTTCGCGCTGATGGCGCTGATCCCGGCGGTGACGGTGGCGGTCTTTGCGGTGCTGACCATCAACATCGGCCTCGAGACCTGGTTCTCGGACCGGGTGCGCCAGGTGGTGGGGGCCTCGCTTTCCGCCGCCAAGGCCTATCAGTCCGAGCAGCGCGACGACCTGGTCGAGGATGCCCAGGCGCTGGCCGCCTATATCGACGCCCAGCGGCGCGCGATAGAACGCGACCCGACCACCAACCTGCGCAAGGTGCTGACCGACGGGCAATCGCTGATCCAGCGCGGGCTGCGCGAGGCCTATCTGATCGACGGCACGGGCGAGTTGCGGGCGCGCGGCGAACGCTCGTACCTGTTCGATTTCGAGCGGCCCAGCGTGTTGCAGATCGAGGCCAGCCATGACGAGGACGGCATCACCCTGATCGAGGATTGGGACAACAGCGAGTTTCGCGCCATCGTGCCGCTGCGCCAGTTTCCCGACCGCTATCTCTATGTCTCCCGCGTGGTGAACGGCGGGCTTCTGAACCTGCTCGACAGCACCCAGGAGACCGCGCGCTTCTATCAGCAGCAGGAGAGCGAACGCGGCCGGCGGCTGTTCGATTTCGCGCTGATCTACCTCGGGTTCGCGCTTTTGCTGGTGCTGGCCTCGATCTGGCTGGGCCTGTGGTTCGCCGAGCGGCTGTCGCGCCCGGTGGGCCGGCTGACCGGCGCGGCGCAGCGGGTCGGTGCCGGCGATCTCGACGTGCAGGTGCGCGAGGAGGAGGGCGACGACGAGATCGCCATGCTGGGGCGCTATTTCAACCAGATGACCCGTCAGCTCAAGGGCCAGCGCGAGACCCTGCTCGACAATACCCGCCAGATCGAGCGCCGCCGCAGGCTGTTCGATTCGGTCTTGTCCTCGGTGACCTCCGGGGTGGTGGGGCTGGACGATGCGGGGCGGATTTCCTTCGTCAACCGCTCGGCCGAGCGGCTGCTGGGCTGGGACGAGGATCGCCAGACCGTGCCGCTGCACGTCGCGGTGCCCGAGTTCGGCGCGCTCTTCGCGCAACTGACCAGCGGCGAGCGCAACGTGGTGCAGCAGGAGGTCAAGGTGATCCGCGACGGGCACCTCGAGAACCTGCTGGTGCGCATGGCCACGCGGAGCCGCGAGGATGGCTCGCTCGAGGGATACGTGGTGGCCTTCGACGATGTTTCCGACCTGGTGGCGGCCCAGCGCATGGCGGCCTGGGGCGACGTGGCGCAGCGCATCGCGCACGAGATCAAGAACCCGCTGACCCCGATCCAGCTGTCCGCCGAGCGCATCCACCGCAAGTTCCGCCGCGAGCTGGACGAGGACAGCGCCGCCAAGCTGGAGGAACTGACCGGGGTGATCGTGCGCCAGACCAACGACCTGCGCCGGATCGTCGACGAGTTCTCCAAGTTCGCCCGGATGCCCGAGCCCGAGCGCGCGCCCGAGGACCTGGTGGAACTGCTGCGCCGGGCGCTGCTGTTGCAGGAGGCGGGCCAGCCCGAGGTGCGCTTCGAGGCCGATCTGCCCGACGTGCCGCTGATGGCCGATCTGGATGCGACGATGATCTCGCAGGCGCTGACCAACCTGATCAAGAACGCCGGCGAGGCAATCGAGGGATTGCGCGAGAAGGGCGCGCCCGAGGGGCATCGGCCGATGATCCGCGTGACCTGCGCCGCCGAGGAGAAACAGGCGGTGATCCGCATCATGGACAACGGCATCGGCCTGCCCGAGGACCGCACGCGGCTGTTCGAGCCTTACGTGACCACGCGCGAGAAGGGCACCGGCCTGGGCCTGCCCATCGTCAAGAAGATCATCGAGGAACATGGCGGCAGCTTTGCGCTGGACGATGCGCCGCGATTCGAGGGCCAGCCCGGACAGGGTGCCATGGCCGTCATCCGGCTGCCGCTGGCGGTCGAAAATACTGGTGTGAGTGAAGAGCAACGAGGGGAAACGAGCAGATGAGCGATATTCTGATTGTCGACGACGAACGCGATATCCGCGAATTGATCGGGGATATCCTGGAAGACGAAGGTTATACCACGCGGCTGGCCGGCGGGTCGGACGAATGCATGGCGGCACTGAACGAGGAACCGCCGGCGCTGATGATCCTCGACATCTGGCTCAAGGACAGCCGGATGGACGGGATCGACATTCTCAAGACCGTCAAACGCGACAACCCCGGCATCCCGGTGGTCATCATCTCCGGCCATGGCAATATCGAGATCGCGGTGGCGGCGATCAAGCAGGGCGCCTACGACTTCATCGAGAAGCCCTTCAATATCGACCAGCTGCTGGTGGTGATCCGCCGCGCGATGGAGACCTCGCGCCTGCGCCGCGAGAACCAGCAGTTGCGCCGCAAGGAAACCACCGCGGCCGAGATGGTCGGCGAAAGTGCCGCCTTCCGCGCGCTGGTGGGCCAGTTGGACAAGGTGACCAAGTCCAACGGCCGGGTGATGCTGACCGGCCCTGCGGGCAGCGGCAAGGAGGTGGCGGCGCGCTATATCCACGCCCATTCGGGCCGCGCCGAGGCGCCCTTTGTCAGCGTCAACTGCGCCTCGATCGAGCCCGAGACCATGGAGGAACTGCTCTTTGGCCGCGAAAGCGCCGAGCGCGGGGTCGAGGCCGGGCTGCTGGAGCAGGCGCACGGCGGGGTGATCTATTTCGACGAGGTGGCGGACATGCCGCTGGGCACCCAGTCCAAGATCCTGCGCGTGCTGGTCGACCAGCAGTTCACCCGGGTGGGCGGCACCGACAAGGTGCGGGTCGACCTGCGGGTGATCTCGTCCACCAACCGCAATCTCGAGGAGGAGATCGCCGCCGAACGCTTCCGCCAGGAATTGTTCCACCGGCTGAACGTGGTGCCGATCGCCGTGCCCTCGCTCGAGGACCGGCGCGAGGACATCCCGGTGCTGGCGGAATATTTCATCAAGGGCTGTCACGAGACCCAGGGCCTGCCGCTGCGGCAATTGTCGGACGAGGCGATCGCGCTGATGCAGACCATGACCTGGCCCGGCAATGTGCGCCAGTTGAAGAACCTGATCGAGCGGGTGCTGATTCTCGGCGACGGCACCGGCGAGATCGAGGCGCGCGAATTGCCCCAGGACAGCGGCGATGCCAACGAGGATGGCCGCGTCGTGCTGGCCGGCACGCTGGCGACGCTGCCGCTGCGCGAGGCGCGCGAAGCCTTTGAACGCGAGTACCTGCTGACCCAGATCAACCGGTTCGGCGGCAATATCTCGCGCACCGCCTCCTTCGTCGGCATGGAGCGCTCGGCGCTGCACCGCAAGCTGAAATCGCTGGGGGTGGTGACCTCGGCCAAGTCCGGCGCCCGGGTGGCGCGGGTCGATGACGATGCGGCCGCGCAGGCGGGCTGAGGCGCTGCGCTGGCGCGGCTGGGCCGGGCTCGGTCTCTGCGTCGCGCTGCTGGCGGGATGCGAGGCGGCTGCGCCGGTCGACGCGCCGTCGTTGCGCCTTGCCGAAACCGGCACCGGCGCGCAGGCGCTCGATGCGCAGATCGCGGCGCTGACCGAGGCTCTGGTGGGTCTCGGCCCCGGGGTCGACCGGGGCGAGGCCGCGCGCATGGCCGGGATCGCGGTGCGCCAGCCGCTGGTCTGGGCGCGCGAATGGCAGGTGGTGGATTCGCCCTTGCGGCACAATTTCAAGGTGATCCACGGCCAGCGCGACAAGGGCGTCTGCCGCGACTGGGCCAATGCGCTGCACGCCGCGCTGCGCCAGGGCAATTTCCGCACCCTGAAGCTGCATGTCGGCATGGCCAATGCGCGCAACGTCAAGCTCGAGCATGTCTCGGTGATCGTCAGTGCCCGCGGCATGCCGATGGCGGAGGGCCTGGTGCTCGATCCCTGGCGCGTGGGCCAGGGGCGGCTGTGGTACGGCAAGGCGGCGGAAGACCCGCGTTACACGTGGGAAACGCTCGAGTCGGTGCGCGCCTGGCAAGCGAAGATGAAGGCCAGGATCAAGGGCTGACCCCCACCGGGCAAAGGGCGGGGGGCTGCATCAGGATCCGCGCAGCCGGTCGCGCAGCCGCCTGGTCAGCCCTTCGACCTGCGCCAGCGGGCGGCGCTGGGTGACCTGCGCGGGCGGGCGTTTTTCGTAGAAGGCATTGCCGCCCGCGGTCGCCACGTAGTGGATGTTGTTGAAGTTCGCCTGGTAGCTCGCGGCGTGAAAGAACCGCGCGCGGGTGACATGCGGATGCCGCTCGCCCTGCAGCACCGAGGTGGCGGCCTCCATCGCCAGCGGCAGGCCGCGGTCAGTCATCTTTCGGGTCATGACGCCGGGGGCGAACTGGTTCTTCTGGGACACCACGCCGCAGACGCTGGAGGGAAAATCCTCCGAGGCGACGCGGTTCATCACCACCGTGCCCACCGCCACCATGCCATCCCGGCTCGAACGGTTGGACTCGAAATACATCGCCCGGGCCATGCAGTCGATATCGCGGCTGGCGGGCCGTTCGGGCGGTTCGGACTGGCTGCAGGCGGCAAGAAGGCCGAGCCCCGAGAGCAGGAGCGCGGCGCCGAGGCGGGTTTTGGGCGGTGTCATGACGTGGCATTTCCCGGTTTGGTGCCGGGGTGCTGCGTGCGTTGCCGACCGTTGGGTCGCCACGCGGCACACCGGCCCCTGGCAAGTGACGAGCAGGCGACAGGACACCGGATCGCGCCCGCATCGCCCCGAGGTCTTTGCCACATCCGGCGAAACCGCGCAAACACCGGGCAGGGGGGCGGCCCCCCTCACCGGGCCGATGCGCAGAAGATTGCCGATGGGCGGGCAGGAGCCACGCCGTATCCGCCCTGTCGCCGCCGTTCCGGCGCGGTGGCGCTCTGCATTGACCCCCCTTCCGGCTTCTGACAAGGATTACCCTCGCATGTCGTGGCAGGGAGCCTGAGCCATGAAAGTCATCATCTGCGGCGCCGGACAGGTCGGCTGGCAGATCGCGCGGCACCTCTCGGGGGAACGCAACGACGTGACGGTGGTGGACAGCAATCCCGACCTTGTCCGCCGGGCCACCGATACGCTGGATGTCCAGGGCATCGCCGGCTTTGCCAGCTATCCCGACATCCTCGAACGCGCGGGCGCCCGCGACGCCGACATGATCATCGCCGCCACCCATTCCGACGAGGTCAACATGGTGACCTGCCAGGTGGCGCATTCGGTCTTTGCCATCCCGCGCAAGGTGGCGCGGCTGCGTTCGCAAAGCTATCTCGACGCGATCTATGCCGATCTCTACCGCCGCGACCACATGCCGATCGACGTGGTGATCTCGCCCGAGAAGGAGGTGGCCGATGCCGCGCTGCAACGGCTCTCGGCGCCCGCGGCCTTCGACACCGAGAGCTTTCTCGACGCCCAGGCGCAGTTCCTGGGGCTGAGGCTCGACGAGGATTGCCCGGTGCTGAACACGCCCTTGCGCCAGCTGACCGATCTGTTCTCGACCCTGCGCTCGACGGTGGTGGCGATCCGCCGCGACGGCTCGCTCTTTGCGCCGGACCCGGGCGACCAGCTGCTGGCCGGCGACGATTGCTACGTGATCAGCCATGTCGACGATGTCGCCCGCACCATGGAGATCTTCGGCAAGCACCAGGCCAAGCAGGAGCGGGTGGTGCTGGTCGGCGGCGGCAACGTCGGGCTGGCGGTGGCGCTGGCGCTCGAGGCGCGCGCCGACCGGATCCGCGCCAAGGTGATCGAGAAAAGCCGCCGCTGCGCCGAACGCGCGGCGGATATCCTCGAGCGGACCATCGTGCTCAATGGCGACGGGCTGGATTCGGCGCTGCTGCAGGAGGCCAATATCAGCCGCGCCGACGCGGTGCTGACCGTCACCGACGACGACAAGGTCAACATGCTGGCCGCGGTGCGCGCCAAGGCCGAGGGCTGCCCCTTTGCCATCGCGCTGATCAACGATCCCACCCTGGTGCCGCTGATGGGCCCCCTGGGCATCGACGCCTATATCAACCCGCGCGCCACCACCGTCAGCTCGATCCTGCGCCACATCCGCCATGGCCGGGTGCGCGGCGTCTATTCGGTGGGCGACGCCGAGGCCGAGGTGATCGAGGCCGAGGTGCTCTCGACCTCGCCGATCTCGGGCCAGCGCATCCGCGACATCGATTTCCCCGAAGGCGTGCTGGTCGGCGCGGTGCTGCAGGACGGCAAGGTGGTGCGGCCCACCGGCCGGCTGCGCATCGAGGAGGGCAATGTCATCGTGCTGTTCTCGATGGCCAAGGACGTGCCGGAAGTGGAGCGCCTGCTCCAGGTCTCGATCGATTTCTTCTGATCCATGGCCAACAGCCTTCGCAACCTGCCGTTTTTCCTCAAGCTGGTGCTGCTGACCGGGCTGTGGATGATGGTGCCCGCCGCCCATGCGCTGGTGCGCGAGGCCTTCCACGAGGCGCGCTCGTTCTTCTATGCCGGGCTGCTGACGCTGGTCTTCACCAGCCTGGTGGGCATTGCCATCGCCAACCGGCCGCACAACCGCTCGGGGCTGCAACAGCTGGCGGGGCTGCTGGGCGCCTTCACGGTGCTGCCGCTGATCATGGCGGTGCCGTTTCACGAGGCGCTGCGCACCACCACCTTTCTCAACGCCTATCTCGAGATGGTCTCGAGCTTCACCACCACCGGTGCCACGCTGTTCCCGCCCGAGCGTCTGTCGGAGACGCTGCACCTGTGGCGGGCTCTGGTGGGCTGGATGGGGGGTCTGCTGATGTGGATCGCGGCGGCGGCGATCCTGGCGCCGCTGAACCTGGGCGGTTTCGAGGTCACCGCCAGCGCCGAGCCCGGCGGCGGCGAGGCGCGGGTGGCCTCGATGGCCGGCGCCGATCCGGTGACCCGGGTGCTGCGCACCTCCTGGCGGCTGATCCCGGTCTACGGCGGGCTGACGCTGGCGCTCTGGGTCTGCCTGCTGGTGGCGGGCGAGGCGCCGCTGGCGGCCTTCTGCCACGCGGCCTCGACGCTGGCCACCTCGGGCATCTCGCCGGTGGGCGGCGTGCAGAACGGCGCCTCGGGGCTGGTGGGCGAGGCGCTGATCTTTCTCTTCATGCTGTTCGCCCTGTCGCGGCTGACCTTTTCCAACGACACCGTCACCGGGGCCTCGGCGGACCTGAAACACGACCCGGAATTCCGCCTCGGGTTGCTGCTGGTGGTGGCGGTGCCGGGGTTCCTGTTCCTGCGCCACTGGGCCGGGGCCTATGACGTGAACGACGTCAACGACATCTTCGCCGCGCTCAACGCCGCCTGGGGCAGCATGTTCACCGTGCTGTCCTTCCTGTCGACCACCGGCTTTGCCAGCGCCAACTGGGCCAATGCGCAAAGCTGGTCGGGGCTGGAAAGCCCGGGCATCATCCTGCTGGGCCTTGCGATGATCGGCGGCGGGGTGGCGACCACGGCGGGCGGGGTCAAGCTCCTGCGGGTCTTCGCGCTCTATCTCAATGGTCGGCGCGAGATCGAGCGGCTGGTGCATCCCTCCTCGGTCGGCAATGCCCGCGCCATCAGCCGCCGCATCCGCCGGCAGGGGGCCTTCGTGGCCTGGGTCTTCTTCATGCTCTTCGCGCTGTCGTTCGCGGCGATCACGGTGATCCTCGGGGGGTTCGGCGTGCGGCTGGACGCGGCCATGGTGCTGGCGACCTCGGCCCTGTCGACCACCGGGCCGCTGATCGCGGTGGCGCTGGAGACGCCGATCAGCCTGGTGGAGCTCAACAGCGGCGCCAAGCTGGTCTATGGCGCGGCGATGGTGGTCGGACGGCTGGAAACGCTGGCGATCATCGCGCTGCTGTCGCCCAACCTCTGGCGGAATTGACTTTTGCTGCGGTGCAGCATATTTTCCGGCGATATAGGGCTGGAATCTCTTGTGGACGCGCTTCATACTCCCGCGTCAGGGAGGGGCCGATCCGCGGCAACTACGAGCAAGAACAAAGGCAAACAGGTATGGCTTCGGACAGACAGAACCTTCAGGACGCGTTCCTCAACCATGTGCGGAAGACCAAGGTTCCGGTCACGGTTTTCCTGATCAACGGCGTGAAACTGCAGGGCGTGATCACCTGGTTCGACAATTTCTGTGTGCTGTTGCGCCGCGACGGCCAGTCGCAGCTTGTCTACAAACATGCGATCTCGACCATCATGCCGGCGCAACCGATCAACCTTTATGACGGCGACGAGGGGTCTTGAAAGAGCATTCCCCGCATGTGACCCGCGCCTGGGTCCTGCATCCCGACATCTACGCGGACAGTCAGCGGCGCCCGGCCGGCCCGGCGCTGGCCGAAGCCGTGGCCCTGGCGGCGGCCTTGCCCGACCTCGAGGTCGCGGGAACCGACGTCATCCGCCTGCAAAAGGCGCATCCCGGCAAATTGTTCGGATCCGGCAAGATCGAGGAGCTGGGCGCCAAGTTCAATGCGGCGGATGTTGAACTTGTGCTGGTCGACGGGCCGGTCACTCCGGTGCAACAGCGCAATCTGGAAAAGGAATGGGGCGTCAAGCTGCTCGACCGGACCGGGCTGATCCTCGAGATCTTCTCGGACCGTGCGGCGACCCGCGAAGGCGTGCTGCAGGTCGAGATGGCGGCGCTTTCCTATCAGCGCACCCGGCTGGTCCGCGCCTGGACCCACCTGGAACGCCAGCGCGGCGGCTTCGGCTTCGTCGGCGGCCCCGGCGAGACCCAGCTCGAGGCAGACCGGCGCGCCATCGACGACCAGTTGGTGCGCCTGCGCCGGCAGTTGGACAAGGTGGTCCGCACCCGCGACCTGCACCGCAAGGCCCGCGCCAAGGTGCCGTACCCGATCGTGGCGCTGGTGGGCTATACCAACGCCGGAAAGTCTACATTGTTCAACCGGCTGACCGGGGCCGAGGTCATGGTCAAGGACATGCTCTTTGCCACGCTCGACCCGACGATGCGCACGGTAACGCTGGAAAACGGGCTCGACGTGATCCTGTCGGACACGGTGGGCTTCATCTCGGATCTGCCGACCGAACTGGTGGCCGCGTTCCGCGCCACCCTGGAAGAGGTGCTGGCGGCGGATGTGATCTGCCATGTGCGCGACATCTCGCACGCAGAAACCGAGGAACAGGCCGAGGACGTGCGCACCATCCTCAGCAACCTCGGCGTGCCCGACACCACGCCGCAGATCGAGGTCTGGAACAAGATCGACCGCATCTTCCCCGACGACCGCGCCGCCCTTCGCGCCCGCGCGGCGCGGGACGACGACGTCGTGACGCTCTCGGCGGTGACCGGCGAGGGGATGGAGGATTTCCTGGCCGCCGTGACCGCCGCGCTGGATGCCGAAAAGCACGACACCACGCTGGCCTTGGGTTTCGACGAAGGGCGCAAGCGGGCCTGGCTGTTCGAAAGAGGGCTGGTGACGCGCGAGGATCAGACCGAAGACGGTTTCCGTCTTGACGTCACCTGGTCGCGCAAACAGGAAGCGCAATTCGCCCGGCTGTGAGGGCAGGAGCCTCCGGCGGGAGTTTACTTGGCAAGATGAAGATCCGGGCGTTCCCCTGCTTCATCTTGCCAGGTAAACTCCGGGGTTTGGGGCAGAGCCCCAATCCGACGTTTCAATCCGGCGCAGGCACCAGCCGCGTGATCCCGGTCGCCGCCGCCCGCGCCAGATACTCGTCCAGTGACATCGGGATATATTCCCCGCGCCGCCAGAGGCTGCCCAGGTCGTCGTAGTGGCGTGACAGGAAGTGCCCGGACTGGCCGGTGGAGGTCACGAAGACCGAGGAATCCGGATCGGCGAAGTCATAGACCCCGCGATAGCCCGCCCCATGCACGTTGAGATAGGGGTTCGGCCCGCGCCCCGAGGTCCGCCCGCGCATCAGCGTCTGGTCGCCGCCCGAGGTGGATTGCCGGATGTTGACGAAATAGCGCAGCACCGGCACCGCGCCCAGCACCGGGTGGTCATGGGTCGCCTGGTGCGCATCGCCCCAGCGCAGGGCGCCGAGGTCGCGGCCGTGGTTCTCCTCGAGCCAGATCACCGCATCCTTCAGCGCCAGCCTCGCGACATCGACACAGGTCTCCTGCGGCGAGGATTGCAGGATGTCGCACCAGGCGCTGGCGCCGTCGATGTCGCGGTAGACCCGTTCGATGAACAGAGGCTCGACATGGGTGAAGTCATCCGCCAAGGGCCCGAGGTCGTCGCGGATCAGCCGGTCCTGCAGCGCGCGCAGCCAGGCGGAATAGATCAGCGGTTCCGGCAGGTGCTCGTTCATCTCGCCGTTCCATTCGGCCAGCAGGCTCAGCGCCGTCTCGATCTGGGCCTCGATGGTGCCTGCCGGGGCGGATTCGCCGGTGAACCACAGGTCGGCGCCGATCAGCGGCAGCAATGAGCGCGCGGCGAAGCTGACGGTGTCGAGCTGCGCCTCGGTGAAACTGTCGCGGGTATGCACCTCGCGGCCCTGCATCAGCCGCTCCCAGCGCTGGATGCGCTGGCTGTCGCCCCAGTCGAAGCTCACATGCTCGGGGAAGGGGCGGTCGATCACCTTGTTGTTGGTATTGCCGACGATGCCGCCCGCCGGGCGGATGAAGGACGGGTTGTCCTCGTAGGGCAGTCGGCCCTGCCAGCGGTTCTCGGCGACCCAGCCCTTGGTGGGCAGGCGGCCCTTGCTTTCGTGCCGCTCGGACCGGCGCGGCATCCGGCCCACCATCTGCAGCGCGATGGAGGAACTGTCGGCCAGGGTCAGCATCTGGCTGGGCGCGACGTAAAGCTCGCCCGCCGCCACCGCCTCGTCGATGTCGCCGGCGTACATCAGCGCCATCGCCGCGCTGACCGAGGTATCGGCCTCGTCCAGCGCCGTCCAGCCCAGCGCCGCCACATGGCCCGGGGGGGTGACCGCACCCAGGTTGAAATGCGAGCCGGGCAGCACCGGGCCATTGTCGGTCCAGCGCAGGGTGAGGGTGACCGGTGCCTCGTCCTTGATGCGCACGATCGAGCGGCGGGTGGTGAACGCCTTGAAGCCGCCCGGGGTGCGGTATTGCTGCGCGTTCTCGGGGTTGAGCTGTTCGATGAAGAGGTCCTGGTCGTCCATGTAGGACGAGGTGATGCCCCAGCCCAGGTTCGGGCTCTTGCCCGCCATGACCAGCGGCACGCCGGGCACGGTGGCACCCACCACGCCGCCGCTGTCCAGTTCGAGCCGGGCGAGATACCAGATCGTCGGCGCGGAAAAGCCCAGATGCGGATCATTGGCCAGCAGGGTGCCGCCGCTGGCCGAGCGCTCCGGTGCCGCCGCCCAGGCGTTGGAGGCCCCGGCCAGCCCGCGCGGCGCGAAGGGCGAGAGCGGGTCCGCGGGCAGGCGGGCATAGTCCTGGTGGCCCTGGCGGATCTCCGGCACCAGCGCGGCATATTCCGGCAGCGCTGCGATGCCGGGACCGGGCGCGTCGGGCAGAAGGTCGGCCAGCCGGTCCTCGTCGCGGATCAGCAGCGAGGTGCGGGCGCGGATCACCTCCTCGCGCAGGTGGCCGGACAATTGCACCGCCAGAAGCTTGATCAGCGCCAGCGAATCCGCCGGTTGCCAGGGCGCGATGGGCGCATCGAAGAGAAAGAACTCCGGCGCGCCGCGGCCCAGGGCATCGCGGTTGATCTCGTCCAGCCGCAGGTTGACGCCCGCGGCATAGGCCTCGAGCGCGGCCAGGGTCCGCGCGTCCTGGGCCGCGACCGAGCGCACCGCGAGCGGATAGAGATCGAGCCGCCGCATCAGCGTGTCGGTGTTCAGCGTGCGGCGCCCGAAGACCTCGCTCAGCCGGCCCTGCACCGTGCGTCGCAGCACCACCATCTGCCACAGCCGGTCCTGGGCATGGGCGTAGCCCAGCCCGAAGAAGACGTCCGCATCGGTGCCGGCAAAGATATGCGGCACATTGGCATTGTTGCGCACGATCTCGACCTCCGAACCGAGGCCCGTCACCTCCAGCACCTTGTCGTAATCGGGCAGCGACCGCGAGGCGAGGTAATAGACCACCGCGGCGGCCAGGGTCGTCAGCAGCACCAGCGTGGTGGCGATGCGAAACAGCCATTTGAAGATGCCGGCCATGGGGCTGCTGCCTTGTCTCTTGTGTTCCGGGGCCCGTCGGGTGAGAACCCCATAAAGGAAACGGATCAAAGACAAAAGCCGGGAGGATGCGTGATGGCGAAGGTGGCATTTCTGGGGCTCGGGGTGATGGGCTACCCGATGGCGGGGTATCTGGCCAAGGCGGGTCACACGGTGACGGTCTACAACCGGACCGCGGCCAAGGCCGAGGCCTGGACCGCCGCGCATGGCGGCGCACATGCCGCGACCCCGGCCGAGGCCGCGAAAGGTGCCGATTTCGTGATGTCCTGCGTCGGCAACGACGATGACCTGCGCGCGGTCTGTTTGGGCGAGGACGGCGCCTTTGCCGGCATGGGCGAGGGCAGCATCTTTGTCGATCACACCACGGTTTCGGCGGCGGTCACCCGCGAATTGTTCGCGGCGGCGGCGGAAAAGGGCATCGGCTTTGTCGACGCGCCGGTTTCCGGCGGGCAGGCGGGGGCCGAGAACGGCCAGCTGGTGGTGATGTGCGGCGGCGACCAGGCGACCTACGACAAGGCCGCGCCGCTGATCGACGCCTATGCCAAGGCCTGCCGCAGGCTGGGCGACAGCGGCGCCGGGCAATTGTGCAAGATGGTCAACCAGATCTGCATTGCCGGGCTGGTGCAGGGCCTCAGCGAGGGGCTGCATTTCGCCCAGAAGGCCGGGCTCGACGGGCGCGCGGTGGTCGATGTGATCGGCGGCGGTGCGGCGGGGTCCTGGCAGATGGTCAACCGCTTTGAGACCATGCTCGACGATGAATTCGAGCACGGCTTCGCGGTGGACTGGATGCGCAAGGACCTCGGCATCTGCCTCAGGACGGCGGACGAGGTGGGCGCCAGCCTGCCGGTCACCGCGCTGGTCGACCAGTTCTACAAGGACGTGCAGAAGCTGGGCGGCGGAAGGTGGGACACCTCGAGCCTGATCAAGCGGCTGAACGCGATCGGCTAGGCGCGCGACCAGAGGCTGGCCCCTCGTTTCGCGCCGCCGCCGATCGACCGGCCCCGGGGCTCCGCGCGCGTCCATCTGCCTTGCTTTCATGGCACCCCAGGAGTCCCGGGCACACCCTGGTCCTTCTCTGGTTCACAAATATCCCGGGGGTTAGGGGGCAGAGCCCCCTTCCTGCCTCTCTACCAGGGCCACCCCCCGGGCCCTCGCGTCCGCACCGGCGCGGGCAAGAGCCCCTGTTCCCCGCATTTTCGCCGCGTCCCCCCCCTTCGCGGCACCCGCAAGACGATTGGGCATTGTATTTTGACCGCATCCGCCCTTATGTTGGCCGCAGGCTGGCAGGGACATTCCCTCAGGCCCGAGAGTTTCGCTGTGTTTGAAGCCGCGCAGGGCCAACTGGCCCGGCCCCTTCGAGACAGACCGATCTGATCACCGGACTGCGCCAGTTGCGTGGCGGCGATCAACAAGACCAGCCCGCATCGCGAAAGCGGCGGGCCGCAAACGGGCGGATGGTGCATGCACCGAACCGTCGGAGAAGAAACGCGATGCAACGCGCGAGACATCACAGGGCAAGGGCAGGGGTCGCGAACGGCCCCGTAGACATGCCTGCTCTGACCGCGCCGAACCTCGCCTCAATCGGACATTTCCTGCACGTCAAAGCGCCGCCCGGGACACTCCCGCCGGCACCCGCGTCGTGGGAAAGCATGAAAGTTACATGGCCAAGAAAATGCTTATCGATGCCACCCACGCGGAGGAAACCCGCGTCGTGGTGGTGGACGGAAACAAGGTCGAGGAATTCGACTTTGAATCGGAAAACAAACGCCAGCTAGCCGGCAATATCTATCTCGCCAAGGTGACGCGCGTCGAGCCGTCGCTGCAGGCGGCCTTCGTGGATTATGGCGGGAATCGCCACGGTTTCCTCGCGTTTTCCGAGATCCACCCGGATTATTACCAGATCCCTGTCGCCGACCGCGAGGCGCTGATGGAGGAAGAACGCGCCTATGCCGAGGCGCTGCGCGCGCGCGACGATGAAGAGGAAAACTCCGGCTCGAAACGCTCGCGCCGCCGGTCGTCCTCGTCCAGGGCCGAGAAGACCTCCAGCCAGGACGCGGTGGAAAGCCGCGAAGTCGCGGGCATGGAGACCATCGATCTCGACGAGACCGAGGATTCGCTCGAAGGCCTGTCGCCGATGGAGACGGTGGGCGAGACCCCTGTCGCCGAACCCGACAGCACCGATGAGGATGCGCAAGCGTCCGAAGAGGCCGCCGCCGACCAGGACGAAACCGCCGAGGCTTCCGCCCCGGCAGAGACCTCCGACGAGACCCCGGCGCCCGAGAGTGCCGAGGCCGAGGCCCCCGCCAAGGGCGCCGAGGACTCCCGGGATTCGGACGATCATCACGACGATCACGACGACGACAACGGCAGCGACGATCACGTCGACACTTCGCTGTCGCCCTCGGACCCTTCGGTCAAGGACAGCGACATCGAATCGGTCGCCGAAGAGGATGACGAGGCCGACATCCGTCCGCCGCGCAAACCCCGCCCCCGGCGCTACAAGATCCAGGAAGTCGTCAAGGTCCGCCAGATCATGCTGGTCCAGGTGGTCAAGGAAGAACGCGGCAACAAGGGCGCCGCGCTGACCACCTATCTGTCGCTCGCCGGCCGCTACTGCGTGCTGATGCCCAATACCGCCCGCGGCGGCGGCATCTCCCGCAAGATCACCAATGCCCCGGACCGCAAGAAGCTCAAGGAAATCGCCAGCGAGATCGACGTGCCCCAGGGCGCGGGCCTGATCATCCGGACCGCCGGTGCCAAGCGCACCAAGTCCGAGATCAAGCGCGACTATGAATACCTCCAGCGGCTCTGGGAGCAGATCCGCGAACTGACGCTGAAATCCATCGCGCCGGCCAAGATCTACGAG
This sequence comes from Paracoccaceae bacterium, assembly GCA_006226775.1. Classification (GTDB taxonomy): domain Bacteria; phylum Pseudomonadota; class Alphaproteobacteria; order Rhodobacterales; family Rhodobacteraceae; genus Marinovum. Next base: position 522 of record SBGD01000083.1, on the reverse strand, counting down.
GAAGGCAACCTGATCAAACGCTCGATCCGCGACCTCTACAGCCGCGACATCGAGGAGGTCCTGGTCGAGGGCGACCGCGGCTATCGCACCGCCAAGGACTTCATGAAGATGATCATGCCGTCGCACGCCAAGAACGTGCGGCAATACGCCGACCAGCTGCCGCTCTTTGCCCGCTACCAAGTGGAATCCTACCTCGGCGCGATGTTCAACCCGACCGTGCAGCTCAAGTCCGGCGGCTACATCGTGATCGGCGTGACCGAGGCGCTGGTGGCCATCGACGTCAACTCCGGCCGCGCCACCAAGGAAGGCTCGATCGAGGAGACCGCGACCAAGACCAACCTGGAAGCCGCGGAAGAGGTCGCCCGCCAGTTGCGCCTGCGCGACTTGGCCGGTCTGATCGTGATCGACTTCATCGACATGGACGAGCGCAAGAACAACGCCGCCGTCGAGAAGAAGCTGAAGGACAAGCTCAAGACCGACCGCGCCCGCATCCAGGTGGGCCGGATCTCGGGCTTCGGCCTG
>SBGD01000064.1 GCA_006226775.1 Paracoccaceae bacterium | reverse complement strand
CGTCAGCCGCTCCACGGTCCACAATTGGTGGAGCAAGCAAATGGCACCGCCCGATTCCCATCCGGAATAGCCCGCCCTCAGTTGGGGTAGTCCGGTATCAAACCCTAAGAAAACCCCTGTCAAACCGGGTGATAACTAACAGGAACCACGCACCCTACCGCCCATCCAACCACACCCGCAATCGTGACCCCCACCCCCTCCCCCACCATGCTACCCTCTCCCCACACTCAGGGAGACCCGTCATGAAACACCTCGCCACCGCCGCCCTCATCACCCTTCTCGCCAGCCCGGCCGCCGCGCATCAGTGCCCCGCAGACATGGCCCGGATCGACCGGGCGTTGCCCTCCGCCAGTCTCGCCGCCGCCGATCTCGCACGCGTCAAGCAACTGCGCGCGCAGGGAGAGGCGCAGCACGAGGCCGGCGACCATGGGGCCTCGGTCAAGTCGCTGGCGCAGGCGAAGGCGCTCCTGGGGCTCTGAGCGCGGCGCGCGGCTCGGCCTTACGGCGCGGCGCGGGGATCAGTTCACCGTGCGTTCCACCACCCGGCCCGCCGATTGCAGATCGCGGCCCGCGCCCTTGATCGTTTCGCACCCCGCCAGTGCCAGCACCGCGAGCATCAGTCCTGCAAGTTTCAAGTTCCGCATTCGTCCTGGCCTCCGATCATGCAACTCCGGTCTTAGCGCAGGACATGCGGGTTGAAAAGCACGGCCCCCGCGCGCCAAGGGCCCGTCGCACCATAAGCCAACAAGCCGCGCGGCAAACCGCAGGCTGGGGGCTCCACCCCACCATTCCCCGGCCAAAGCTGGGGTATAACCCCACCCGACCCATGACCCTCCCCGGCAGGATCCCGCCCGTCGCGCTGCGCCGGGATCTGCCGCCGGGGCACCGGCGCGCGGCGGCTAGGGCTTCATGCCGACACCGGTGCAGTCCTCGCCCTCGCAGACCCCGTCGTCGGTCTCCTCCTCTTCCTCTTCGACCACGTCTTCCTCCTCGACGACCTCCTCCTCGTCGCGCAGGACATCAGGCGCGTCCGAGGGCCGCGGCCCCAGCACCCGGCGCAGCATCAACGCTTCGCGGCGCTCCATGTAGGCGATGATCTGGTCGAGGCTCGGGGTGGGCGTCGTGGTGCGGATAAAGGTCCGGGTTTCGCGCAGGACCTGCCGCATCTTTGCCGCGGGCACGCCGCTCAGATCGCGCTCGTCGGACTGGTAGATCAGCCCGCCCAGCGGCCCGCGGGAAAAGGCCAGGCCGGCGCCCGCGCGCGTCTCGAAACCCGAGAGCCGTTGGCGCAGCGCCTCTTCCGCCGCCTCGGGCCCCGCATCACCGCCCGCCTCGGCAAAGCCCAGGGCGCGGCGCTGGCGGGCCACGGCACCGGCGCTCAGGTCGCGGCCCCTGTCGCCCCAGCGCGGGCCGCCCAGCCAGACCGCGGCGAACATGATCTTGGCGCGGATCTCGTCGGTGCCGCCGACCCGCAGCCCGTCATGGAACATCCGGTGCACCGCGCGCCAGTCGCGCGAATGGTACTCCGGCAGGTCCTCGTTGCCGACCCCGCAATAGGCGTCGTGCAGCGCGGCGGCATTGGCAAACTCGCGGCTGCGCGGGTCGCCTATGACCGAGATGAAGATCCGCGGGATCGAGGCGCCATCGGTCAGCGTGCCCGCGGGCGCCACCCAGCGGCCATTGCCGCTGTCGACAAAGCCCAGACGGCGGGCCAGCGGATAGAAGGCCAGATCGCGCGCCGGAAGGCGCACCGGGCGGTTGGCCAAGAGGTAAGGCCCGAAGAAGAACTGGCAGGTCGGCTGGCCCGGGCCGCCGCATTCCGGTCCGGCGGTGCCGACCTGCGGCGGGGGGGCGGTCTCGACACAGGCGGCCAGCGCCAGCGCCGGCAAAAGGGCGGAAAATCTCCAAATCGGCATCGAACGGTCCTTTGTATAATGGGTCTTGATCTCCGGCCAAGCGGAGCGAAGCGATTCTGCAATGGGCGACAGTCTGCCGCAGGCTTGGGGAATTTCAATCCTGCCGGCCGCAAAAGCGCCCCGGCGAAAGGCGCCGCTCACGGCGTTTGGCCCCGCCCGGGCTTTGGGCTAGGCTGGCGGGACGCAAAGGAGAAACCTCATGTCCCATGTCTATTCGATCACCGAGATCTACGGATCGTCCAGCGAGAGCGTCGACGACGCGATCCGCCAGGCGGTGCGCGAAGCCAGCAAATCCGTGCGCAATATCGAATGGTTCAAGGTCACCGAGATCCGCGGCCATGTGCAGGACGGCGAGGTGGCGCATTTCCAGGTCGGGGTGAAGCTCGGCTTCCGGCTCGAGCGCGACTGAGCCCGAACAACCCTGCCGCCGGCGCCGCGGCGTGCCGGCGGCGCCCGGTGGCGGGTGCAGGCGGAAAACCGGCCATGGGCTGATCCATGTCAAGGCGTTCACATGCGGCTGTCTTCATGTATCGGCGAAACATCAATTCGGGGTATCCGACATGCTTCCTTTGACACTGATCCTGCACATCTTCATCGGCTCGACCCTTGCCGGATCGGCGGTGATCGCCGCGCTTGTGACGGGCTATGACACGCTGCAGCCGATCCTGATTGCCGCCGCCGTGGGCTTCGTGATCTCGATCCCGCTGAGCTGGTACGTGGCCAGGCTGATCATGACCTCGAAGCGCTGACGCCTTTCGGGAAACCCTTGCATCGCCAGGACCCTGCCACGCCGTCGGCCCTCTCGGGCTTTTGGCGCGGCCCGGTGGTGCCGGTCGTCCCCGACAGGCGTCAATCCGCGCGGCGCAGGCTGGCCAGGAGCCCCTCGGCACAGCTTTCGATCAGATCGAGCGCCGCCTCGAAATCGCGGGTGAAATAGGGGTCGGGGACGGCGGTCTCCGGGCCCTTGGTGTAATCGGTGAACAGCTTCACCGGCGTGGTCGCGCCGTGGCGCAGCCGCTCGATGTCGCGCAGGTTCTCGCGGTCCATGGCGATGATCAGGTCGAAGCGGTCGAAATCCTCGGGCGTCAGGGTGCGGGCGCGCAGATCGCCGAGGTCATAGCCGCGCGCCGCCGCCGCCTCCTGCATCGGGGCATAGGGCGGCTGGCCGACGTGCCAGTCGCCGGTGCCCGCACTGTCGAGCGCAAGCGCCATGCCGTCAGAGCGGGCGCGCACGATGGCTTCGGCTGCGGGCGAGCGGCAGATATTGCCGAGACAGACAAACAGGATGCGGGTGGTCATGGGGACGCTCCTTTGCCATTATGCCTTGGTCTACCCCACCCCGCGCGTCGGGGCAATTGGTCGAGGCCGCATGGACAAGATGGACAAGATCGTCATCCTCACCGGCGCCGGGATCTCGGCGGAAAGCGGGCTTGGCACCTTTCGCGACAAGGGCGGGATCTGGACGCGCTACGCGGTCGAGGACGTGGCCACGCCCGAGGGCTATGCCCGCAACCCCGCGCTGGTGCATGAGTTCTACAATGCCCGCCGGGTCCAGGCCGCGGCGGCCGCGCCCAATGCCGCCCACCACGCGCTGGCGGAACTGGAGCGCGCCCATGCCGCTCAGGTGGTGCTGGTGACGCAGAACGTCGACGACCTGCATCACCGGGCCGGGTCGCGCAAGGTGCTGCAGATGCACGGCGCGCTGCGCGGCGCGCTTTGCCATCTGTGCGGTCACCGCTGGCCTGCGCCGCCCGAGATGACGCCCGAAACGCCCTGCCCGGCCTGCGCGCGGCCTGCGGCGCGGCCCGACGTGGTCTGGTTCGGGGAGTATCCGCATTATCTTGACGAGATCGCCGCGCATCTGGCCGAGGCCACGGTCTTTGCCGCCATCGGCACCTCGGGCCAGGTCTATCCGGCGGCGGCCTATGTCGAAGAGGCCCGCAGCGCCGGGGCCGAGACCGTGGAGATGAGCCTCGAGCCGACCGCGGTCTCGCATCTTTTCGACCGCTGCCTCACCGGGCCGGCGACCCGGACCGTGCCGTCCTGGGTCGCCGCGCTGCTGGCATAGGCGCGCAAGGCGGGACCGGTGGTCCCGCCCCGGGCTCAGTTGCCGTGGGACATGGCGCCGTGATCGGGCTGGCGCTCGAGGTCGACGGGGATCTCCACCACCATCTCGCCCGCCTGCTCGAAGGTCAGGGTGACGGTCACCGTCTTGCCCTGCTCGAAGGGCGCGGTCAGGCCCATGAACATGATGTGGTCGCCGCCGCGGGCCAGCGCGTGCATCCCGCCGCCGGGAATGGCAAAGCCCTCCTCGACCTCCATCATCTTCATCACGCCGTCGCCCATGTCCTTGTGGGTGTGCAACTCGACCCGCACCGCGGCGTCGGAGGCGGCAGCGAGCAGGCGGTCATCGCGCGCGCCGGTGTTGCGGATCATCATGAAGGCCGCGCCGGCCTTGGTGTTGCTGGCCCTGGCATAGGCCTCTTCGATGGCAATGTCGGCGGCCAGGACCGGGGCGGCCAGAAGGGTGGCGGCAAGCGCCGCGGAAAGACGGATCAGGGTCATGTGGGACTCCATTGAAACGGGTGGGCTTTGGGGAATTCAGGCAGGCTCAGGCTTGAGCCGGCGGTCCCCGCGCCAGGGCATCGCGCAAGGGCCGCTGCACCGGATGCGCGCCCCAGCGGATCGCCAACCCCAGGTCGTGCCAGGCCGGCGCGACATCGGGCACCTGGTCGGGGGCCAGCGCGACGAACAGCGACAGCGTGAACTCGGGGCAGATATGCGCCCGCCCGGTCGGTTCGCCGTTTTCGTCCACCGCGACCATGATCGGCCCGCTGCCGGTGCAGAGGATTATTTCATCCACCGCCCCCGAAGCGCCGCGCGCCAGGGCCATCGACTGCGCCGTGAGGCCCAGCAAAAGCGCCAGCAGGCAGCCGGAAAAGGGCCGGAAAATCCGTTTCATGACCAAGAGTATGCGATTCTGCGGCGCTCTCCAAGGGGCTGCGGCAAGCGGTCACGCGGCTTCACCTTGGTGCGAGCGGGCTTTTGCCGGCGCCCGGCCTGGCCCATGCTGGGCCCACAAGCCATGAGGGAGTCGTGACATGGACCTGAAAAGACGCGCCTTTCTGGCGGCCCTCGCAATAGCGCCCCTGGTGCCGCAGCGCGCGCTGGCCCGCGCGCCCGAGATCTTCCAGACCGGGGGCGTGGCGATCAACGGCGCCGATCCGGTGGCCTATTTCCGCAAGGGGGGACCGGACATCAGCGACAATGCCTTCAAGGTGTCCTGGCGCGGCGCGCAGTGGCAGTTCGACAGCGCCCGCGCGATGACCCTGTTCGAGAGCAACCCCGAGAGCTTTGCCCCGCGCTTCGGCGGCTATTGCGCCTATGCGGCGTCGAAGGGCTATCTCGCGCCGACGATCCCCGAGGCCTGGACAGTGCACGCGGGCCGGCTCTACCTCAACGCCAGCCTGCGGGCGCGCGAATTGTGGTTGCAGGACGTGCCGGGCAATATCGCGAAGGGCGAGGCCAACTGGCCGGGGATCCTCGGCTGAGCCGCGGGCGTCTCAGCGCCGCGGCCCGCGGCGGGTCTGGCGCAGGACGACCGGCACCGCGGTGCCCGAGGCCCAGCCCCGGGCAAAACGGCGCAGCAGCCAGCCCCGGGCCAGGCACAGCAGCGGCAGCCCGACCATCGAGACCACCGAGACCACGAGATAGGCCGCGAAGGCATCGGTGACGGACATCCCCAGGCGCAGGGCATGGACCGCCGAGAAGACGCCGGCGAGGGCTCCGAAAATGACGCAGGCCAACATGAGGACGCTCCTGTGCTAGTCGGGCCCAGCATCTTCAGACCGCGCGGAGGATTCCAGCTACAACTTTAGCGTGCGCGGTATTCCGCCGGTTTCGCCGGGTCGGTTCGCTGTCTGATGCCGATGGGCGCGACCCGGTCTCCTGGTGCCGGGGCGATGCCGCCCGGCATCGTGGCTCGGGGTCTTGCCGTGCCGGATGTTCTAGCCCGGGCGCCTGCAAGGTCAAGCGCTACGCCCGCCGCGCCGATGGTGCCGCCCAGCGCCCAGGTGCAGGCCCGGCGTGCCCAGCGGCCACCGCCCGTAGGGTGGATTTTCAACCCACCTATGCGGGGGGAGTACAACCCCACCCAACGGTTTCGGCGCGTGGCTCTCCGTAGGGTGCGCATTCATTGCGCACCGAGCGTGGCGGGCGTCGGGACGGTGCGCAACAAGTGCGCACCCTACGTTTGCTCAAGGAGCCGGAAAATCTGGCGAAAAGTCGACTTCAAACACGCCCGACTGCTTTTGTGACATCGGAACCGATGGATGCAGCGAAACTAATTGCGTAGTAAAACGACCGGAAAACCTCATCTCGCAGATATGCCCAACAGCTTGAAATTTAGTGCGAATATTGAAATCGAAAGGAACGGCCACAATAGCCCCAGTGCTGAAATCTATGGTTCGCGCTCCGGCCTTCAACAAGAAATCTTGCTGATATTCAAACTCGCTAGGACAACCAGGATCGTCAGAAAGTTGCTGAGATTTGCATGATGCCAAGAACCCACTAAGTCCAGTTTGCTTATTGAACTCCTGCACCAACGTCATTGGCGCGACAGTTTCAATATATGCGAGAATACTGCCATCTTCCTCTCGTTGGCACCAGCCTTCTACAACTCGAAATTCCAGCCCCTGCATGTATTCGGGCAACCCGGGCAAGTAATCGTATCTTACAAATCCAGATCTTATCTTTACCACCGAAGGCAAGCCTTTCGCCAACGGCAAGCCGTGATCAAACTTCGGCTCTTTGACGCCGAGTGCATTTAATAAAGAGCCAACTCCATGTGCCCAGTCGCGCAGATCGCACCATTGGAGATCCGACAAGGTCTCGCCACCACCGATTTGGCGATCATCCAATTCACAATCATCAATCTTCACTGGAATGAACCACGACATTGTAGCGGGTCTTTTCCTAATTTCATCAATAGCCAACATCAGTTCCTCATTAACGTGAGAAACCTCTTTCGCATTCCGCTTCTTGGAATGTATTGATATGAAATAGGTACCATTCTTGATCGCTTGACGTATCGCACTTTTCCAACGCTGTCCCGGGATCAATCTATCTCTGTCAAGCCAAACTGAGACTCCGTTAGCTTTCAGAATATCACTTAGAAAGTGGACAAGCCTGCTATCTTCATGCACGTAAGATATAAAAACGTCGCTCACCCCAAAACCCCCACAAACTCCCGCCATTCCCCCTTGCTCATTCCCGAGGTCTCCTGCGTCACCTCTTCGCCTTTCAGCATCCGCCGCACGCAGTCCAGCGCCGTGCCGCTCAGGGTCGCGCCGCCCATCCGGTAATCCTCGAAGGCGCGATAGGCAAAGGGCACCCAGTCGGCCACCACCTGGCAGATCGCCTCGGCATAGACGCGGATCTCGTATTGCGCATGGGCGTCCGCCCGCAACCGCAGGAAATGCAGCAGGTTGTGCAGGTCCACCTTCCAGTACCATTGCGTATAGATATTCGCCGGCAGGTTCATCCGCGCCAGTTCGCGCGCCAGGCCCGCCTGCCCCTCCTGCGAGATCATCTCCTCGTAGTGGTCGTAGGCCCGCATCGCGTCGTCGCGCAGGTAGCGCAGGACGCGGTCGGCCTCCTCGCCCGAGAGCGCCTCGCCCCGGCCCTGGTTGTTGACCACCGATTGCGCCGCCAGGGCATCGCGTTCGGGGATATAGAACTCGCGGTCGAGGATCGAATAGCGCGCCGAATACTCGTTCACGTTGGCGGTGCGGTGGCGGATCCACTGGCGGGCCACGAAGACCGGCAGCTTGACGTGCAGTTTCAGCTCGCACATCTCGAAGGGGGTCGAGTGCCAGTGGCGCATCAGGTAGCGGATCAGCCCCTCGTCGTTGGTCACCGACTTGGTGCCCTTGCCATAAGAGACCCGCGCGGCCTGGCAGATGGCGGCGTCGTCGCCCATGTAGTCGATCACCCGCACGAACCCGTGGTCGAGCACCGGCAGCACCTTGTAGAGATGCGCCTCGATCCCCGGCGCCGTCGCCCGCAGGGTGGGCACCGTCTCGGAGCGCAGCGCGTCGATCTCGGCCTGCTGTTCGGGCGTCACGGGCATGGCGAATCCTTTCACATGATGAATCAGGCCCCCACTATATATGGTGGGAAGGCAAAACCAAACGTGCATACTTGGTGTTTGCCTGCTGTGAACCCAAAGGCCGAGCCTCGCCGCCAAGGCGCTTGGAATCGCTGGATTTCCCGGCTTGTCCACAGGGCAATGTGGACAGCTCCGAGGCCCTTCCCGGCGCGGGTGCGGCCGCAGGTGCAGGCTGGACATTGCCGCGCCCCGGCCTAGGCTGCGGGCGAACAGGAGGAAATGCACATGGCACTGAAATATCTGCACACCATGGTCCGGGTGAAGGACCTCGAGGCCTCGATGGCGTTCTACGAGCTGCTCGGGCTCAAGGAAACCCGCCGGAACGAGAGCGAGAAGGGCCGCTTCACCCTGGTCTTCATGGCGCCGCCGGGACAGGAGGACTGCCCGGTCGAGCTGACCTGGAACTGGGACGGCGACGAGGGGCTGCCCAGCGACAGCCGCCATTTCGGCCACCTGGCCTATCGCACCGACAATATATACGCCCTGTGCCAGAAGCTGATGGACGCCGGCGTGACGATCAACCGGCCGCCGCGCGACGGGCACATGGCCTTTGTCCGCTCGCCCGACAATATCTCGATCGAGTTGTTGCAGGAGGGCGACAACCTGCCGCCGCAAGAGCCCTGGGCCAGCATGGAAAACACCGGCCACTGGTGATGCACAGGCTCGCCGCCCTGATGCTGGCGCTCTGGTGCTCGGCGGCGGGGGCCGAGTGCCGGCTGGCGCTGGTGCTGGCGGTGGATGTCTCGTCCTCGGTCGACGACGCGGAACATGCGCTGCAACGCCGGGGACTGGCGGCGGCACTGACCGACGCGGATGTCGCCGCGGCGATCCTCGGCGGCCCCGGCCCGGTGGCGCTGGCGATCTTCGAGTGGAGCGGGCGCTACCAGCAGAAGATGCTGCAGGACTGGGTGACGCTCGAGAGCGAGGGCGACCTGGCGGCGGTGGCCTCCCGGGTGCTGGGCGCGCCGCGGTCCTTCACCGAATATCCCACCGCCATCGGCTATGCGCTGGGCTATGCGGCGGGGCTGTTGCAGCGCGCGCCGGCCTGCGCGCGGCAGGTGGTGGACGTCTCCGGCGACGGCATCACCAACGAAGGCTTCCGGCCGCAACTGGCCTATGCGTATTTCCCCTTCGCAGGCGTCACGGTCAACGGGCTGGTGGTCACCGGCGACGACGACCGGGTGGTGCCCTATTACCAGCAGGAGGTGCTGCACGGCCCGCTGGCCTTTCTCGAACAGGCCCGGGGCTTCGAGGGTTTCCGGGCCGCCATGACCCGCAAGCTCTACCGCGAGACGCTGGAACTGGTGCTGGGCCGCGCGGAGGGCGCCGAATGACGCAGCGCCCGTCGGTGCCGCACCGGCCGGGTGCCGAAAGGCCCTACGCCACGTCACCGGCGAGGCCGGTGAAGATGCGGACTTGCCGGATTGGTTCAAACTGCTAAGGCAGGGCGCATGTCCCAGCCGATGACCTATCCCCAGCACATGCGCGCCATCACCCGCATCGGCCTGCCGTTGATCGGCGGGCACCTGGCGCAATTCCTGATCGGGCTGACCGATACGGTGATGATGGGCTGGTACGGCGTGGCGCCGCTGGCGGCGCTGGTGCTGGGCACGACGATCTTCTCGGTGGTCTTTCTCATGGGCTCGGGCTTTGCCTGGGCGGTGATGCCGCTGGTGGCCTCGGCCGCGGCCGAGCAGGACGGCATCGCGATCCGCCGCATCACCCGCATGGGGCTCTGGCTCTCGGCGCTCTTTGCCACGCTCTGCCTGCCGCTCTTCTGGTTCTCGGCGCCGCTGCTGGAGGCGCTGGGCCAGGACCCGGCCCTCGCCGCCGATGCCCAGATCTACCTGCGGATCACCGGGATCGCGGTGCTGCCGGCGCTGCTGGTCATGGTGATCAAGAGCTATCTCGCGGCGCTCGAGCGCACCGCGGTGGTCTTCTGGATCACCCTGATCGCGGCGGGCGCCAACGGGCTGGCCAATTACGCGCTGATCTTCGGCAACTGGGGCGCGCCCGAGATGGGCGTCGCCGGGGCGGCCTGGGCCTCGATGATCGTGCAGGTGGTCTCGCTGGTGGGGGTGGTGGCCTATGCCCGCTTCGCCCTGCCCGAGCACGCGCTCTTCGACCGTCTCTGGCGCCCGGATTTCGAGGTCATGACCCGGGTCCTGCGCATGGGCGTGCCGATCGGGATGACCACCCTGGCCGAGGTCGGGCTCTTTGCCGCCTCGTCGATCATGATGGGCTGGCTCGGCACCGTGCCGCTGGCCGCCCATGGCATCGTGCTGCAACTGACCACCGCCGCCTTCATGGTGCATGTCGGCCTGTCCAATGCCGCCACGGTGCGCGCGGGCACCGCCTTCGGCCACAAGGACGCCGGCCTGTTGCGGCGCGGCGCGCTCTCGGTGATGATCCTCTCGGCGCTGGTCGCCGGCCTGACCATCGTGGTGCTGCTGACCTGGCGCGATCCGCTGATCGGCATGTTCCTCTCGGCCGATGATCCCGACCGCGCGGCGATCCTCGGCATCGGCGGCACGCTCTTGGTAATGGCGGCGCTGTTCCAGCTGGCCGATGGCGCCCAGGTGCTGGCGCTGGGCCTGCTGCGCGGCATCCAGGACACCACGGTGCCGATGATCATGGCCGCGATCAGCTACTGGGGCCTCGGCCTGACCGCCGCCTACCTGCTGGGCTTCACCCTGGGCTTCGGCGGTCCCGGCGTCTGGTCGGGCCTGGTGATCGGTCTCGGCGCCGCCGGCGTGATGATGATGACCCGCTTCTGGCTGCGCGCCAGGCGTCCCCTGACCGACCCCGGTCCTTCTTCGGTTTCATAAATATCCCGGGGAGTTTGAGGGGCAGCGCCCCTCATTCCACAAAACCTGCGCGCCGCAGGCGCACATTCAACAAACCTTCACTCCTTGAGCAAACGGTCCGCCTTTTTCCGCACCAGCACCGTACGCAGGTCGTGCATCGCCAGCAAAAGCGCATCGGTCACCTGGTCCAACTGCTCCGGCGTCGCCTTCGACTGCGCCCATTGCGTCGTCAGGTTCATGTGATCCACCGCGCGCAGGATATCGTCGATGTCGCGTGTCGCCAGCAGCGCGCGGCGCGCCTCCATCCAGGCTTCGATCTCGGCCTGGTCGGCGGCGGTCAGCTCGCGCCCGCCATGGGGCTTGACCTCGCCATTGCGGATATTGACCACCGCGATCTGGTCCATCTCGATGCGCCGCTGGCGGTTGGAGGTGTCGATGCGAAACACCAGCGCGCCGTTTTCGCGCACGCGGAAATAATACTCCGGCAGCCCCTCGCTCATGGTGTCAGGTCACCCCGGCACAGAAGGTCTGGATGCGGCGGCAGGCCTCTTCGAGCTGCGCCTCCGAGGTCGCATAGCTGACCCGGAAATTGGGCGAGAGGCCGAAGGCCGCGCCAAAGACCACCGCGACCCCGGTCTCGTCGAGCAAAGCGCTGGCAAAGGCCTCGTCATCGGCGATCAGCGTGCCGCCCGGGCTGGTCCGGCCGATCAGCCCGGAGATCGAAGGATAGACGTAGAAGGCCCCCTCCGGCACCGGGCAGGTGATGCCCTGCGCGTCGTTCAGCATCGCCACCACGAGGTCGCGGCGGCGGGTGAACAGCGCCACGTTCTCGGCCAGGAAATCCTGCGGACCATTCAAAGCCTCGACTGCCGCCCATTGCGAGATGGTGCAGGGGTTGGTGGTCGATTGCGACTGGATCTTGCGCATCGCGGCGATCAGGTCTTTCGGCCCGCCCGCATAGCCGATCCGCCAGCCGGTCATCGCATAGGCCTTGGAGACGCCGTTGCAGGTCAGCGTCCGATCATAGAGCCCGGGCTCGACCTCGGCCGGGGTGCAGAAGCGGAACCCCTCATAGGCCAGGTGCTCGTACATGTCGTCGGTCATCACATGCACCTGCGGGTGGCGCAGCAGCACATCGGTCAGCGCCTTCAACTCGCCGCGCGAATAGCCCGCGCCGGTGGGGTTCGACGGCGAATTGAAGATGAACCACTTGGTTTTCGGCGTGATCGCCGCTTCCAACTGGTCCGCGGTCAGCTTGAACCCGGTCTCAAACGCGGTCGGCGCGATCACCGGCGTGCCGCCGGCCAGCAGCACCATGTCGGGATAGCTCACCCAGTAGGGCGCGGGCATCACCACCTCGTCGCCGGGGTTCAGCGTCGCCATCAGCGCATTGTAGAGGATCTGCTTGCCGCCCGAGGAGACGCTGATCTGCTCGGGCGTATAGCTCAGCCCGTTCTCGCGCGAAAACTTGCCGCAGATCGCCGCTTTCAGCTCGGGCATCCCGTCGGGCGCGGTATATTTCGTCTTGCCGGCGCGGATCGCGGCGATCCCCGCCTGCTTGATATGCTCGGGCGTGTCGAAATCCGGCTCGCCGGCGCCAAGCCCGATCACGTCGCGGCCGGCGGCGCGCAACTCCTGGGCCTTGGTGGTGACGGCGATCGTCGGTGACGGTTTGACACGGGCAAGCGTGTCGGAAAGCAGGGACATCGGGTCGGGCCTGTGGTTTAAGCTGCGCACTGACCGTCTTAGAGTGCGCAACGGAGCCGATCAAGCGCGATCGGAACATGAGGAGAGACCATGCAGGACGAGGTTCAAGAGGCGGCGGTGGACTGGTACGGCCCCGAGGCCGCGACATTCGGCGACCGGTTGGCCGCGGCGCGCGAGAACGCGGGCATGAGCCAGCCCGATCTGGCCAAGCGGCTGGGCGTCAAGCTGAGCACGCTGAAGAAATGGGAAGACGACATGCTCGAGCCGCGCGCCAACCGGCTGTCGATGATCGCCGGGCTGCTCAATGTCACGCTGATGTGGCTGCTCAACGGCGAGGGCGACGGCGTCGCCCACCCCGAGACCGAAGAGGCGATTTCCCCCGACATCAACGACATCCTGATCGAGATCCGCGACATGAAGACCACGATGAAGGCCAATGCCGAGCGGCTGGGGCGGCTGGAAAAGAAGCTGCGCCAGAAGCTGATCGAGGCCGGGGCATGACGGTGGAAACGCGTGAGGCGCGGCTCAAGCGGCTGCACATGCGCTCGATGCGGCGCGGGATCAAGGAGATGGACCTGATCCTGACCGCCTATGCCGCCGCCCGGCTGGCGAAGATGTCGGATGCCGACCTGGCCGCCTACGACCTGCTGCTGTCGGAAAACGACCAGGACCTCTATCAATGGGTCTCGGGCCAGCGCCCGGCGCCCGAAAGCCATGCGAAGCTGGTGGCCGATATCCGCGCCGTGGCGCTGCAAACCGAGGGCGGGGTCGGAGAAAAAGGCTGACCGGCGCGATTATCTCGGCCTTTTAACGCTTTTTTCGGGATTTTGGCCCAGTTTCCGTCAGAGACGTAATTCGGCGGAGATCGCGATGAGCATGCATTCCCCCCTGCCCGCAACCGGCAATGCGGGCTTCATGGCCAACTACCTCGAGGCGCTGGCGCTGGTGGAGCGGCTGCACCGCCTGCTGCTTGACGTGATCAAGGACGAATTCGAGCGTGTCGGCGTGCTCGAGATCAATGCCGTCCAGGCGCTCTTGCTGTTCAACATCGGCGAGAACGAGGTGACGGCGGGCGAGTTGAAGAGCCGCGGCTACTACCAGGGCTCGAACGTCAGCTACAACCTGAAGAAACTGGTCGAGGCGGGCTACATGCACCACCAGCGCTGCGAGATCGACCGAAGATCGGTCCGCGTGCGCCTGACCCAGAAGGGCCGCGAGATCCGCGACATCGTCTCGCAGCTGTTTGCCCGCCATGCCGAGGGGTTGGAATCCCGCGGCGTGCTGGGGCCGGAGGGCATCACCGAGATCACCACCTCGCTGCGAAGGGTGGAGCGTTACTGGACCGATCAGATCCGCTATATCTATTGAGCGCGATGACGACCGGTTGATGCGGGCGCTTCTGGCCTGGAGGGGCCATTGCAAAAAGCACGGCCCGAGCCGGGCCAGCGGCGGCCCGCGGGATGCCGCTGCAACGGTTCTTCTGCGCAATTTATCTCGGCCAGGTCCGGAAGACCTCAGAGCGATGTGCTGACGTCACCGGAGCGGCAGACCGGGGGGCGGGCAGCCGCTGGCCCGGCGCCTTCGGCTTGATTCCGGGCCGGGAAAGGCTCATTCGAATGACGACAAAAGGTCATTCGTGTCCGGCGATCCCGCCTTTGAGCCATCCCGCACCAGCCGCGATGGGCGAAGGCGCTACCGCTGCCAAAGCGCGATATGACGGGCCAGGGCAAGCATCGCGGCGGGCACCTCGTGGCTTGTGCCGTCGGGCGAGGTCCAGACCGTCTGCTCCGGCGGCAGGTCGCGGACGAATTCCGGCATCAGCCCCAGTTGGTGCCGCCCCGGATAGCCGTGAATGACGGTGATCACATCCTCGGTCGGAAAGACACCGCCATTGCCGGCAGAGAGCCGCGTCAGATCGGTGGGGCGCACCGGCAGTTCGGAAGCAAGCGGCCCGTCACCGCGCAGCCCGGTGCCGTGGCATTGGGCACAATGGCGGGCATAGAGCATGGCGCCGCTCCTCGCGCTGTCACCGCCCGCCCCCGGAAGCTGGCAGGCCGCCAGCAGCAGGGCGGACAGGATCGGGTAGATGCGGGCCATTGCGACCTCCGTGTCTTGCGGCTCGGCCCGAGGTTGGGCGAAATCGCCGCGGGGTGGCCTTGAGGCAGATCAAGCGCGGCGGCAGGGCGCCCCCTGCGGCGCAGATGACCGCAACGCGCCGGTCATCCCCGCCGTTGATCGGGATGCAGCGACTTGCCCAGGATGTGATCGGCGCGATGCACGATGGCATGCGCGCCCGAGACGATCAGCGGATCGGGCGGGGTCACGATCTCGAGATTCTTGCCGGGATAGTCCAGCGTGCTGAGAAAATGCTGCATGCAATTGAGCCGGGCGCGTTTCTTGTCATTCGACTTGATCACCGTCCAGGGCGCATCGGCGGTGTCGGTGTAGAAGAACATCGCCTCCTTGGCCTCGGTGTAATCGTCCCATTTGCTCAGGCTGGCCTTGTCGATCGGCGAGAGTTTCCACTGCTTCAGCGGATCGGTGGCGCGGGCCTCGAACCGGCGCTTCTGCTCGTCGCGGCTGACCGAGAACCAGTACTTGTAGAGCCGGATGCCCGAGCGCACCAGCATCCGTTCCAACTCGGGCGTCTGGCGCATGAACTCGAGGTAGTCGCTGGGCTCGCAAAAGCCCATCACCCGCTCGACCCCGGCGCGGTTGTACCAGGAGCGGTCGTAGAAGACCATTTCGCCCACGGTCGGCAATTCCTTGATATAGCGCTGGAAATACCATTGACCCTGCTCTTCCCAGGTCGGCTTGTTCAGCGCCACGACGCGGGCGGCGCGCGGGTTGAGATGCTCCATGAAGCGCTTGATCGTGCCGCCCTTGCCGGCGGCATCGCGGCCCTCGAAGAGCAGCACGAATTTCTGCTGCGTCTCCTGCGCCCAGAGCTGGACCTTCAGAAGCTCGGCCTGCAACTCGGCCTTGCGCGCCTCGTACTCGCGGCGCGGCATCTTCTCGGAATAGGGGTATTCGCCGCGCTCGAAGGCGGTTCGCAGCGAATTCTCGCGCGCCGCAGCATTCACCGCGGCCAGGGCGTCGCTGCCCGAGACGCTGTCGTCGGAGTCGGACTTGCTGGCGGAAAGGGCGTTGGCCGTCTTGGTCATGCACGTCTCCCTGAAAATGAGGCGCCCGGGTTTCCGGCCGCGCCGCCGTGATCGGCATCACCCGGAGTCTTCATGTGGCCAGTCCCCCGAAGGGGCGCAGAACCTATTGCTGGATGCTCTCGAGATATTCCAGCAGGGCGGCAAGCTTGCGCGGCGTCGGCGTCGGTTTGCCGTCGCCCACATCCACCGGCACCAGGTCGCCGCGCAGCAACTCGCCGAATTCCGGCATCCCCTCGCCCGGCAGGTCGACGCGGGTATAGCCGTCGAGCGTCGAGAGCACCCGGGCGCGGGGAAAGGCACCGTCATTGCGCACCCGGATCAGCGTCAGGTCCTTGGGCGCCGGGTTCAGCCCGCGGGCAAAGGGCCCGTCGCCCTGCCCCGCCGGGCCGTGGCACATGGCGCAATTCTCGACATAGAGCTTGCGGCCCTCGGAGGCACCGGGCATCTCGGCCGGTTTGCAGGCCGCAAGCGCGGCAAGGGCGGCAAGGCCGAGGCTGATCTGGCGGGTCGGGACCATGGGACTATCCTGTTTTTGGCCTTTTGCTGGCTGCCGGCAAACTCGCAAATGCCACGCCGCACTGCAATGATCGAAATGCTGGCGCGGGGCGAATTTCCGGGCATATTGGCGGCAATGACCGAAAGGACGCCGCCAATGCCGATCCATGCCCTGACCATGCTTGCCGCCGGGATCGGCATCCCGGTGCTGGCGGCGCTGAATGCGGCGCTTGGCGTGCGCATGGGCTCGCCCGCCGCCGCCGCGACGATCCTGTTCACGGTGGCGCTTGGCGCGACGGTGCTGGCGGTGCTGATCACCGGCCCGGCGGCGCTGAGCCGGGCGGCGGGGGCGCCGAAGCACCTGTTCCTGGCGGGGTTCCTGGTGGCCTTCTACGTGCTTTCCATCACCTATATCGCGCCGAAATTCGGGGTCGGGAACGCGGTGTTCTTCGTCCTGCTGGGCCAGTTGATCAGCGCCGCGGCGATCGACCATTTCGGCCTGTTCACCGCCCAGGTCTCGCCGCTGTCCCTTACCCGGGCGCTGGGCATCGGCGTCATGGCGCTGGGCGTCTGGATCACGCAACAGGCATGACGGCGGCGCCGAGGGGCACCGCCAGGGGGCGGATCAATGCGCCATGAAGACCGGCAGCGTCGCCTGTTCGAGCATGTCGCGGGTGGCGCCGCCCAGGATCGCCTCGCGGAAGCGCGAATGGCCATAGGCGCCCATCACCAGCATGTCGGCCGAGGAATCGGTCGCATAGCGCAAGAGCACGTCGCTCACCCGCGGCAGCGACTTGGCCAGCACCTCGATCTCGACCTTGACGCCGTGCCGCGAGAGGTATTGCGACAGCGGGCCACCGGGGTCCGAGCGGTTGGGGCCATGCACCGGCGGGTCGACCACCACGATCGAGACGCGCTCGGCGCTCTTGAGAATCGGCAGCGACGAGCGCACGGCGCGCAGCGCTTCGGACCCCTCGTTCCAGGCCACGACCACCCGCTTGGGCGCGCCTTGCGCCTGGGCCGCCTGGGGCATGACCAGCACCGGCGTCTGGCCGGCGAACATCGCGCCTTCGATCACCGCTTCCTGCTCGCTGCCGCGCCGGGCGCCATAGGGTTTCGGCAGCACCACGAGATCGGAAAACCGCGCATGGGTCGCCACCAGCCGCCCCAGGTCGCCGATCTGCGCCATCGCCGCATCGCAGCTCCAGCGGATCTCGGTTTTCGACAGGAAGGCCGTGGTCGAGGCCTCGAGCGCCTTGGCATCTTCCGAGGCGCGCGCCATGGCCTCCTGCATCACCACGGCATTGGCGCCGGCGAAGTAATACCCCGTTTGGCTGGCGTCGACGCCAAGGCACAGGACGTCGAGATGGGCATCGTACTGGGCAGCCAGGTCAGCCGCCTGTGCGAGCGTTTTCTGCTGCAATTCCGGATCGGTAACGGCTGTGAACAAAGATTTGTAGGACATTGGGGCTCTCCCTGTTACGTCTTGGATACCTTAACCTGTTTACGAACCACGACACCTTGAGGCACGTCAAATCTTCACCTCCCGTAAATTGACTCAGATCAATGCGCCTTTACCAGTGCAGGCGCAGAAAGCCGCTATCCAAATCCGCCCCCAAGCGGCTGTCGAATCGTGTGTGGGGCCCGACGAAGGGACAAAAAATGTCAAATTACATCAAGCTGATCGCGCTTGGTCTGCTGACGCTCTTTGCGGCGATTGCAGCCAACTTCGCGCGTGATCTTGCCTACCAGGTCCATGCCGTGCTGATCATGCTGGTCAGCGCCGGCATGTTCATCTGGGTTCTGCGCCGCACGGACGAACCCGCTCCTGTGGTGGCGCATCCGGAGACCTCCTACATGGACGGGGTCATCCGGTATGGCGTGATCGCCACCTCCTTCTGGGGTGTGGTCGGCTTTCTGGTCGGCACATTCATCGCGTTCCAGCTGGCCTATCCGGAGCTCAATTTCGACTGGTCGGAAGGCTATGCCAACTTTGGCCGACTGCGCCCTCTGCATACCTCGGCGGTGATTTTCGCCTTTGGCGGCAATGCCTTGATCGCGACCTCCTTCTACGTGGTCCAGCGGACCTCTGCGGCGCGGCTCTGGGGCGGCAATGCGGCCTGGTTCGTGTTCTGGGGCTACCAGCTGTTCATCGTGCTGGCGGCGACCGGCTACCTGCTGGGCGCGACCCAGTCCAAGGAATACGCCGAGCCGGAATGGTACATCGACCTGTGGCTGACCGTCGTCTGGCTGGTCTACCTGGCGGTGTTCCTCGGCACGATCATCAAGCGCAAGGAGCCGCATATCTACGTGGCGAACTGGTTCTTCCTGTCCTTCATCGTCACCGTCGCCATGCTGCACGTGGTCAACAACCTGTCGATTCCGGTCTCGATCTGGGGATCGAAGTCGGTGCAGGTCTTCTCGGGCGTGCAGGACGCCATGGTGCAGTGGTGGTACGGCCATAACGCCGTGGGCTTCTTCCTGACCGCGGGCTTCCTGGGCATGATGTATTATTTCGTGCCGAAACAGGCCGAACGCCCGGTGTTCAGCTACAAGCTGTCGATCATCCACTTCTGGGCGCTGATCTTCATCTACATCTGGGCCGGTCCGCACCACCTGCACTATACCGCGCTGCCCGACTGGGCCGCGACGCTGGGCATGGTGTTCTCGATCGTGCTCTGGATGCCCTCCTGGGGCGGCATGATCAACGGTCTGATGACGCTCTCGGGCGCCTGGGACAAGCTGCGCACCGACCCGGTGATCCGCATGATGGTGATTTCCATCGGCTTTTACGGCATGTCGACCTTCGAGGGGCCGATGATGTCGATCCGCGCGGTCAACTCGCTGTCGCATTACACCGACTGGACCATCGGCCATGTGCATTCCGGCGCGCTGGGCTGGAACGGCATGATCACCTTCGGCGCGCTCTACTACCTGGTGCCGAAACTGTGGAACCGCCAGCGGCTCTATTCGCTCAGCCTGGTGTCCTGGCACTTCTGGCTCGCCACCATCGGCATCATCCTCTACGCCGCGTCGATGTGGGTCACCGGCATCATGGAAGGCCTGATGTGGCGCGAAGTCGACGCCAACGGCTTCCTCGTTAACTCCTTCGCCGACACCGTCGGAGCGAAGTTCCCGATGTATGTCGTCCGCGGCCTGGGTGGGGTTCTGTTCCTCGCCGGTGCGCTGGTGATGTGTTACAACCTGTGGATGACTGCGCGACGCTCGCCGGCTGTTGAAGCCGCGGACGCCGTCGCCCATGCCACGCCGGCCGAATAAGGAGAACCGGACAGATGGCTTCTGATAAACCCCCGATGCCGGCAACTGCAACCGGAGTAGGCGAGCGGCCCCGCCGCAAGTCGCTCCTGGACCGGCACAAGATCATCGAGACCAATGCGACGCTGCTGCTCATCCTGAGCTTTCTGGTGGTGACCATCGGCGGTCTGGTGCAGATCGTGCCGCTCTTCTACCTCGACAACACCATCGAGAAGGTCGAGGGCATGCGCCCCTATACGCCGCTGGAACTGACCGGGCGCGACATCTATGTGCGCGAAGGCTGCTACACCTGCCACAGCCAGATGATCCGCCCGATGCGCGACGAGGTCGAGCGCTACGGTCACTACTCGCTGGCGGCGGAATCGATGTACGACCACCCGTTCCAGTGGGGCTCCAAGCGCACCGGGCCCGACCTGGCCCGCGTCGGTGGCCGCTACTCGGACGACTGGCACGTGGATCACTTCCGCGATCCCCAGTCGGTGGTCCCGGAATCGGTGATGCCCAAGTACGACCAGCTCGAGCGGACGCTGATCGACGGCCGCCATGTCGGCGATCTGGTGTCGACCCATGCCTTTCTCGGCACGCCCTACAGTGACGAGATGATCGCCTCGGCCCGGGCCGACTTTGCCGCCCAGGCCGACCCGGAAAGCGATTACGACGGGCTGCTCGAGCGCTATGGCGAAACGGTCAACGTGCGCAACTTCGACGGGGCGCCGGGCGTCTCCGAGGCCGATGCGCTGATCGCCTACATGCAGATGCTGGGCACGCTGGTCGATTTCTCGACCTTCACCCCGGATGCAAGCCGGTAAGGGAGACCCGAGATGGAACAATATTCCTTCCTGCGTGAACTGGCCGACAGCTGGGGGCTGCTGGTGCTCTTTGTCTTCTTCATCGGCATGATTGTCTGGGTGTTCCGCCCGGGCAGTCGTGCCAGCCACGAAGACAGCGCCAGCATTCCGCTTCGGCATGAAGACAGACCCCCGGCGCCCGACGAGGATGCCAAAGCCGCCGCCAAGGAGGCCCGCACATGAGCACCAACAAAGACGATCTCGACTATGAGACGACCGGCCACGAATGGGACGGCATCCAGGAATACAACAAGCCGATGCCGCGCTGGTGGCTCTGGACCTTCTACGTGACCATCGTCTGGGCCATCGGCTATTCCATCGCCTACCCGGCCTGGCCGCTGATCAATGGCGCGACCGCCGGGGTGCTGGGCTATTCCACCCGCGCCGAGGTGGCCAAGGACATCGCCGCCGTCGATGCCGCCAACGCCGCGATCAACGCGCGGCTGGAAGAGGCCGAGCTGACCGCGATTGCCGAGGAGCCGGAGCTTCTGACCTATGCCAACAACGCCGGCGCGGCGGTGTTCCGGACCTGGTGCGCCCAGTGCCACGGCTCGGGGGCCGCCGGGGCGCAGGCGGGGGGCTATCCCAACCTCCTGGACGACGACTGGCTCTGGGGCGGCGATATCGCGGCGATCCACGAGACCATCTCCTATGGCATCCGCAACGAGGAAAACGACAATGCGCGCTATTCCGAGATGCCGGCCTTCGGGCGTGACGAATTGCTCGAGGACGAGCAGATCGCCCAGGTGGTCAACTACGTGATGTCGCTCTCGGGCACGCCGCAGGATGCCTCGATGGTCGAGGCCGGGGCCGAGGTCTTCGAGGCCGAATGCGCCGCCTGTCACGGCGAGGACGGCACCGGCGACCGCTTCCAGGGCGCGCCCAACCTGACCGATGCGATCTGGCTTTACGGCGGCAGCTACGAGGACCTGACCGAGACGGTGGTCAATTCGCGCTTCGGCGTGATGCCGGCCTGGGAAGGGCGCCTGTCCGAGGCGCAGATCCGCGCCGTGGCGACCTATGTCCACGGGCTGGGCGGTGGCGAGGACGCACCTGCCGAGTGACGGCAAGGCCGAAGGCGGAAATCTCGCCTTCGGCCCCGCAGCGGGCCTTTTCCGGACAGTGCAATTCGGACAGTGCAAACAGCAAGGCGGCCTCGCAAGGGCCGCCTTCTTTCGTTCAGCAGATGTGCAGCGCGTTACTTGGCGGCGTCATCGCATTCGCCGCGCGCCGCCGCGCCGCGGGGATCGCGCGACAGGTGGAAGGCCGGGCGAAAGTCGCCGCGCATCTCGCGGTGAAGCTCCTGCTCGTCGAGATAGGTGGCCCGCTTGAAGACATTTGAAAATATACCCAACATGACGACCTCCTGTTCGTTTGGGGGGATGCACGTCCAATATGCGCTATTGACGGGGGCAAAGCGACTCAGGAATATTTCCATCATGTAAGTCAGGGTTACACGAATGCACTGGACCACCCTCCCCCCGCTGGCCGCGCTCAGGGCCTTTGCCGCCTTTGCCGAGCGCGGCGGCGTGCAACAGGCCGGGGCGGCGCTGAATGTCAGCCATGCCGCGATCAGCCAGCAGATCCGCAACCTCGAGGCCGATCTCGGGGTCTCGCTGCTCGACCGTTCGGGGCGCGCCATGACCCTGACGCCCGAGGGCCGGCGGCTGGCCGATGTGCTGCTCGAGAGCTTCGGCGCCATGGCGCGGATCACCGGCGAGATTACCGGGCGCGACGCCGACCGCCCGCTCATGGTCTCGACCACGCCCAGCTTTGCCTCGGCCTGGCTGATGCCCCGCCTGGCCAGCTTTCGCGAGGCCCATCCGGAGATCAGCCTGATGATCGACCCGACGTCCGAGGTCAAGCCGCTGGCCCCCGGCGGCATCGACGTGGCGCTGCGCTTCGGATCGGGCGGCTGGCCGGGGCTGGAGTCGGAATTGCTGGTACGTTCTCCGATCGCGCTGGTGGCGGCGACCTCGCTGGTGGGCGACCGGGACTACGCCGACCTGGCGGAGCTGCGGAAATTCCACTGGTTCGAGGAATTGGGCACCAACGAGGCGACCGAATGGTTCGCCCGGCTGGGCATCGACCGGGCGCAGTCGGGGGGCTTGTCCTCGCTGCCCGGCAACATGATGATGGAGGCCGCGCGCCAGGGCCAGGGCGTGGCGATCACCGCCCGGGTCTTCGTGGAAGAGGATATCGCGGCGGGCCGTTTGCGGGTGCTGCACGAGGATACCCGCAAGACGGGCTATTTCCTGATCACCCGCCCCGGCGTCCAGCGCCCGCCGGTGCGCGCCTTCGTCCGCTGGGTGCGCCGCCAGGCCGAGACCGCGCCGACCCCCGCCCTGCCGCCGCCCGGGCCCGGCGCGTCCGAGCCTCCGGGCTGACCCCGCGCGCCG
>SBGD01000102.1 GCA_006226775.1 Paracoccaceae bacterium | reverse complement strand
CTGTCGATCAAGGTGTTCCAGGCGGTGGCGGCAGGGCTGGCGCTGGTGCCCGACCGGCGGGTGATCCTGTCGGACAACGGCAACTTCCCGACCGATCTCTACATGGTCGAGGGGCTGATGAAGCTCAAGGAGGCGGGCCACGAGCTGCGCATTCCCGACCCCGAGGACCTGCTCGAGGCGATCACCGAGGAGGTCGCGGTGGTCATGGTCACCGAGGTCGACTACCGCACCTCGCGCCGCCACGACATGCGCGCGATCATCGAGCGTGCGCACCGGCTGGGCGCGGTCGTCGTCTGGGACCTGGCGCATTCCGCCGGGGCGATCCCGGTCGACGTCGGCGGATGCGACACCGATTTCGCGGTCGGCTGCACCTACAAGTACCTCAATGCCGGTCCCGGCGGCCCGGCCTTCCTGCACGTCGCGCCGCGGCTGCTGGAGACGGTCGAGCCGATCCTGACCGGCTGGTACGGCCATGAAAGCCCCTTCGATTTCGACACTTCCTACCGGCCGGTGCCGGGCAGCATCACCCGGATGCGCATCGGCACGCCGTCGATTGCCGCCTTCGCCCTGCTGGAAAGCGCGCTCGACATCT
The DNA here is from genome assembly GCA_006226775.1 of Paracoccaceae bacterium. Taxonomy (GTDB): domain Bacteria; phylum Pseudomonadota; class Alphaproteobacteria; order Rhodobacterales; family Rhodobacteraceae; genus Marinovum. The sequence goes on along the minus strand of SBGD01000102.1, from coordinate 85,593 downwards.
GGGACGGGGTCGAGATGGGCGATCTGCACGCCCGCGCGGTGGACCTGGCCGAGCTGTTCATCCGCGAGGTCGAGGCGCGCTGTCCCGGCGTCACCCTGGCCAGCCCGCGCGACCCGGGCCAGCGCGGCAGCCACATCGCCTTTCGCTTCGCGCAGGGCTATGCCTGCATGCAGGCGCTGATCGCCAGCGGCGTGGTCGGCGATTTCCGCGCGCCCGACACCATGCGCTTCGGCATCACCCCGCTGTTCATCGGCGAGGAGGATATCCGCAGGGCGGTCGATGTGCTGGAAGACATCCTGAGGCGCGAGACCTGGAAGGAAACGCGGTTCCAGACCCGCGCCAAGGTGACCTGAGGGGCGGGGGCAAAGGTTCGAGCCAGGCACCAGGGCGCGAAACAGCGGCGAAGCCGCCGCGCATCGTCGTGCCGCCCCCCGGCACGGCGATTTGGCTGATGTCCGCGCGACGCACCGAGCTTTTGCGGATTTGGCAGACATAAAGCGCGCTGGCCGAACGTTGGATCGCCGTACCGCGGCACGACGATGCGCGGCTTGCACTTTGAGGCGACGCCCGCTTCAAGCCGGCCCCCCCTAATGCCCCCCGGGCCTGCGAAACAGCCGCGTCAGCTCGAACAGCCGGTCGAGCCGCTCGTAGCGTTCGCGGGTCTCCGGCCAGGCCTCTTCCTGCACCGCAGCAATCAGCGCTTCCAGCAGCATCAGCGTCGAGACGTTGGAATCCCAGGCCGAGGGGATCTCGACCCAGCAGTTGAAGCTGTGGGTGGCGATCTCGGCCACCGGGCTGGACCATTGATCGGTCAGCAGCACCACCTCGACACCGCGGTCGCGCGCCAGTTCCGCCAGCCGCAACAGGTTGGATTCGTAGCGCCTTATGTCGAACATCAGCAGCGTGTCGCCCGGCCCCATGTCCAAAAGGTAATGCGGCCAGGTCGCCGAGGATGACGTCAGGTGGATCACCCCGGGCCGCACCGCCTGAAGGTGGGTGAAGGCATAATCGGCCAGCGCATGGGTGATCCTGCCGCCGACGATGAACAAGGGCCGGTCGGTATCGGCCAGCAGATGCGCCGCGGCATCGAACGCCTCGCTTGGCACGTTGGAGAAGGTGGTCTGCAGGTTCTGGGTCACCGCCTTGGCAAAGCGGTTGAGCAGGTGCGAGTCGGGCGCCTCGGTGGCCCAGTTGGCGCGCCGCTCGGTGGGGCCCGAGACCTTGGCCTGCAATTCCTTCAAGAGCGCGCGGTGGAACTGCGGAAAGCCCTTGAAGCCCAGCTTCTGCACCATCCGCGCGATGGTCGGCGTCGACACCCCGGCCTGTTCGGCGACGATGGTGATCGAGGCCAGCCCGGCGGCGGGGTAATCCTCGAGCAGCAGGTTGGCGAACTTGCGCTCGGATTGCGTAAGCTCGCTGTAATGCTGCCGGATCGCTTCCCGCACGGTCGCAGGGGGCTGGGTCACGGGGGTCTCCTTGGCTGTCGGACGCGGCCTCAGGCGCGAGTTGCCGGGGCCAACACGCCCGGCGCTTGAATCTTCCGCGCCCTTCGTGAAGAGATATTGACACAACCCGGGCCACTGTGGAAAGATTTTTTCATAAAGGGGGAGGCGTGAATGTCGCAAGGCCAGCACACTGACCGCGGGGCGGCGGTCCGCGTGACACATTCCGGGGGCAGGGGCGGCGCGCTTTTGCTTTGCGAACATGCGTCACCGCATATTCCCGACCGCTACGGCGACCTCGGGCTGCGCCCCGAGTGGCGCGAGAGTCATGCCGCCTGGGACCCCGGCGCGCTGGCCTTGGCCGAGGTGCTGTCAGAGGCGCTGGATGCGCCCTTGGTGGCGGGGGGCGTGTCGCGGCTGGTCTATGACCTCAACCGCCCGCCCGAGGCCGAAACGGCGATGCCCGCGCGCTCGGAACTGGTGGAAATCCCCGGCAATGCCGCCCTCGACGCCCAAGCGCGTGCCGAGCGGATCGACACCATCTACCGCCCGTTCTGCGCCACCGTCGAGGCGCTGCTCGAGGCCCGGCCCCGTGCCGTCGTCACCGTGCACAGCTTTACCCCGGTCTATTTCGGCGCGCCCCGCACCACCGAGATCGGCGTGCTGCACGATGCCGACAGCCGGCTGGCCGACGCCATGCTGGCCCATGCGCCCGACACAAGGCGGGTCGAGCGCAACAAGCCCTACGGCCCCGAGGATGGCGTCACCCATTCGCTGAAACTCTACGCCCTGCGCCGCGGGTTGCCCAACGTGATGCTCGAGATCCGCAACGACCTGCTGACCAGCCCCGCCGAGGTCGAGACCATCGCCGGCGACGTGCTGGCCATGCTGCGCCCGGCGCTGGCTTTGGTGCCGGTGGAGGTGAGCGATGCCTAGGGCCGTCACCGCCTTTGTCCATGCCGTCGACGCGATGAACCGTTTCATCGGGCGGATCGCCATGTACCTTATCTTCGTGCTGATCGGCGTGCTGCTCTGGTCGTCGGTCTCGAAGGTGGCCTTCCTGCCCGCGCTCTGGACGCTGGAGACGGCGCAATTCGTCATGGTGGGCTACTACATCCTCGGCGGGCCCTATTCGATCCAGCTCGGCTCGAACGTGCGGATGGATCTGTTCTACGGCGGCTGGTCGCCAAGGGCCAAGGCCTGGATGGATGCCTTCACCGTCTTCTTCCTGATGTTCTATCTCGGCGTGCTGCTTTACGGCGCGCTGGGCTCTCTGGCCTATGCGCTGGGCTATTTCGGCATGGCGCCGCTGGAGTATTTCCGCGAGCTGTTCGGCGCGCTCCTGACCGGCGGCTTCGACGCGGCGGGCGAGAAGCTGGGCTTTCTCGAACGCTCCTCCACCGCCTGGCGGCCGTTTCTCTGGCCGGTCAAGCTGGTGCTGGCCTTCGGCATCTTCCTGATGCTCTTGCAATGCCTGGCAGAGCTTTGCCGCGATATCGGCCGCATTCGCGGGGTGGAGATCTGATGTCGCACGAGATGATCGCCCTGCTGATGTTCTCGGGCATGATGCTGATGCTGCTGACCGGCCAGCGGGTGTTCGGCGCCATCGGGTTCATCGGTGCCGCGGCGGGGCTGCTGCTCTGGGGGACGGGGGGCGTCGACGTGCCGTTTTCCGCCGCCATGAAGCTGATGAAATGGTATCCGCTGCTGACCCTGCCGATGTTCATCTTCATGGGCTACGTGCTGTCCGAGAGCCGCATTGCCGACGACCTCTACAGGATGTTCCACGTCTGGATGGGGCCGGTGCGCGGCGGGCTGGCGATCGGCACCATCGGGCTGATGGTGCTGATCTCGGCGATGAACGGGCTGAGCGTCGCGGGCATGGCCATCGGCGCCACCATCGCGCTGCCGGAACTGCTCAGGCGGGGCTATGACAAGATCATGGTGACGGGGGTGATCCAGGCCGGATCCAGCCTCGGCATCCTGGTGCCGCCCTCGGTGGTGCTGGTGCTCTATGCGATGATCGCGCGGCAGCCGGTGGGGCAATTGTGGCTGGCCGGCGTGATGCCGGGGCTTCTGATGGCGACGCTCTTCATCATCTACATCTACATCCGCTGCCGCTTGCAGCCGCACCTTGGGCCGCCGCTGCCCGAGGACGAGCGCAATGTCAGCCGCGCCGAAAAGCTGCGCCTGTTGCGCGCCGGCATCCTGCCGCTGGTGATCTTCGTCGTGATGATGGTGCCCTTCGTCAAGGGCTGGACCTCGCTGGTGGAAAGCTCGGCCATCGGCGCCATGGCGGCCTTCATGGCCGCGGTGATCAAGCGGCGCATGACGCGCGAGGTTTTCGAGACCTCGGTGCGCCAGACGCTCGCGATCTCCTGCATGTTCATGTGGATCATCCTGGCCGCACTGGGCTTTGGCGCGATCTTCGACGGGCTGGGCGCGGTGCGCGCCATCGAGGCGCTGTTCACCGAGCGGCTGGGGCTCAGCCCCTGGATGATCCTGGTGCTGATGCAACTCAGCTTCATCCTGATGGGCACCTTCCTCGACGACACCGCCATGCTGGTGATCGTCGCCCCGCTCTATGTGCCGCTGGTGGATGCGCTGGGGTTCGATCTGATCTGGTACGGGGTGCTTTACACCATCACCACCCAGATCGCTTACATGACGCCGCCGTTTGGCTATAACCTGTTCCTGATGCGCGCCATGGCGCCGCCCGAGATCGGGCTGCGCGACATCTATCGCTCCATCATCCCCTTCGCGCTGGTGATGGTGGGGGCGCTGACGCTGGTGATGATCTTCCCGCAGATCGCGCTCTGGCTGCCGGCGCTGGTTTACGGGCAATAATCCCAGAAGCCCGGCAAACGGGCCGCACCTTCAACAAGGAGAGACGACATGACAACCTCACGCAGAAAGTTCCTGACAACCGCCGGGGCCGGCATCGCCGCCGCTCCGCTGGCCACGCCGGCGCTGGCACAATCCACCATCACCTGGCGGATGCAGACCTATGCCGGCGCGGCGCTGGCCGAGCACGTGGTCAAACCCGCCATCGACCGCTTCAACGCCATCGCCGGCGACCGCATGCAGATCGAGCTGTTCTATGCCGACCAGCTGGTGCCCACAGGTGAGCTGTTCCGCGCCATGCAGCGCGGCACCATCGACGCGGTGCAGTCGGATGACGATTCCATGGCCTCGCCCACCGAGGTCACGGTGTTCGGCGGCTACTTCCCCTTCGCCTCGCGCTACTCGCTCGACGTGCCGGTGCTGTTCAACCAGTACGGGCTGAACGAGATCTGGGCCGAGGAATATGCCAAGGTCGGCGTCAAGCATATCTCGGCCGGCGCCTGGGACCCTTGCCATTTCGCCACCAAGGACCCGATCAACAGCCTCGCCGATCTCGAAGGCAAGCGGATCTTCACCTTCCCCACCGCCGGGCGCTTCCTGTCGCAGTTCGGCGTGGTCCCGGTGACCCTGCCCTGGGAGGATATCGAGGTCGCGGTGCAGACCGGCGAACTGGACGGCATCGCCTGGTCGGGCATCACCGAGGATTACACCGTCGGCTGGGCGGATGTGACCAACTACTTCCTCACCAACAATATCTCCGGCGCCTGGATCGGGCATTTCTTTGCCAACATGGGCCGCTGGGAGGAACTGCCCGAGGATCTCAAGCTGATGCTGGCCACCTGCATGGAACAGTCGCACTACTATCGCCAGTGGTGGTACTGGGGCGGCGAGGCCAGCCTGCGGGTCAATGGCGAGAAGATGAAGCTGACCTCGATCCCCGATGCGGAATGGGACCAGGTGGAAACCGCGGCCCAGAAATTCTGGGAAGAGATCGCGGCGGAATCCGAGACCAAGGCCAAGGTGGTCGAGATCTTCAAGCGCTACAATGCCGACATGCGCAAGGCCGGCCGGCCCTATCGCTACACCTGAGCCGCGAAGGCGCATCGCTGTCCCGGGCCTGACCCGGGACCTCACGTCACCCAAGAGGCCCCGGGGCAAGCCCGGGGCTGCGACTCTCCCGGAGTGAACCGGTATGTCCATGACCTTTGAAGACCTGAAGAGTAAATTCGCAGCCGGCGAGATCGATACCGTTCTGGCCTGCTTCGTCGACATGCAGGGCCGCCTGATGGGCAAGCGGTTCCACGCCGGGCATTTCATCGACAGCGCCTGGCAAGAGACCCATTGCTGCAACTACCTGCTGGCCACCGACCTGACGATGGCCACGCCCGACGGCTATGCCTCGACCTCCTGGCAGCGCGGCTATGGCGACTACGTGATGAAGCCCGACCTGGCCACCCTGCGCCCGGTGCCCTGGCTCGAGGGCACGGTGCTGGTGCTCTGCGACGTGCTCGACCATCACACCCATGCCGATGTGCCCCATTCGCCGCGCGCCATGCTGAAGCGTCAGGTGGCAAGGGCCGAGGCCATGGGCTTCACCCCGATGATGGCCACCGAGCTGGAATTCTTCCTCTTCGCCAGAAGCTATGACGAGATCCGCCGCGCCGGGTTCCGCGACCTCGAGCCGCTCTCGGGGTACAACGAGGATTACAACATCCAGATGACCACCCGCGAGGAACACGTGATGCGCCCGGTGCGCAATCACCTCTACGCCGCGGGCCTGCCGATCGAATGCACCAAGGGCGAGGCCGAGACCGGGCAGGAAGAGCTCAATATCCGCTATGCCGCCGCGCTGGACACCGCCGATTATCATTCGATCGCCAAGCACGCGATCAAGGAGATTGCCCACCAGCAGGGCCATGCCGCCAGCTTCCTGCCGAAACTGGCGCCCGACAAGGTCGGCTCGTCCAGCCACGTCCACCAGTCGCTCTGGCAGGGCGAGACGCCCGCCTTCTTTGATCCCGACGACGCCCTCGGCATGTCGGCGCTGATGAAGAGCTATACCGCCGGCCTTTTGAAATATGCCAGCGATTACATGGTCTTCCTCGCGCCCTACATCAACAGCTACAAGCGCTTTCAGGTCGGCAGCTTCGCGCCCACGCGGATCATCTGGTCGGTCGACAACCGCACCGCGGGCTTCCGGCTCTGCGGCGAGGGGACCCGGGCGGTGCGCATGGAATGCCGTGTCGGCGGCTCCGACCTCAACCCCTATACCGCCATGGCCGCGATGCTGGCCGCCGGGCTCAAGGGCATCGAGGAGGGGCTGGAGCTGGAACCCGCCTTCACCGGCGACGCCTATGCCACCGAGGCCGCGCATCTGCCCCTGACCCTGCGCGACGCGCGCGAGGCGCTCTTGGCCTCGGACATGCTGCGCGAAGCCCTGGGCGCGGATGTCGTCGCCCATTATGCCCGCGCGGCGGAGGTCGAGATCGACGATTTCAACCGCGCCGTCACCGATTACGAGATCGCCCGCGGTTTCGAGATGGCCTGAGGCCGCATCAGAGGTCGCATCAACAGAGGACACCATGACCAAGACATTGAAATGCGTCTCGCCGATCGACGGCAGCACCTTCGCCGAACGCCGCGTGCTGACGCCGCAGGCGGCCCGCGACACCGCCGCCCGCGGCAAGGCCGCGCAATCCGCCTGGGCCGCGCGCCCGCTTGAAGAGCGCATCCGCCTGGTGCTGGCCGGCGTCGCCCGCGTCGGCGAGATGAACGACGAAATCGTGCCGGAACTGGCGCACATGATGGGCCGCCCGGTGCGGTTCGGCGGCGAATTCGGCGGCTTCACCGAACGCGCCACGTATATGGCCGAGATCGCCGAACGCGCGCTGGCGCCGATCGAGGTCGGCGAGGATGCCACCTTCCGCCGCCGGATCAAGCGGGTGCCGCTGGGCCTGGTGCTGGTGGTCGCGCCCTGGAACTACCCCTACATGACCGCGATCAATACCGTGGCGCCGGCGCTGATCGCCGGCAATACCGTGATGCTCAAACACGCCACCCAGACCCTGCTGGTGGGCGAGCGCATGGCGCGCGCCTTCCATGAGGCCGGGGTGCCCGAGGAGGTCTTCCAGAACGTCTTTCTCGATCACGACACCACTTCCGAGCTTATCGCCGGCAATGCTTTCGATTTCGTGAACTTCACCGGCTCGGTCGGCGGCGGCCGCGCGATGGAGCGCGCCGCGGCGGGCACCTTCACCGGCATCGGGCTTGAGCTGGGCGGCAAGGATCCCGGCTACGTGATGGAGGACGCCGACCTCGAGGCCGCGGTCGCCACGCTGATCGACGCGGCGATGTACAACTCCGGCCAGTGCTGCTGCGGCATCGAGCGGATTTACGTCCACGCATCGCTCTATGACGCCTTCGTCGAGAAGGCGGTCGCGCTGGTGCGCGGCTACAAGCTGGGCAATCCGCTCGACGCCGAGACCACCCTCGGCCCGATGGCCCATGTCCGCTTTGCCGAGGAGGTCCGCGCCCAGATCGCCGAGGCCGTCGAGGCCGGCGCCACCGCCCATGTCGAGACCTTCCCCGAGGATGACGGCGCCGCCTACCTGACGCCGCAGATCCTCACCGATGTGACCCACGAGATGCGCGTGATGCGCGACGAGAGCTTCGGCCCGGTGGTGGGCATCATGAAGGTCACGGGCGACGACGAGGCGGTCGAACTGATGAACGACAGCGCCTTCGGCCTCACCGCCTCGCTCTGGACGCAGGACGTGGCCCGCGCCGAGGCCATCGGCGACCGGATCGAGACCGGCACGGTGTTTCTCAACCGCGCCGATTACCTCGACCCCGGCCTGTGCTGGACCGGCTGCAAGCAGACCGGGCGGGGCGGGGGGCTGTCGGAGATCGGCTATCACAACCTGACCCGTCCGAAATCCTACCATCTCAAGAAGGTGACGAAATGAGCCTCACCGGTAACTGGTCCTATCCCACCGCCATCAAGTTCGGCGCGGGCCGCATACAGGAACTGCCCGGCGCCTGCGCGCAGGTCGGCATCACCCGCCCGCTGCTGGTCACCGACCGCGGGCTGGCAGGCCTGCCGATCACCACGCAGACCCTCGACCTGCTCGACCAGGCCGGGCTGGGCCGCGCGCTTTTCGCCGAGGTCGATCCCAACCCCAACGAGATGAACCTCGCCGCCGGGGTGAAAGCCTTTCGCGACGGCGGCCATGACGGGGTGATCGCCTTTGGCGGCGGCTCCGGCCTGGATCTGGGCAAGATGGTCGCCTTCATGGCGGGCCAGACCCGGCCCTTGTGGGATTTCGAGGATATCGGCGACTGGTGGACCCGCGCCGATGCCGAGGCCATCGCGCCGATCATCGCCGTGCCGACCACCGCCGGCACCGGCTCGGAAGTGGGGCGCGCATCGGTCATCACCAATTCCGAGACCCATGAGAAGAAGATCATCTTTCACCCCAAGGTGCTGCCCTCGGTCGTCATCTGCGACCCCGAGCTGACCGTCGGCATGCCGCGTTTCATCACCGCCGGCACCGGCCTCGATGCCTTTGCCCATTGCGTCGAGGCCTTCAGCAGCCCGCATTACCACCCGATGTCCCAGGGCATCGCGCTGGAAGGCATGCGGCTGGTCAAGGAGAACCTGCCGCGCGCCTTTGCCACGCCCGATGACCTCGAGGCCCGCGCCCAGATGATGAGCGCCGCGATGATGGGCGCCACCGCCTTCCAGAAGGGCCTCGGCGCGATCCATGCCATGAGCCATCCCATCGGCGCGCTCTTCAACACCCATCACGGCACCACCAACGCGGTCTGCATGCCCGCGGTGCTGGATTTCAACGCCGAGGCGATCCGCGACCGGTTCGACAGCGCCGCGGCCTACCTGAAGATCGACGGGGGCTTTGACGGCTTCCGCGCTTTCGTGCAGGGTCTCAACGACAGCCTCGACATTCCGCGCAAGCTCTCCGATCTCGGCGTGACCGGGGCGGCGATCCCCGAGCTGGTCAGGGGGGCGATAAAAGACCCCTCCTGCGGCGGCAACCCGGTCACGCTGACCGAGGCCAATCTCACGGCGCTGTTCGAGGCGGCCCTGTAATCCCCGCGCCCGGCGGAATATCGTCGGGCGCAGCGCGCCGAAACCGAAGCGGTTTCACGCAACTGACACCAAAGAGGCCCATAAGGCCCGCATCCCGCCCCGGAGACCTCCGGGGCCCAACCAAGACCCCGACAGAGGACATGACCATGACAAGAACCCTTCTTCTTTCCACCACCCTGATCGCCGGGCTGGCCACGATGGCCCCGGCCGAGACCCTGCGGCTGCTGACCTGGGGCGGCTATGCCCCCGACGACGTGGTGCAGATGTTCGAGGAACAGACCGGCCACAGCGTCGAGGTGACGCTGTCCAACAACGAGGAAATGATCGCCAAGCTGCGCGCCACCGGCGGCGGCGGCTTCGACCTGGCCCAGCCCAGCCAGGACCGGATCATGGGCCCGCAGCGCGAATTCGGCATCTACAAGCCGATGGACATGTCCAGGGTCGACCAGTCGCTGTTCATCCCCTCGATGCTCGAGGCGACGATGGGCAATACCACCGTCGACGGCGCGGTCTATGGCGTGCCGCATATCTGGGGCACCTCCGGGCTGGTGATGAACACCGCCGAGGCCGGCGATGTGGTCAAGGACTACACCGACCTTTGCGATCCGGCGGTGGCGGGCAAGGTGTCGTATCGCCTGAAACGCCCGACGCTGATCGGCTTTGCCTTTGCCATGGGCGAGGATCCCTTTGCCGCCTATGGTGACGAGGCCGAATACAAGGCGATCATGGAGAAGGTCGAGGCCAAGCTCACCGAGTGCAAGCCCAACGTGAAGACCTATTGGAGCGGCGGCGACGAGTTGATGAACCTCGTCCGCTCGGGCGAGGTGGTGGCCTCGATGGCCTGGGACACCGGCGGCTGGAAGCTGAACGAGGACAATCCCGACATCACCTTCGTCGCCCCGGCCTCGGGCGCGCTGGGCTGGATCGACACCTTCGTGCTGCCCGCCAAGGGCCAGGCGGACGAGGCCGCCTATGACTGGATCAACTTCGTGATGCAGCCGGAGATTGCGGCGAAGATCACCGCCGCGGCGGGCAATTTCACCGCCTCGGCGGGGGCGGATGAATATGCCGAGGATGCGCTGAAGGCCAAGTACCAGGCCAGCTTCCCGCAGGAAGCCATCGACAACATCAAGTGGTATCCGCCGGTCCCCGCCGGTCTGGAGTCGATCGAGGGCGAGGTGCTCGACCGCGTTCAGGCCGCCAACTGATCCGACACATGATCTGAAACCGGCGGCACCCGGACCCCCGGGTGCCGCCACATCAAGGACCCCCGCATGACCCCCGATCTCGACAGTACCGACCTGGTGAAACGGTTCGGCACCACCGTGGCCGTCGACAACGTGTCGTTTTCGGTGCCGCCGGGCAGTTTCTTTTCCATCCTCGGCCCCTCGGGCTGTGGCAAGACGACGATCATGCGGATGATCGCGGGGTTTCTCGATCCGACCTCGGGCGAGATCCGGATCAAGGGCAAATCGGTGCTCGACACCCCGCCCAACAAGCGCCCGGTGAACATGGTGTTCCAGCACCTCGCGCTGTTTCCGATGATGACCATTGCCGAGAACATCGGCTACGGGCTGCGCCGCCGGAAGATGCCGAAGGAGCAGATTGCCCGCAAGGTCGACGAGGCGCTCGACCGCATCGGGTTGCCGGGCATCGGCGCGCGCAAGGTCGATGAGCTTTCCGGCGGCCAGAAACAGCGCGTCGCCATCGCCCGCTGCATGGTGCTGGAGCCGGATGTGCTTCTGCTCGACGAGCCGCTGGGCGCGCTGGATCTCAAGCTGCGCGAGCACATGAAGGTCGAGTTGAAGGCGCTGCAGGCCGCTTTCGACACCACCTTCGTCTATATCACCCACGACCAGTCCGAGGCGCTGGTGATGTCCGACCAGATCGCGGTGATGAACGCCGGGCGGTTCGAGCAGGTGGGCACGGGCCGCGACCTCTATTACCGCCCCGAGACGCCCTTCGTCGCCGGGTTCATCGGCGAGGCGAACCGCTGGAAAGGCCGGATCGAACGGATCGAGGGCGAGGCCCTGCAGATGCGCACCGAGACCGGGCTGGAAATGCGCGCCACCGCCACCGGCACCCTTGCGGCAGGCGACAATGCCGAGATTTTTGTCCGCCCCGAAGCGATCCGCCTGGCCGGCAGCGCCGAGGCGCTCTCGGCCTTCGACAACCGGTTGCAGGGCAGGGTGGCCAGCATCCTGTTCAACGGTGCCGCCTCGCGCGTGCTGGTCGAGGATGACGCGGGCGAGACGCTGGAAGTCACCCTGCCGCAATCGGGCGAATTTGCGTCGCTCAGACGCGGCGACCCCATCCACATCGGCTGGGGCGCGGCGCAGGCCAGTTGCTTCAAGAGGGCCGCCTGATGCGCGCCCATGCCCGGATCGGCTTTGTCCTGCTGCTGACGCCGCTTGTCCTCTGGCTGGGGCTGCTGATCGTCATCCCGCATATCGACATGGCGATCCTGTCGCTGCGCGAACGCATCAGCTTCGGGGTCTATGAACCCAGCCTGATGCAATACGAGAAGGCGCTGACCGAACCGCTCTACCTGCGCACCTTCTGGCGTACCGCGGTGATGTCGGTGCTGGCGACGGGGATCACCCTGCTGATCGCCTTTCCGGTCGCGTACTACATCGCCAAGATGGCCAAGGGGCGGCTGCAGCAGGTGCTTTTCCTGCTCTGCCTGATCCCGTTCTACGTCTCGGAACTGGTGCGCACCTTCGGCTGGATGATCCTGCTGCGCGAGACCGGCATCGTGTCGAACCTCTTGCAATGGGTCGGGCTGGCGGATCAGCCGGTCGAGATGCTCTATAACGACGCGGCAATGATGGTCGGGCTGGTCTATACCTCGATGCTCTTCATGGTGGTGCCGCTGGTCACCACCCTGGAAAGCCTCGACGACAGCGTGATCGAAGCCGGTTACGACCTCGGCGGCAATGGGCTTTCGGTGCTGCGCGAGATCATCATTCCCCACGCCATGCCCGGCATCGTCTCGGGCTGCATCGTGGTCTTCATGCTGTCGCTGGGCAATTACCTGACGCCGACCATGCTGGGCGGCAAGGACAGCCTGTGGTTCACCGAGATGATCTACAACCAGTTCATCGTGCGGTCGAATTGGGAATTGGGCGCGGCTTTCGGTTTCATGCTGCTGGTGCTGTCCTCGGTGATCGTCTGGGGCATGTTGCGCCTGACCGGGCGGACGCTTCAGGAAACCATGGGATGATGCCATGATCCCCACCATTCCCACGTCGCGCAGCTTCCGCCTGATCTACGGCGGCTATGTCCTGCTGTTCTTTCTCTACCTTGCCCTGCCGCTGACGGTGGTGGCGGTCTTTGCCTTCAACGACAGCCAGTTCCCCTCGCTGCCCTGGGAGGGCTTCACCTGGAACTGGTTCTTCGGCGAGGACCGCCCGCAGGTCGGCGTCTTCCATGAACGCGGCATCCTGCGCGCGGTGGGCACCTCGGCCTTCGTCGCCACCTGCGTCGCGGCGCTGTCGGTGAGCGTCGGCACCACCAATGCCTTCCTCTTCAACCGCTACGAGTTTCGCTTGAAGGGCGTGCTCTACGTGCTGATGCTGCTGCCGCTGGTCATTCCGGGCATCGTGCTGGGCATCTCGATCCTGGTGTTTTCCTCGACGCTGGCCAACGGCATCTGGGACGCCGCCCGGATCGACATCCAGGCGCTGCGGCCGGGGCTTTTGCTGGTGATCCTCGGGCAGTTTTCCTTCATCACCACCATCGCCACGCTGGTGATCTCGGCGCGGCTGCAGAAGTTCGACCGCACGCTGGAGGAGGCGGCGCTGAACCTCGGGGCGACGCGATTGGTGGCGGTGCGCACCATCACCATTCCGTTCCTGATGCCGGCCATGGTGGGCGCGCTGGTGGTGGCTTTCCTGATGAGTTTCGAGAACTTCAACACCACGCTGATGCTGGTCGGCTCGGACGCGCCGCTGACCATCGCCATGTTCGACCGGCTCAAGGAAGGCTCGACGCCGCTGCTCAACGCCGTGTCGCTCTTGCTGATGCTGGGCTCGTCGCTCCTGGCGCTGGTGGTGATCCTCTTTCAGCGCCGGTAATCGCGGCGGGGGCGCGCCCCGCCGCGCATAGGGCTCAGCCCTGGTCCTTCCAATAGCCGTTGGCCGCGGCCACGGTGGCGAAATGCGTCGCGACCACCTGGCTCACGGCGATCAGCGCGTCGGAATCCTCGGCGTATACGGGTCGCAGCCGGTCGCGCACCTCGGCATCGGGCTGGGTCAGTTTCACCGCCACCCGCGCCAGCTTGACGGCAAGGTCATAGCCCTCTTCCGGGGTTGCGGTCTTGAGTGTCGGGAGCCAGGTGCTCATCGGTCTGTCCTTCCGTGTCAGGGGGGTTTTGGGTGGGAATGATGCGCCATGCGGCGCCTTCGGGGTCGTCGAACTGGTTGTGGCGCAGCGCCCAGAAAAAGGCGCCAAGCCCGATCAGGCCAAGCCCGATCGACAGCGGAATCAGGATCAGCAGGCTCATGCGCCGCCCTTGTCGATCGCCCGCCAGGCGTGCCAGGTGCCATGGCCCAGCACCGGAAAGACGACGATCAGGCCCAGAAGGCCGGTCAGCGCCGACAGCGCCAGCCCGGCGGTGACGACCGCGCCCCAGGCCAGCATCACCCGCAGATTCTGCACCGTCATGGCAAAGCTCACACCCAGGGCGGTCAGCGCATCGGTGCGCCGCGACACCAGCATGGGGATGGAAAAGACGCTGATCGCGAAGGCGAAGGCTGCGAACAGCCCGCCCACCAGCGCGCCCGTCGCGATCAGCGCCGCTCCGCGGGCGGTGGTGAACGCATCTGCCAATGCCTCCGCCGCCCCCGGAAAGGGTTTGAGGCCGAAAAACAGCGCGTAAAGCAGGTCCGCCGCCCTCAGCCAGAACAGGATCAGAAGCCCGAGCAAGAGCCCGGCATAGGCCAGTTGCCCGCCAGACGCCGGACGGAACGCCAGCATCCCGGCCAGCGAGATCTGGCTGCCCTCGTCAAGCTGGTGGCTTTTCTCGTAAAGCCCGATGGCCAGGAAGGGCCCGACGATCAGGAACCCCGCCACCGCCGGCAGCGCCAGATAGAGCAACTGGCTGGCATGCAGCGCCCAGAGCACCGCGTAGGAGATCAGCGCCAGCAACAGCCCGTAGGCGAGGCTCGAGCCGGGCGCCCGGCGCAGGTCTCGCCAGCCCAGCCGCAGCCAGTCCAGCGCCGCGCTGGCGGGCAGGCCCCGCGCATGGGCCGGGGCCGGGCGGGCGGGTTTGCGCAAGGTGGGGAGAGGTTCGAGCATCGCCGGTCTCCTATCAGCAGGCGCGTTTGGCCGGGGCCGCACCCGCGGCCAGGGTGCACGCCGGTTGCGAGCCGAAGGCCGCCACCAGCAGCCTGGCATTGGCCCCGACCAGCACCGCCACCGCGGTGAGGGCTGCGGCAATCGCCAGGTGTTTCTGGGCACGCGGGCTCATGGCTGCGCCGCCTCGGACAATTGCGCCACGTAAAGCGCCAGCAGCGTGATCTCGGCGTCCGACAACCGGCCCTCCCAGGAGGGCATGACGCCGGCCCTTCCATGGCGCAGGGTCTCCATGACGGTGGCGTGGTCCTGGCCGTAGATCACCGCCGCATCGGTCAGCGCGGGCGCGCCGACCTCGAGGCCCCCGGCGCCGTCATCGCCGTGACACGAAGCGCAGTTCTCGGTAAACAGCGCGCCTGCGTCACTGTCGAAATCGGCGCTGCCGTCCTGCAGGGCGACGACGAAGGTGCTCAGCGCCGCGCGCTCGGAACGCTCCATCCAGTCGAAGGCGGGCATCTCGCCGTAGAAGGTGTCGGGATGGTCGGAATTGATGCCGTAGCGCAGGATCTCGACCAGCGTCTCGGGCGCGCTGCTCCAGAGCCATGTTTCATCGGCAAGCACCGGGAAACCCGGCCCGCCGGTGCCCCCGGCACCGTGGCAGGCGGCGCAATTGTCGTCGAACAGCCGCCGCGCGGCGGGCAGGGCGGTCTGCATCAGCGCCGCATCGGCCTGCAACTCGGCCGGGTCCTCGCTGGCAAAGCGGGTCATCCAGTCCTGCCGCCCGGCCTCGAGATCGCGAAAACCCTCGGCGGCCTGCACCTGCTGGTCGCGTTTGAGAAGCCCGCGGGTGTAATCGCCGCCATAGGGCCAGGCCGGCAGCAGGATCCAGGCGATCACCGAATAGCCGAAACTCAGCACCAGCGCCCAGATCACGATCTTCGGAAAGGCGGTGTTCAGCTCGGTGATTCCGCCCCAGTCGTGGCCGGTGGTGTCATAGCCCGAGACCGGGTCGATCAGCCGGTTGCCGGTATGCGGATCGGCGCCGGGCAGCTGCTTGGGATCGGTGGTCTCAGGCATCGTCGGACTCCTCGCCCAGGATCGACCGCGCGGCGCGGTCATGCGCGGCCTTGCGCTTGGGGCTGTAGGCGCGGATCACCACGATCACGAAGAACCCCATCAGCCAGACCAGCCCGACGGTTTTCGACAGGTACACCAGCAGATCGTGGCTCATGATCCGTCCTCCTCTGCCAGGCCCTCGTAGGCGGCATTGGTCAGCCGCCCCAGCGATTGCAGGTAGGCGACCAGCGCGTCCATCTCGCTCAGGTGCGAGGGGTTGCCGTCGAAGGCGCTGACCGGCACGTCCTCGCCGTAGCGCGCGCGCAGATCCTCGGCGCCGTCGCTCTCGGGGCGGCTCTGGGCCGCGGCATCGGCCAGCGCGGCCGCGATCATCTCGTCGTCATAGGGCACGCCCAACCGCGCCAGCACCGCCAGCGAGTCCTGCAAGAGCGAGGTGTCGAGCGAGCCGGTCAGCCAGGGATAGGCCGGCATGATCGAGGCCGGCACCACCGCGCGCGGGTCGATCAGGTGTGCCACGTGCCAATCGTCGGAATACTTGCCGCCCAGCCGCGCCAGATCCGGCCCGGTGCGCTTCGAGCCCCAGAGCATCGGGTGGTCATAGGCGCTTTCCGCGGCCAGCGAATAGGGGCCGTAGCGGTCCAGCTCGTCGGCCAGGCTGCGCACCATCTGGCTGTGACAGGCGTAACAGCCTTCGCGGATGTAGATCTCGCGCCCCGCCAGTTCCAGCGGCGTATGCGGGCGCAGGTCGTCGGGGATCTCGACGGTCTCGTCGATGGTGAACAGCGGCGCGATCTCGACGATGCCGCCGATCGAGGCGACGACGATGATCGCCGCCACCATCCCCATGGAGATTTTCTCGAGGTTGTAATGCAGTCTCAGCATGGGCTCACTCCGCCGGTTGCACGGCAAGGGGGCGGTCGGTCGCCTCGCCCTGCGCCGCGCGCATCGTGGCGCGGCAGTTCCAGGCACAGATCACCGCCCCGGTCAGGAACAGCGCGCCGCCGATGGTGCGCAGCAGGTAATAGGGCGCCATGGCCTGCACCGATTCGAGGAAGCTGTAGGACAGCGCGCCATTCTCGTCATAGGCGCGCCACATCAGCCCCTGGGTGATGCCGGCGTTCCACAGGGCGACCACGTAGACCAGCGTCCCGGTCACGGCGAGCCAGAAGTGCCATTCGACGGCACGGGGCGAGACCATGTGCTCGCGTCCCGACAATTGCGGCACCAGGGTATAGATCGCCCCGAAGACGATCATCGCCACCCAGCCGAGCGTGCCGGAATGCACGTGGCCCACCGTCCAGTCGGTGTAATGCGACAGCGAGTTGACCGGGCGGATCGCCAGGAACGAGCCCTCGAAGGTCGAGAGCCCATAGAACACCGCCGCGACGAACATGAAGCGCAGCGTGGCATCGTCGCGCACCTTGTGCCAGGCGCCGTTCAGCGTGGCGATGGCATTGCCCGCCGAGGCCCAACTTGGCACCAGCAGCATGACCGAGAAGGTCATCCCCAGGGTCTGCGCCCAGAAGGGCAGGGCGGTGTAATGCAGGTGGTGCGAGCCGACCCAGATATAGAAGAAGACGATGCCCCAGAAGCTGACAATCGACAGCCGGTAAGACCAGATCGGCCGCCCCGAACGCACCGGCAGGAAGTAGTAGAGCATGCCCAGGAAACCCGCGGTCAGGAAGAAGGCGACCGCGTTATGGCCGTACCACCATTGCACCATGGCGTCCTGCACCCCGGCCCAGATGGGGAAGCTCTCGGGCGCGCTCCAGCGCACCGGCATGGCGAGGTTGTTGACGATATGCAGCATCGCCACCACCAGGATGAAGGCCATGTAGTACCAGTTGGCGACATAGATATGCGGCTCGATCCGCCGGGCGAGGGTGCGGATGTAGAGCACGAAATAGAGCACCCAGATCACCACCAGCCAGAGATCGGCATACCATTCGGCCTCGGCATATTCCTTCGACTGGGTCGAGCCCAGGAGGTAGCCGGTCACCGCCCAGGCGCAGAACAGGTTGAAGCCCAGAAGCACGATCCAGGGGCTGAGCGAATCCGCCAGCCGCGCCCGCGAGGTGCGTTGCAGCACGTGAAACGAGGTGGCGATCAGCGCATTGCCGCCGAAGCCGAAGATGATGCCGGTGGTATGCACCGGGCGCAGCCGGCCAAAGCTGGTCCAGGGCACCAAGGGCGTCGCCTCGGGCCAATAGAGCAGGGCGGCGACCCAGACGCCCACGCCCATGCCGATGATCGCCCAGATCAGCGTCATGATGATGCCGAAGCGGGTGGGCCCGTCGTCGTAGCGGGTCAGCCGGTCGCGCGGCGGCGCCGGGTCGTCCAGCGTGCCGCCGATGCGGAAGGCCAGCCCCAGCCCCAGCGCGATCGCCATCACCCCGTGCAGCGCCATCACCCCCTGGCGGGCGGCGCCGGCCATCACCAGCCCCAGCACCGCCAGCAGCACCGCCAGGGCCAGCGCCACCTGGCGTTCGCGAAGTGTCAATGTGCCGGTCATGCCGCCTTGCCTTTCCGTGTCATGCCGCTGCCTGCGCGGGCAGGGCGATATCCGCCAGGGTGGCGCCGTTCAGATCCTCGAGAAACCGCGCCTCGGCGCTGCGCAGCCGCGCCTTGAGCCGGCAGCGCCCGTCGATGGTGCAATCCCCGCCATCGGCGCCGAAACACTCCACCAGCGCCTGGCCCTGCTCGAGATGGCGTATCACATCGCCCAACCTTACGCTGTCGGGCGGCTGAAGCAAGACCGCGCCGCCGCCGCCGCCGCGCCGGGTCTCGACGATGCCGCCGCGGGCGAGGTGCTGCATGATCTTGGTGAGATGGTGGCGCGACAGCTCGAATTCCTCGGCCAGCTCGGCGGTGGAAAAGGCCCGGTCGGGCGCGCTTGCCATCCGCATCAGCATCCGCAGACCATAGTCGGTGAAGGACGTCAGACGCATGGAATCTCGACCTCTGTCTAATCGGCATTTACAATACCTATTAACAGATGTAGAGTTGAAATCAAGCCCAAAGCAATTGGAGGTGGCCCTTGTCCGCGCAACTCAAGGTTTCGTCCGCCCGCCCCGAGATGACTGCCCAGCTGATGGCGGCAACCGGGCTGGATGAGCAGATCCTGACAGATCTGGTGCATCGGTTCTATGACAAGATCCGGGTCGATCCGGTGCTGGGGCCGATCTTCGACGCGCGGATTTCCGACTGGGGGCCGCACCTCGAGCGGATGGTGGAGTTCTGGTCCTCGGTGGCGCTGATGACCGGGCGCTATCACGGCGCGCCGGTGCCCAAGCACCGCAGCCTGCCGGTCGACGAAAGCCATTTCGCGCGCTGGCTGATGCTGTTTCGCGCCACCGCGCAGGAGGTCTGCCCGCCCGAAGGCGCCGCCCATGTGATCGAGCGCGCCGAGCGCATTGCTCGCTCGCTCAACATCGCGGTGATCGAGGCGCAGAGCGCGCCCGATGCCGTGCCCTTTCTTGGCGATCAAAGGAGGCTCTGATGACCCAGGCCGTGCCAGTCGACGACCCGACCGAATTCACCCGCTACATCGAGACCCGCTATCACGCCCGCCACCGCGAGCAATTGCCGAAGCTGGCGGCGATGGCCGAACAGGTCGAGACCGTGCATTTCGGCGACGAGGATGCGCCGGTGGGCCTGTCGGACCTCTTGCGGCGGATGATCGGCGAGATGGAAGTCCACATGAAGAAGGAAGAGCTGATCCTCTTTCCCGCCATCCGCAAGGGCGGCGGTCCGGGCATCGAGACCCCGATCGCGGTGATGCGCGCCGATCACGACGACCACGACAGGGATCTGGCCGAGATCAGGCGCCGCACCGGCGACATGGTGCTGCCCGAACGCGCCTGCCGCACCTGGGCCGAGCTTTATGCCGGGCTGACCGAATTCGCCGCCGACCTCGAAGAGCACATGCGGCTGGAAAACGACGTGCTCTTTCCGCAGTTCGAGCCGCCCCGGCCGGGTGCGGCCTGATGCCGCCGCGTCCCGCCGTGCCCGACGATCCCGCCGAGCGCATCCGAATCAAGCGGATCTACCGCGCCGCCCGTGTCTCGGACGGCACGCGCATCCTTGTCGACCGGCTCTGGCCGCGCGGCGTCTCGAAAGAGCGCGCGCGCCTGTCGTGCTGGCTCAAGGAAATCGCGCCCAGCGACGACCTGCGCGAATGGTTCCACGAAAACCCCGGCAAATGGGAGAATTTCCGCGAGCTCTACGAAAAGGAACTGGCCGAACAGGACGATTTCCTGCGCGAGATTGCCGGTTACGCGCAGGACGGCATGGTGACGCTGCTTTATGCCTCGAAGGATGAAGAGCACAACAATGCCGTGGTGCTGCGCGACCGGCTCAGCGCGCTGGTGAAGACGGAAAATGCCTGAGGAGATGCCTGAGAAGATGCCCGAGATGACCGCAGGCGCGTCGGTCCTGCACAGGCCGCTCTGCGATCTGCTGGGCTGCGCGGTGCCGGTCTTGCTGGCCGGCATGGGCGGCGTGTCGCGCTGGGAACTGGCGGCGGCGGTGGCCAATGCCGGGGGCTACGGCATGCTCGGCATGGTGCGGGAAGACCCCGACCTGATCGAGGCCGAGGTGACGGCGCTGCAAGCCGCCACCGACCACCCCTTTGCCGTCAACCTGATCCCCGCCGCCACCGATCCCGCCCTGCTCGACGCCCAGATCACCCGCTGCCTGGCGCTTGGCGTTCCGGCCTTCGCCTTCTTCTGGGACGTGGTGCCCGAGGCGGTGGCGCGGGTGAAGGACGCAGGCTGCCTGGTGCTGCACCAGGTCGGCACGCTTGACGCGGCGCGCGCCGCCGAGGCCGCCGGGGCCGATGTCCTCATCGCCCAGGGCGTCGAGGCGGGGGGCCATGTCCATGGCCGCAGCCCGATGGCGGCGCTGACCGCGGCGATCCTGGCGAAGACCGCCCTGCCGGTGGTCGCCTCGGGCGGCATCACCGATGGCGCGGGGCTGGCCGCGGCGCTGACACTCGGCGCCAGCGGCGTGCATTGCGGCACTGCTTTCCTTGCCACCGACGAGGCCTTTGCCCATCCCTATCACAAGACCCGCCTGACCGAGGCCGGCGGCGCCGATACCGTGCTGACCGATGCCTTCGTGCTGAACTGGCCCAGGGGCGCGGCGGTGCGGGTGATCGCCAATAGCGTGACCCGCGGGCTGGACGGGCGCTACCTCGGGCATGACCCCGACGCGCTCCCGCGCGAGGCCATCGCCTGGGACGGCGACCAGCCCCGCCTGCGCTTCAGCACCGATTCGCCGCTGCGCACCACCACCGGCGATCTCGAGGCCATGGCGCTTTATGCCGGTCAGGGCGTCGGCGCGATCCGCGATATCGTCCCCGCGGCCCGGCGCCTTGCGGAAATGGTGGCCGGGGCCGAAGCGCGCCTGACCTCTCACAACCCCCCGGTGGAGACCCCATGAGCGACGATTCCGACAGTTTCCGCTGCCAGAGCGGCTTTTCCTCGCCCCCCTGCTACGCCGCCGAGATCGCGCCGGACTACTTCGACCCGCTGGCGGTCGATCCGGCCCAGGCCCGCGACGTCGCCCGCTGGCGCAAGGCCGAGCGCAAGCGCCTGCGCGCCGAGCGCGCGGCACTCTCGGTCGAGGCGCGCCGGGGCGTGGGCGAGGCGCTCTCGCGGCACCTGCGCGACCTCTTGCACAAGGGCTTCGACGGCGCGCGCGGCATGGTGTTCTCCGCCTATTGGCCGATCAAGGGCGAGCCCGACCTGCGCCCGCTGATGGCCGATCTGCATGCCGCCGGCGTGCTGGTGGCGCTGCCCTTGGTCGAGACCAAGGCCGCGCCGCTGACTTTCCGCCGCTGGACGCCCGAGACCAGAATGGTGCGCGGCGACTGGAACATTCCCGTGCCGCCCCCGGAGGCGCCGGAGGTCACCCCCGAGATCACCCTTGCGCCGCTGGTCGGCTGGTGCGCCGACGGCTATCGGCTGGGCTATGGCGGCGGCTATTTCGACCGCACGCTGGCGGCGCTGAAACCGCGGCCCTTTGCCATCGGGGTGGGCTTTGCCGCGGCCCGGCTGGCGACGATCTATCCCCAGCCGCATGACATCCCGCTCGACGTGATCCTGACCGAGGAGGGCCCCGCCACCTGAGCGGCGTCACCCCCGCGGCGCGATCAGGTTGGCCATCAGGCGAAAGGCGCCGGGCACCAGGTGCTCCATCTGGTGATGCAGGATCAGCGCGCAATGCACATGCCGCCCCTCGCCGATCTCTGCCACCAGCAGCGCGCCTTGCAGGGGCGCTTCGCCCGGGTCGGCCATTTCCAGCAGCGGGGTGTAGCTCTCGTCCCAGCTTTTGGCGAAATAGAGCCCGCGTTCCTTGACCCAGCCCGTCCAGTCCTCGGGCGTGATCCGGTTGGGGGTTTGCAGGATCGGATGTTCGACCAAGTGGCGTACCTCGGCGGTCTCGTCGGTGACGCGCCAGCGCAGCGAGGGCTGGCCGATCTCCAGCCGCCGCGGCGGGATGCGCGCGGCATCCCAATTGTCCCAGGGCCGGTGATAGAGCGTGACCAGCGTGCCGCCCGCCTCGGTCCAGCGGTGCAGGCGGGGCATGGCCTCGGTCAGCCCGGGGCGGAAGCGCATGGCGAAGATGCCGATGACGATGGCGCCGTATTCGGCCAGCGCGGCTTCGTCCTGCAGGTCGGCATCGGAGAGCGCGGTGACATCGGCGCCAAGGGCCGAGAGCCAGTGATCGACCCGGTCGTTGCCTGCGCCGACATAGCCGACACGGACATGCGGCACCGTCACATCGAGCACCCGCACCTGCACCTCCGCCGGATGCGCCCGCGCGGTGGGCGCGACATGGGGATGGGTGATGCGGGTGAGGCTGGACGCCGGGTGCCCGTCAAGGCGCAGCGGCAGGACATGAAGCCCCGCCTCGGCAGTATCGGGCAGGGTAAGCCGGGCGCTTGCCGCTTCCCGCGCGATCCGCCAGCCCGGGGGCGGGGCGAGGTCGGCCCGCGCACCTTCGGGATGGATATCGCGGATGGCGATGTCGAGGCTCCGCCGCTGGCCCGCGAGGTTGATCAGCGCCCTTTGCGGCGTCACCTGCGCGCTGCGGGCGGGCAGGATCACCGGCTCGGGATCGAAGGGCAGGCGGGTCTCGACGCTTGTGCCATGGGCCTCGAAGGTCAGGCAGAGCGCCGGGGCTTCGGGTGCCGCGGGGTCGTATGTGCTGCGGTAAGGATCGCTGGCGCCTGCGTCGGCGGCAATGGCGAGGCTGTCGCCGGTCACCCGCCAGCCCTCGGGCAGGTCGAAATCCACGTGGATGGCCTCGGCATCGCCGGTGTGGGTCTCGACGATGAGAGCGGTGGACTGGCCGGGGGTCAGGAAGGTCTCTTCTGTCCGGGCGCAGGCCTCGATGCCCAGGGCGAGGCGGATGACATGTCCGAGCTGCACCGCCTTGGCGTCGAGCCGGTGCAGCAGTTGATCGCGCGCCGCCTCGGGACATTCCGCCCGGGCCTTGCGCACTGCCGCCAGCGCCTGCAGTGCCGCCCTTGCAACGCGGGGGTCGGCGGGAAAGGCGGCGAGCGCTTCGTCGATACCGCGTTGCGCCGCGCGCAGATCATCGGCAACCGGCACCGCCTCGGGCAGGTCCGCCAGATCGCCCAGCGTTGCCGGCAGCCCGGAGGAAAGCGCCACATCCGGCCCCGGCACATGGCTTTCGGCCAGGTGCAGCGGCCAGCCCTCGGACTCGCCCGACCCGACCCAGCGCCCCATGCCTTGCGTGCGATGAAAGGCGCGCGATTGCTGGCCGATGCGGTCCCAGGTCCAGCCGCTGACCGGATCGCGCCCCGCGCCCTCGACCCTCAGCGTCGCGGGTGGCGGCGGCAGATCGTCGTCATAGGCCTGCCCCGCGCCGGAGATGGCGGGCAGGTAGAGCTTGGCCACCTGCCAGGGCGGCAGGTTCGAGGGATACGCGGGATCGGCGGCGGCCGCCATGACCTCATGCGCGGCCTGGGTCATGGCGCGGTGATGGCCGTGCTGGCCCGGCACGTCGAGGAAGGTGGGGCAGAGGATATCGGGCCGTTCGGTGCGCACGATCTCGACAAAGCGCGCCAGGGTGCGCTGATGCCCCCAATGGCCCAGCGTCTCGACCCCGCTCTTTGAGAAACCGAAATCATGGATCGGATCGTCCGGGCTCTCGGAATGCCAGTACATGCGCATCCCCAGAATGTCGCAGGCCCGCTCCATCTCGCGCGTGCGCAGCGCGCCCAGATCGGCGCCCGCCTCGGTGCCGATGTCGTTCTGGCCGCCCTCGCCACGGGTCGAACAGGCGTAGGAGAGGTTCAGCCCGTCGCGGAACCCCAGCGCCGCCAGCATGCCGGAATGCTCGTCATCGGGATGCGCGCCGGACTGCATGAAGCGGATCACCGAGGTCAGCGGGCGCAGCGCCCACCAAAGCTCCAGCAGCCGCGGGCGGGCGCGGTCCTCCATGATGCGGGACTGTTCGGGTGTCGGCATGGTCACTCCTGGCTCTGGACCGCGATCTGCGGGGTGAAGGCCTGGTTGAGCACCAGCGCCGCGGCGCCCAGCGTCGCCGTCATCCGCCCCGAGGCGCCGCGCAGCAGGCGCGGATGGCTCCGCCCCGCGCGCTCGGCCACCGAACGCGGCGAGAGGCGCACCGAACCCAGCAGGTGATCGAGGAGCGCATCGGGCATGGCGCCGCCGAGGATCACGCATTGCGGATCAAGCAGGTTCTCGACAATGGTCACCGCCGCCGACAAGGGCTCGGTCGCGGCATCGAGCCAGGCCAGCAGCACCGGGTTGCGGGCCTCGTAAAGCCGGGTGATCTCGTCCCCGCTGGAGACCTCGATGCCCGCGGCCTGCAGCGCGCGCTGCACCGACAGGCGGCTGACCAGGCTTTCCAGCGCCACGGTGCGGCCTGCGGCGGGCACCGGGATATGGCCGATCTCGCCGGCATTGCCCTGGGCACCCGCGATCAGCCGCCCCTTGTGGACCGAGCCGAGGCCGAGCCCCGAGCCGAAGTAGAGAAAGGCATAGGTGTCCAGCCCCTGCGCCACCCCGGCGATGCGTTCGGCCATGGCGGCGGCATTGGCGTCGTTCTCGACCACCACCGGCAGGTCGAGCGCGCGGGAAAACCAGGCGTCGGGCGCGGTGTCGTCCCAGCTGTCGAGGTCCGACCCGTGGCCGAGGATGCCGGTGCGCCCGAAGGGCCCGGGCATCACCACGCCGGCGCCCAGCACGCGGGCCTTCGGCGTCTTCGACGCCGCGAGAACCCGCGCGCAAAGCCCGACCACCGCGCGGGTGATGCTGGCGCGGTCGGTGGCGGGCAGCGGTGCGCGCTCGGCGCCAAGCCGCGTGCCGCAGAGATCGAGCACCGCGGCAAAGACCGCATCGGGCCGCACCTCGACCCCCAGCGCGAAACCGCCCGAGGGGTGCAACGCATATTGCACCGGCGGCTGGCCGCGCGCCGAGGCGCGGCGGCCCTGTTCGACGATCAGCCCGTCGGTGAGCAGGTCGGCAATGATGTTCGACACCGCCTGGATCGACAGCCCCGAGGCGCGGGCAATCTCGGCCCGCCCGGTCTGCCCGGCCCTGCGGATATGGCCCAGCACCACCTGGCGGTTGTGGCTGCGCGCGCGCAGGGCATTGGCGCCGACAAAGGTTTCGGTCATCGACATCATCCTTCGGAGGTAGCGCACTTGACATTAAAGCTCAATACAGTTGAGTTAATTGCAGTCACACGCGGACCCGCCGCATCGCAGCCGCGCGGGCCGGGGAACCAACCGGGGAGGAAAACCATGAAAATCAAGAGACTGAGGGCGCTGGCCCTTGCGTCGGCCACCAGTGTTGCCGCGCTTGCGGGATCGGTGGCGAATGCGGTCGAGATCGAATACTGGCAGTATTTCTTCGACGCCCGCGTCACCGCGATGGAGCAGCTGATCGAGGGGTTCGAGGCCGCCAACCCCGACATCACCGTCAAGATGACGCATTTCCCCTATGCCGATTACCGCACCAAGGTCGCCGCGGCGATTCCGGCGGGCGAGGGGCCGGACGTGGTGCAATTGTTCTACGGCTGGCTCAACGACTACGTCGAGGCCGAGCTGATCCAGCCGCTGCCGGCGGATGTCTTTCCCGCCGACCGGATCGACGAAGAGTTCTTCCCGATGGTCCAGGCGATGAAGGAGGGCGACCAATACTGGGCGCTGCCCACGGCCGTCCGCTCTCTGGCGCTGTTCTACAACGAACGCCTCATGGAAGAGGCCGGGGTCGCGCCCCCGACCACGCTGGACGAGCTGATGAGCGCCGCCGCCGCCATGACCAAGCGCGACGGCGCGGGCAATATCACCCAGGTCGGCATGACCGCGGGCATGACCGCGCAGGATCACCATTGGTGGCGCGAGGGGCTGGTGCGGCAGATGGGCGGCGAGCCTTACCTCGACGACTACAAGACCGTGAACTACAATACCGAGGCCGGGCTGAAAGCGCTGGAATTCTACACCAACATGTTCATGGGCGACGAGCCGGTCACCGCCATCGGCTTCATGGACGAGCCGCAGGCCGCCTTCAAGGCGGGCCGCGCCGGGATGCATATCGACGGGTCGTTCCGCATCGGCGCGCTGGCCGATATCCGCGGGCTGAAATGGGGGGTGACCGAGCTTCCGGCCAATGCCGAGGGCGAGCGGTCGAATTACTCCTCCTACTGGGTGAACGCGATCACGACGAAAGCCGAGGGCGAGAAATACGACGCCGCGGTGAAGTTCATGGACTACGTGACCTCGGACGAGGCGATGCAGATCTGGCTCGACGTGGTGGGCGAGCTGCCCGCGAAACCCTCGGTCGGCATGACCGAGAAGAACGCCAACGATCCGGTCTTCGGCCCGTTCATCCGCGGGCTGGAATATGCCCATACCACCAAGTTCGCCGATGAAAGCGGCCAGCGTCAGCTGATGGTGGAGATGGTCGAGCGGATGCAGCTGCAAGGCATGTCCGCCGCCGACAGCCTCGCCCAGGCCGCCGAGGCCGAGCAGAAGCTGCTCGACGCATACTACACCAAGTAAGGCGACGCGCCCCGGCCCGATGTGGCCGGGGCAATTCAGCGCCGGGGGGACCGATGAAGCTCTACCGCGATCTCACCATCCGCCAGAAACAGATCGCCTGGGCCTGGGCCTTTCTGGCCATCCCGGTGCTGTTTTACGGCGTGATCCGCTTCTATCCCACCGGCAATGCCATATTGATCAGCTTCCAGGACTGGAACCTGCTGGGCGCGCGCACCTGGACGGGCCTCGACAATTACCAGAAACTCTTCGCCGATCCGGTATTCTGGAAGGTCTTCCGCAATACCTTCGTCTACCTGCTGCTGGGCACGCCGGTCAGCCTCGTGATCTCCTTCGTGGTGGCCTATCACCTCGACAAGACGCGGTTCCTGCATGGCTTCCTGCGGATGCTCTATTTCCTGCCTTTCATGACCTCTGCCGTGGCCATGGCCTGGGTCTGGCGCTGGTTCTACCAGCCGGTGCCGATCGGGCTTTTCAACAACTTCCTCGCCTCGCTGGGCATCCCGCAGATCAACTTCCTGAACTCCACCACCAATGCCTTGCCCGCGATCCTGGCGCCGGCGGTCTGGGCGGGGTTGGGCTTTCAGATCATCATCTTCATGGCCGGGCTGCGCGCGATCCCGAAAAGCTATTACGAGGCGGCGCGGATCGACGGTGTCTCGACCTGGACCGTGCTCTGGGAGATCACCCTGCCGCTTCTCAAGCCCACCATCGTCTTCATCGTGGTGTTTTCCTCCATCGGCTTTTTGCGCATCTTCGACCATGTCTACAACATGACGACGCAGAACCCCGGCGGGCCGCTGAACTCGACCAAGCCCTTGGTGCTGATGATCTACCAGACCGCCTTCAACTCCTTCGACATGGGCTATGCGGCGGCGCAGACCGTGGTGCTGTTTCTGGTGCTGCTGGTGGTGAGCCTCTTGCAATTGCGCATCCTGAGGGACCGCTGATGGCCGTCACCGACGAAATCGCGATCAAGCCCAGCTCCGAGGCGCTTTTGCGCGACGGTCCCGGCAAGCCACCGCGCAACATGGGGCAGATCCTGCGCTTCCTGCTGCTTTTCGCGGGCGGCGTGCTGATGGTGATGCCGATTGCCTTCATGATCTCGACCTCGCTGAAATGGCCGCATGAGGTCTACAACCTCAACTTCATTCCCGAAGAGCCGACCCTCGAGAACTACACCTATGTGCTGGAAGACGGGCGCTTCTACTGGTGGTTTCTCAATTCCATCGTGATCGCGGTGATCACCACGATTTCCAGCGTGCTCTTCGACAGCCTGGTGGGCTACACGCTCTGCAAGTTCCGCTTTCCGGGCCGCTACATCGTCTTCATCGCCATCCTCTCGACGCTGATGATCCCGACCGAGATGCTGGTGATCCCCTGGTACCTGATGAGCCAGCAATTCGGTTGGCTCGACACCTACTGGGGCATCATGTTTCCGGGGTTGATGACCGCCTTCGGCACTTTCCTGATGAAACAGTTCTTCGAGACCGTGCCGGACGATTTCATCGAGGCCGCGCGGATCGACGGGCTCAACGAGTTGCAGATCTGGTGGACCGTCGCCATGCCGCTGGTGCGGCCCGCGCTGGCGGCGCTCGCGATCTTCGTCTTTCTCGGCAACTGGACCGCCTTCATCTGGCCGCTGATCGTCACCAATTCGGTCGAGATGTATACATTGCCGGTGGGCCTGTCCTCCTTCGGCGACGAGGCCGACGTGGCCTGGGAGTTGATCATGACAGGGGCGGCGATCTCGACCATTCCGACGCTGATCGTCTTTCTCATTTTCCAGCGGTTCATCATCCGCGGGGTTGTCATGGCGGGGTTGAAGGGATGAGCGATACCTCCAAATTCCCCGATCCGACCTACCGCAACACCGTGCTGGCGCCGCTCTTCGAGGGGGTCAAGCGGCACTACGCGGCGCACATGGGTGCGATCAACCGCGCACATCTGGTGATGCTGGCAGAGACCGGCATCCTGGGGCCGCGGGATGCGGGGCGGATCGCGACCGCCCTGCGCGAGATCGACGCCGAGGTCGATATCGAGGCCCTGACCTATACCGGCGAGCACGAGGATTACTTCTTTCTCGTCGAGGCCGAATTGCGGGCCCGGCTCGGAGACCTCGGCGGCGCGCTGCATACCGCGCGCTCGCGCAATGACATGGATCATACGCTGTTCAAGATGGCGCTGCGCGAGAGGGCCGAGCAGATGCAGGGCCAGATCCTCGATCTCGCCCGCGCGCTGATCGCCAAGGCCGAGGCCGAGAAGACCACCCTGATCGTCGCCTATACCCATGGCCAGCCGGCGCAGCCCTCGACCTTCGGGCATTACCTCGGCGCGGTGATCGAGGTGCTGTTGCGTGATGCCGAGCGGCTGGATGCCGCCATCGAGGCGCTGGGCCATTGCCCGATGGGCGCGGCGGCGATCACCACCTCGGGCTTTCCCATCGACCGGGGGCTTGTGGCCGATCTGCTGGGGTTCGAGGGGCCTTTGCTCAACTCCTATGGCTGCATCGCGGCGGTGGATTACGTCACCGGGCTTTATTCCGCGGTGAAACTGGTGTTCCTGCATCTCGGCCGTCTGATCCAGGACCTGCAATTCTGGGCCGCCTTCGAGGTCGGCCAGCTCTACGTGCCCAACAGCCTCGTCCAGGTCTCCTCGATCATGCCGCAGAAGCGCAACCCGGTGCCGATCGAGCACCTGCGGCACCTGTCCAGCGTCACCGTCGGGCGCTGTGACACGATCGTCAACACCATGCACAACACGCCGTTCACCGACATGAACGACAGCGAGGGCGAGGTGCAGCAGGCCGGCTATGCCGCCTTCGACAGCGGCGGGCGGGTGCTGGCGCTGCTCACGGCCTTGCTGCCGGCGTGCTCGATCAATGCCGAGCGGGTGCGCCGGACCACCGAGGCCGCCTGCATCACCATCACCGAACTGGCCGACACGCTGGTGCGCGACGAGGGCCTCAGCTTCCGCCAGGCGCATGAGATCGCCGCGCGCACCGCCGCCGCGGTGATCCGCGAGGGGCGGGCGCTGGGGCAGGGCCACGCCGCCTTTGCCGAGGCCTTCCGCGCCGAGACCGGGCGCGCGACCACGCTGACCGAACCCGCCTTCGCCAAGGCCACCGCGCCCGAGACCTTCGTCGCCTGCCGCACCCGCCCCGGCGGCCCGGCGCCCGAGGCGCTGGCTTCCACCTTTGCGCTCTACCGCATCACCGCCGACGATCTTGCCACCCGGCAGGCCCGCCGGACCACCCGCATTGCCGAGGCCGCGGCCACCCGCGCCGCCGCCTTCGCCACGCTTCAGGAGACCTGAGCCTTGGCCAATCTCGTCCTGCGCGACCTCGTGAAGAGCTACGACAAGACCGAGGTGCTGCACAGCATCAGCCTTGCGGTCGAGGACGGTGAATTCGTCGTTTTCGTCGGGCCCTCGGGCTGCGGCAAATCCACCACCCTGCGGCTGATCGCCGGGCTGGAAGAGGTCACCTCCGGCACCATCGAGATCGCCGGGCGGGTGGTCAACAACCTCGAACCCAAGGACCGCGACATCGCCATGGTGTTCCAGAACTACGCCATCTATCCGCATATGACCGTGCGCAAGAACATCGGCTTCGGGCTGCGCAGTTCCAAGGCGCCGAAGGCCGAGAAACACAAGCGGATCGAGAGCGTGGCGGAGCTGCTCGGCATGACCGCCTACCTCGACCGCAAGCCCAGCCAGCTGTCGGGCGGGCAACGCCAGCGCGTCGCCATCGGCCGCGCCATGGTGCGCGATCCGGCGGTCTTCCTGTTCGACGAGCCCCTGTCGAACCTCGATGCGCAATTGCGCACCCAGATGCGGCTCGAGATCAAGAAGCTGCACCAGCGGGTCGGCTCGACCATCGTCTTTGTCACCCATGACCAGGTGGAAGCGATGACCATGGCCGACCGCATCGTCATCATGAAGGACGGCCATATCCAGCAGGTCGGCACGCCCGCAGAGGTCTATCACCAGCCCGCCAATACCTTCGTCGCGCGGTTCATCGGCGCGCCGGCGATGAACATGATCCCCGGCGTGGCCCGGCCCGGCGGCGGGGTGGCGCTCTCGACCGGCGGGACGCTGGATCTGGGCCGCGCGCTGCCCGAGGGGCGCGACATCATCCTCGGCATCCGCCCCGAGGATCTGCACACCGGGCATGACACCGCGGTGATCGAGGGCGCGGTAAACTTGCGCGAACCGCTGGGCCACGAGACGCTGATCTATGTCGAGACCGCCAATGGCGACGTGATCGCCAAGGCCGACGGGCGCACCCCGCCCGAGGTCGGCGAGGTGGTCCACCTCGGCGCCGCGCCGGAGAATATCCACGTCTTCGATGCCGCGACCGGCGAGGCGCTGCGGTGACGGGCCGCCCCGTGATCCTCAGCGTCGGGCGGCTTTACTGCGACCTGATCTTTACCGATCTGCCGCGGATGCCGACGCTGGGCACCGAGGTCTATGCCGGGGGCTTCGGCGTTCATGCCGGCGGCGGCGCCTTCATCACCGCGGCGCATCTGGCGGCGCTGGGCCATGGCTCCGCACTCGCCGCGATGCTGCCGCCGGGGCCGTTCGGCGCGCTTCTGTCCGACGACCTGGGCCAGGTCGGCATCGACCTGCGGCTCTGCCGGACGCTGGCGCCGGGCAGCGATCCGCAGGTGACGGTGGCGCTGGCCGGGGCCGAGGACCGCGCCTTTGTCACCCGGCGCAGCGGCCCGGCCTTTCCCAGGCTCGAGGTCGCCGACCTCACCGCGCTCGGGGTGGCGCATGTGCATGTCGGCGAGTTGGCGACGCTGATCGAGCGGCCCGAGATCATCGCGCTGGCGCGCGCCGCCGGGGCGACGCTCTCGCTCGATTGCAGCTGGGACGACGGGCTGGCCGCCGCCGGGATCGCCGAGGTGCTGGCCGAGGTCGATGTCTTCCTGCCCAACGCGGCCGAGGTGCGGCATCTCGAGGAAATCGGCGTGCCGCGCGCGCGCTTTCCGCTGACCGCGATCAAGCAGGGCGCCGCGGGGGCGACGGCGCTGAGCGACCAGGGCGAGATCCACGCCCCGGCCGAGCGGGTCACGGTGGTCGACACCACCGGCGCGGGCGATGCCTTCAACGCCGGGTTCCTCAGCGCCTGGCTCTCCGGGGCCGACCTGCGCGCCTGCCTGCGCGCCGGAAACGCCCGGGGCGCGCAGGCCATCGCGCAACGCGGCGGGTTCCACCGCGCGCCGGAACTGGGTCAGCAGTCCTGACATACTTAACATAAATCCGATTACACCGCTGGCGGGTATTGCGGGGGCTCATCCCTCGCCCGGCCCCGACCCGGCCAGCATCGGCGGCAGCATCACCCGCAGCGGCGTGCCGTCCTTGGGCATCGGCACCGCGCCCTGGCTGTGCACCGACAGGAACACCTGCAAGGCCTGGCGGATGTCGTCGGTCAACTCGTGATAGAGCACCGCCTCCAGCGCGCCATCCGCCAGCAGCGCCCGGTTCTCCGGGTCGAGGTCATGGCCGATCATCACCGGGCGCGGCAGCCCCAGCCGCCCGAAGGCCCGCACCAGCGCGCGGTTGCCGCCGCCGATGGA
Organism: Paracoccaceae bacterium; assembly: GCA_006226775.1. Taxonomy (GTDB): domain Bacteria; phylum Pseudomonadota; class Alphaproteobacteria; order Rhodobacterales; family Rhodobacteraceae; genus Marinovum. The sequence goes on along the minus strand of SBGD01000102.1, from coordinate 53,187 downwards.
ATAAAGCCCGGCAGGCGGCCGCGCGCGCGACACCTCGGCCACGCGGGCGGCGAAATCCGCGCCCTGCTTGCCCTGCACCAGCAGGGTCAGGTCGGCCCCCGCCCAATGCCGCGCCACCCCGGCGCGGAATCCCTCCTCGCGCTCGACCTCGCCGCGAAAGGCCTCGTTGCGCAGGGTGACGACCAGGTGCGGCGCCGGGTCGGCCAGCCACTGGCGCATCAGCCAGGCGGCGGTCTGCCCGGTCAGCGGATTGTCGAGCCCGGCATAGCCGGTCCGCGCCGACCCCGGCATGTCGGTGGCCAGCGTCACCACCGGAATGCCCTGCGCCACCAGCCGCGCCACCACCGCCCGGATCGCCGCCGCATCGGGCGCCATCAGGATCACCCCGTCGCTTTTCAGCCGCGCCGCCCGCTCGAGCGCCGCGACGATCGCCGCAATCGGAAAACGCGCGCGCAGGTCGCTGCGGGCGCGGAAGATCGCCGTCTGGATCAGCGGCAACTCGTGGCGCAGCGCCACTTGCAGTTCGTCGAGGAAGGCCTGCGGCGCCTCGACCACCAGGTCGATCATCAGCTTGCGCCCGGACATCGCCAGCTGCGCCTCCTGGGCTTCCAGCTCGCGGATCGCGGCATGAACGCGGTTCACCGTCTGGCGGCGCACGCCGGGGCGGTTGTGGACCACCCGGTCGACCGTGGCGGTGCTGAGCCCGGCCTGGTGGGCGATTTCCTTGATCGAGAAGCGATGTGCCATGGGCCTGATGTCTTTTTGATGGATTTGACCGGCGACCGGGCGCGGAGTCGAGCCTAATCTGACTCTCGAACACATCAATTCGCGAGGATGAGAGATGCTCGACCAACAGACCGGCCAGCCCGCGGTATGGCTTGACGACCGTGCCTGCGACCTTGAGGCCTTCAAGCGCCATGTGGCGCAAGAGACCCTGGCCGCGGATTACCCCCATGCCAGCGAGATCGCCAACAAGATCCCGCTCTACGACGGCGACGCCATGCGCCGCGCCATGGCCGACCCGGCGCAGGCGCGCCTGGTGATGGCCGAGTGGAACCGCGCCTTCCTGTCGGGCCCCGGCATCATCGCGATCCGCAAGGGCTATGACGACCCGGCCTTGGTGGATGCCGTGACCGAGCAGTTGAACGCGATCATCCGCGAGGAAGAGGTCGGCTCCACCGGCAAGGGCGACCATTTCGCCGCCGCCGGCGCCAACAGCCGGGTGTGGAACGCGCATGAAAAGCTCTGCATGCAGGCGCCCGAGGTCTATGTGCGCTATAATGCCAATGAATTGACCCGCAGGGTCAGCGAAAGCTGGCTGGGCTCGGGCTACCAGATCACCTTTCAGGCCAATGTCGTGCGCCCCGGCGGCAAGGCGCAGGTGGCACATCGCGATTACCACATGGGGTTCCAGGACGTCGAGACGCTCAAGGGCTATCCCGCCTCGCAACACGCGCTCTCGGCCGCGCTGACCCTGCAAGGCGCCGTGGCCCATAGCGACATGCCGCTGGCGAGCGGGCCGACCAAGCTCCTGCCCTATTCGCAGAGCTACCTGCCGGGCTATATCGCCGTGCTGCTGCCGCAGTTCCGCGCGTTCTTCGAGGAGGCTTGCGTGCAATTGCCGCTGGCCAAGGGCGACATGCTGTTCTTCAACCCGGCGACCTTTCATGCCGCGGGCGACAATACCACCGCCGACATCCAGCGTTTCGCCAACCTGATGCAGATCGGCTCGGCCTATGGCCGCTCGATCGAGATCGTCGACCGCAGCCGGATCACCCTGGCCGCCTATGAGGATCTGAAAGCGCTGCTGGCGGCGGGGAGGCTTTCGGCGCGCGAGGGTGACAACGTGGTGGCGGCGACGGCAGAGGGCTATCCCTTCCCCGCCAACCTCGACATCGACTCGCCGCTCTCGGGCATGGCGCCGCCCAGCCAGCAGGACGTGCTGCGCCAGGCGCTGGCCGAGGGCTGGGACCTGGCGCGACTGACGCAGGCCATCGCCGAGCAGGACGGGCGCAAGCGGTCGCATTGATCGGCGGTGAACAACAGTCCGGGGCGGACCTTGCGAAAACGCACGCCCTGAGCCGGGCCAGCGGCGGCCCGCGGGATGCCGCTGCCACGGTTCTTCTGCGCAGTTTATCTCGGCCAGGTCCGGATGACCTCCAAGCGATGCGCTGACGTCACCGGAGCGGCAGCCCGGGGGGCGGGTCATGCCGGAGGCATGCCTTTGGCATGACGCTGGCCCGGCGCCTTCGGCTTGATTCCGGGCCGGAAAGGCTCAATCGGATGACTGCAAGAGGCCAGACCCGACCTCTCACCCCGGCGGTGCCGCCTTGAACGCCCGCAACACCTGGCGGGTGGCGGCGACCATCGGATCATGGGTCTCCGACAGGATCTCCACCCGGTCGAAGCGCTCCGGATCGCGCGTCACCGCCGCGCGCAGCGCCGCTCCGAAGGCCATGCGCAACTCGGTGCCGATGTTGAACTTGCAGATCGCCGACCCACGCGCCAGCCGCGTCCGCTGCGCCTGCGGCACGCCCGATCCGCCGTGGATCACCAGTGGCACGTCGGTCACGGCCTCGATGGCGCGGATGCGCGCCTCGTCCAGCCCCGCGCCGCTTTCCTGTTGCAGATGCACGTTGCCGACCGAGACCGCCATGGCATCCACCCCGGTTTCGCGGGCGAACTGCGCCGCCTCTGCCGGGTCGGTCCCGGCGGAGGTCTCACCGCCGGAATAGCCGACAAAGCCGATCTCGCCCTCGCAGGACACCCCCGCCGCATGGGCCATCTCGGCAATCGCCGCGGTCTCGGCAATGTTCTGCGCCAGGGGCTTGCGCGAGCCGTCGAACATCACCGAAGAAAACCCGCAGTCGATCGCCTCCCGGCACTCCTCGACCGTGTAGCCATGATCGAGATGCGCCACCACCGGCACCGAGGCCCCCATCGCCAAGCTCCGGAACATCGCCCCCAGCACCGGCAGCGGCGTATGCGCGCGGCACCCCGGCCCGGCCTGCAGGATCACCGGGCAATTCTCGGCCTCGGCTGCGGCCACGAAGGCGCGCATGTCCTCCCAGCCCAGCGTTACCAGCCCGGCCACCGCATAGCCGCCGTTCAGCGCCGGTTGCAGGACGTCCTTCAGCGTCACCAGGGTCATTTGAACTTGGCCACCATGTCCATGATGCCGGGAATGGTGTGCAATTGCTCGGCATGGGTCGGCTGGAAATACTGTTTCAGCGAGCGCTGCGAGAGCCCGCCGAGGATGGTGAAATAATACATCTCGTAGCCCGGCAGGGCGCAGCAGGGGTGATAGCCCTTGTCGATCAGGATCGTCGAGCGGTCCATGATGTGATAGGCGTCGCCCGGCGCGTTGTCTTCGCGTTGCAGCATCTGCAGGCCCGAGCCCTTGTTGGGCCGGAAGCGGAAGTTGTAGGTCTCGTCGTGGCGCGATTCGATCATCTCGCCGTCTTCCCAGCGGTCGGTGTCGTGCTTGTGGCTCGGAAAGCCCGACCAGCCCCCTGCCCCCACGGTGAAAAGCTCGCTGACCAGCAACCGGCCCACCTTGTCGTGCTGGGCGGCGCCGAGGATGTGCTTGATCTTGCGGTGGGTCTTGGTGTCGTCCGAGCCGTATTGCACCAGGTCCAGCTCGGCTTCGCGCACCTCGAAAGGCTCGAGCACCTTGTCGTATTTCGCGCCGGCGATGAAGACCTCCGCGGTCTCGCTGATGCAGGTCAGCCGGGTTTTCGCACCGGAGGGCACATAGACCCCCTCGGGCTCGCCATCCCAGACATCCACGCCGCGGTTGCCCAGCTTGGCAAAGCCCGCGCCCTCGACATCCACGTCAACGGTGCCGGTGGCGGGCACGACGCAGGTCTCGTAGCCGGGCACGGCATAGTCGAATGTCTCGCCCTTTTTCAGGGTAACGATATTGAAGTAATTCAGCGGTACAAGGTCGTGGTCCACGTCCACGATGGGTTTGTTCTGGTTGTCATGCGGCGCGATATGCATCTCGGGGTCCTTTCAGACGTCGGTGGGGCCGGAGCGCTCGGCCAGGAAGGCGTCAAGCTCGGGCGTGGTGGGCATGGCGGGGGCGCAGCCGGGCTGGCTGACCACGATGGAGGCGCAGGCAGAGCCGCGCAGCACGGCGTCCTTCAAGGGGCGGCCTTCGGCGATGGCGGCCAGCAGGCCGGCCATGAAACTGTCGCCCGCGCCATTGGGCTTGACGGCGGTGACCGGGTAGATGCCGGTGCGGATCTCCTCGCCCCCCGCGAGGGTCAGGGCACCCTCGTGACCCATCTTGTAGATCACCAGCTTGCCCCGGGCGGCCAGTTCGCGGGCCTTGTCGAGGCCCTTGTCGATGCCGCCGGCCATGAAGCCGAATTCCTCGTCATTGCCGACGATCATGTCGCTTTCTTCGCCCGCGCGGGTCAGCACCTCCGAGGCGACCTGCGGCGAGGGCCAGCTATAGGGCCGGTAGTCGATGTCGAAGATCACCGGCAGCCCGGCCTTGCGCGCGTTTTCGAAGGCGCGAAAGGTCGAGGTGCGCGAAGGCTCGGCGGCAAAGACCGTTCCGGCGGTGATCAAGGCGCCGAAGCTGGCGTAATCCACCCGGTCGACGTCGTCTTCCGTTACCTGGAAATCCACCGCGTTGTTGCGGTAGATGGTGAGCTGGAAATCCTCGATGCAGCTTTCATAGACCGCCAGCGAGATGCGGTATTCGCCGCCCAGCACCTTGATGTATTGCGTATCGACCCCGTAGTGGCGCAGCCGGTTGGTACAGAACCGCCCCACGTTGTCGTCCGATACCGAGGTCACCAGCGCCGCGCGCATCCCCAGCTTGCAGAGCCCGGCGCAGATATTGGCCGAGGATCCACCCAGGTCGGCGCGGAAGGTCTCGGCCTCGTCGGCGCGGGTGCCCGGCGGATCGGCGAACATGTCCATCCCCGCGCGTCCGAAGACCGCGAAATTGCCCTTGCGGATACCGTCGATCAGCGCGCTCATCACACGCCCCTCCGCTGGCGGTCGCGGGTCGCTTCCCAGTCCTCATGCGCCGCGCGCACCCGGTCGCTCTCGGTGACATGCGGTGTGCCGACCTCCCACCAGGCGTGGCCTTCAGTGGTCCAGCCCTCGTAGGCGTCGACGTCCATGACGATGACATAGGACTTGTCGGACGCCTTGGCGCGCCGGAAGGCTTCGCCCAGTTCCGCCGGGTTGGCGACCTTTTCCGCCTGCGCCCCCATCGAGGCCGCATGGGCGACGAAATCGACGCCGAAGGGCTCGGGGATGGTCGGGCAGTCGGCCAGCAGGTTGTTGAAGCTCTCGTTGCCGGTGTTGTTCTGCAGCTTGTTGATGACGGCGAAACCGCCGTTATCGAGCAGCAGGACGATCAGCTTTTTCCGGCTGAGCACCGATGAATAAAGGTCCGAGTTCAGCATCATGTAGGATCCGTCGCCGCAGAAGGTGATGGTGTCCTGCTCCGGCTCTCGCTCCATCTGCGCGATGCGCGCGCCCCAGGCGCCGGCGATCTCGTAGCCCATGCAGGAAAAGCCGAATTCCACGTCCACCGTGCCGGTCTCGAGCGTGCGCCAGTTGGCGGTGACCTCCGCCGGAAGCCCGCCCGCCGCCGCGACGACGCGGTCGCGCGGGTCGCAAAGCGCGTTCACCACGCCGATGGCCTGGGCGTAGGAGTTGGGGCGGTTGCCGGGCTTGACGTTCTCGGCGACGTAAGCATCCCATTTGCCGCGCTCTTCGCGGGCCATGCTCACCCAGGCCTCCGGCGCTTTGTAGTCCAGCGCTTCACCAAGCGCGGTCAGCGCCAGCTTCGCATCCCCCACCACCGTCAGCGACATGTGCTTGGCCGCGTCATGCCGCGCGGCATTGACGCCGATGATCTGCGCGTCCTTGGCGAAGGCCGTCCACGACCCGGTGGTGAAATCCTGCAACCGCGTGCCGACGGCGAGGATCACGTCGGCCCTCTCGGCAATCGTGTTGGCGCTGTCCGAGCCGGTCACGCCGATGGGGCCGATATTGAGGTCATGCGTCGCCACCATGTTGGCGCGGCCCGCGATGGTCTCGACCACCGGGATCTGATGCGCCTCGGCAAAGGCGGTCAGTTCGGCGACGGCGCGCGAATATTGCACCCCGCCCCCGGCGATGATCATCGGGCGCGCGGCGGCTTTCAAAGCGGCGACGGCATCGGCGATCTCGGCCTGATCGGGCGCCTGGCGGCGGATGCGATGCACCTTTTTGGCAAAGAACGCCTCGGGGTAGTCATAGGTCCAGCCCTGCACGTCCTGCGGCAGCCCGATGAAGGCCGGGCCGCAATCGGCCGGGTCCAGCATCGTCGCCAGCGCGGCGGGCAGCGATTGCAACACCTGCGCCGGATGGCAGATGCGGTCCCAGAAGCGGCTGACCGGCTTGAAGGCATCGTTCACGCCGAAGGTCGGATCGTTGTAATTCTCCATCTGCTGCAACACCGGATCGGGCAGGCGGGTGATGAAGGTATCGCCGCAGAGCATCAGCATCGGCAGGCGGTTGGCATGGGCCAGCCCGGCGGCGGTCAGCAGGTTGGCGGTGCCCGGCCCGGCGCTTGCCGTGCAGAACATGAAGCGCTGGCGCAGCCAGGCCTTGGCATAGCCGGCGGCGGCGAATCCCATGGAGGTCTCGTTCTGGCCGCGATAGAGCGGCAGCGCGTCCTGCACGCCATGGAGCGCCTCGCCCAGGCAGGTCACGTTGCCATGGCCGAAGATGCCGAAGCCGCCACCGCAGACCCGCATCTCGCGGCCCTCGATCTCGATATACTGGTTGGCCAGCCAGCGGATGATGGCCTGGGCCGTGGTCAGCCGGATGGTGCCGTCCGTCATAGTCATTTGAGCGATGCCCCCCTGGGAAAAACCGAGCGCCGACGAAATGTCGCTTGCGGGATGTCTAGACTCACGATACACGTTTTGCAACCGGTTGCAAAACCTGAATTGAAAAAAGCGAGGGCGGTCATGGGCGAGATCGGAATTGGCATCCTGGGCGGCGGCTACATGGGCAAGGCGCATGCGGTGGCCATGTCGTCGGTGGGCGCGGTCTTTGACACCGCGCTGAAACCGCGGCTCGAGATGGTCTGCGCCACCACGCCGCAAAGCGCCGAGCGCTACCGCGCCGCCTATGGTTTTGCCCGGGCGACCGATGACTGGCGGGTGCTGGTGAAGGACCCGCGCGTCGAGGCCATTGTCATCGCCACCCCGCAGGAGACCCACCGCGAGATAGCCGAAGCCGCCTTCACGCTGGGCAAGCCGGTGTTCTGCGAAAAACCGCTGGGTGCCTCGCTCGAGGACAGCGCGGCGATGGTGGCGGCGGCGGAAGCCGCGGGCGCGGTCAACATGGTCGGCTTCAACTACATCCGCACCCCGGCCAGCCAGTTCGCGCGCCAGTTGATCGCCGCGGGCGAAATCGGCGAGGTCACCTGGTTCCGCGGCGAACATACCGAGGATTTCCTGGCCGACCCGCAGGCCCCCGCCACCTGGCGCACGACCGGCATGGCCAATGGCACCCTGGGCGATCTCGCGCCGCACATGATCAATGGCGCACTGGCGCTGATCGGGCCGATCGCGCGGCTGATCGGCACCCATGAGACGGTGCATGCCACCCGCCCCGGCGGCGCGGTCACCAATGACGACCACGCCCAGATCATGTGCCGCTTTGAGGGTGGCGCCATGGGGCAGATGTATTTCTCCCGCGTGGCGACGGGTCGGAAGATGGGCTATGCCTATGAGATCTCGGGCACAAAAGGCGCGATCCGTTTCGACCAGGAGGATCAGAACGCGCTCTGGCTCTACCGGATGGAGGGGCCGGAGGCGACGCGGGGGTTCACCAAGATCCTCACCGGCCCGGCGCATCCCGACTATGAACCCTTCTGCCAGGGGCCGGGCCATGGCACCGGCTACCAGGACCAGATCATCATCGAGGCCAAGGATTTCCTGACGGCCATCGCCGCGGGCAAAGCCCTCTGGCCCAGCTTCCGCGACGGGCATGAGGTCAACCGCGTGATCGCCGCCACGCTGGCCTCGGCCAAGGCCGAGGCCTGGGTCACTATCGACGACTATTGAGTTTCCGAAAGGACAGAAAATGACAATCAGAATCGGCAATGCGCCCTGTTCATGGGGCGTGGAATTCGCCAGCGACCCGCGCAACCCGACCTGGCAGCATGTGCTCAAGCAATGCGCCGAAGCCGGGTACAAGGGCATCGAGCTTGGCCCCGTGGGCTTCATGCCCGAGGACCCGGCGGTGCTGGGCGAAGGGCTGGACGAGAACGGGCTGGAGTTGATCGGCGGCGTGGTCTTTCGCCCCTATCACGACCCGGAGGCCTGGGACGACGTGCTGGACGCGACGCATCGCACCGCCAGGGCGCTGAAGGCCCATGGCGCGCAGCACCTGGTGCTGATCGATTCGATCTCGCCGCGCCGCGCGCCCACCGCGGGCCGCGCCGATGAGGCCGAGCAGATGGACCGCACCGAATGGGCGGCCTACCGCGACCGCATCGCCGAAAGCGCGCGCATCGGGGCCGAGGAATACGGGCTGACCGTGGGCATCCACGCGCACGCCGGCGGTTTCCTGGACTTCGAGCCGGAACTGGAGCGGCTGCTGGACGAGGTCGACGACAAGATCCTGAAAATCTGTTTCGACACCGGCCATCACTCCTATGCCGGTTTCGATCCGGTGGGTTTCATGAAGCGCCACATGGATCGGATTTCCTACATGCATTTCAAGGACATCGACCCCAAGGTCAAGGCGGCGGCTATCGAGAACCGCACCGGCTTTTACGACGCCTGCGGCCAGGGCATCTTCTGCAACCTCGGCGAAGGCGACGTGGATTTCCCCGCCGTCCGCAAGGTGCTGCTGGACGCAGGGTTCCAGGGCTGGTGTACCGTCGAGCAGGATTGCGATCCGACGCTCGATCCCGATACGCTGGGCGATGCCCGGGCAAACCGCGAATACCTCGAATCCATCGGCTTCAAGTAAGGGGCACACACATGGCGAAACTGAAATGGGGCATGATCGGCGGCGGCGAAGGCAGCCAGATCGGCCCGGCACACCGTTTGGGCGCACTGGCCGACGGGCGCTTTGAATTCACCGCGGGCGCGCTGGATCACCGCCCCGAGGAAGGCCGCGCCTATGCGCAGCGGCTGGGCATTGCCGCCGACCGCGCCTATGGCGACTGGAAAGAGATGCTGATGGGCGAGAAGGACCGCGAGGACCGGATCGACCTGGTCACCGTGGCCACGCCCAATGCCACGCATTTCGAGATCACCAAGGCCTTTCTCGAGGCGGGCTTCAACGTGCTTTGCGAAAAGCCGATGACCATGACCGTCGAGGAAGGCGAAGAGATCGTGCGCACCGCCCGCGCCTCGGGCAAGCATTGCGCGGTCAACTACTGCTATTCCGCCTATCCGATGGTGCGCCAGGCCCGCGCCATGGTGCGCGCGGGCGAGCTTGGCAAGGTGCGGCTGGTGGTGACGAATTTCTCCCACGGTCATCACGGCGACGCGACGGATGCCGACAACCCGCGGGTGCGCTGGCGGTACGATCCGAAGATGGCCGGTGTCTCGGGGCAATTCGCCGATTGCGGCATCCACGCGCTGCACATGGCGAGTTTCGTCTGCGATGACGAGGTCGAGACGCTCTCGGCGGATTTCGCCTCGACCATTGCCAGCCGCGAGCTGGAAGACGACGCCATGGTCAACTTCCGCATGTCGGGCGGCACCGTGGGGCGGCTCTGGACCTCTTCGGTGGCGATCGGGCGGCAGCATGGCTTCGACATCCAGATCTTCGGCGAAACCGGGGGCTTGCGCTGGATGTCGGAACAGCCGAACCAGTTGCTTTACACCCCGGTCGGCGGGCGCACGCAGATCATCGAGAAGGGCGAGGCCGGGCTGCACGAGGACGCCAAGCGCCTCAGCCGCGTGGCGATTGCCCATCCCGAAGGGTTTCCGCTGGCGGTGGCCAATATCTATTGCGACCTGGCCGATGCGATTGCCGGCGAGACCCGCGACGGGCTGCCGGATGCCGAGGCCGGCGTGCGCTCGATGGCGGCGGTGCACCAGGCAGTGGCCTCGGCGCGCGACAAGGGCGCCTGGGTGGATGCGCGACCGCCGATGTTTCGGTGACTTCGGCCAGGTGCGAAGTCAACCGCTTCGCACCTGGCGCGGAATCAAGGCGAAGCCGCCGCGCATCGCCGACGCGCCCCCAGGCAACATGAGCCGGGCCAGCGGCTGCCCGCGGGATGCCGCTGCAACGGTGTTTCTGCGCGCTTTATCCCGGCCAGCTCCGGATGACCTCGGAACGATGCGCTGACGTCACCGGAGCGGCAGCCCGGGGGGCGGGTCATGCCGCAGGCATGCCTTTGGCATGACGCTGGCCCGGCGGGCTACGCCCTTGATTCCGGGCCGGGATGGCGCGACGGGTGTCCGCAAAAGGCCAATCGCTACCCCGCCACCGGCCGCAACGTCCCGCGCTCCACCACCGTGCAGGAAAACACCCGCGCCTCCGGCGCGCGGTCGCGGTCGTCCAAAGTCGCCACCATCAGGTCGATGGCCGAGGCCACGATCCGGTCGATCGGCTGGTGCAGCGTCGTCAGGTCGATGTTGTTCCACCGCGCCATCTCCATGTCGTTCAGCCCGAGGATGCCGATGTCGCCGGGACAGGCAAAGCCGCCGTCCTGAAGCGCCGAGAGCGCGCCGATGGACAGGATGTCGTCGCCGCAGAAATAGGCCTCCGCCGGGCTGTCCTGCAACAGCCGCGTCATCTCGTCCCGTCCGGCGTCGAAGGAATAGGCCCGGGCGAAGGAATGGCTGACCGTGACCTCCGGATGCGCCGCAAGCTCCTGCATGAACCCGGCAAAGCGGTCCTGCGTCGTGGTGGCGCTCTCCGGCCCGCCCATGAAGGCGATCCGGCGGTAGCCGCGCGCCAGCAGCGTCTGCGCGGCCAGCCTGCCGCTGGCGGCATTGTCGATGCCCACCACATGCACCTCGGGCGCGGCAGAGGCGCGGCCGAAGGCATGGACCACCGGCACCCCGGCATCGCGGAAGGCCCGGGAGAACTCCGGCGGCAGGGTCGAGGAGGCGACGACGACGCCATCCACCGAATATTGCCGCAGCATCCGCACCGAGCTTTCGGCATCCGGCCCCGCCGACAGGTTCAGCAGCAAGGGCCGCAGGCCGCGGTCCTGAAGCCCGCGGGTAAACAGGTCGAAGACCTCGAGGAAGATCGGGTTGCGGAAGTTGTTCGACACCAGCCCGACCAGCTTGGTGCGCCCGGTGGTCAGGCTCGAGGCCAGGGCATTGGGGCTGTAGCCCAGTTCGCGCGCCGCCTTTTCCACCTTGCGCCGCATCTCGGGCGAGACCGAGGCGCCCTCGGTAAAGGTCCGCGACACTGCCGAGCGCGATACGCCCGCGCGCAGGGCAACCTCTTTCAACGTCACTGCCATGTCGATCGGCCCGTCAATTCCTGTCGCCCCGGCTTAGCCGCTTTCGGCGCCGGTCAAAACGAAAAACGTGCAACCGGTTGCAGAAAGCCGGGGGGCGTCAGGCCAGCATCCGGGTCAGGGAATTGCCGACCAGGTAGAGCGAGACGACAAACAGCAGGATCTGGATCACCAGGGTGAAGACCGCCTCGGGCATCCATTGCGCCAGCCGCCGGCCCAGCACCGCGCCCAGGGTCGCCACCAAGGCCATCGCCAGCAGCAGGGGCACGTCGACATCGGCAAACAGGCCCACCGCGGCATAGGCCGGCAGCTTGAACAGGTTGATCGCCGCGAAGACCAGCGTGTTGGTGCCGGCATATTGCATCTTCGGCAGGCGCTGCGGCAGCACGAAGCTCTGGAACGGCGGCGCGCCGGTATGCGAGATGAAGCTGGTGATGCCGGTGAGCACACCCCAGAAGATGCCCGGCCCCGGCCGGAACGGCACCGCGGCATTGCGGCCGCGCAATTGCTTCAGCCAGGCCTGGCCGCAATAGAACAACCCGACCAGCCCGGTCGCCAGTGCCAGGTGCACCGAGGAGACATGCGGCGCGAGGAAGGTGGCGAGGATGACGCCCGCCAGCCCGGCGGGGATCAGCAAGAGCACGTTGGCGCGCGAGAATTCGTGGCGATAGAGCCAGACGCCGACCACGTCGCTGACCAGGAACACCGGCAGCAGCACCCCGGCGGCGATCAGCGGGTCCATCCAGATCGACAGGATCGGCACCGCCAGCGCCGCCGCGGTCGACAGCCCGCCCTTCGAGGCGCCGACGATCAGCGCCGCGAACAGAAATAATCCGAGAGTTCCCATGATCCGGCCGCCGTTTCGCGCCTTGCGCCTTGGAGTTTCGAGTGCTGCGAGGGCGACCTTGCCCGGCCGGCGGCCCCTGCCGCCGATGCCCGGTTCGGTGCGGTCCGTCATGCCGCGCGACTCTAGGATGAATGCCCGCCCGGGTGCAATGCGATCCCGGCGGTGGGCGGAATGGCAAAGGCCGCGCCGGGTTTTCCCCCGCCGCGGCCTGTCGTGTTTCGGGCGGTCCGGCTCAGGCCACGCCGGTCGAGACGTGCCAGGGCGAGAACCAGGTGCGCAGCCGGCCGATCAGCGTGTAGAGCACCAGCCCCACCATCGCCAGGATGACGATCACGCCGAAGAGTTCGGGCACCGCGAGGTTCTGCAGATGTGCCACCGCGAGATAGCCCAGGCCTTCGTTGCCGCCGATGAACTCGCCGACGATGGCGCCGATCATCGCCAGCACCACCGCGACCTCGGCCCCGGTCAGCACCACCGGCAGGGCGTTGGGCAGGTCGAGCAGGAAGAAGCGCTGCACCGGGTTGGCCTGCAACATGGTGAAGACATCCTTGTCGCCGGGCTCGATCGACTTGAAGGCCTGCAGCGCGTTCGAGAAGACCGGGAAGAAGGCCAGCGCCGCGGCGATGAAGATCTTCGATTCCAGCCCGAAGCCGAACCACAGGATGAACAGCGGCGCCAGCGCGATCTTGGGGATCAGCTGCATCAGCACGATGAAGGGCTTGGCCGCCCATTCCACCGGCGGCACCCGCGCCATGATGAACCCGAGGCTGACCCCCAGCGTCACCGCGATCAGGAAGCCCGAGACCGCCTCGATCACCGTCACCAGCGCATGATCCCAGAGCTCGCGGGTCTGCACCATCTCGAAGAGCGCCACGACGATGGCATCGGGCGGCGGCAGCACGAAGGCCGAGACCTCGGCGGTGTGGACATAGATCGTCCAGAGCGCCAGGAAGGAGGTGACCGAAATGATCGGCAGGATGGTTCGCAGGGTGTTCTTGTGCATCACGCGCCCTCGCTCAATGCCCGCCGCAGCCGGCCCACCATGGACTGGAACTGCGTCGATTGTTGCAGGTCGAGATCGCGCGGGCGGTCGAACGGCATCTCGATGATGTCGGTGATCCGCGCCGGGCGCGGCGCCAGCACCACCACCCGGTCCGACAGGAAGGCCGCCTCGGAGATCGAGTGCGTCACCAGCATGGTGGTCACCTTGGCCCGCGCACAGACCTGCATCAGCTCCAAATTCAGCGAATCGCGGGTCATGGCGTCCAATGCGCCGAAGGGCTCGTCGAGCAGCAGCACCTGCGGGTCGGTGACCAGCGCGCGCGCCAGCGAGGCGCGCTGGCGCATCCCGCCGGACAGCGCCGTGGGCCGGTGGTGCAGGAAGTCCTTCAGCCCCACGGTCTCGCAGATCCTCGCGGCGCGTTCACGCCGCGTTTTGGCGTCGACCCTGGCCACGCGCAGCGGCAGGGCCACGTTGTCGAGCACGCTGAACCAGGGAAAGAGCCGCGGCTCCTGGAACATCATCGACACCGGGCGGGTGGCGGCGGTGGAGCGGGTCTTGCCGTTCCAGATGCTTTGCCCGCGCACCTCGACCGCGCCCTCGGTGGGCGCCTCGAGCCCGGCGATGATCCGCAGCAGCGTGGTCTTGCCGCAGCCCGAAGGCCCCAGCAGCGAGACGAATTCGCCGGGCACCAGCGCCAGGTCGGCATTGGCGATGGCGGTGACGGCGGTATCGCCGTCCCCGAAGATCTTGGTCAGCCCGGAAACGCTGACCTCCTTCTCCATGGCGTTGCTGTCGAACGGCATCACGCAAGCGCCCTTTCCAGCGGCCCGTTGGTGTAGAGCGTGGTCGCATCGGGCTTGGAGTCGATCATGCCGGCGCTGTCGAGCAGGTCGATCGCATTGGCCCAGACCTCGGGGATGTTGCGCAGCAGGTTCTCTTCGCCCTTGGCGACCCAGTTCTCGGCATTGGTGGCCAGGTCGAGCTTGGCGACCTCCATGTCGTCCAGCCCGTTGACCTTGTGCCTGGAGCCGATGGCGTTGAGGATCGGCTCGAGATCCTCGGCCCGGGTGATGTCCAGCGCCGCCTTGTGGGTGGCTTTCAGGAAGGCGGCATACTTGTCGGGGTTGGCCGCGACATCGTCGGGACGGCCGACATAGACCTGACCCGGCATGCTGTCGTCCATCGGGATGGCGACCACGGTGTCGCGCGCCGACTTGGCCTTGATCATCGACGAGGTATTGCCGATGAAGGCCCCGGCCCGGCCCGCCTCGATCAGTGCGAAGGACGCCGCGGTATCGGCCACCTTGACCTTGTTGACCGTATCGGGCGACAGACCGCCGCTGAGCATCAAGAGATCCAGCGTGCCCTCCATCGACCCGCCGAGCGAGGCCATGCCGACGGTGCGGCCCTCGAGGTCGGCCACGGTATTGACCGGGCTGTCGGAGGAGGAAATGATGAAGAACGGCGAGAGCTGCGCGATGGTGGCGATCGAGATCAGCGGCGCGCCGCTGTTGACCCGCGACAGGATGTAGTTGGTGCCGCCGGTGCGGCCCGAATCCATCTGGTCGGCCAGCACCATCTGGGCCGCCATGGCCGCGCCCTTGCCGGACTGGATCTCCATGTCCAGCCCTTCATCGGCGTAGTAGCCCGCCGCATCGCCGTAAAGCACCGCGGCAAAGGACAGCGAGAAGCTGAACGGGGTGATGAAGCGGAAGGTATTGCCCTGGGCCATCGCCGGGCCGCCGGCGGACAGAACCGCGAAGCTGGCGGCAGACGTGCCCAGAAAGGACCGGCGGGTGAGGCTGGATGTGATCATGTGGTGGCTCCCTGATGTCGCTGTGATGCGCCGAAGGTAAAGATGCAGCGCAAGGGTACAATTTAACGTTTTACCGGCAAAACACGAGCCGGTAGTGCCTTGACAGGCAAGGAAAACCGCCTGGCGATTGTGCCGTGATGGGCCGGATCGTCATGGTCGGTCTCCCTGATGCGGGGCGCGGATGCGCGATTTCGGATGGCCGGGTTCACTGGAAGGACTCACTGGCCGGACTCAGTGGCTGGACCCAATGGCCGGGCTCAGATGTGGCGGGACAGGCCGCCCGATACCTCGAGCTGGGCGCCGGTGACGTAGCTGGCCGCGCGCGAGCCGAGGAAGGCGATGGCATGGGCGGCGTCCTCGGCCTCGCCCAGGCGGGCCAGCGGGATGCCCTTCTTCTCGGCCAATGCGGCGTACCATTCGGCGCGGCTGACCGACTGGTCCTCGCGCTCGGCGAAGCGGCGGGTCCATTGCCCCGAGCCGATCAGCCCCAGCAGCACCGCGTTCACCCGCACATCGGGCGCCAGTTCGACCGAGAGCGATTTCAGCAGGTTCTGCACCCCGGCGCGCGCCGCGGAGGTGCAGACCATGTGCGGCTCGGGCTGGTAGGCCAGCAGCGAGTTGACCGCGACGACCGCGCCCTGCGCCTCGCGCAGCATGGGCAGGAAGGCCCGCACCGGCAGCACCTGGGAAAACAGCTTGAGCTCGAATTCCGCGCGCCAGTCGTCGTCCGTGGTGGTCTCGAAGGTCGAGATCCGGCCCTGGCCCGCGTTGTTCACCAGCAGGTCGCAGCGCCCGAAGGTGTCGCGCACCTGCTCGGCGAAGGCGGTCACCGCCGCCTTGTCGAGCACCGAAAAGGCCCCCGTCAGCACCCGGTCGGCGCCGAAGTCGCGCCGCAGCAGCGCCGCCACGTCGTTCAGCCGCGCCGCGTTGCGGGCGCAGAAGGCCACCCGCGCGCCGTTTTCCAGCAAGAGCCGCACCGTGGCCAGGCCGATGCCCGAAGAGCCCCCGGTCACCACCGCGACGGATTTGTCATAATCGTAGCGTATCACTTGTCTCTCCGTGACTTGGGTCTGGTTCAGGCCGCACCGGGCGCGAGGTTAAGCGCGCGGGCGAAGCGCGCCGGGTCCTGCTGGTAGAGCGCATGGCCGAGGTCGGGCAGTTCGGTGCAGCGCCCGCGCAGCCCCTCGGGCAGCGCGGCATGAAGGCGGCGGGCGCCCTCGGGCGGGGTCACGCGGTCCTCGGCGCCGACGATCACATCGGCCGGGACGCGCAGCCTTGCGGCATCGTCGAGCAAGCGGCCCGAGGCCAGCATCCGCGCCGCCTGGCCATAGCCGGGCAGCGTGACCTGGCCCATGGTGGCCTGCACCAGCACCAGGGTCTCGGGGTTGTCCTCGGGGCGATGCACCAGCCGCGGCGCGCGGGCGGCGGCGAAGGCCGCTGCCCCCAGCCGCTCCAGATCGTCGATCCGCGCCTGCGCGGCGGCGCTGAGCTCGGCCCCCGGTGTCACCCCGTGGCCGATGGCCGGGGCGGCAAAGGTCAGATGCGTCACCCGCGCGGGATGGGCGACCGCGAAGGCCGCCGCCATCAGCGCGCCCAGCGAATGGCCGAGCAGCGCCGCGCGCGCGACCTCGAGCCGGTCGAGCAGCCCGCCGAGCGCGGCGGCATAGTCCTGCGCCTGCGGCCAGCCCGGCGCCAGCGGATCGGAGCCGGCATAGCCCGGCGCGTTCCAGGCGATCACCCGCAGGCTGTCGGGCAGATGCGCCAGGAGCGGCGTGAAGGAAGAGGCATTGGAGCCGATGCCATGCAGCAGCACCAGCGGGGCACCGGCGCCGGGGCGTTCGAGAAAGGCGATGCCCTGCGAAGTCCTTGGGGTCCAGCTCATGCGAAAAGAAATCCATGTTTGGCGGGCAGAGCCTGCCCGGTCGGTGTCAGCGCGGCGGCCTCGGCAGGGGGCGGCGCGCGCCCTTTTCGGGGCACCGGCCACCCTGGCGGGCCTGTGTTCATTTGGCCGCCCAATCGGGCGTGTGTTCATTTGGCCGCCCAATCGGGCGTGTGTTCATTTATGAACTTTGCGTTCAATATTGATATATGGCCAAAAGCACCGGGGTGAGTCAAGGGCTTTCACGAAATTTCACCGGGGCAGAGGCACCGCATAGCGCGCAGGCCGAGGCGCACCACGCGGGGCGGGCAATTTCTCGGGGACATAGGGGAATTAGGGCGGATCACCGCCGGGCCGACGCGCCGCTGGCCCCTTGAGAGGGGCGCGGCGTCAGCGCGGATGCGGCCGGTCGTCGGCCGCATCCTGTCAGGTCGTGCAGGCCGGGGTCAGGCGGCTTCGTATGTCACGCCATCGTCCTTGGCCGAGCCGATCACGTGCCAGACCGTGGCGGCACCGGCGCCGTCATTGCGGATCCAGTGCTTGCGCCCGGCCGGGGTCTTGACCAGGTCGCGCGGCCCGAGCTCGACCTCGACGGTCTCGCCGTTTTCTTCCCAACCCACGGTCAGGGAGCCTTCGAGCACCAGGAAGGCATCTTCGACATCGCGGGTGAAGGCCTTGATGCCGACGCGCGACGGCACGCCCCACATCTCCTTGCGGCAGGTGTCATGCGCCAGGCCGCCCTCGCCGACATAGACCTTGCGGGTGAAGCCGGCCTCTTCCCAGATGGTCGGCTGCTCGGAATAGCGGATGACGTGCTGCGCCATCAGCTTCTGCAGCGGATGTTCGCCCGCGGGGTCGAACTTGATGGTCTCGCCGGGCTTGGCCCCGAAGGCGCGCGCCAGCTCGGGCGCATGTTCCTTGGGGTGGTAGTGATAGACCGGCGGCAGCGGCTTGCCGACGTCGACCGAGACCGACATCATCACCGGCTCGACGCCGTCGACGCGGAAACCATGGCCGATCTCGCGGGCGTTGAGGATCATGTCCTTGGGGCCGAGGTTGACTTCGACCACCTCGCCGTCCTTTTCCCAGCCGATGACCAGCGCCCCGTCGATGACGAGGAAGCTCTCCTCGATCTCGTGGCTGTGGCAGGCGGCGTATTTGCCGGGCTCCTTGTAGATCAGCGACAGGGTGAAATTGTCGGCCGGAAGGGTCGAGGTATCGCCCACCTTGGGCGAGCCGCCAGCACCGATGTAGCGCATCTGCGCCCGGGACAGCTCGTCATAGCCGACGTTCGACGGAAAGGCCTTCCAGTCGAATTCCTTGTCGGTGAAGCGGCCGGTATGGGCCTTGAGTTCCGCCGCCAGCGGCGATGCGGTTGCGCGCATGTTCATGTCTGGTCCTCCTGGTCGTGTCGATCATGATGTGATGAAAGGTACGTAGCCTGTGCATGTTTGACCTGCTACTTTGCGTTTTATGGGCAAAACAGAATCGGACGAGGACCGTTACCTGGTGCCCGGCTTGATCCGGGGGTTCGCGGTGCTCGACATCTTCACCACCGAGCATCACGAGCTCACGCTGAGCGAGATCGCGCGCACGCTTGACCTCAGCCGGTCGGCGGCGTTCCGCACGGTCTATACCCTGGCGCACCTGGGGTTCCTCTTGCATGACGTGCGCCGCCAGACCTATGCGCTGGGGCCCGCGGTGCTGCGGCTGGGGCATGGCTACATGGCCTCGCGCGAGCTGGTGCAGATTGCCCTGCCCGAGATCGAGCGGCTGCGCGACGAGACCGACTGGTCGACTCACCTGGGCGTGCGCGACGGGCGCAGCGTGCTTTACATGCTGCGGGTCGCCAGCCGGATGGGCATGGGCAGCATCGTGCATGTCGGCAGCCGGTTGCCGGCCTCGGCCACCACCATGGGGCGGGTGCTGCTGACCGATCTGGACGAGGAGTCGCTGATCGCGCTTTACCGCGACGAGCATTACGACCACGCGCCGCGCGGCACCCCGCGCAACATGGCGGCGCTGCTCGAGCAATGGCGCGGCGATTGCACCCGCGAGGTGGTGGTGCACATGGGCAGTTTCGAGCGCGGCATGGCCTCGGTCGCCGCCCCGATCCGCGACATCTCGGGCGGGATCGTCGGCGCGATCAATGCCACCCGCGCCTTCGACCGGCCCGAGACGCCCGACAGCGGGGTGATCACGGCGGTGCAATCCTGCGCCCGGCGGATTTCGCGGCTGCTGGGCTGCGCCTGAGGGTGAAAGGGCGGCCTGTCTTGTGTCGGGTCGATCCGAAGGATCTGGTGCGAGCCGCGCATCGTCGTGCCGCGGTACGGCGATCCCAGGTTTGAACAGCGCGCTTTATATCTGCCAAATCCGCAAAAGCACAGTGCGTCGCGCTGACATCAGCCAAATCGCCGTGCCGGGGGGCGGCACGACGATGCGCGGCGGCTTCGCCACTGTTCCGCGCTGGGGTTCAGCGGCAAAGTCCGCATCAGGCCAATGGCATCCCGCCCTTAGCTGGCGATCTCGTCCAGCACGGCATGGCGCTTGGCGAACTGGCGCGGATCGTAGTCGTAGACCCAGTCGGTATTGATCCCGGTCTTGCGCGGATCCTCCTTCTGCAGCCGGGCGTATTCGGCGTCGCGCGCTGCCATCTCCTCGGGCGTGGGCAGGTGATAGGTCCTCCCGCGCTCGCGCGCCTCGAGCTGCACCCGCGCGGTGCGGGGCAGGCGCTCCTTTTCATAGGCCGCCAGCGCGCGGTCGAGGTCATCGGGGAAGACCCCCAGCGCCTCGCCCAAAACGAAACCGTCCTCGATCGCCATGGCCGCGCCCTGCGACAGGAAGGGCAGCATCGGGTGACAGGCATCGCCCAGCAGGGTGACGCAGCCGCGGGTCCAGGTCTCCATCGGGTCGCGGTCGAACAGGCCCCAGTTGTAGACCTCGTCGACGCGGGAAAACAGATCCTGCAGGCTGGAATGCCAGCCGTCGAAATCCGCCAGCATCTCGTCCTTCGAGGCCCTGGTGCTCCAGCTTTCGGCCACCCATTCCGAGGATTCGGTGACCGCGACGATGTTCACCATGTCGCCGCCCTTCACGTAATAGGTCACGACATGGGAATTCGGCCCCATCCAGAAGGTGCTGTCGGGGTTGACGTAATCGACCACCCCGCCGGTGGGCACCAGCGCGCGGTAGCATTGATGCCCGGTCCAGCGCAGATCGCCGTCGCCAAAGAGCGTCCGCCGCACCACCGAGCGCAGCCCGTCGGCGCCGACGATCAGGTCGGCGGTGACCGTCGTGCCGTCGCTGAAGGTCGCCTCGGCGGTTGTGCCGGACTGGGTGATGCCGGTGCAGGCCTTGTTGAAATGGCAGACCTCGGGCGGCAGTTCCTTGACGAAAAGGTCGAGCAGGTCGGCGCGGTGGATATGGATGAAGGGCGCGTCATAATGCTCGCGGAATTCGGCGCCGAGGTCGATGCGGAAGTTCTCCTGCGCGGTCTGCCAGTTCCGGCCCACCACCGCCTTGGGATAGAAGGCATAGGTCAAGAACCTGTCGTAAAGCCCCAGCCCCTTGATCGCCTTGACGGCATTGGGGGTGATCTGGATGCCCGCGCCCACCTCGCCGAATTGCGGCGCCTGCTCGAAGATCTCGACCTGGTGGCCCTTTTGCAGCAGCGCATAGGCCGCCGCGGTGCCGCCGATGCCGCCACCGATGATTGCGATTTTCATGTTCGTTCTCCGTCTTTCGTTCTGCCCGGCCTAGTCGCGCCAGCGCAGGAATTTCTTTTCCACCCGGCCCAGCACGCCGCGTTCGAGCAGCTGCATGGCGATGATGAAGATGATTGCGGTCGCGGCGACTTCGCGCATCCTGAGCAGGCGGAAGCTGTTGAAGATCGCCGCCCCGATGCCGTCGGGCTGGCCCAGCGCCTCGACCACGACGACCAGTTTCCACGACAGCGCGAAGGAAAACCGCATCGCCGTCAGGAAGGCGGGCACCAGCTGCGGAAAGAGCACCGCCGCCAGGCGCACGCCGCGCGGCAGGTGATAGACCTGCGCCATCTCGTCGAGGTCGGTATCGCGGGCATGGACATTGGAGCGCACGATATTGGTGACGAAAGGCGCCACCGCGACGGTCAGGGCGATGAAGCCGGCCAGCTCGCCGGTGCCCACGGCCAGGATGGCAAAGATGATGTAGACCGGGTCGGGCACCGCCAGCGCCAGCGCCAGCAGCGGCTGGAAGAAGGCCTCGGCCTTTTCGTTCAGCCCGATCAGCACGCCGATCACCGCCCCGGCGATGGAGGCCGCGGCAAAGGCGGCCAGCACCCGGCCCATGGTCAGGGCAAAGTCGCCCCAGAAGGCGCGGCTGGTCAGGTCGTAGCCCATCTCGACAAAGGTCGAGGGGATGGTCGGAATCCACGGCCGGAAGACGATGGACCCGGCGTGCCAGATGATCAGGATCGAGATCAGCGCTACCGCCGCGGCGGAAATCCGGGAGGTGCCGAGGTCGACCGACCGGGCCAGAAGCCCGCGCGGGAGCGGGGGGGATTTGAGCGTCATCTCAGGCAACGGCTTTCTCCTTTTCGACCGACAGCCCCCAGGGCGCCTGGACGCGGCGGACGATATCGGCCTCGACCTCGCTGATGCGGGCGTCGTCGTAATCGCGGGGGCGCTCCAGCGGGACGGTGTAATCCTCGAAGATCTCGGCCGGGCCGCGGGTCAGGATCAGGATGCGGTCGGCCAGGTAGACGGCTTCGCGGATCGAGTGGGTGACAAAGACCACCGTCGCGTCGGTGCGCTGGCAGATGCCGGTCAGCTCCTGGCGCAGCGAGCGTGCAGTGACCTCGTCGAGCGTCGAGAGCGGCTCGTCCATCAGGATATAGGCCGGGTCGACCAGCAGCGCGCGGGCGATCGACACCCGCTGGCGCTGGCCGCCGGAAAGGCGCATCGGCCAGGCGTCCTTGAACTGCGCGATATGCAGGATCGACAGGATCTCGTCGATCCGCGCCTCCCAGTCGCGGCGTGGCACCTCGGAGGCGGCCAGCGCGATCTCGAGGTTCTGGCGCACGGTGCGCCAGGGCAGAAGCCGGTGCGACTGGAACACGTAGCCCAGGCGCGGCGGTTTCGAGGCCGGGGTGAAAAGCTCCTGGTCCTTGACATGGACCCGGCCACGGGTCGGCGCCCGCAAGCCGGAAATGACGTTGAGCATCGAGGATTTGCCGCAGCCCGAGGGCCCGAGGATGGCGACGAACTCGCCCTTGCGGATGTCGAAGTCGAGGCGGCCGACGGCGGGCACAGCGCCGTAGGACACGCCGAGGTCCTCGCATTTGAGGATCGAGGGTCTGGTTTCCTGGGTCATCTGGTCGTCCTTTGTGGGGGTGTCACGGGCGCGGCTCAGCGCCAGCGGAAGACGAATTTCTCGGCCTGGCGGATCAGCCCGTATTCGGCGAAAAGCACGATCACCATGAACACCAGCAGCCACAGGTGAACCTCGGTCATCAGCATGTAGCTCCAGGCGTGTTCGAACTTGGCCCCGAAGCCGGTCTTGGCGGCGCCGAAGATTTCCGCCACCACGATCACCTTCCAGGCCAGCGCATGGGCATTGCGCAGCGCAGCAAAGATGAAGGGCGCGACATAGGGCGCCCAGACGTGGCGGATCTGGGCGAGCAGGCCCAGGTGATAGACCTGCGACATCTCGTCGAGGTCGCGGTCGGCATTGGCCAGCCCGTCGCGCAGGCCGACGGCCATGTAGGGAAAGGTGATGAAGGCCACCACCAGCGCATAGCCGGTCTCGCTGCCCTTGAAGATCGCCAGCGCCAGGATCGCGGCGATGGCGCTTGGGGTGCGCAGGGCGGCGGTGACGTAATAGCCCAGCACCTCGCCCAGAAAGCGCGAGCGGGTCATCACGAAGGCGGCGACAAAGCCCGCGACGACGCCGAGGGCCAGGCCCGCCGCCACCCGCGCCAGGGTGATGCCGATGTTCGACCAGGTTTCGGGATTGGCCAGGAAGGGCGGCAATTCGCGCACCACGATCATCGGATGTTCGATGAAGGTCGTGTTGGAAGCCGCCAGCACCCAGGCCGGGATGAGCAGGAGGAGGGCCAGACCGGCCCACCCCTGTTTCTGAAGCGGTGTCATGTGATGTCTCGCTCTGGGAAGTTACGGACGCGGCCCGACATGGTCTTCGAGCGTGACCATCATGCCCTCGGGCACGTTCTTGAGCACCTCGCCATCGGCGGCCAGCTTCTCGAGGAACTCGGTCGCGGCGGCGCGTTTGGCCTCGGACCAGTCGGTGGTGAAGTAGTTGTTCTCGGCGCCATTGGCGATCACCACGTCCAGCACCTCGTCGCTGGTGATGCCCAGCTTCTCGCGGATGTAGGGCTTGCGCAGGATCTCGTAGCCGCTCTCGTCGAGCATCGCCACCGCCTCGTCATAGGCGTCGCGCACCGCGTAGGCCAGCTCCGGGTTCTCCTTCAGCCAGGGGCCATGGCCGACCATGTTGGTGATCCAGGGGGCGAAGCCATTGTTGAACTCGGCATAGTCCTTGTAGGCCTGCAGCAGGTAGCGGCCCTCGGTGGCGACCATGGCCTCGGAGACGAAGCTCTCGAAGTTGAAGATCGCCTCGACCTCGCCTTCCTTGAGCAGCGAGACCAGCGCGCCCGGCCCGACCTGCGACATCTCGTATTCCTTCAGCACGTCGAAGCCGTACATTTCCTCGACGATCAGGCGGATGAACATGGTGGTGCCGGAATCGGCGCCGAAGTGGCCGACCTTCTTTCCCTTGAGATCGGCGGGCGTCTCGGCGTCGGAACTGCCCGGCACGACGATCCCGAGATAGAGGTTGCCGACCGGGTAGAAGGCGGTGATGTCGAAGCCTTCCTCGCGGGCGAAGGCCACGCCGAGCAGGTCGTTGTCCATCGAGATATCGGCATTGCCGATCAGGAAGTTCTGAAAGATGCCTTCGTGCGGCAGATACTCGAAGGTGCCGTCAAAGCCGTATTTCTCGTCGAGGTTCTCGCCTTCGATGATCATCATCGGCACGCCGCCGAGACTGCCGGCGACGGCCTGGAGCGTGACCTCGGGCCGGTCGATGGCCATGGCCGGGGCGGCAAGGCACAAAAGGCCGGTGGCGGCGAGGCTGGGGAAAAGCATGTGTTTCATGAGGGGTCCTGTTGGGTTTTTGGTGTACCGTGGGTGCGACATTATCACCGTTTATTATTCATGCAATTAATTAATTTTATCCCGTTGAGATCTATGAAAACTTTACCTGCCAAGCTAGTATTTGATCAGATCGGGCACCCCCCGGACGGGGATAAGGTGATTCGCCGGGGCAGGTTTGCGGGCGCCCCGGCGCGCCGCGGGGCCACAGAGACAAAGGAAGCGACATGACGCGAGGCAGGCCGAAGAAAGTCGGACGACCCGAGGGGCAGACCAACCTGTCGGACAAGCTGCTGGATGCGGCAGAGCTGCTGTTTGCCGAACAGGGCTATTCCGGCACCGCGCTGCGGCAGGTGGCCGACAAGCTCGACGTCAACCCGGCGATGACCGCCTATTACTTCAAGAACAAGGAGAACCTCTTCCGCGAGGTCTTTCTGCGCCGCGGCCTGGTGGTGGCGCGCCAGCGGCTGGAACGGCTGGCGGCGCTGAGTGCCGAGGGCAGCCATACGGTCGAGGACCTGGCGCGCGCCTTTCTCGAGCCGTCGGCGCAGTTGATGGGCACCCGGCAGGGCCGCGCCTTCCTGCGCCTGCACGCAAGGCTGCACATGGAGCCGGAGGCGTTTTCCTATGCCCTGCGCCGCGAGGTCTATGACGAGTCGACCCGCGCCTATGCCCAGGCCTTTCACCGGCTCCTGCCGCAGGCCACCGAGTTGCAGATCTTCCAGAAGGTCTCGCTCATGGTCGGGGCCTATCTCTATGCCTTTTCCGATACCAACCGGCTGGCCGAACTGGCCAAGTCGCAGAACGCCACCGACGACCTGCTCGACACCACGGTGGCCTTCGTGGTCGGCGGGTTCCTCTCGGTCAAGGGCTAGGGCGCCGCAAACACCACAGCCCGGCCGCATCGGCGACCGGGCTTGCGGCAGGTCGATGCGCCCCGCTCAGGCGGCGGCGCGCGCGAGATCCCGAAGCCAGTCCAGGATGTCGGCGCTGTCGGTCACATCGGCGTATTTCTGCGCCATGTCGTAGAGGTTGGCCTCATGCGGCGCCGCGGCCCGGTCGGCGCAGCAATCGCGCGGCACCAGCACGTTGAACCCCGATTGCACCGCATCCACCGCCGTGGCGCGCACGCAGCCCGAGGTGGTCGCCCCGGTCACGATCAGCGTATCCACCCCCGCCCCGGTCAGCAGGCCCGCCAGGTTGGTGCCGTGAAAACCCGAGGCGCCGTGCTTGACGATCACCGGATCGGAGGGCTGGATGCCGGTGGCGCTGTCGACTTCGGACAGCCGCGAGCCCGCTTCCATCGCCGCCATGCCCCGGGCCTTCTTCAGCCAGGGCAGCGCCTCGCGTTCCCAGGGCTGGAAGGCGATGACGGTATAGATCACCGGCACGCCCATGGCGCGCGCCGCGTCGGTGAGCCTGCGCGTCGCCGCCACCTCGGCCGACATGTCGGCGGCGGTGGGATATTGCGTGTCGGTGAAGCCGTAGGTGAAATCCACCACCACCACGGCGGGCCGCGTGCCGCGCGGAACGGGGGCGCCGAAACCGGCGTCCTGGTAAACCTGATGCTGTGTCATGTTGTGCCTCAAAGCTGGGAAAGCGGCGGCGCGGCGGGTCTGCCGCGCCGCCCTGGGCGTCAGTTGCGCGCCATCTGCATCTCCTTGACGACCAGATCGCCGTCGATCACGATCGGCTCGTCATCCAGAAACAGCGAACAGCCGCGCATCGGGATATCGAGATGGCAGGCGGTGTCGTTCGGCCCGCCCAACTCGTTGTTCGGGCCGGTCGAGAACATCACGTTGCCGTAAAAGCTGCGCGGCTCCATCCCCATGCCGCCGGGAAAGGCGCCCGGGGTCATGCCGTGCCAATGGGCATCGGGGTTCATCCCCCAGCCGACATGGCTCATCCCCATGCCGCGGGTGTCGTTGAAGGCCGCCATGTAGGATTTGACCAGCTCGGCATCCAGCCCGCCGCGGATGTCGGTGATCCAGCCCTTCTCGATGGTATAGGTGATCGGATCGCGCACATACATGTTCTGCGGCAGCAGGATATCGCCCGGCGCCACCACGATCCGGCCATCGACGCCATCGTCGTCGCCGCCGGTGAAGACAAAGCCCGAGGGCCAGTGATCCCAGCGCCCAGGCTCATCGGTGCAGGCATATTCGGCGACCGTGGGATAGGTGTTCAGCTTGTAGGTCACATCGGTGCCATGGGGCGAGGTGATGCGCATGACCTTGGCCTTCGCCAGGTACTCGGCCCCGATCTCGACCTTCTCGCGCAACTCGGTGCTGGGCAGCATCCGCGCCAGAAGTTCCGGCGGCTCGACCGCGGTCAGGATGCGGGTGCCCGCGTCCTGGATGGCGAATTGCTCGGGCGAGAACAGCAGGAACACGCAGTCGATCAGCATGTCGCAGGCCTTGAGCGCCTCGACCGCCTCGGGCAGCGCCGCCAGCCCGGTCTGGCCCACGGCCCAGCCAGCGGTGGGCAGGGGTGCGGGCAGGCGCATGTGGTACATCCTGGCACCCAGCCGCTGGCCCGCCGCCATGAAGGCATCGGCATAGTCCAGCCGGTCGTTGCCCTGGGTCAGCACCACCAGCTTCTCGCCCTCGTGCACGCCCGACATCTTGAGTTGATGCAGGCAGATCTCGGTGAAACTCGCTTGGTCCATTTGGTGTCCTTCCTGTTGGTGTCCTGTCGCCGCGGCTCAGGCGGTGAAATCCATCACCGCGGCCAGAAAGCCGTCGAGATCGTCCCAGGGGATCATGTGCCCGGCGCCCGCGACGGTGCGGGTCTCGATACCCGGCAGCAGCGCCTTGATCTCCGCTGCATCCGCGTCGCCGATCACCGGCGCGCCACCGGCAATGACCAGCCGCACCCTCTGGGTCAGCTTCGGCAGGTCGGCGTGGATGTCATCGGTATGAAACCCGTCATAGGCGGTGCGGATCGCGCCCCAGTGGCAGGTGTGCAACCATTCGGCGCGCAGCGCGAGCTGCTCGTCGCTCCAGGTCGGGCAGAAGGCGCGCATATCCTCGGCGGAGCAGCCCTTTTGCGCCATGCGGATCGACTCGCCATACCAGGGCCAGCCCATCGGATAGGCCCGCCGCCCCGGCCCGGAGACCGGCGGATCGACGAGGATCAACCCCTTGAAGGCCTCGGGCGTGGTCGCCGCCGCGCGGATCGCGGTGCGCGCGCCCATCGAATGGCCCAGCACCAGCCGCGTGTCCAGCGCCTCGGCCAGCGCGCTGGCATCGGCGGCCATGGCATCGAGCGTGTAATCCAGATCGCCGGACTGGCTCAGCCCCCGGCCCCGCACGTCGAGGACATGGACGTCGAAGCGCTCTGCCATGCGGTCGGCCACGAAACCCCAGGTGATCGCGGGCGAGGTGATGCCGGGAATGATCAGCAGCCGCGGCCCCTGCCCCGGATGATGGATCAGGTGGTGGCGGATGCCGTTGGCGTGGATATTGTACCCTCGGGTCATCTCGGCCTCCTCAGTACGCGCCCGACAAGAGCGTGCCGCCGCCTGGCACGCGGGTGTCGAGACCCAGCTCTTTCAGCATCTGCCAGGTGGTGGCGATGGCGGCGGTCAGCACCGGCTTGCCGACCTGCGCCTCGACCCTCGAAACCGCGGGCAGGGACGGCATCTGCACACAGGCCGAAAGCACCACCGCATCGACCCCGTCTGTTTCCATCCCGGCAACAATCCCCGGCAGGTTCATCGGATCATGCGCTGCCACGGCAAGGTTGTCGGAGATCTCCAGCGCCCGCCAGGTCACCACCTCGATGCCCTCGTTGCGGATGTAGTCCACCACCATCTCGGTCAGCGGCTTCATGTAGGGCGCGACCACCGCGACCTTTTTCGCGCCGATCGCCTTGATGCCTTCGACCAGCGCCCCGGCGGAGGTCACCACCGGCGTGTCGGCGCCGTTCCCGGCGGTGACACCGCGCAGGCGCGCCTGCGAGGTGCGGTGATAGCCGTGCCCCATCGACATGATCGCCACGAGACAGGCGTAACCCATCACGTCGACCGCCGCGTCCGAGAGTTCCAGCGCGCAGCGGTCGCTGTCGGCATCCATCGCGGCCAGCTCTTCGCGCGTGACCTTCTTCATCCGCATCCGCGACGAGTGAAAGGTGAACCGCTCGGGCGCCACGCTTTCGCGCGCCCGCAGCAAGGCCGGGATTTCGGTTTCCATCGTGACGTTCGAGGAGGGCACGATCTGCCCGATCCGGATGGGTTTCATGATTCTGGCCCCTGTTGCTTCTGTCAGGGATTAATTAATTAGGTGATTGATTAATTGCAAGGACGAAAGATGCACCGCGCAGGAGCCTTTTTCAGGCCCCCGGAAAAACCATGGGATTTCCGTTGGTTGACGGCGCGACGGTCAGAGCCGCAGGCCGGTCTCGCGGTCGAACAGGTGCAGGTGCTCCGCCGCCACCGAAAGCGCCACGCCATCGCCGACCCGCAGGCTGTGGCGTTCGGCGACGCTGACGTTGAGGCTTTGACCCGCCGCCAGCGCCGACACGATCAGCCTGTCGCCGGTGTTCTCGGCGCTGTCCACCGTGGCGTCGATCTGCCCCGCGCCCGGGGCCTCGAACCGGACGTGTTCGGGCCGAAAGCCCAGCACCACCGGCCGCGTGACCCCCTGCGGCACCTCGAACTCGGCGCCAAGTGCCGCGAGGCGCCCCGGCCCCAAGGGCTCCGCCTCGACCAGGTTCATCGGCGGGCTGCCGATGAAGGCGGCGGCAAACAGGCTCGCCGGGCGGTCGTAGAGGTCGAGCGGAGCGGCGACCTGCTCGATCCGCCCTTGGTTGAGCAGCATCACCCGGTCGGCCATGGTCAGCGCCTCGATCTGGTCATGGGTGACATAGATCGCCGTCACGCCCAGGCGCTGCTGCAACCGCCGGATTTCGCCGCGCATCTGCACCCGCAGCTTGGCATCGAGGTTCGACAGCGGCTCGTCGAACAGGAACACCTTGGGCTCGCGCACGATGGCCCGCGCCATGGACACCCGCTGGCGCTGCCCGCCAGAGAGATCGCGCGGCTTGCGGTCGAGATAGGGCACCAGGTTCAAAAGCGCCGCCGCCTCGTCCGAGCGCTGCTTGCGCGCCTCGCAGGTCAGCCCCAGCACCTCCAGCGGAAACTCGATATTCTCGCGCACCGACATATGCGGGTAAAGCGCGTAGGTCTGGAACACCATGGCGATGTCGCGCTCTTTCGGGGTCAGGTGGGTGACGTCGCGCCCGTCGATCTCGATCACGCCGGAAGTCGCCTCCTCCAGACCCGCGACGATGCGCAGGAAGGTGGATTTGCCGCAGCCGCTTTCACCCAGCACCGCGATGAACTCGCCATCGGCGATGTCGATGTCGAAGCCGTGCAGCACCTCGACCGCGCCGAAGGCCTTGCGAAGGTTGTGGATGGTCACGCGCGCCATGGTCAGGCCTCCTCGGTTTCGGACAGGCCCAGCCGGGCAAAGGCCTCAGACGGCGCATCGCCCTGGCGCAACCCGGCGCGCAGCAACGCCACCATGCGCGCCTCCTGCGCCGGGTCGTCCAGCGGGCTCTCCTGCGCCGGGTCCCCGGCGATGTCATAGAGCAGCGAACCGCTGGGCTCCATCACCGCCGGCCCGTGCGAGCGATACCAGGCCGAGCTTGGAATGACCGGCACGCGCAGCACCGGGTAGCCCACGGCAAAGGGCAGATCATGGCTCAGCGTGGCGCCCGCAAGCTCGTCCTTGCCGAAGGGCACCAGCATGTGGCTGGGCATCAGGGTGTATTGATAGAGCTCCTGCGTCAGCAGGTCCGGCGGATAGCGGAAATAGACGTGCCGCCCGTCGGTGACATTCACCGCGCCGCCGAAATAGCCGAAGATCACCGCCTCGTGCCCCGGCTCTTCGGGATCGGCCAGCGCGGGCAAAAGCGACCGGCCCCGCACCGTCTCGGGGATGGCGCAGCCAAAGGCCTCGAGGAGGGTCGGCATCAGGTCGGGCGTCTGGCTCAGCGCGGTGCGCGCGGTGCCGGCGTGGTCTGCATGGTCGGGATGGTGGATGAACAGCGGGATATGCGCGATCTCCTGGTAGGCGGGCATCCGGTTCTTGGCCCACCAGCCATGTTCGCCGGTCAGGTAGCCATGATCGGTCGAGACAATCAGCATCGTGTCGTCCCAGATCTCCAGCGCGTCCATCTTGTCGAGCAGGCGGCCCAATTGCTCGTCGCAATGGGCCAGCAGCGCCTTGTAGTTGGCGCGCATCTCCTCGGCCTCGCCCTCCGCCTCGGTCACGCGTGCATAGGGCGGCCAGTCGCGCACCGGCCCGTTCCAATCGGTGGCAAAACCTTCCCGGTGACGCTCGGGCGCATGAAACGGCTCATGCGGGTCGAAGGTCTCGATCTGCAGGAACCAGTTGTCGGCGCCGCTGTTGCGGTCGAGGAACTCGCAGCCGAGGTCGAAACACTGGACCGAGGTGAAATCCGTCTCCGCGCGCACCTCGGCGCGGTTGACCATGTTGTGATAGCGCATGTCGCCCGGCACAGCGCTGAACTGCGCCGGGTGGTATTTCTCGCGCCAGTCCTCCAGCGGCGGGGCAAGGTCGGCCTTCCAGCGATCGCCCTCCTGCCCGCGCACCGCCTCGAAGCTGCTGTAGGTGTTGAGATACCCCGCGCCGCCGGTCTCGAGATAGTGGTAATGGTCGGTCACCATGTGGCTGTAGACGCCCGCGGCCTTGAGGATCCTGGGCATCGCCACGTCGAAGGGCTCCAGCGGCCCCCAGCTGCGGTGCAGGAAGTTCAGCCGCCCGGTCTGCAGGTCGCGCCGCGCGGGCATGCAGGGCAGCGAGCCGACATAGTGCCGGTCGAACCGCACCGAGCGCGCGGCAAGGCGGTTGAAGTTCGGCGTCGGCACGTCGGTGCCGCCATAGGGTTCCAGGCAATGCCGGTTCAGGGTGTCGAAAAGAACGAAGATCGCACGCATGTCAGTCTTTCTCAGGCAGCGGGGGCTTGGCGCCCAGCGAGATATCCAGCGCGAAATCGCGCGCCTCGCCGGGCTGAAGGAAGGGCAGGTCACCGGCCGCCCGCGCGGCTTGGCGCGTGCGTTCGGTGGTGGTGCAAGGCTCGATCCCGGCCATGCGATACCCCGCCCCGCGCAGGCGCAGCAGTTGCAGGCCGGGCAGCGTGGCGGTGTCGAAGCCGATGGTCAGGTCCAGCCCGCGCGCCGGGTTGCTCAGGCGGGCCCGCGCCCGGCCCGGCGTGGCGGGGCGGTGGACCGAGATCTCCGAGACATGGGTGTCGGTGATCGGCCCGAAGCGCGCGCCCGCATCATGCGGCACGCTCTGCCAGACCTGCTCGGCGGGCGAGACCTCGAAGCGGCTCTCGGCATCGACCAGCGGATAGCCGAGGTTGAAATGGTAGAGCATCATCGAGGGCGCCGGATGCGGCCCGATATTGTCGATCCGGTCGCGAAGGCGCAGCACGGTCCCGCCCAGCGGCATCTCGATCCGCCGGGTCAGGCGCAGCGCGCCGCGGAAGGTCATCGCCTGCACCACCTGCCCCTCGCACCAGAGGTAGGGCGCGGCACTCGCCTCGCAAAGCCCGTGCCCGGTCAGCGTCGCCGGCTGATGCGCGCCCGACCCATGCAGCGGATAGGCGATCTGCGGCGTGGGATGCAGCGGCAGGCCCTCGGCGGCGGCGGTCTCGGGCTGGCGGATGTGGTCGAAGCCGCAGGTCGAGAGAAACCCCGACAACCCGCGCAGATAGCCCTGCCCGCCCTCGCCATGCGGATCGATCAGCGCCGGGTGCCGATCGCCGCCGGGCGTGTGCCACGACAGGGTCTCGCCATGCAGCGCCAGCCGCCCGATGTCGAAGGTGCGATCCACGACGATCTCGGCCTCCAGCCCGCCGCCCGAGCGCATCTCGATCACCCGCAGACCCCGGCCCGCGCCATCCTCAAGCGTCACCAGCCGCGTCCCGGCATAGGCGTCGAGGCTGGCGTGGCGGCGGCGCAACTCTTGCAAAGACGGGCTCATTTCACCGCCCCCGCCGTCAGCCCCTTGACGATGAAGCGCTGGCAGAAGATCAGCACCAGAAGCGCGGGAATGGCCGAAAGCACCGAGGCGGCGGCCATCTGGGTATACTTGATCTCGTTTTCCTGGGCGAACTTGGCAATCCCCACCGGCACCGTGGCCGAATGGTTGTTGGTCAGCGCCAGCGCGACGGGAAACTCGTTCCACGAGAAGATGAAGATCAGGATGCCGGTCGAGACCAGCCCCGGCATCATGATCGGCACCACCACCCGCCGCATCAGCCGCACGAACCCCGCGCCATCGACCACCGCCGCTTCCTCCAGCTCGCGCGGAATCTCGCGCAGGAAGGACGACAGCAGCCACAACGCCATCGGCAGGTGCAACGTGGTATGGGCGAGGATCAGCGCGGTCAGCGAATTGGTCAGGCCGACCATGCGGAAGACCTCGTACCATGCCCCTGCCAAAGTCACCGGCGGCACCAGGTTGAAGACCACGGTCCAGAGCAGGAAGATGTTCACCACCGCCCGCGACCAGCGCATCCGAAGCAGCGAATAGCCCGCCAAAAAGCCCACGGTCAGGGCAATCGCCGTGCTGACCGAAGCGACAATGACCGAATTCAGGAAATTGGTGCTGAAGGTCGAGGTATTGCCGAACAGCACCTCGGCATAGTTCATCGTGACCGGCGTGAAGGCGAGATTGCCCATCAGCAGCGCGATCTGCGTCTTCAGCGAGGCCAGCGCGATCCACAGGAAAGGCCCCAGCGTCAGCACCGCGGCCAGCGCCAGCGCGCCATGCAGCAGCAGCGTGACCGCGCGGCGGGCGGCGATGCGGCGGGTCACGGCGCTCATCGGGTGCGCGCCTTCTGGCGGGTCATCGCGACGCCGATCACCACCGCGACGAGGAACATCACGAAGACCGACATCGCCGCGCCGTAACCCGCGCTGTCCTGCACGAAAAAGCGCTGGTAGATGGTGAAGCTGATCACCTGGGTCGAGGTGCCGGG
Source organism: Paracoccaceae bacterium (assembly GCA_006226775.1). Lineage (GTDB taxonomy): Bacteria > Pseudomonadota > Alphaproteobacteria > Rhodobacterales > Rhodobacteraceae > Marinovum. The sequence continues at coordinate 20,012 of SBGD01000102.1, read as the reverse complement.
GCCGCCGCCGGTCAGCAGGTAGACCTCGTCGAAGACCTTGAAGGCGATGATCGCGCGGAAGATGAAGGTGGTGAAGATCGCCGGCCACAACAGCGGCAGGGTGATGCGCCGAAATGTGCGCCAGGCCCCTGCCCCGTCGATCTGGGCGGCTTCGAAGACATCCTTGGGCAGCGCCTCGACCGCCGCCAGCAGCAGCAGGAAGGAGAACGGCGTCCAGTGCCAGACATCGACCGCGATCACCGAGGCCAGCGCCAGCGAGGACGACCCCAGCCAATCGACCGGCCCCAGCCCGACGAGGGCGAGCGCCTGGTTGATGATGCCGAACTGCACGTTGTACATCAGCTTCCAGATCGCGCCGATGATGATGCCGGGAATGAGGATCGGCAGCAGAAACAGCGTGCGATAGGCCCGCGCGCTGCGCCCCAGCCTCGAGCAGATCAGCGCCAGCCCGAGGCCGATGCCCACCTGCAAGGTGGTGGCGCTGACCACCAGGATCAGGGTGTTGAGGATGCCCGCCTCGAACAGCGCGTCATCGGCCAGCGCGCGGTAATTGGCCAGCCCGACCCAGTCCCACCGGGCGCTGCCCTCGGCCCATGTGACCTTGGCAAAGCTCAGTGCCAGCAGGTTGGCCAGCGGCAGCATCGACAGAAGGACCAGAAAGAGAAGCGCCGGAAGAACGGTCAGGAACCTGACCGGCCGGCTGGCTTGAACCATTGCCATGGGATGCCCGGGGTCTGGGGGCCGCGCCGGGGCGCAGGCCGGTTGCGTCCGGGCCGCCGCTACGGGCGGCCCGTTGGATTATCGTGGACGTCTGGCGCCGTTAGTCCGCCAGGTCAGGCAGGCGTCCAGTCTCGAAGCCTGCATCCTGCATGATCTTCTCGATCTCGGCGGCCATGGAGTTCAGCGCCTCGACCGGCCCGATCTCGCCCGCGACGGCGCGGTTGAGGCCGACCTCGGTGACGGCCACGATCTCGGCGCCCTCGGGGATGGTCCACATCCGCCGCGCGGTGGGCAGCGCGTCGCGCATGGCGATCATGTAGCGGTTCTCGGGCTTCTCGGCAAAGGCGCCCTCATAGGCCGCGGCACTCACCGGCGAGCCGCCCATCTCGGCATAGGCGATCTGGGTTTCGGGCTGCTGGAACCAGTCGAGGAAGGCCACCGCCGCCTGCTTGTTGGCGTCGGGCAGGTTCCTGGGCACCCCGCCCAGCCAGTGACCGATGGCCGGCGCGCTCTCGTGGCCCGGCGCATGCGGCAGGTTCATGTAGCCGATCTTGCCCACCACGGCGGACTTGTTGGGATCGTCCATCTGCGACTGCGCCGCCACCGGCAGCACCGCATGCGCCGCCTGGCCGGTGACGATATACTGGATCAGCGTCGCCTGATCCATCGAGGCGGGGTTGGGCGGGCCCACCTCCTCGGCGATCTTGAGGTACATCTTCAGCGCCTCCAGCGCCTCGGGGCTGTTGAGCGTGACGAAGAAATCGCCGCCACTTTCATCGCGGAAGAGCGAGCCGCCAAAGCTGTTGAGATAGGGCCAGTAATCCCAGCTGATCGAGATCGTCGCCCGCGCGGCGCGCTGCTTCATGCCGACGATGCCCTCGGCCTCCTGGATGGCCTTGGCATTGGCCAGCAGTTCGTCCCATGTCTCGGGCTTCTCCAGCCCGTGCTTTTCGTAAAGGTCGGCGCGATAGAACATCATGGTGATGTTGGGATTGACCGGGATGGTCAGCAGGTCGCCGGTCTCGGCGTTCACCGTCTTGGTCTCGCTGTCGTACCAGAGGGTATCGTCGAAGGTATAGACCTGCGGGTCGAGGGTGAAGTCCGGGTCGATATCGGTCAGCGGCTCAAGGAAACCGCCCTCGTACATCTCGGGATAGAAGATGCCGTTGACGATCAGGATGTCGTATTCGCTTTCGCCCGCGCGCACGGCATTGCGCTGCTTTTCCAGGCTGCCGGCATAGGGGTTGACGTCCAGCGTGACCGAGTTGCCGGTCTGCTGCTGGTAGAGGTCGACGACATTGGCAAAGCCTTCAAGCCAGGGCGACTGGTTGATGACGATATTGATCGGTTCCTGCGTCTGGGCCGGGGCCGCGCCGCCCCATAGGGCAAGTGACGCGGCGACGGCCAGCGGCAGCGCGCGCAGAGTGCCAAACCTGGTGTTCATGGTGTCCTCCCTTGAAACTGGCTGCATCATGCTGGCGCAAAGGTACAACTACAAACTTCTTTTATCTGGATTGCTGAAGCCTTCTGTTATACCAGTGCCGCGATGATCAACCTGCGCCAGTACCGCCACTTCATCGCCGTCCTGGAAAGCGCGAGCCTGCTGGAAGCCTCGCGCAAGCTCAACATCAGCCAGCCGGCGCTGAGCAAGAGCATCGGCGCGCTGGAGGAATTCTACGGCGTCACCCTGTTTCACCGTCTGCCGCGCGGGGTGCGCCCGACCGCGCTGGCCCTGACGCTGGAGCCGCACGCCCGGCGCATGCTGCATGACCTCTCCGAAAGCACGGCCGAGATCGCCTCGGTCGCCTCCGGCTCCTCCGGCACGGTGGCGATCGGCGTCGGTGCCGCCTTTGTCGGCGTGGTGAGCGAGACCATTCGCGCCCTCGACAGCGATTTTCCCAACGTCCAGTTCAAGGTGATCACCGATCACGGCCACAACCTGCGCCGGGCGCTGCTGGCCAACCGGATCGAGTTCTACCTCGGCATGGCCAACAACGAGATGCGCGACACGCTGTTCGATGTCGCCCAGCTTTTTGCCGACGAGTTCCTCGGCATCTGCTCGCCCGATCATCCCTTCGCCGGGCGCACCATCGCCCCCGAGGATTGTCGCGACAGCGAATGGATCGTGCCCGACCCCGAAGAGCCCGCGCGCGCCGCGCTCGAGGCCTATTACGTCTCGACCCTGACCCATCCGCCGCGGGTCAAGGTGACCACCAATGCCGACCCGCTGATGCGCCACTTCCTGGCCGATACCCGCTATGTCTCGCTCAGCCCGGCGCTGTCGCTGCAGATGCCCGAGTCCCGCGCGCTGGCGCAATTCCGCCTGCAGGGCTTTGCCTTCCGGCGGCAGGTCGGCATCGTCCGGCGGGCGGGCAGTTTCGGCACCACGCTGGGACGGCGGTTCTCGGACGCGCTGGCCGCCCGGCTGCGCGCGCTGGCCGCACAGGCCTGAGCGGGCCTGCCGCTTGCCGCATGCGTGATCCGATCCGCATCCGCGCCCGTACCCATGGGATATCCGGCATGCCCCGCCTTGGCGCCCGGCGCGCGGAAATGCTGCGCCGGGCGAAAAACCGTGATACCGACCATCCTGACCGGGCCGGCCGGCCCCCTGCCCTCGGAGACCGCGATGACCCAGACCGATGACGCCCCCGCCAGCCGACAGGTGCTGCGCTTCGAGGACGACCGCGGCGCGGCGCGCTCCACCTGGATCGCCGCGGCGCTGCTGCTGGCGCTGGTGGGCTGGATGGGCAGCGGCTTCGTGCTGCCCACGCCCGAGGCGCAAGACACCGCGCCGCCCGCGGCCGCCCGCCTTGCGCCGGTGGCGGTGGCGGTGCGCACCTCGCGCGCCGACCAGGTGACGCTGGTCTTTCGCGCCGAGGGCCAGGCCCTGCCCGACCGCGACACGCCGCTCAGGGCCGAGGCCTCGGGCGATGTGGCCGAGCTTCTGGTCGCCAAGGGCGCCGACGTGGCGCGCGGCGAGGTCATCGCGCGGCTGACCACCGACGAGGTCGAGGCCGACCTGCGCCGCGCCATCCAGGAACGCGACCGCGCGCAGCGCGAGTTCGACAATGCCACCGAGCTTTTCGGGCGCGGCGTGTCGACCCAGGACCGCGTCGCCCAGGCCCGCGCCACGCTGGCCGCCGCCGAGGCCCAGGTGACCGCCGCCGAGAAGGCGCTCGAGCGCACCAATATCACCGCCCCCTTCGGCGGGCGGATCGAGACCCTGACGCTGGACGAGGGCGAATACATCTCGGCCGGCAGCCAGATCGGCCGCATCGTCGACAACCGCCCGCTGACCGTGGCGCTGCAGGTGCCGCAGCAATCGCTCACCCGCATCCGCCATGGACAGGAGGCGCAGGTCTCCTTCATCACCGGCGAGGTCCGCGAGGGCCGCGTCACCTTCGTCGGGACCTCGGCCGCCGCCGAGACGCGCACCTTTCTGGCCGAGGTCGAGGTCGGCAACGAGGACGGCGCCATCCCCGCCGGCATCTCGGCCGAGATCCGCATTCCCACCGGCACCGAGACCGCACATTTCATCACCCCCTCGGTGGTCTCGCTGAGCCCCGACGGGGTGATCGGCGTCAAGACCGTCGAGCAGGGCAAGGTGGTCTTCTACGAGATCGAGGTGGTGCGCGCCGAGGTCGACGGCATCTGGGTGACCGGCCTGCCGGACGAGGCCAGCATCATCACCATCGGCCAGGGCTTCGTCCGCGCGGGCGAGGCGGTCGCGGCCAGCCCCGAGCCCGGGGAAACCGGCGACCCCGAGACCCGGGCGCAGGCCGGGGAGCCACAGGAATGAACACCCTGATCGACGCTGCCTTCTCGCGCACGCGGGTGGTGCTCATGATCCTGGTCATGATCCTCGCCACCGGGGCCGTGGCCTATATGGCGATCCCCAAGGAGGCCAACCCCGAGGTGCCGCTGCCGCTGGTCTATGTCTCGACCGGGCTGGACGGGATCAGCCCGACCGATGCCGAGCGGCTGCTGCTCGAGCCGATGGAGGCCGAGTTCGGCGGCATCGAGGGCCTGCGCAAGATGTCGAGCGAGGCCGCCGAGGGCTTTGCCAGCGTGCAGCTTGAATTCACCGCCGGCGGCGACATCGACGAGGCGCTCGACAAGGTGCGCGACGCCGCCGACAAGGTGTCGGGCGACCTGCCCGAGGACGCCTATGACCTGACCATCACCGAGATCAATACCGCGCTCTTTCCGATCATCACCGTGGTGCTTTCCGGCCCGGTGCCCGAACGCACGCTGAACGCCCTGGCCGAGGACACCCGCGACGGGCTCGAGGGGCTTTCCGGCGTGCTGGAGGTCGATGTCGGCGGCAAGCGCGAGGAATTCCTCGAGGTGCTGATCAATCCGACGATCTTCCAGACCTACAACCTGTCCTTCGAGGAGGTCATCGGCCAGATCCAGCGCAACAACCGGCTGATCGCGGCGGGCGCCATCGAGACCGGCGGCGGGCGCATCGTGCTCAAGGTGCCCGGCCTGATCGAAGGCCAGGAAGACGTGATGAAGATGCCGATCAAGGTGCGCGGCAATGCCGTCGTCACCTTCGGCGACGTGGCCACCGTGCGCCGCACCTTCGAGGATCCGACCAGCTTTGCGCGCATCGACGGCCAGCCCGCGATCTCGCTCGAGGTCAAGAAACGCTCGGGCGCCAATATCATCGACACCGTGGCCGAGGTGCGCGCGCTGGTCGAGGCCCGCCGCGCCGACTGGCCCGCGACGATGCAGGTCTCCTACCTGCAGGACCAGAGCGAGACGGTGAAATCGCTGCTTTCCGACCTCGAGGCCAACGTGATCGCCGCGGTCATCCTGGTGATGATCGTGATCGTCTTCGCGCTGGGGCTGCGCTCGGCGGTGCTGGTGGGCTTTGCCATTCCCGGCGCCTTTCTGGCCGGGGTCACCGCGCTCTGGGCGATGGGCTACACGATGAACATCGTGGTGCTGTTCTCGCTGATCCTGGTGGTCGGGATGCTGGTCGACGGCGCCATCGTGACGGTGGAACTGGCCGACCGGCGGCTGCAGGAGGGTGCGACCCGCAAGGAGGCCTTCGCCCATGCCGCCAAGCGCATGTCCTGGCCGATCATCGCCTCGACCGCGACCACGCTGTCGGTGTTCTTTCCGCTGCTGTTCTGGACCGGGCTGGTGGGCGAATTCATGAAATTCCTGCCGACCACCGTGCTGCTGACGCTCTTTGCCTCGCTCTTCATGGCGCTGATCTTCATCCCGGTGCTGGGCGGCGTGATCGGCAAGCGCCAGCCCCAGACCGCACGCGCCAAGGCGGCGCTTCATGCCGCCGAGTTCGGCGATCCGCGCGACATCACCGGCGCCACCGGGCTTTATGTCCGCGTGCTGGAATGGGCGATCCTGCGCCCCGCCGCGACGCTGCTTCTGGCGCTGGCGCTGCTGATGGGCGGCTTTGCGCTTTATGGCCAGTTCGGGCGCGGGCTGTCGTTCTTTCCCTCGGTCGAGCCCGAGTTCATGCAGGTCGAGGTGCGCGCGCGCGACAATTTCTCGATCTGGGAGCGCGACACCCTGGTGCGCGAGGTCGAGCGGCGGCTGCTGGGCTACGAGGGCGTCGAAAGCACCTATGCCCGCGCCACGATGAGCGCGGGGCGCGGCGACGAAGAGGTGATCGGCACGCTGATGCTCGACCTCGACGACTGGGACACCCGTGCGACGGCGGCGCAGATCGGCGAGAACATCCGCCGCGACATGGCCGATATCGCCGGCATCGACGTGCAGGTGCAGACCGAAAGCGGCGGGCCCTCCTCGGGCAAGCCGGTGCAACTGCAGATCCGCGCCAGCGACCCGGTGCAGCAGGGCCAGGCGGTCGACGCGGTGCTGGCGCTCATGGCCGGGATCGGCGGCTTCACCGACATCACCGACACCAGGCCCCTGCCCGGCGTCGAGGTCTCGGTTCTGGTCGACCGCGAGGAGGCGGCGCGCTACGGTGCCGATGTCAGCCTGCTGGGCCAGGCGATCCAGCTTCTGACCCAGGGCATCACCGTCGCCGACTACCGCCCCGAGGACGCCGATGGCGCGCTCGACATCCGGGTGCGCTTCCCGCGCGAGGACCGCTCGCTCTCGGAGCTTGGCAACCTGCGGGTGCCGACCAGCGCGGGGCTGGTGCCGATCTCCAACTTCGTGACCTTCGCGCCCACCGAGCGGGTCGGCGTGGTGCGCCGCATCGACGAACGGCGGGTGGTGACCATCGAGGCCAATGTCGCCCCCGGCGTGCTGGTCAACGACCAGATCACCGCGCTGCAATCCGCGCTGGACGGCGCCGACCTGCCCGAGGGCGTCGGCTATTCCTTCGCCGGCGAGGCCGAGGACCAGCAGGAGGCGATGACCTTCCTGATCGGCGCCTTCATCGCCGCACTGGTGCTGATGATCGTGATCCTGGTGATGCAGTTCAACAATTTCTACCAGGCCTTCGTGGTGATGAGCGCCATCGTCTTCTCGGTCGCGGGCGTTTTGCTGGGGCTGGTGGTGACCGGGCGGCCCTTCGGCGTGGTGATGGGCGGCATCGGGGTGATCGCGCTGGCCGGCATTGTCGTGAACAACAACATCGTGCTGATCGACACCTACAACGACCTCAAGCGCAGCGGCCAGGCGCCGCTCGAGGCGGCGCTGCGCACCGGCGCGCAGCGCCTGCGGCCGGTGGTGCTGACCTCGGTGACCACCGCGCTGGGGCTGATGCCGATGGTGATCGGGCTCAACCTCAACTTCTTCACCCGCGAGATCGTCTATGGCGCGCCCTCGACGCAATGGTGGACCGAACTGTCCAGCGCCATTGCCGGCGGGCTGATCGTGGCGACCCTGCTGACGCTGGTGGTGACGCCCGCGATGCTGATGCTGGGCGAGCGGCGGCGCGACGTGCCGACAGAGCCTGCGACCGAGGCTTGATCCGGCGCGGGACCGGGCGCTATGGTCGCGCCATGACCCAGCCAACGCCCGAGGAGGCCCGCCCATGACCGAGATCGTCCCCTGCCTGTGGTACGACCACGGCGAGGCGGGCAAGGCCGCCGCCTTCTATGCCGCGACCTTCCCCGACAGCCATGTCGACCGGGTCAACACCGCCCCCGGCGATTTTCCCGGCGGCGCGGACGGCAGCGAGCTGACCGTCGAATTCACCGTGCTGGGCCAGCGCTTCATCGGCCTGAACGGCGGCCCGGAGTTCCGCCCCACCGAGGCGGTCAGCTTCATGGTGGTGACCGAGGACCAGGCCGAAACCGACCGCTACTGGCAGGCCATCGTCGGCAATGGCGGCCAGGAAAGCGCCTGCGGCTGGTGCAAGGACCGCTGGGGGCATTCCTGGCAGATCACGCCGCGCGTGCTGCTCGACCTGACCAGCAGCGCCGACAAGGCCAGGGCCGCGCGGGTGTTCTCGGCGATGATGAGCATGGGCAAGATCGACATTGCCGCACTCGAGGCCGCGGCCGCCGGCGACTGACACCGCTCACGCGCCGATCTCGATCCGCCGCAGGCCCGGGTATTCCAGTTGCGCCGTGCCCAGCAGCAGCCGCAAGTGATGGGTCTGGACATATTGCGCCAGGAACTGCGAGGGCGCGCGCAGCCGCAGCACGCCGCCGTCGCAGGTGCCCGCCTTCAGCCCCGAGAACCAGTTGCGGTGCAAGGCCGGATCGAGTCGCGCCAGCCGCGCCAGCGTGCGCGCCCAGGGCCCGCCCTGCCCTTCCCGCGCCTCGGGCACAGGCGTGGCCGCGGTGAAATCGACATGCATCACCTTGCCGGTCTGCGCCGCGGGCGCCTGCCGCGCCATGCGGTCCGAGTAATCCGGGCCGACCTTGTCCCAGACCGGCGCGCTGAGCCGGTGAATCTCGGCCAGGTTCAGCCGGTAGGCCGCCACCCTGCCCCGCACCCCGGGCCGCAGCTGCAACAGGATCGCCGCCCCGGTCAGCCGCTTGATCTCGCGCTTCACCGTGCGCTCATCCACCGACCAGAGCCGCGCCATCTCGCGCTGGCCGACGGTCAGCTCGTCGCGCGCCCAGTTGTAGCGCGCCGTCACCAGCGCCACCAGCCGCAGCATCGAGGTCTGGAACCCCGGTGTGCCGCTCAGCCCCGCCACCGCGAGCGCCGTCAGAAGATCGTATTTCTGTGAACCCGCCTGTGTGCCGGTGAACCGCTTCGCATCCATATCTGCCACTCTTTGCCTCCGGGACCGGTTCTGCGACCGATTCCCTTTCTGTTTCCGAGTGTCCACTAATCCCGTTTTTTGTCAACAAGGAGTTAAATACGGGAACGCTCCCTGAAATCCTGAAAATAAGGAAATATTTGGTATATTGGTATAGGGGGACAGTCTGGCGTCACCCTATCACCCCCGCGGTGTCCCCCTATATCCTGTCGGACGTCGCAAGCTGTCACCCAAAACGTTGCCGGTTCTCCACAAAATTCGCGTTCTTGGCCCCGCCTGCCGGGAAAAGCGCGAATTTCTGATTTCCGGGTTTTGAACTTCCGCGAAATCCGGTTATTCAGGGATCAATAGCAAAAAACGCGAGTGAGGTCATGCGAGATCATTCCAACCTGCAATCGATGAACGAAAGAAGCCTTGCCCAACAGGCGGCGGTGCGCAAGGCGACCTTCTCGCCGGCCGAGGAAAAGATCCTCCGGCCCTTCTCGATCTGGGAAATCAGCCAGTTCATGTTCGACGTCCCCGCCGACACCCTGCGCAAGAAGCTGGCCGACGACCCCTCGCTGCCCCAGGGCGCCACCGAGGAGGACGGCCGCCAGCGCTGGTTCTCGCTGGCCGAGATCAACGAATTGCGCCGCCGCATCCGCTTTCGCGGCAAGACCCTCCTGCCCAGGCGTCCGCCGGGGCGGGCGATGCGGGTGGCGGTGTCGAACTTCAAGGGCGGCGTCGGCAAGACCGTGGTGGCGCAGCATCTCGCCAATGCCGCGGCGCTGGACGGCTACCGCGTGCTGGTGGTGGATTTCGACCCGCAGGCGACGCTGACCCATTCCATGGGGCTGGTCGAGGTCAAGGAATGGAACACGGTCTGGGGCATCATGTGCCGCGATCTGTGCCGTGAGGCCGACCGCATTGCCGCCGCCTATGACGACCCCGCCGACTGCCCCTACCCCACCGCGGACGAGCTGCCCGAGGACGTGCAATCGATCGGCGCGCAGCGGGTGCAGGACTTCATCCAGAAGACCTCCTGGCCGACCATCGACATCATCCCGTCCTGCGCCAATGCCGCCTTTGTCGAGTTTGCCAGCGCGCAATACCGCGCCATGCACAAGGCCTGGAGCTTCTTCGGATGTGTCGCGCGCTACCTTGACGAGTTGCCCGATGACCAGTTTGACCTGATCATCTTCGACTGCCCCCCGGCCATCGGCTACCAGTCGCTGAACGCCGCTTTCGCCGCCGACATCCTCTATATCCCCTCCGGCCCCGGTTACTGGGAATACGATTCGACCACCAGCTTTCTCGGCCAGTTGGGCGATGCGCTGGAAGACATCTCGGAGGGCTACGCGACGATTGCCAAGGACGCCGGCATCACCCTGCCCAAGCAGTTCGACGATGTGCGCCTGTTGATGACCCGGTTCGAGGCCTCGAACCCGCTGCATGTCGCGATGATGGAGGCCTTCCGCAATGTCTTTGGCGCCGACGTCTGCCGCAATGCCATCGAGATGACCCGCGCGGTCGAGCAGTCGGGCCGCTTCCAGATGTCGGTCTACGAGCAGGACTATCGCCAGATGACGCGCGAGACCTGGAAGCGCGCGCGGCAGTCCTTCGATGCCACCTATGACGAGTTCAAGGAGGTGGTGCTGCGCGCCTGGGAGCGGCGCGAGGCCAAGGAGGAGGTTGAGGCATGAGCAGGAACAAGTTCGGCTTCGGCCCGATCGAGGCCCCCCAGACCCCCAAGCGCAAGCGCGAGGTGGGGCCGATGGGCGCCGCCGTGCGCGAGGCCGCGGGCTCGCTGGCCGAAAGCACCGAGAGCCTGGTCGAGCAGCGCCGCCAGAACGCCGCCGACGCCAAGGCCTGGCGGCAGGCGCAGGGCGAGGGCCGGGTGCTGGTCGAGATCGCGCTCGACGAAATCCAGACCGATGCCCTGCCGCGCGACCGGCTTGATCTCGAGGCGGTGGCGACTTCGGACGAGATGGAGGAACTCAAGACCTCGATCCGCGAGCGCGGCCAGAAGGAGCCGATCGAGGTCTTTGCCGGCGAGGGCGGCTATCAGCTCAAGAAGGGCTGGCGGCGGCTGACTGCGCTGCGCCAGTTGCACAAGGAGACCGGCGACGACCGCTTTGCCCGGGCGGTGGCGCGGGTCGACGAGGGGGCGGTCAGCCGCATCGATCTCTACATCGACATGGTCGAGGAAAACGTCATCCGCGAGGATCTGACCTTTGCCGAGATGGCGCAGGTGGCGATCATCGCCGCGCGCGAGGAGGGACAGGGGGCGGCGGACCTGGTCAGCCGGATCTATGCCTCGCTGCACAAGATGAAGCGCAGCTATATCCGCAGCTTCGTCTTCCTGCTGGAAGAACTGGGCGAGGCGCTGGCCTTCCCCAAGGCGGTGGCCCGCAACCTCGGGGTCGAGGTGGCGCGACGGCTTCAGGTCACGCCCGAGCTGGCGCCGCGGCTGCGCGAGGATCTGGCCCAGGCCGCCACGCCCGAGGAGCAGACCGCCATCCTGCGCCGCTTTGCCGAGGGCACGGTGCCGGCCGAGCGCAAGCCGCAGGCCAAGAAAAGCGTGAAGTACGAATTCCATGTCGGCTCTACCAAGGTCACCGCCCGCAAGGGCGAATGCCGCATCCTGTCCGAGGTGGATTTCTCCGCCGTCGACCGCCAGCGGCTGCAACGCGCCATCGAGGCTTTCGAGGCGGCGCTGAAGGCGTAACCCACGGGTTACCGCAGCGTGCGTAACCCACGGGTTACACGCAACGCCCGCCGCACCGGCGGGCGTTTTTCATCGGCAGGGCAGGGGGTTCGGCGACTTATCGGACGTAGGCGCAAGGGTCACATCGGGGCGCTTCCCGGCTCAAGCGACCCCCGAGAGCGCCGCCAGCCCGGCGCCCGAACCGCGGACCCACATCCTGCAACCGCCTTCAGACCCCCCGGCCAGACCCGCAAACCGAGAGCACAGACCCCGGCCAATGCCACAAAACGCAGCAGGAAAACCTCACCAAAAGGTTTGACACCCGCGGGCGCCCTCCATAACCTACCACATGGTAGATAACGGAGGAGATACCATGTCAGCCCTTTCCAAGATCGCGCTGGTTGCGGTGGCGGCGGCCTTTGCCGCGCCGCTGGCGGCCCAGGACTACAGCTGGAAGCCCGACCGTCCGATCAACATCATCGTGCCCTGGTCGGCCGGCGGCTCGACCGATCAGGTCACCCGCGTGGTCGCCCCCATCCTCGAAGAGGCCCTCGGCACCCAGGTCGTGGTGGTCAACCAGCCCGGCGCCTCGGGCTCGACCGGCACCAAGGCCGCGCTGGACGCGCCGCGCGACGGCTATACCTGGACCGCCAATGCCATTGCCAACAACGCCACCTATGCGGTGACGGGCCTGGTCGAGGATACCTCGATCGACGATTACCACATCTACCTGCACGTCGCGAACGTGCCGGTGGTCAGCGTCAATGCCAATGCGCCCTACCAGACCTTTCCCGAACTGCTCGACGCGATGCAGAACGGCTCGGTCACCGTCGGCACCGCCGGGGTGAACTCCTCGGGCGGCATGGCGCTGGCGTCGATCAAGGAAAGCGCCGAGGGCGATCTCGCCGGCGCGCGCATGATCACCTATGACGGCGGCAATCCGGCGGTGATCGCCGCGGCCAGCGGCGAGGTCGAGGTGACCACCCAGCTTGCGGTGGAGCAGACCGAGATGATCCGCGCCGGCCGGTTGCGCGCGCTGACCGTGCTGTCGGACACCGCGCTGAATGTCGAGGGCATCGACCCGGTGCCGCCGATCACCGACTTCATGCCCGACTTCGAGGTGGCGGCGGATTACTTCGGGGTCTTCATCCCCAAGGGCGCCCCACAGGAGGTCTATGACACCGTCGACCAGGTCTGGCAGGACCACGTCATGAACAGCGACGCGCTCAAGGCCTATGCCACCGACCGTGGCGCGGTCTTTGCCCCCAGCTATGGCCAGGCCGCCTATGACAAGGCGATGCCGGTGGTGATCGCCGAGGCCTGTGCCCGCGTCACCCGCGGCGAAGCGGTGCTCGATCCGTCGGAAATCGGCATCGACTGCCCGGAAGGCTGACGACAGATCCCGGGCGGGGCCCTTGGCGCCGCCCGGGACGTTCCGCGCGCCCCGCACCACGACAGTCAACCAAGAGGTGACCCCATGCACATGGCCCTGGCGGACCGCCTGACGGCAATCCTGCTTTTCCTGCTCGGCCTGGCCCTGCTGGCCGGCGGCTATACCATGGACCGGCTCGAGATCCGGCAGATCCACCCCGCCTCGATCCCCGGCCTGGTGCCGATGATCCTGGGTGTGCTGCTGGCGCTCTGTGCCGTTCTGCTCTTTCGGTCCTCCTACAAGCCCGAGGCGCGCAATGCCGAGCTTGTGCTCTCGGGCGGGTCCTGGGCAAGGCTGGGCCTCACCACGGCGATCTCGACGCTCTATGCGCTGGGGCTGGTCGGCTGGCTGCCCTATGCCTGGGCGACCTTCGTCTTTGCCACCGGCTTCACGCTGGTGTTTTCCTTCCCGGTGGCGGGGCAAAGGCGGGCGCAGCTCGTCGCGGTCGCGGGCGCGCTGGCGCTCGGCGCCGGGGTGGCGCTGGGCACGGCGCTGCTCTTCGAGAAGCTCTTTCTGGTGCGGCTGCCATGAGCGGGCTGGCCGATCTTTTCGCCGGGCTGGGCACGCTCATGAGCCCGATGATGCTGTTTCACGCCGCCTGGGCGACGCTGCTGGGCATCGTGGTGGGCTCGCTGCCCGGGCTGACGGCGACCATGGGCGTGGCGCTGATGACGACGCTGACCTATTCGCTGGATTCGACCACCGCGATCCTGGTGCTGATCTGCATGTATGTTGGCGCGATCTACGGCGGGTCGCGCAGCGCGATCCTGCTGAACATTCCCGGCACGCCGGCAAGTGCGGCGACCTCGCTCGACGGCTATCCGCTGGCCAAGCAGGGGCGGGCGGGCTATGCCATGGGGCTGGCCACCGCGGGCTCGGCCTTGGGCACGCTGCTGGGCGTCGTCATGCTGATGCTGGTCGCCCCGCCGCTGGCCGAGGCGGCGCTGAACTTCGGCAGTTTCGAGTTCTTCTGGCTGGCGGTCTTCGGCATCCTGATCTCGGGCCAGCTGACCGCCGATACCACGCCGCTCAAGGGCTATATCGCGGGGCTGCTGGGGCTGGCCGTCGCGATGATCGGGTCGGAGGGCATCCATGCCCATGTGCGCTTCAACCTCGGCATCCAGGACCTGAACGCCGGCATCGCGCTGATCCCCGCCATGGTCGGCGCCTTCGGCTTTGCCGAGGTGCTGACGGCGATGTGGAACCGCGCCGGCGAGCTGGCGGTCAAGAAGGACAAGAGCGACAAGACCATCCCCGACATGGCCGATCTCTGGCGCTACAAGATCACCGTCGCGCGCTCGGGCGTCATCGGCACCCTTGTCGGCATCATCCCCGGCGTGGGCGAGGATATCGGCGCCTGGGCCAGCTATGCCGCCGCGCGCCGCAGCTCGAAGGAAAAGGACAAGTTCGGCCATGGCAGCCACGAGGGCCTGATCGCCGCCGAGACCGGCAATTCCGCCGTGGTGCCCGGCTCGCTGATCCCGGCGATCACCCTGGCGGTGCCGGGCTCGGCCTCCTCCGCCGTGCTGATTGCCGCGCTCTTCATCCACGGCATCCGCCCCGGTCCGCTGATCATGATCGAACAGCCGCATTTCGTCGGGCTGATCAGCGCCATGGTGGTGATCGCCACGGTCTTCATGGCCATTTACGGGCTGACCCTGACCCGCGCCTTCGTGCAGGTGCTCAAGGTGCCCTACAGCTATCTCATGCCGGTGGTCTTCGTGCTCTGCGTGATCGGCACCTATGCGCTGAGCCAGCGGATCTTCGACATCTGGATCATGGTGTTCTTCGGGCTGGTGGGTTTCGTGCTGCGGCAGATGAAATATCCCATGGCGCCGCTGGTGCTGGGCATCATCCTCGGCGACCTTTTGGACAAGAGCCTGCGCCGCGGGCTGACGCTCAGCGATGGCGAGCTGGCGCCGTTCTTCACCAGGCCGGTCTCGGCGGGTTTCGTGGCGCTGATCGTGCTGTCGATCGCGATGAACGTGCCGCGGGTGCGCCGGGTGGCGCTGGCGCCCCTCCGCTGGATCGGCGCGCGGCTGAATGCGTGAGGAACCGCATCGCACCGCGCCGGATCGCCTCACTGGTCCGTCCCGGTTTCGGCTGATAGGATCGCGACCACCCCCGGGGCAGGGGGGCTGAACACCAAAAGAGGGCGCATGGCCAAGGCAGTTTCTCCGATCCGCAAGGACCGCAAGCGCAACCCGGAAGTGACCCGGGCCGCCATCCTTCACGCCGCCCTGGAAGAGTTCAGCGAGGTCGGCCATTCCGGCGCCCGGGTCGACCGCATTGCCGCCCGCGCCGGGGTGAGCAAGCCGATGATCTACGACTATTTCGGCGACAAGGACGCGCTTTATGCCGCCGCCCTGCGCGAGGCCTATGTCCAGATCCGCCAGGGCGAGATGACGCTCGACCTCGACCGGCTGGACCCCGAGGAAGCCGTGCGCGCGCTGGTGCATTTCACCATGAACCACTTCTGGAACAACCCCTGGTTCATCCGGATGCTGAACACCGAGAACCTGATGGGCGGAGAGACCATCCGCAACCTCGACGACGTGACCGAGATCCAGTCGGTGCTGTTGCGCCGGGTGACCGAGATCCTGCGGCGCGGCAATGCCTCTGGGCTGTTCCGCTCGGGGATCGACCCGGTGGAGCTTTACATCTTCATCGCTTCGGTCTGCTGGTTCCCGATTTCCAACATGCACACCCTGAAGGTGGTGTTCCGCGCGCCGATCTCCGCGGAGTGGCTGACCGCCCATGCGGACAAGGCCGCCGACATGATCGTGGGCTATCTCAGGTCCGGGGATGAGGCGGAGGGGTAGAGCGGGATGTCGTTGGATTGTTTCGCGTGATGGCTATCGGTCTGGAGCGGTCATCCGATTGAGCCTGTTCCGGCCCGGAATCAAGCCGAAGGCGCCGGGCCAGCGGCTGCCCGCCCCCCGGGCTGCCGCTCTGGTGACGTCAGCGCATCGTTCCGAGGTCATCCGGACCTTGCAGGCATAAAGCGCAAAGAAATTCCGTTGCAGCGGCATCCCACGGGCCGCCGCTGGCCCGGCTCAGGTCGTGCTTTTTGCAAGGACCGCTCAAGGCCATTCCCGCCGTTTCAACCTGACCTCACCGCGGTCCAGCGGCGCAGGTCCGGCAAGGCACCCCCCGGAAAAGACCGCCACCGAATCCATCGCGCCTTGACTCGTTTTTCACAACCTACTAACTAGTAGATTAGAAGCTGCCAGGCAGCCGACGGCAGGAGGGACCATGCATACCACCAGATTTCCCCGGGGGATCGCCCCGGCCCATCCTCCCGTCATCGCCCCGGCAACATGCCCCTTGCGGGCCGCGCGCCCGTCGTGACCCCGGCGCAAGCCCTGCGCCCCGAAGACCCCCAGACAGAGGAATGAAGATCATGACCACACAACGTATCGGCATCATCATGCACGGCGTCACCGGCCGCATGGGCATGAACCAGCACCTGATCCGCTCGGTGCTGGCGATCCGCGATGAAGGCGGCATGCTGCTCAAGAACGGCGACCGGCTTGTTCCGGACGTGATCATCGTCGGCCGCAATGAAAAGAAGATCGCCGAACTGGCCGCCAAACACGGCGTCGAGCGTTACACCACTGATCTTGACGCCGCGCTGGCCAACCCCGACGACGCCATCTTCTTCGACGCCGCCAGCACCCAGATGCGCCCCGGCCTGCTGCGCAAGGCGATCGACGCGGGCAAGCATGTCTATTCCGAAAAACCGGTCTCCGAAGGGCTGGACGAGGCCATCGCCATCGCCAAACACGCCAAGGCGGCGGGGGTGAAGAACGGCATCGTGCATGACAAGCTCGACCTGCCGGGCCTGCTGAAACTCAAGCGCCTGCGCGACAGCGGGTTCTTCGGCAAGATCCTCTCCGTGCGCGGCGAATTCGGCTACTGGGTCTTCCAGGGCGACTGGATGGAGGCGCAGCGCCCGTCGTGGAACTACCGCAAGCAGGACGGCGGCGGCATGGTCTCGGACATGCTCTGCCACTGGCGCTACGTGCTCGACAACGTGATCGCTCCGGTCAAGGCGGTGTCCTGCACTGCCGTCACCCATATCCCCGAACGCTGGGACGAGACCGGCGCGCGTTACGAGGCCACAGCCGACGACGCCGCCTATGCGACCTTTGAACTGGAGGGCGACATCATCGCCCATATCAACAGCTCCTGGTGTACCCGGGTGCGGCGCGATGACCTGGTGACCTTCCACATCGACGGCACCCATGGCAGCGCCGTGGCGGGCCTGCACACCTGCTACAGCCAGGCGCGGGTGAACACGCCGAAGCCGGTCTGGAACCCGGACCAGAAGCAGACCATGAACTTCATGGAAGATTGGGTCGAAGTGCCCGACAACAAGGATTTCGACAACGGCTTCAAGGTGCAATGGGAGCAGTTCCTGCGCCACGTGGTCGAGGATGCGCCCTGGTCCTACACGCTGGAAGAGGGCGCCAAGGGCGTGCAACTGGCCGAACTGGGCTACCAAAGCTCGAAAGAGCGCCGCTGGCTCGACGTGCCGGCGCTGGATATCTGAGGGGGCTGACATGGCAAAACTGATCCTTCCCGCAAGCGGCGGCGGCACTGCCCCGCTCGAGATCACCGCGGGGCCCGTCCCCGCACCGGGCGGCAGCTGGACCCGCACCGCCTATGCCGCGGCGCATGTGGTGGCCGATCCGCGCGCCGAGGTGGACCCCGGCGATGGCGTCGCCGTCGACTGGGACCGCACGCTGGCCTTCCGCCAGCACCTGTGGTCGCTGGGCCTGGGCGTGGCCGAGGCGATGGACACCGCGCAGCGCGGCATGGGGCTGGACTGGACGACCTCGCTGGAGTTGATCCGGCGCAGCATGGACGCCGCCCCGGAAGGCGCGCTGATCGCCAGCGGGGCAGGGACGGATCACCTGGCCCCCGGCCCCGATGTGACGCTGGACGAGGTGATCGAAGCCTACGAGATGCAATGCGAGGCGGTCGAGGCCACCGGCAGCCGCGTCATCCTGATGGCCAGCCGCGCGCTGGTGAAGGCCGCGAAAGGCCCCGAGGACTATGCCCGCGTCTATGGCCGCGTGCTCTCGGGGCTCAGGCAACCGGCGATCCTGCACTGGCTGGGCGAGATGTTCGACCCGGCGCTGGCGGGCTATTGGGGCGACGCCGATCACATGACGGCGATGGACACCTGCCTTGCGGTGATCGAGGACAATGCCGCCAAGGTCGACGGCATCAAGATCTCGCTGCTCTCGGCGGAAAAGGAAATCGCCCTGCGCCGCCGCCTGCCCGAGGGCGTGGTGATGTATACCGGCGACGACTTCAACTATCCCGAGTTGATCAAGGGCGACGACCACGGCTTCTCCCACGCGCTGCTGGGCATCTTCGATCCCATCGCCGGGGCCGCCTGTCGCGCGCTCAACGCGCTGGCCGAGGGCGACGAGGCGGCCTATCACGCCGCCTTCGATCCGACCGTGCCGCTCAGCCGGCATATCTTCAAGGCGCCGACGCGGTTCTACAAGACCGGGGTGGTCTTCATGGCCTACCTGATGGGCCACCAGGACCATTTCACCATGGTCGCCGGGCAGGAAAGCGCCCGCTCGACGCTGCACCTGGCCGAGGCGATCCGGCTGGCCAATGCCGCGCAGCTCTTCACCGACCCCGAGGAGGTGGTGCGCCGCGCGACGCCGGTATTCCAGGCACGGGGGGTCTGGGGATGAGGCAACTCACCGCGAAAGACCTGTCGCTCAACACCGCCACGGTGTCCAAGCAATGGAGCCTCGAAGAATGCATCGAGGGCTGCGTGCGCCACGGCATCGGCGGCATTTCCCCCTGGCGCGACAAGCTGCAGGACTGCGGCGTGGACCGCGCCGCGAGGCTGATCCGCGAGGCGGGGCTGGGGGTCTCCGGGCTCTGCCGTGGCGGCTGGTACACCGCCGAGGGCGCGCTGACGCAGAAGGTGATCGACGACAACAGGCGCGCCGTCGACGAGGCCGCCGCCATCGGCGCGGAATGCCTGGTGATGGTGGTGGGGGGGCTTCCCGAAGGCTCCAAGGACATCGTCGCCGCGCGCGAGATCGTCACCGAGGGGCTGGCGGGGACGCTGGACTATGCCCGCACGGTGGGCGTCAGGATCGGCATCGAGCCGCTGCACCCGATGTATGCCGCCGACCGGGCCTGCGTGAACACCACCGGACAGGCGCTCGACATCTGTGACAAGCTGGGCGAGGGCATCGGCGTGGCGCTGGATGTCTACCACATCTGGTGGGACCCCGAGATTGCCACCCAGATCAAGCGGGCCGGCAAGGCGCGTCTGCTGGCCTTCCACGTCTGCGACTGGATGAACCCGACCCGCGACATGCTGACCGACCGCGGCATGATGGGCGAGGGCGTGATCGACATCCCCGCCTTGCGCCGGATGGTCGAGGCCGAGGGTTTCGACGGGCTGGTCGAGGTCGAGATCTTCTCGGCCGAGAACTGGTGGACCAGGCCCGCCGACGAGGTGCTGAAAGCCATGGTGGCCTCGCTGCCCGCGATCTGAGCGCCGGGCCGATCCGGCCCCGGCGCGGCCTGCCGCGCGCGTCCCTCTCGATTGGCGCGCGGCACGGGTCTTGCATCCCGGACGCCGGGGCAGGATGCTGCCCCCGGCAGATGCAGGAGGGTCCCATGACAGATTTCGCCGCCACCCGCGCGATGTTCGATCTCCCCGAGGGGATGGTCTATCTCAACGGCAATTCGCTGGGCCCGATGCCCCGCGCCGCGCCCGAGCGGATGCAGCGCTTTCTGCACGACGAATGGCGCACCGAGCTGATCAAGGGCTGGAACACCCGCGACTGGTGGATGCAGACCAACGTGCTGGGCGACCGGGTCGGGCGGCTGATCGGCGCGCCGCCGGGCAGTACGGTGGTCGGCGACACCCTGTCGATCAAGGTGTTCCAGGCGGTGGCGGCAGGGCTGGCGCTGGTGCCCGACCGGCGGGTGATCCTGTCGGACAACGGCAACTTCCCGACCGA
>SBGD01000098.1 GCA_006226775.1 Paracoccaceae bacterium | reverse complement strand
GCCGGCCATCCCCAGAACCGCATCGACGACCTGCTACCCTGGAACTTCAAGCCGTCAAGCTGAAATCAACGTGCTACCCAGCCCGCGCTTACGGTTTTTCCATTTTCAGCTCCAAAAAAGTCGAGCACCACATTGCCGCGACCACGATAGCCCATCCGGCCGAACAACCCGAGCCGGCTAGCAGACGCGGTCCCGACAAACGCCCCCCTCCGTGCAAGGTCCGGCATACCCGACCTTGCCAATCCTCCGTTCTCCGGCAAATCTCGCCCGGCGACGCGGGAAGGATGCGCGAAGATGAGACATGTGACACGCAGGGCGGCGCTCTTTGGGGCCGGGGCGGTGGCGGGGGGATGGGCGGTGAGCCGGATCGCGCCGGGGCGGCCGTCGATGGCGGGCACGGTGTCGCGGGTACCCTCTGGCGCGGAGGGCACGCTGAACGATGCCAGCGGGCTGATGGAAACCCCGGTGTTTAGCCATGTCACGCTGGCCGACGACCCCGGCAAAGGCCTCGTCGCCGCCTTGCGCAGGGAGATGGCCGAGGCCAGGGACCAGGGTCGCCCGGTCAATATCGGCGCGGCGCGGCATTCGATGGGCGGGCAGGCGATCCCGCGGGACGGCCATGCGGTGACCTTCGACAATGGCACGGTCGAGCTGGACAGCACGGCGCGGGTGATGCGCGTTCATGCCGGCGCGCGGTGGCGCGAGGTGATTGCGGCGCTCGATCCCCGCGGCTTCGGGCCCAAGGTCATGCAGTCCAACCATGATTTCGGCGTCGCCGCGACCTTCTGCGTCAATGCCCATGGCTGGCCGGTGAAGCTGGGGCCGATGGGCGCCACGGTGCGCGGCTTCGACCTTCTGACGCCGCAGGGCGAGGTGGTGTCCTGCTCGCGCACACGGAATGCCGATCTCTTCGGCATGACGATGGGCGGCTACGGGTTGACCGGGGCGCTTCTGCACATGGATGTCGAGGTGGCCGAGAACCTGCGGCTGGAGCCCCGCTTCGAGACCATGGCCGCGCGCGACTTCGGCACGCGGTTCGTGAAGGCGATCGGCGAGGATGCGGTCAACATGGCCTATGGGCGGCTGAACGTGGGCCGGGCGCGGTTCTTTGACGAGACGCTGATGGTGACCTATCGGCCGGCGGAGGATCAGGACGATCTGGAACCGGCCAGCGGATCGGGGCTGATGGCGCATCTGGCGAGCTACCTCTACCGCGCGCAATTGCATAACGAGCCGATGAAGCGCCTGCGCTGGTGGACCGAGAGCACGGTCCTGCCGATACTGTCGGACGGGCCGGTGACGCGCAATTCGCTGATCAACGAACCGGTGGTGACGCTCGATGACCGCGATCCGCAGCGCACCGACATCCTGCATGAGTACTTCGTCGCGCCCGAGCGCTTTGCCGATTTCGTCGATCTCTGCCGCAGGGTCATTCCGGCCTCCTACCAGGAGTTCCTCAATGTCACCCTGCGCTTCATCGATACCGACGCGACCTCCTGGCTCAGCTATGCGCCGGTGCCGCGAATCGCGGCGGTGATGTCCTTCAGCCAGGAAATGACTGCCCGGGCCGAGGCCGACATGGCGCGGATGACCCGCGCGCTGATCGACGGGATCACCGGGATCGGCGGCACCTATTACCTGCCCTACCGGCCCCATGCGACGCAGGCGCAATTCGTCAAGGCCTATCCCCGCGCGGCGGAATTCGCGGCGGCGAAACGGGCGCTGGACCCGGACCTGCTGTTTCGCAGCCTGTTCTGGGACACCTACCTGGAGACCCTATGAACATTCTCAGACTGATTGCCTTCGGCTATTTCCTGGCGCTGCTGGGCGCGGCCTCGCTGAACTACATCCCCGGGCTGACCGATGAGGCGGGGCTGGCCTTCGGCATCTTCGCGCTCGATCTCTTTGACGATGCGCTGCATGTCGCCTCGGCGCTCTGGGCGCTGGTGGCGGGGCTGATGGGCAGGCGGGCCTCGCGCCTCTTCCTGGTGATCTTCGGCGCGCTCTACCTCGGCGACGGGGTCTTCGGGTTCTTCACCGGTTACGGCTATCTCGATTTCGGCATCTTCACCAATGCGGCGGCGGGGCTGTCCTTCACGCTGCTGCGGGTGCTGGCCAACCTGCCGCATCTGGCCCTGGGCGGTTTCGCGCTCTGGGCCGGGCTGCGGCTGGACCGGGCGTGATGCGCCGGCTGCTGCTCTGGGCCCTGCTGCTGCCGGTGCTGGCCGCGCTGGCGCTGGCGGCGCCGGTGATCTGGGTCGAGACCGCCTGCCGCAGCCCGGTGACGGCCGAGACCTACCAGCCGATCCTGCCGCCCGAGCACAGGCGGGCGGAAGCGCGGACGCTTCTGACCTATCCGGAATGGCACATCGTCCATGCCTATGACGATTACGCCGAGGTGATCCGCACCGGCGATCCGCATGACTTCGGCTATTTTCGCGCCATTTCCGGCTTCTGGTCGTCGCTCTGCGCGCTGTCGCAAGCCTCGGGCGCGCATGGCGGGTTTCCGGCGGAAACCAGGCAGATGGTTCATGTGATCGGGGTGAGTTTCACCGCCGAGATGGTCGCCAAGGCCGCCTACGAGGAAACCCTGGGCCGGGTGGCGACCTGGGTGCGGGGCAGGGAGCTTGCGCCGCTCGACCACCTCTCGGCCCGGCAGGCGGCGGAATATGCGGCGTTTTTGCAGCAGGTGCCGTGGTACAAGTGGGATTTCCGCGCCGATGCGGCAGAGGTCAAGGCGGCCGCGCCCACCGGCTTTCGCGACCGCGAGCGGCAGGTGGCGCTGGGCCTGGAATACGGCGCCAAGGCGCTTTATGCCGGGGTGATCGAGGCGGCGGTGGCCCAGGTCGGCCCGGATGCCCTGCGGCTGCGGATGGTCGTCACGGGGCTCAGCGCGGCGGACCTGGCCGGGTTCGACGGGGTCGAGGTGATGGACACCCGGCCCGAGGGCATCGAGATCGACGCGCCGCGCTACCGCGAATTGACCCATCTTCTTGCAGAGATGGCAGGCCGCGGCGCGGATTTCGTCGAGATCGCCGGAAATGACGACATCCTCCTGACCGCGATCACCGACGTACCACAAGAGGGCGCGCTCTACCGGTTCGCCCGTCAAGGCTACGGCGACTGGCGCGAGCTGGTGAAGCTGCGCGTGGCCGACCTGGCCGAGGCGCTGCGGGCGATGGAAGGCGGGCCGCGAAGGCTGGAACATATCCATGACTATTAGGACCTGGCTGACGGCGCTGGCCGGGGTTCTGGCCGGCTGGATCGCTTTGATGGCGCTGGTCATGGTGCTCAGCGATGCCGCTCCGGGGGCGGTGGCGCTCTGGCCTGCGGCGGATTTCATCGCACACCTGCCCGAGGGCGCGGCGGTGGTCGGCGGCGGGCCGCTCTGGCTGATGGTCAAGAGCGATGCGCCGGGGCTGGGGTTTGCGCTTTACCGCGCCGGGGCAGGGCTGGTGCTGCCGGCGGGGCTGCCGGGGTGTTTCCCCTTGCCCGGGGGTTAGATATCATACAAATTCCCAAGATGTCTTATTACTATCGACGGGAACGGGAAATGGCGAAATCCTCGGCCAGGGGCGAAACGCGCGTCGAACGCACCAGGGCGGCCTTGCAGGCGCGGATTGCCTCGGGCGAGTTCCCGGTGGGCGCGCGGCTGCCCTCCGAGGCGAAGTTGTGTGAGGAATACGGCCTCTCGCGCACCGTGATCCGCGAGGCGATTGCCGCGCTGCGCTTCGAGGGGCTGGTCGAGCCGCGCCAAGGCGCCGGGGTCTTCGTGATCGAGGCCGTGGGCAAGAGCGATCTGCCCTTTGCCGATGTCGACGCGGGCCAGGTCTCGTCGGTGGTCGAGATGCTGGAATTGCGCTGCGCGGTCGAGGTGGAATGCGCCGCCCTTGCCGCCCAGCGCCATTCCCCCGCCCAGGCCGAACGCATTGCCGAGGCCGCGGTGGAGGTGGCGCGTCTGGCGCGCGAAGCGGCGCCGACCGCCGAGGCCGACCTCGCCCTGCACCAGGCGATTGCCGCGGCGACCAACAATCCGCGGTTCGGCCAGTTCCTCGAGTTGCTGGGCCAGCAGGCCATCCCGCGGGCGGTGCTCAAGGGCGCGTCGGAGGAGGCCGCCGGATACCTGCGCCTGATCGAGGCCGAGCACCGGCAGATCGTTGATGCGATCCTTGACCGCGATGCCGGGGCCGCGCGGGACGCCATGCGCCGCCACCTCGAGGGCAGCCAGAAACGCTATCGCGCGATCCTGCGCAAGGGCGGCGCCTGAGGCTCAGGTCGAGGTGGCGGCGTTCAGGGCGATGTCGAGCAGCGCGCGAATCCGGTCCTCGCGGGTCTCGGCCACGATGCGGCCAAGTTCGTCATCGCCCTTCAGCACCACGAGTGTCGAGCGGCGCGGGATCTTCATGCGGGTGGCCATCTGCGACCGGCCATAGGTGTCCCAGTCGATGTCGATGAAGGTGATATTGGCCTCATAGGCCGGGGTCTCCTGCTTCAGCTTGCTCAGCACCTTCTGCTGCGCCCGGCAGGTGCTGCACCAACTGGCGGTGAAATCCAGAAACAGCGTCTCGCCCGCGTCCAGCCGCCGTTGCAGCATGCCCGGCTGGTACTGCAGCGGAGCGGCCCCGGCCCCCAGCGGAAGCGTCGCGGCGGCGGCCCCCAGTATCAAGAACGCGCGTCGTTGCATGTCTTTCCCCTTGGTCTAAAGCGTGACGGACAGGTCGATCAGCCAGCCCGGCATGTGATCGAGCGCCCAGGTCTCGATGATGTGATGCAGCCGGAACACAAGCATGGTCCCGACGGCGATGAAGACCGCGCCCAGCACCGGGCGCGAGACCCGCGCCAGCCGGTGCAGGCCCGGCAGGCTGCGGGCGAGGCTTGCCAGCCCGACGATCAGGGTCGAGACCCCGGCGGCAAAGGCCCCCATGATCGCCCCGGCGCGCGCCAGGTCCGCGCCCTGGCTGGCCAGCGCGATGGCGCCGCCCAGGGTCGGCCCGACGCAGGGCGACCAGACCGCCCCCAGCAGCAGCCCGCCAAGGAACTGGCCCTGCCCGGTGCTGCGGTCGATCCGCGCCAGCCCGCCATCGGCGCGGGCGGCCACTCCGGCGGTGGCGGTGGCAAAGACGGCCGAGGCGCGCGGCACCAGCAGCACCGTGCCGAACAGGATCATCAGCACCGCGCCCGCCTGGGCGATGTGATCGGAATTCAGCCCGACCAGGTAGCCGAAGGCGGTGACCGAAAGGCCCAGCACCACGAAGGACAGGCTCATCCCGGCGGCAAGCCAGAGCGGCCCCGAGCGGCCGGTTTGCAGCGCGCTGGCCAGCACGATCGGCAGCACCGGCAGGACGCAGGGGTTGATCAGGGTCAGAAGCCCCGCGCCATATGCCAACAACAGGTCCATGACCGGAACTTTCGCGCCAAGGGCTTGCAATGTCACATGACATCTGGGTGAAGCGGCCTTCAGACCACGGTGCGCGGCGTCTTGGGCGCGCGCTGTTTCGACAGTTGCACCGCAAGGATCCCTGCGCCGATCACCGCCACCCCGATCAGGTCGAAGATCCCCAGCGCCTCGTCCAGCAGCGCCGCTGCCACGGCGACGCCGAAGAAGGGGTTGAGAAAATGGAAGGTGGCCGCCTTGACCGCGCCGATCCGGTTGACCAGCGTGAACCAGACGAAGGTGGCCATCAGGCCCGGCACGAAGGTGGTATAGAGGAAGGCCAGCACCAGCGGCCGGGTCATCTGCACCTCGAAAGGCCATTCCAGCGCGGCGGAGGCCACCGCGAGGATCGCGGCACCCACCAGCATCTGCAAGCCCACGATCATCATCACGTTGCCGCCCGACGACGCCCCGCGCACCGACAGCGTGGCGATGGTCAGCGCCGCCGCGCCGACGACACAGAGCGTCAGGCCGTAAGCGTCGACGCCCGCGCCCATCCGCGCGCCCATGATCAGCATCACCCCGCCGAAGCCCGCCACCATCCCGGCGATGGCGATGCCGGGCAGGCGGTCGCGGAACACCACCCAGCCGGCCAGCGCCACCATCAGCGGCATCGACGAGGCGATGATCGAGGCCAGCGAGGCCTCGATGGTCTGCATGGCGACGAAGTTGAGCCCGAGGTAAAGCGCGTTCTGGCAGATCCCGAAGACCACCGTCGCGCGCCACTGGGCGCGGGTCAGCCGGAAGCTCTGGCCCATGGCCAGCGCGATGCCGACGCCGATCAGCCCGGCGATCAGGAACCGCAGCGCCAGCGAGCCCATGGGCGGCGCATAGGCCACGATGATGCGGGCCGAGGCAAAGGCCGAGGACCACATGAAGGCAAAGGCAAAGCCCATCAAGATCGCGCGAATATCCATCCCCGCAGGATTAGGCGAGTGCGCGGGGAATGGAAAGCCGCGCCAGGCGCTTTCGCACGGCGGGCCGTCCTATTGCAGCGCCCGGGTCGGGGCATAGGCCGCGCGGAACTTCGCATGGGCCGCGGCGAAGGCCTCGGTCAGTGCTGGGTCGGGGGCGATGGTCCGGGCGATCTCGGGCGGGGTCATCACCGCCTGCCAGTCGGCCCCGGCGGCACAGCGCCCCAGCCGCGCCGCCCCCAGCGCCGCGCCGAACTCGCCCGAGGCGGGCAGGCTGAGCGGCGTGTCCAGCACCGTGGCGATCAGCTTCAGCCAGTATTCCGACCGGCTGCCGCCGCCGATCGCCAGCAGGGTCTCGAAGGCGGCACCGGTGGCTTTCAGCGCGTCGAGACTGTCGCGCAGCCCGAAGGCCACGCCTTCCAGCACCGCGCGCACCATGTCGTGGCGGCTGGTCCCGGCGGACAGCCCGGTAAAGGCCCCGCGGATCTCGGCATCGTTGTGCGGCGTGCGCTCGCCCGAGAGATAGGGCAAAAAGCGCACCGGCCCGGGGGCGCGCAAGTCGCTGCCCAGCGGCGCGGTCAGGTCGGCGGGTTTGCTGCCGGTGATCGCCGCCAGCCAGTTGAGACTGTCGGTGGCCGAAAGCATCACTCCCATCTGGTACCACTTGCCCGGCACCGCGTGACAGAAGGTATGCACCGCGGTCTCGGGCGCCGGGGCATAGCCGTCGCGCGCCGCCAGCAGCACCCCCGAGGTGCCCAGCGAGACAAAGCCCTGGCCTTCGCCGAGCGCCCCGATGCCACAGGCCGCGGCGGCATTGTCGCCCGCCCCCCCGGCCACCGCGACCGGCCCGCTCAGACCCCATGCCGCCGCCAGATCGGCGCGCAGCGGTCCGGCCGCCTGCGATCCCTCCACCAGCCGCGGCATCTGGTCCTTTCGCATGTGACCGGCGTTCAGCAACAGGTCGGACCAGTCCCGCGCGCCGGTGTCCAGCCAGGCGGTCCCGGCGCTGTCGGACATGTCGGCCACATGGTCGCCGGTCAGGTAGAGGTTCAGATAGGCCGCGGGCAAAAGCACCTTGGCCACCCGCGCGAAGATCTCCGGCTCATGCGCGCGCACCCATGCCAGCTTGGGCGCGGTGAAGCCGGGAAAGACGATATTGCCCGACACCTCGCGGACTTGCGGCATGGCGTCGAGCCGCGCGGCCTCAACGCTGGAGCGGGTGTCGTTCCACAGGATGCAGGGCCGCAGCACCGCGTCCTCGGCATCCAGCAGCGTCGCGCCGTGCATGTGCCCGGCCACCCCGATGCCGCGGAGCCGCGCGAAACCGGGGCAGGCGGCGCGCATCTCCGCCACCGCATCCTCGAGCGCGGCGATCCAGTGCGCGGGGTCCTGCTCGGACCAGCCGGGATGGGGATGGGCGGCGGCATAGGCGCGTTCGACCGCGTGCAGCGGCGTGCCGTCCTCGTCGACCAGCAGGGCGCGTAACCCCGAGGTGCCGAGGTCCAATCCAAGATAGCTCATTGCGGGGCCTTTCAGCTATGGGCGGGCGTGGGTGCCGTTCGGTGGCATATTACGGACCCGCGGGCCACAGGCAACGCGCGCCGCCCGGGGCGGGGCGAAAAAGGATGCGCAAACATGGCAAAGCGGGATTTCCAGCCGGCCCGTTCTGCGTCTAGAGTGCGGTCAAACGCAGCGGACACCGCGGCGGCGCAGGGCGGCGCCCGGGTGACAATCCAGGAGATCAAGGATGAACGAAGAAACCCGCGCCAAGCTCAAGGGCGTCTCGGTCGCCACGCTGGCGACCGCGCTGTTCAAACGCGGTTTGCGCCACCAGGTGATCCAGGGCGTCCACCCGCTGGGCTGGAAGGGCGAGAACATGGTCGGTCCGGCCTTTACCCTGCGCTACATTCCCGCCCGCGAAGACCGCAACCCGCTGACCGAGTTCCGCAATCCCGAACATCCCCAGCGGGTGGCGATCGAGACCTGCCCGGAAGGCCACGTCATGGTGATGGACAGCCGCAAACAGGCGCTGGCGGCCTCGGCGGGCGACATCCTCATCACCCGGCTGATGAAGCGCGGCGGCGCCGGGGTGGTCACCGATGGCGGCTTCCGCGATGCCCACAACATTGCCGAACTGGCGATGCCGGCCTATCACACAAGGCCCTCGAGCCCCACCAACCTCACCAACAACGAGGCGATTGCCCTCAACGAGCCGATCGGCTGCGGCGATGCGCCGGTCTTTCCCGGCGACATCGTCGTCGGCGATGCCGATTGCGTCATCGTCATCCCGGCGCATATCGCCGACGAGGTCGCCGACGAGGCGGTGGAGATGACCGTCTACGAGGATTTCGTGCTCGAACAGGTCCAGCAGGGCGCGGCGATCATCGGCCTTTATCCCTGCACCAGGGACGAGCATCAGGCGGCCTTCGCGGAATGGCGCAAGCGCCAGGGCCGCTGAGCACCGGGGGCGGCGCGGAAATCGGCACGCGGGTGGTGGCCCGCGCGCCCTGGCTGCGCTAGGTGTCCATGACACCCCGTGAAACCCCGCGCCGGAACCGAACCATCTTGCGACTTGCCAGCTACAATATCCGAAAGGCCGTCGGCCTCGACTGGCGCCGCGATCCGGGCCGGATCTGCGACGTGCTGGCCGAGATCGACGCCGAGATTGTCGTGCTGCAGGAGGCTGACAAGCGGGTCGGCACCCGCGAGGGCGTGCTGCCGCTCGACCGGCTGGCGCAGGAGATGGGCTATCACCTGGCCGATGTCTCGATCCGCCCGCAGAGCCATGGCTGGCACGGCAATGCGCTGCTGGTGCGCGACGGCTACCGGATCGCCGAGACCCGCCGGATCGACCTGCCCTCGGTCGAGCCGAGGGGCGCGGTCTCGGTCCGTCTCGGTGCGCCGTCGCTGGAGGTGATCGGCGTGCATCTGGGGCTCAACGGCACGATGCGGCGGCGGCAGCTGGCGGTGCTGGGCGACCATGTCCGGACCGCCGGACATCCGGTGGTGATCGCCGGCGATTTCAACGAATGGCGCCGCGGCAGCGACCATGTGGAGGACCTGGGCCAGGTGATCGAGCCGGGCGCCAGTTTCCATGCCTCGGTGCCGGTGGCGGCGCTGGACAAGTTCATCCTCTGCGGCGACCTGCGCCCGATGTCGTTCCACGTGCACCGCTCGCCGCTGGCGGCGCGGGCTTCCGACCATCTTCCGGTGGTGCTGGAAATCGAGACGGACGCAAAGGCATGATCCAGAGCGGGCTTCTGGTCCTGCATGCCATTGCCGTCGTGGCCTTCACCATCCGCATCCTGTTGCGCGACGACCTCTCGCCACCGGCGCGGCTGGCCTGGTTCATCACCTTGATCCTGCTGCCCTTCATCGGGTCGCTGGCCTATTTCCTGTTCGGCGAGGTCGACCTGGGCCACCGCGCGCGCCGGCGCCACGAGGAGATCTTCGACCTGATCCGCACCCGCGCGCCCGAGCACCTGGGCCGTCCGGTGGGGCTGGGCCTGATCGAGAGCGAGTATCGCCCGGCCTTTGCCTATGCCGCCAGCGTCAACGGCTTCTTCCCGGTGGCGGGCAACCGTGGCGAGCTTTTGTCGGGGGCCGAGGATTTCCTCGACCGGATGGTCGCCGACATCGATGCCGCCGAGACCCATGTGCATGTGCTGTTCTACATCTGGCTCGAGGATTACACCGGCCGCGCCATCGGCCGGGCGCTGATCCGCGCCGCAAGGCGCGGCGTGACCTGCCGGGCGATTGCCGACGGGCTCGGCTCGCGGTTGATGATCAAGTCGAAACTCTGGGCCGAGATGAAGGCGGCGGGGGTGGATCTGGCCGTCGCCTTTCCGCTGTCGAGCCCGCTGCGCACCATGCTGACAAGCCGGCTGGACCTGCGCAATCACCGCAAGATCATGGTGATCGACGGGCGGATCACCTATTGCGGCAGCCAGAACTGCGCCGACCCGGCGTTCCGCGTCAAGGCCCGCTTCGCGCCCTGGGTCGATATCATGGTGCGGTTCACCGGGCCGGTGGTCGACCAGAACCAGATGCTCTTTGCCAGCGACTGGATGCAGGCCACCGGCAAGGTTCTCGACAACGTGCGCCTGCTGGGGGCACCCGATCCGCAGGGCTTTGCGGCGCAGGTCATCGGCGACGGCCCGACCGAGCGGCGCGGGGCCACGCCGCAGCTTTTCGCCAGCCTGATCGGTGCCGCGCGCGCCGAGGTGGTGCTGACCACGCCCTATTTCGTGCCCGACACCACGGTTTTCGAGGCGCTCTGTGCCGCCGCCTGGCGCGGGGTGCGGGTGGTGCTGATCTTCCCGCGCCGGAACGACAGCTGGATCGTCGCCTCCGCCAGCCGCAGCTATTACCGCCGCCTGCTGGAAGCGGGCTGCGAGATCCACGAGTATCGCGCCGGGCTGCTGCATGCCAAGACCCTGACGCTGGACGGCAAGGTCAGCCTGATCGGCTCGTCCAACCTCGACCTGCGCAGTTTCGACCTGAACTACGAGAACAACATCCTGTTGCAGGACAAGGGCCTGACCCGCGCCATCCGCCTGCGCCAGGACAGCTACCTGCCCGATGCCCGCCGCGTCGACCTCGAGATGGTGCTGCGCTGGCCCTACTACCGGCGGATCCTGAACAATGTGGTGGCGACCATCGGGCCGATTCTGTAGAGAGCCCGGGGCTTTGCTTGCCATGTGAAACGAAAACCGGGGCGTCGCGGTTGTTTTCGACGAGGCATTCTGCAATGCAGCATGTGACCGAGATCGCAACCGCGGAAGACCGGATCCGATGAAGGATGTCCGCTTGGACCAGACCGATGCGCATAGGCCGGCCAGCCGGGTCGCGCTTTGTTCCGTGGGCTTTGCCCATGAGGACCGGGTCGTGCTGGACGGGCTGAGCCTCGATCTGGCGGTGACGCGGCTGGGCGTGGTCGGGCGCAACGGCTCGGGCAAGACCACGCTGGCGCGGGTGCTGGCCGGGCTGGTGGCGCCCGCGACGGGCAGCTACCGGCTCAACGGCATCGACCTGGCGCGCGACCGCAAGGCGGCGCTGGGCGAGGTCGGCATCCTGTTCCAGAACCCCGATCACCAGATCATCTTTCCCACCGTGCTGGAAGAGATCGCCTTCGGCCTGAC
This sequence comes from Paracoccaceae bacterium, assembly GCA_006226775.1. Taxonomy (GTDB): domain Bacteria; phylum Pseudomonadota; class Alphaproteobacteria; order Rhodobacterales; family Rhodobacteraceae; genus Marinovum. Next base: position 12,017 of record SBGD01000098.1, on the reverse strand, counting down.
CCAGCAGGGCCGCAGGAAGCCCCAGGCCGAGGACATGGCCCGCGCCACCCTCGCGCGCTTTGGCAAGGCGCATTGGGAGGCGGCCTATATCAACACCCTCAGCCACGGCCAGAAACACCTGGTCTGCCTGATGGCCATCGTCGCCATGGCGCCGCGGCTGCTGATCCTTGATGAGCCCTTTGCCGGGCTGGACATTCCCACCAGGGCGCAACTGCGCCGCTACCTGGCGCATTACACCGGCAACATGATCCACATCACCCATGATCCCGCCGATCTTGCGGGCTATGACCAGGCGCTCTGGCTCGACCGCGGCCGGGTCCGCGAGATCGGCGAAAGCGCCGGGGTGATCGCCGCCTACGTGGCAGAGATGACCCGCTTGGGAGAGGCCGATGATATCGCTGACCTCCCCGGTTAGAACCCGGGCGCATGACTGGCCCGCGGGGGCCAAGCTGGCGGGGCTGTGCCTCGCGACGCTGGGGCTGTTCTTCCTTGCCGATCCGCTGGCGCATCTGGCGGCGCTGCTGGCGGTGCTGGGGCTTTATGCTTTGCCGGGGCGGCGGTTCCTGCGCGCCGGGTGGCGCAGCCTGCGGATGCTCTGGCCCTTCGTGCTGGTGGTGGGCCTCTACCACCTGATCGACGCCAGCCCGGTGCAGGGCGCGGTGATCGCGATGCGGCTGGTGACGGCGGTGGCGCTGGCCACCCTGGTGACCATGACGACCCGGCTGACCGAGATGATCGCGGTGGTCCATTGGCTGACCGCGCCCCTGCGGCGCCTGAGGCTGAACACGCGGGCGCTCGAGATCGCCATGGCGCTGGTGATCCGCCTGACGCCGGTGCTGCTGGACAAGGGCGCGGCCCTGGCCGAAAGCTGGCGGGCACGCTCGCCGCGCCGGCCCAATTGGCGGATCGTGCTGCCCTTCACCCTGCTCGCGCTCGACGATGCAGATCACATCTCCGACGCGCTGCGCGCGCGCGGAGGGCTTCATTCCCCGGAGGATTGAGATGGAAAGAAATGTCGTCATGATCGCGCTTTTCGCGGCGCTGATCGCGGTGCTGGGGCTGATCCCCAAGATCACCCTGGCCTTCGGCGTGCCGATCACCGCCCAGAGCATGGGCGTCATGCTCTGCGGCACGGTGCTGGGCGCGCGGCGCGGGGCGCTGGCCTGCCTGCTGTTCCTGCTGCTGGTGGCGATCGGCTTGCCGCTCCTGTCGGGCGGGCGCGGCGGCCTGGGGGCCTTCGTGGCGCCCTCGGCGGGGTTCCTGGTGGGCTGGCCGGTGGCGGCCTTCGTGACCGGCTGGATCGTCGAGCGCTGGCGCGGCGCGCCGCTGGCGCTGGTGGCCGGGGTGGCCTCGGTGCTGGGCGGGATCGTGGTAATGTACGGGTTCGGCATCGCGGGCATGGCGCTGGTGCTGGAGAAATCGCTGGTCGAGGCGGCGGCGCTGGTGACGGCCTTCCTACCCGGCGATCTGCTCAAGGCGGTGATCGCGGGGATGTTGACCGCGGCGCTGGCCCGGGCGCGCCCCGGCAGCCTGTTGTCGCGCGCGGTCTGAGCGGGGGGCCGATTTATCGATAAATCGGGACCGATCCATGGATGGATCGGGCGCCTCAACCCTCCTGCATCAGCACGGCCGAGCCAATCCCGCCCGCCGCGGCAATCGCCGCCAGCCCCAGCCCGCCCTCGCGGCTGAGCAGGTGGTAGAGCCGTACCGCGAGGATGGTGCCCGATGCGCCCACCGGGTGACCGCGCGCCAGCGCGCCGCCGAAGCGGTTGGTGATCTCCGGCGCCAGCCCCGCGCCCTGCACACAGGCCAGGGCCTGCACCGCGAAGGCCTCCATCACCTCCGCCGCGGTCAAGGCGCTGGGGGTCTGCCCCGCCAGCACCGCCTCGATCGCCGCAACCGGCGCCAGCCCGGGGCAGTCGGGCGCGCCGCCCAGGGTGCACCCGGCGGCGATCCTGACCGCAGGCCGGTCCAACTCCCGCGCCAGCCGCTCGGACACCATGACCACGAAAGCCGCGCCATCCGCTGCCACCGCCATGTTGGCCGCGGTGATCGCGCCCTGCACCACCGGCGCGCGGGCGCAGAGCCGCGGCGTCAGCGCGCGGCTGAAGGCATCCCGCGCCAGCCCTGCCACAGGCACGATTTCCGCCGCCAGCACATCGGCGGGGCAGGCCAGCGCCTTGCGGTGGCTCTCCATCGCCCAATGGTCCTGCGCCGCCCGGTCGATCCCGAGGCTCCGGCCCAGCGCTTCCGCCGCCGCAGCCATCTCCGGATCGCGCTCGGGCCAGGGGGTGAAGGGCGCCTGGTCATAGGGCTCGGGCGGACGCCCATCGGCAAAGGTGCGCGCCCGCAGCGGACGGCGGGAGTAGCTCTCGACCCCACCGGCGACGATCACCTCGTGCTGGCCCGCGCGGATCAGCGCATCGCCGAGCAGCAGCGCATCCAGCCCGCCCGCGCATTGCCGGTCGACCGAAAGCCCCGCCACCCGCTCGGGCAGCCCGCAGGCCAGCGCCACCCGCCGCGCCGGGTTGCCGCCCGCCCCCAGCGCATTGGAGACGATCACCTCGCCCACATCCCCGGGGCCGAGACCGGCGTCCTCCAGCGCCGAGGCGAGGACCGGCGCGGCCAGTTCATGCACATCGAGCGCGGCAAGGGCGCCGCCGCGCGGGGCCACGGCGCTGCGGCGGGCGGCGACGATCCGGCTCATGGCTCCGCGCCGATGCGGGCCTGCAAGGCCTGAAGGTCGGGCTTGCCGGCGGGCAAGAGCGGCAGGCGGGCGAGATAGGTGAAGCGATGCGGCACCGCCTCCGGCCCGATCCCCGCTCGACAGGCAAGGCGCAGCGCGCGTTCCGGGGCGGTGCCCTCGACGAAGCAATGCAGGCGGTGGCCGCGCAGGGGATCGGGCTCGGCAAGCACCGCGCAGGCCACCACGTCCGCGCGCGCGCCGATCAGACGCTCGATCTCCTCGGGAAAGACATTGCGGTCGGCCACCGTCACCATCCGCCCCTTGCGCCCGCGCAGAAACAGGTTGCCGCGCGCGTCCATCTGCCCGATCTCGCCGATGCTCAGCCAATCGCCGTCCCAGCGGGTGTCGTCAGAGCCGCCGCGGTCGTACCCCTCGAAGAGATAGGGGCTGCGCACCCAGATCTCGCCGGGCTCACCGCCCGCGATCCGCAACGCCACCCCGGGATAGGCGCGCCCGACCGAGCCCGGCGGGGTCTTTGCATCGCTGATGGTGATGAAACTGGTCTCGCTGGCGCCGAAGAACTCGCGCAGCTCGGCGTCGGGAAAAAGCCGCGCCAGCCGCTGGCGCAGGGCCGCGTCCAGCGTGCCGCCGCCGCAGAACACCCGGCGGATGCCGGGCAACGCCTCGATGCCCGCCGCCTCGGCGCCGCGGGCGAGCAGCTGCAACTGGCTCGGCGTGGCATAGAGCACGGTCACCGCCATCTCTCGCAAGGCGTCGACCTGCCGCTTGGGCCCGCGGCCCGCCAGGCAGGCGATATCCGCGCCGAGATGCAGCGCCTCGAGCACCGCGTAGAGCGTCAGCGAATGGCCGAGGTGGCCGAAACATCCGTAGCGCTCACCCGGCCCGAGCGCGAAGATCCCGCGGTTGACCTCGAAGGAGCGGCGCCAGCTTGCGGGGCGTCGCCGGATCACCTTGGCGGCCCCGCTCGAGCCGGAGGTCTCGCAGAACAGGGCTGGGCGGGGCGTGTCGCAGCGGGTGATCGGATCGGCCTGCGTGGCTTGCGAGGCGCGAATCGACGCGCCCGCGCGCAAGGCCGCGACAAGCGCTCCCAGGCCCGGGGCCCCCGGGGTCAGGAACCGGCTTCGCGGCGAGATGGAAAAACGCTCGTCCATGGCGCCCCGCTTGCCGGTCCCGCAGCTCAGTAATCGCGCTCGAAGAAGATGCCGATGCCGGTATCGCCATCGCTGCCCACCCGTCCGCGCACGGTGATGTCGGAGGTCAGATCGAGGTTGAGGTTGATCTGGCTCGAGCCGGAGCTGTTCACCGTCACGTCGGTATAGATGTTCTCGGAGATATAGGTGCCGACGCTGGCCTCGGTATTGCCCTCGGCATCGGTGGCGATATCCAGATCCGCCGCCCCCAGCCCGCGCCGCAACTGGCCTTCCAGCCCCAGCCCGCCCTGGCCCGAGAGCGTGCGCACCGCGGCGGCCAGGCGCACCGCCTGCAAGGGCGAGATCGAGGTCACGTCACGCCCGAACAGGAAGAACGACAGCGCCTCGTCCTGCGGCATGTCGGGGACCGAGCTGACGGTGAGTTCCGGCGCCGAGGCCTCGCCCTCGAGCTGCAGCGAGATCGAGGTGCCCTCGACCTCGGTGGTGGCCTCGAAATTGATCACCGGGTTGAAGGATCCGCGCAACTGCACATCGCCGCGGGTCAGCGTCAGGCGCCGGCCCAGAAGGTCGAGCCGCCCGCGGATCAGGCTGAAGCTGCCCACCGGCACGATATTGGTGGTCGTGCCGGTCAGCCGCAGGCTGCCGCCCAGTTCGGCATCAAGCCCGCGCCCGCGGACAAAGACCTCGTTGGGCGCGCGCAGCGTGATGTCGAGCGGGTATTCCGGCACCGCGCGGCCGCTCTCTTCCACCTGGTCGAGCTCGGCAAAGCGCAGGGTGCGCTGCACGTCCGGCGGCGGCGCGATGTGGCGCAGGCCGTCGAGCGCCGAGTAGGAGGGGCCGAAGTCGGGAATGCGCAGCTCGGCCTCGTCGATGTCGATCGCGCCGCCGATCCGCGCGCCGCCGGTCAGCGGGCCGGTCGCGGTGAGCCTGCCGCCGAAGCGGGCCTCGTAGAGCGTGGCGTCGCGCAGCACCACATCGACCAGGTCGGCCACCAGGTCGGCGGTATAGGGCGGCTCGAGCGAGACCGGACCGCTGATGCGGATCTGCCCGCCGGTCGAGATATTGGCGCTGAGGCCCAGCTGCGCCCGCGCGCCGGACAATTCGGCGCCGCCGGTGATGCCGGTCAGGTCGACGCCCTGCGCCGGGGCGGCAAGCTGCGCGTCGGTGACGCTCAGCCGGCCCGAGACCGAGGACAGCGCCGGCGGGCCATTGACCGCAAGATCGAAACGCACCAGCCCCGCAAGCGCCTGTTCGCGCAGGAACCGGTTGGCCAGTGCCAAGGGCACCAGCCCCGAGGTCGTAAGGTCCAGCCGCGAGCCATCCGACGCGACCCGCCCGCGGGCCGCGATCTCGATGCCGCCCGGCCCCTGGCCGGTGGCGTCGATGCGAAACTCGTTGCCCAGCCGCTCGGCGGTGCCGGTCACGCTGCCCGAGCCGGGCAGTTCGGGAACCAGCAGGGCGATATTGGCCACTGTCAGGCGATAGGACAGCGTGCCGGTGTCCTGCCCGAAGCCGCCGCTGAGATTGGCGCTGAGCGCCGGCCCGTCGATCACCACGCGGCGCAGGTCGACCCGTCCGGCCGCGTCGCGCGCGGCGTCGATGTCGAAGCGGGTGGTGCCGCGCAGGAAGGGCTCGACCGTCGGCACGCCGAAGCGCGGATCGGTGACGCTGCCATTGGCGGTCAGGTCGAAACTGGCCTGAAGCACGTCGACCCGGCCTTCGGCGACCAGCGAGAGCGCGCCCGAAAGCGGACGCCCCGCCAGCGGCGCGAAGGCCGAGAGCCGGGCGATATCGGCCTCGAGCCGGCCATCGGCCAGGAGGCTTTCCGCGCCGTCGAGGGTCACCGTGCCGCGATAGCTGGCGCCGGTGTCGCCGGGCAGGTCGGCGCGGGTGTCCACGGTCCAGACCGCCCCGTCGCGGTTGGCGGTGCCCGACAGCCGCGCGGCGCCGGGCAGTTCCGGCAGCGCCAGCCCGAGGTCGTCGACGGTGACGAGGTAGTCCAGCGCGCCGGTCTCGGGGCCGAAGGCGCCGGAGACCTCGGCGTCGATCTGCTGGCCCTCGACCACGGCGCGGCGGATGGTGACATTGCCGCTGTCGTCGCGCGCGCCCGAGAGGTCGAAACGGGTGGTGCCGCGCAACAGCGCCTCGGCCTGGGGCACGCCGAAGCGCGGATCGGTGACGCTGCCGCTGGCGGTCATGTCGAAGACCGCGTTCAGCAGGTCGGCGCGGCCTTCGGCCACCAGGTCGAGCGCCCCGGAGAGGTCGCGCCCGGCCAGCGGCGAAAAGGCCGCGAGGCGGGCGATGGTGGCCTGCACGCGGCCCTCGGCGGTCAGGCTTTGCTGCCCGTCGCCGGTGATCGTGCCGCGATAGCTGGCGCCGGTGCCGCCGGGCAGATCGGCGCGGGTGTCCACGGTCCAGACCGCGCCATCGCGTGACGCCGTGCCGGCAAGCTGCGCCGCGCCGGGAAGCTCGGGCAGGACCAGCCCGAGGTCGGCGACCGAGACCTGGTAGCTCAGCGATCCGGTCTCGGGGCCGAAGGCGCCGGAGACATCCGCGTCCACCTGCGCACCGTCGATCACGGCGCGTTGGATGGAGACATTGCCCTGCGCGTCGCGCCTGGCCGAGACATCGAAGGTGGTGGTGCCGGGCAGAAGCGCCTCGGCCTGCGGCACGCCGAAACGCGGATCGCGCAGGCTGCCCCTGGCCGAGAGGTCGAAGGTCCGCGCCAGCACGTCGCCGCTGCCGGTGGCGGTGATCTCGACCGCGCCGGCCAGGTTGCGCCCGGCGAGGGTGGCATAGGTTTCAAGCCGGCCCACGGCGGCCGAAAGCTCGCCCGCGATGCGCAGGCTCTCGCTGCCGTCGCCGGTGACGGTGCCGAGATAGCTGGCGCGCGCGTCGCCGGGCAGGCTGGCGCGGGCATCGACCTTCCAGCTCTCGCCGGTCTGGTTCAGGCGGGCCGTCACCTCGGCGGGCCCGAAGATCCCCGGCAGGGCGCGCGAGACTTCCTCGACGCGCGCGGTGATCTCCGCCTCGCTGGCGCCGGTGCGCAGGGCGGCAGTGCCAAAGATGCGGGCATGGGCGGTCTCGATCCGCAGCGGCGCGGCGGTCAGGCCGGTCTCGTCACGGGTCAGCCCTAGGCGCAACTGCCCCTCGCCATCGAGCAGCCGGTCGGCGGGCAGGATGCCGGTGGCCAGGTCGCGGGTGGTGCCATTGAGGGTCAGCGCCAGCTTGCCGGTCAGCGGCTCGACCCGGCCGCTGATGGCAAGATCGGCGGCCCCGGCCAGGCCCAGGCCGGCAAGATCGGCAAACCGCCCGAGATCCTGCGCCGCCAGGTGCAGGTCGGGCACCAGGGTCAGAGCCTCGGTGGCGTCTTCCAGCCCGCTGATCGTCAGCGTGCCGTCAAACCCGTAATCCGCCCCGGCAAGGTCGATCTCGCGCAGGCGGATCGGCGCGCCGCTGGTCCAGCCGAAGTCCAGCCCGCCGCTCAGGCTCTGGCCAAGCGCCTGGGCCAGGGCCGCATCCTCGGGCGCGATGCCGCCGGCGTCGAGCTTGAGCGTGCCCGAGACGCTCCCGGCGCTGCGGGCAATCTCGCCCGAGCCGGAAAAGCCCAGGGTGGCGATGGCGAAACCGGGCTGGGTGAAGCCGTTGGCGCGCCCGGTCACGGTCCAGGCATCGCCGGCTTCGGCGTCGAAATCGGCCTTCAGGGTGATGTTCTGCACCCGGGTTTCGCCGCCGGGCAGGGGCAGCACCACGCTCTCGTCCTGCGGCGGGGTGATGGCGGCATCGAGGGCCAGCACCTGCGGCCAGCCATCGGCGCCGATCCGGGCCGATCCGGTGACCAGAAGCGCCGCCGCCTCGAGCCGGAGCTGCTCGAGGCTGAGCGCGCCCGCCGCATCGCGCGCGCCGCGCGCCTTCAGCGCGACCTCGCGGCCGAGGAAATCCGAGAACTCGGGGATGAAGACCGGCGCGATGTCGCCGCCCAGATCGAGCGCGAAGCTGGCCGCACCCGTCTCGTCCGAGAGCAGCGTGACGGTGCCGCCCAGGCGTTCCTCGCCATCGGTGGCCAGGGTGATGGCGGCCTCGAAATCGCTCAGCGGATCCTCGCCGGTGACCTGCAATTTGACCGAAGGCAGGCCGGGCAGGCCCAGCAGGTTGGCGGCGATGCCGTTTTCCGGCTCGGTCAGATCGAGCGTCAGCGCCAGCACCCGGGTGGCATTGTCGAAAGCGCCCTCGACGGTGAAGGTGCCGGCCTGGTCGAGCCGTTCGATGGCCAGCTTGGCCTCGCCCGCGCCGCCGGAAAGCTGCGCCGAGCCGTCAAGCGAAAGCTCGGCGGCCTCGCCGATCACCGCCTCGCCGAGCACCGCCTTGTCGATGCGCAACTCGGCGATATTGACCGAGACCGGCAGGTCGGGCAGGGCAAAGGCGCCGCCCGCCTCGGGCTGGGGCGTTTCGCCTTCCGCCGGCAGGGGCAGGCGCGGCAGGGCGATGTGCTTGGCCGAGATCTCGTCGATCTCGATCCGCCCGGCCAGCAGCGCGCTGCGGTTCCAGGTCAGCGCCACGTCGGTGGCGGTGAACCAGACGCCGTCGGGATCGGTCACCGTGATCTCGTCGATGGTGGCGCGCGACGACAGCGCGCCGGCAAAGCCGGTCAGCCGCACGCTCCGGCCGGGGGCCGAGAGGGCATCTTCGAGCAGGCCCTGGATGAACCCGCGGTCGCTGTCGTCGGTTTGCGCAGAGACGGACAGGGGCAGCAGCAAGAGCCACAAAAGGAGGAATACACGCATCAAAAGGCCTGGCCGATCCCGATATAGAATTGAAGGCCGTCGCCGGTGTCGCCCGACACCGGTGCGGCCAGGTCGACGCGGATCGGTCCGACCGGCGTCTTGTAGCGCAGGCCCAGGCCCGCGCCGGCGTGGGTTTCGCCCTCGTCAAAGCCGTCCGGGCCGATATACCCGGCGTCGGCAAAGGCGACGAGGCCGATCTTGTCGGTCACCCCGAAGCGCAGCTCGGAGGACAGCCCGGCAAAGGCCCGCCCGCCGACCGAGGAGCCATCGTCATGGGTGGCGTCGAGCGATTGGTAGGGCTGGCCGCGCACGGTGCCGCCGCCGCCGGAATAGAACAGCATCCCCGGCGGCGCATTGCGCGCCTCCGGCCCGACCAGCTTGCCCAGTTGCAGCCGCGTGGCCGAGACCGTGCGCTCTTCGGCGCCGAAGGCCCAGTACATGCGCGCATCGAGGGTCATGCGCGCGCCCGGCTGGCCTTCGACGGTCTCGTAGAAGGGCGTCACGTCGGCGCGGATGTAATAGCCCGAGGTCGCATCCAGCGGATCGTCGCGCCGGTCATAGGCCAGCGCGGCGGGCAGTTTCAGCAATTGCAGCGTCCGGGTGGTCTCGGGCGTGGCGAACCGGTCGGTGACCTCGGAATAGCTCACCCCGACGCCCAGCTCGCCGGTCAGGAACTGGTCGAACTCGCGGCTCACGCCGAAGGTCAGCCGGGCCTTGCGCTCGAGGAAGTCGGGCTCGTCGAGGTAGGACAGCCCGCCGTCGGCGTAAAACAGCGTATCGGGGCCATAGACCGCGCGTTTCTCGAGCCGGAAGGACAGTTCATAGTCGATCCCCTCGGCCTCGAGCCCGATCTGGTTGATGTCGGCGCCGATGCGCAGCCGCTCGGCGCCGCCGAAGATGTTGCGGTGCAGCCAGAAACCCGAGAGCGACAGCCCGTCGAAGCTGGAGAACTCCACCCCGCCGCCGATCCGCCGCGGCTTGCGGTCGATCACGGTGATCTCCATGTCGAGGGTGCCGTCGGGATTGACCGTCTCGGCCTCGGTCACCTGCACCGACTGGAAGGTGCCGGTCTTGCGCAACCGGCTGGCGGCCTTCTCGACCTCGCTGGTGGCGAAATCCTCGCCGCGCGGAATGCCGGCGATCTGGCGCACGCGCGGGGCGCGCACGTCGGTCTTGCCGGCGACATCGACATCGCCGAAGCGGACCTTCGGGCCGGGGGCGATGCGGACATCGACGTCAAGCTGCGCCTGCGGGTGGCGCGCGGCGATGTCCTGGTCGGTGATCTCGGCCTTGGCATGGCCTTCCTCGCGCCAGTCGCCAAGCGCCGTGCGCGCGGCATCGCGCACCACGGTGGCCAGCGCCGGGGCGCCGGGGCGGAAGTCCTCGACCGGCGGATTGCTGCCGGCCAGCGGCGCGACCCGTGCGCGACCGAGGGTGAAGGGCGGGCCGGGGTCGACGGTGATCTGCACCGTTCCGATCGCGGCGGGTTCGCGGAAGGGATCCATCCGGGCGGCTTCCTGGCCATCGATCAGGATATTGACCACGGCGGAATAATAGCCCTGGGCATAGAGCGTCTCGACGATCCGGGCATAATCGCCGCGCGCCGCGGCCACCACGTCGCGGGTCGGGGTGGCGGGGCTTTTTTCCAGCGAATTCAGGGTCGAGGCGCCGCGGATGCTGCGCGCCAGGTCGGCGTCGTCCAGGCCCACGAGACGCAGTTCCACCCGCTCCAGCGCGGCGCCGGAAAACGGATGGGCCAGCGCCAGGATGCCGATCGCCGTTCCCAGGCCGAAATTTCCCAAGCCGAAATTTCCCAGGCCGAAATTGCGCAAAACCACTCGATACTCCCCCGTTTTGGCCAGAGTATGACAGCCTGCGGCGGCCTGCCACAGCCATTCGCCGCGCGGTCACAGGGAATTTATCGTCCGGGCCCGGTTCTGCGGCTTGTTTGCATCAGGCGGCGGGCGCCTGCCTGTCGGCGCGCATCCCGGGCGAAATTGCCACTTTGGCACAAAATGCAGGGCAGGGGCGGGCGCCGCGGCGACAGCGGACCTTGAATTCGGCGCGCGCGCGCCGTAACTCACCCCTCAACCCTTGCAAGGACAGTGACATGGCAATGACTAACCCCCTTCAGTTCATCCAGCAGGTGCGCGCCGAGGTGTCCAAGGTCGTCTGGCCGACCCGGCGCGAGGTTCTGCTGACCACCGTGATGGTCTTCATCATGGCGACGCTGACGGCGATCTTCTTCGCGCTGGTGGATATCGCCATCCGCGGCGGGCTGCAGGTGGTGCTGGGGATGTTCGGTTAAGCCTTGACACCTCTTGAACTCGTCGACCCGGAGGGGTAGGACCGATCCATCCCAAGACATCTGGCGCGTGGCGATTCGGCCCACGCGCCGCTTTTTTGTTTCGGGACGGCGTGCCCCGGGTCTGCCGGGGCCGTGACAGACAACAGATTTCGGTCGCGCCGACCGGGTGAATACGAAGGTGAGCGCCAGATGGCAAAACGATGGTATTCGGTAAGCGTCCTCTCGAACTTCGAGAAGAAGATTGCCGAACAGATCAAGCAATCGGTGGAAGAACAGGGGCTCGAGGATCAGATCGTCGAAGTCCTGGTGCCGACCGAGGAAGTGATCGAGGTCCGTCGTGGCAAGAAGGTCTCGACCGAGCGGCGCTTCATGCCCGGCTACGTGCTGGTGCGCATGGAGATGTCGGACAAGGGCTATCACCTGATCAACTCGATCAACCGCGTCACCGGGTTCCTGGGCCCCCAGGGCCGCCCGATGCCGATGCGCGACGCCGAGGTCGAGGCGATCCTCGGCCGCGTCGCCGAGGGCGAGGAAACCCCGCGCACGCTGATCCATTTCGAGGTCGGCGAGCGGGTCAAGGTCTCGGACGGGCCGTTCGAGGATTTCGACGGCATGATCGAGGAGGTCGACGAGGACAACCAGCGCCTCAAGGTCTCGGTCTCGATCTTCGGCCGGGAAACGCCGGTGGAACTGGAATTCACTCAGGTCGCCAAGCAGGGCTGAGGGGATGGTGCGCAGTGAATGCGCACCCTACGGGCCGATGAAGTCCGTTCGTTCGTGGGAGGCAAGGGCACGCGTGCCGGCACCGCACCACGCTGTCACTGGGCTGCGACGCGTCGTGGTCCGTAGGGTGCGCATTTACTGCGCACCGATGAGAAAAGGAGAAGGCCCATGGCCAAGAAGCTTATCGGCAGCATGAAGCTGCAGGTGCCCGCAGGGCAAGCCAATCCGTCGCCGCCCGTCGGCCCCGCGCTGGGTCAGCGCGGCATCAACATCATGGAATTCTGCAAGGCGTTCAACGCCAAGACGCAGGACATGGAGCCCGGCGCGCCGTGCCCGACCGTGAT
>SBGD01000050.1 GCA_006226775.1 Paracoccaceae bacterium | reverse complement strand
GACCTCGTGGGCGTGGGCAAGCGCGCCGGGCGACCCTCGCCCCGGCAGGACCATGTGAGCCGCTTGCTGGTGGACTATGCGCAGACCGGCCAGCGCGTGGTGCGGCTGAAATCCGGCGACAGCGGGCTGTTCGGGCGGCTGGAAGAGGAACTGGTGGCGCTGCGTGACGCGGGCATCGGTTACGAGATCATCCCCGGCGTGCCCTCGGCCATCGCCGCGGCGGCGGCGGCGGGGCTTCCGCTGACCCGGCGGCTGACCGCGCGGCGGGTGCAGTTCATCACCGGCCATGATGTCAGCGGGCAGTTGCCGGAAGACCTGAATCTGGCCGCGCTGGCCGATCCCCTGGCCTCGACAGTGGTCTTCATGGGCATGCGGACTTTCCCGAAGCTGGCGGAGATTCTGACTGCGCATGGCCTGCCCGGCACGACTCCGGCGCTTCTCGCCGAGGGGGTCAGCACGCCGGAGCAGAAGCTCTCGCGCCACACGGTCGCGACGCTGGCGGCGCAACTGGCACAGGAGGTGAGCGACCAGCCCGCGCTGATCCTTTACGGCCCGCTGGCCGAGATGGGGGCGGGGTTTGACTGAGCTCTGGCTGATCGGCATCGGCACCGGCGCGCCCGGCCACGTGACGCTGGAGGGGCAGGCGGCGCTGCGCGAAGCCAAGGCGGTGCTGATCCCGCGCAAGGGGGCGGGCAAGGAGGACCTCGCGCATCTGCGCCACGCCATCCTGCGGGCGGCGGGGGCCGAGGCCAGGGTCATCGCCTTCGACATGCCGGTGCGCGATCCGGACTTGCCGTATCAGCAGCGGGTGGCCGCCTGGCACGATGCGATTGCCGAACGCTGGGGGGTGGCGCTTGCGGACGTGCCCGAGGGGCCGGTGGCGTTGCTGGTCTGGGGCGATCCGGGGCTCTACGATAGCACCTTGCGGATCGCTGCGCGGCTCTCGCCACCGCCAAAGGTCCGGGTGGTGCCGGGGATCACCGCCTTGCAGGCCCTGACCGCGGCACATGCGATCCCCTTCAACACGGTGAACGGCGCGGTGATGGTCACCACAGGTCGCAGGCTGCGCGATCATGGCTGGCCCGAGGCGGCCGAGACGGTGGTGGTCATGCTGGACGGCGATTGCAGTTTCCGGGCACTGGAGCCGGAGGGGCTGCATATCTGGTGGGGCGGGTTCCTGGGGATGCCGGAGCAGGTGCTGGACCACGGGCCACTGGCCGAGGCCGGGCCGCGGATCGTCGAGACCCGTGCGGCGGCGCGCGAGCGTCACGGCTGGATCATGGATACCTATTTGTTGCGCAAGGGGTGAGCCGGCCGGTCCGGGACGCCATCAGCAAGACAACCCGGCGCCGCAGGGCAGCACGCCGCCCGTGGCGGGAGGGAAATCTCCGGCGATTTCCCCTTGACCGGCGGAAATCAGGATATCGGTCGGCGATTTATGGACTACCCAAATGCAGGCGGGGCTTCTATACTTTGTGGAAGATTGGGCACCAAGACCCATGATTGAGGCGGAACAGAGATAAGGGGAAGGGCCGATGCGCTGCCCGTTTTGCGGAAATATCGACACCCAGGTCAAGGATTCGCGGCCAGCCGAGGACCATGTCTCGATCAGGCGGCGGCGCTTCTGCCCGGCCTGTGGCGGGCGGTTCACCACCTATGAGCGGGTGCAATTGCGCGACCTCGTGGTCATCAAGTCGAACGGCAGGCGCGAGGATTTCGACCGCGACAAGCTGGAACGCTCGATCCGCATCGCGCTGCAGAAACGCCCCGTCGAGCCCGAGCGCATGGACCAGATGATTTCCGGCATCGTGCGGCGGCTGGAGAGCATGGGCGAGACCGACATCAACTCCAAGCAGATCGGCGAGATCGTGATGGAGAGCCTGGCCCGGATCGACACCGTGGCCTACGTGCGGTTTGCCAGCGTTTACAAGAACTTCCAGGCGGCGGACGATTTCGACAAGTTCGTCAGCGAGTTGCGGCCGAACCCGGCAGCCGAGAGCTGAGCCCCGGGCAGCCATGCAGGAACGTGACATCCGGCACATGGCGCATGCCCTGCGCCTGGGGCGGCGCGGGCAGGGCCGGTGCTGGCCCAATCCGGCGGTCGGCTGCATCATCGCCCGCGGCGACCGGGTGCTGGGCCGCGGCTGGACCCGGCCGGGCGGGCGGCCCCATGCCGAGACCGAGGCGCTGGCCATGGCCGGTGCCGCGGCGCGGGGCGCCACCGCCTATGTCACGCTGGAGCCTTGCGCCCATCACGGAAGGACACCGCCCTGCGCCGAGGCGCTGATCGAGGCCGGGATCGCCCGGGTCGTCGCGGCGCTGGAGGACCGCGATCCGCGGGTCTCGGGGCGGGGGTTTGCCCTGCTGCGCGCCGCCGGGGTCGCGGTGACCACCGGGGTGCTGGCCGAAGCGGCCGCCCGCGATCATGCCGGGTTCTTTTTGCGCCAGACCGAGGGGCGGCCTTTCGTGACGCTGAAACTGGCCGCCTCGCTAGATGGCCGGATCGCCACCGCCTCCGGCGAAAGCCAGTGGATCACCGGGCCCGAGGCGCGGCGCGCGGTGCATGCGCTGCGGGCGCGCCACGACGCGGTGATGGTCGGCGCCGGGACGGTGCGGGCGGATGATCCCTCGTTGACGGTCCGCGACCTCGGGACGAGGCATCAGCCGGTTAGGGTGGTGGTGTCGCGCGGGCTCGATCTGCCGCTGAGCGGGCAACTGGCGCGGACGGCGGGCGAGGTGCCGGTCTGGATCTGTCACGGTCCCGATGCCGATCCGGGGCTGATCGACGCCTGGAAGGGCCTGGGGGCCCGGCTTATTCCCTGTGCCATCGTGCGGGGGCAGGTGGACATGGCCTCGGTCCTGCAAGGGCTGGGTGCGGCCGGTTTGACGCGGGTGTTCTGCGAAGGCGGCGGGCAGTTGGCCGGATCGTTGCTCTCCGCCGGTCTGGTGGACGAGTTGATCAGCTTTACTGCCGGTCTGGCGCTTGGCGCCGAAGGTCAGCCGTCGATCGGCGCACTGGGTCTCGAGCGGCTGGTCGAGGCGCCGCGTCTGGACCTGGCCGAGGTGCGGCAGGTCGGCGATGACGTGCTTCAGGTCTGGCGGCGGACTGGAGCGGGATGACGACAGGTTGAAACCGGCGGTTCCGGCCCCCAGGACGGACATTGCCGCTGAGCCCCGGCGCGATACAGCGGCGAAGCCGCCGCGCATCGTCGTGCCGCCCCCCGGCACGGCGATTGGGCTGGTGTCAGCGCGACGCAGGGAGCTTTTTCAGTTTCGGCAGACATAAAGCGCGCTGGCCACACGTTGGATCGCCGTACCGCGGCACGACGACGCGCGGCTCGTCACCCAGCCCGAGCGAAGGTAGGCTTCGGCTCATTCTTGTTCGAAAGCCGTCCTCAGCCGCGCCGCCAGCGATGGGCCTGGCTGGCAAAAACGCCCTGCAGTTTCGCCAGCAGCCGGTTGGCCACGCCCGGCCCCGGAAGCCCGCCTTCGGAGAGCCGATGCACAACCACTTCCGGCGGGCAGGGCAGGTCGGTCACCGGATCAAAGTACCGCGGATAGGCGATCAGCGTGGCATGGACCAGCGCGTCCAGCGACACCTTTGCCTTGCGCCGCGGCGGCACATCGCCCCGGTCGCGGGTCAGGCCCCAGCCGGCGTAGAAGGGCACGCCCAGCGTGGTCACCGGCACCTCGCGCAAGAGCGCCTCGAAGCCCAAGAGCGAGGTCAGGGTCCAGACCTCCTGCACCTGGTCCAGAAGCGCCATGGGGTCGGCCTCTTCCAGCACCAGGTCGGCGATTTCGCCGGCCTGCGGCACCGCCCCCCGGCGCAGCCCGGCTTCCACGTCGGGATGCGGCTTGTAGAGGATCACCGCCTCGGGATTGGCCTGCCGGGTCGCGAGCAGAAGCGCGTGATTTGTGCGGATGCCGGTGCAGCCGGTGAGGATCGAGGCATCGTCCTCGACCTGCCCCGGCACCAGGATCCGATGGCCCTCGGGCAGATCGGGTGCTGTGCTGCCGCCCAGGTTGTACTTGCTGAGCCGCGCCTTCAGGATCGCGCGGCGCAGCCGGTAGGCGCGCTGCACCTGGTCGGCCCGCAAATCGCCGCTGGCCGCGATCAGCCGCTCCAGCCGGCTCTCGCGCCGCGGATCGTAGTAGATGCCCAGGTCGTCGGTAACCAGCGACAGCGGCGGCACCAGCTCCGCGCCCAGGCCCCGCGAGCGCAGGAAGCCGTCCTCGACCCGCACCACCCGGTCGAGATCGCCGGCTTTCCCGGCCCAGACCATGCGGCGGCGGTCCTCGGCCTCGGCCCGGGCGCGGGCCTTGGCGGTGTCGTCCTCGAAGACCATGGGGCGGACGCGGCCAAAGACCTTCTGCAAGGGCCTGCGCTTCCACAGCCGCATCCCCGAGGCCACCCAGCCGCGGTGATCCTCTCGCCAGGCAAGGGTCTGCGCCTCGAAGGCATCGAGCGCGGATTCGATGCCGCAGAGCCGGTCGCGACAGGGATCGTACCAGCGCGGGTAAAGCACCATGGCGGCGGCAAACAACTGGTGCCGTGTCAGGGCCCGGGTGCGGCGGGGCACCGGGCGCTCATCTATGGTCAGCCCCCAGCCGGCATAGAACGGCTGGCCGAAGATGCGCGGCCTGTGCCCGGCAAAGATCGCCTCGAAGCCCAGTTGCGAGGAATAGGCATAGACCCCGATAGCGCCCTCCAACAGCCGCCAGGGCGAGACCGGATCGGTCAGCAGGGACACCCGGTCGTTGCAGTCTTCGGGGCCGAAATGACCCGGACGCAAGCCCCGCGCGGTTTCGGGGTGGGTCTTGATCAGCACCTTTGCGCCGGGGTGTTCCTCCTGGGCGAAGACCAGCATCTCGAGAAAGGCGGCGCGGTTGCCGCCCGAGGCGGTCACCGAGGCATCGCCGCGGGTCTGGTCGATCACCAGCACGTAGCCGGGCGGCGGCGCCGGGGTCTCGGCGTCGAAGGCGGTGTACTTGGTCAGATGCCCCGCCCTGATCCGCGCGATGGCGTCCGCGGCGCGGGTCATCAGCCCGGCATCGTCGAGCGGGGCACTGGCCAGCAGCCGCTCGAGATCGGAAGGGGTCGCGGGGTCGAAATGCACCGTACCGTGGTCGATCATCAGCCCCAGCGGCGGCTCGCCCCCGGCGCGCCCGGGATGGAGCGAGCGCAGGAAGGCGTCCTCGACGCGCACCAGCCCGGCGCCGCGCCGCGCCGCCAGCCTCTCGCCGCGATGGGCGGTCGGGCTCTGGCCCCAGACGCCGACCAGGTCCTCGGGGCCGGGCAGGCCGAGGCGCAGGGCATAGCCGGAAAGCGCAAGGATGCGGCGCACCCGGCGCTGGGTCAGGAAACCGCCGTTGCAGACGTAAAGACGCCGGGGCCCTGCGGCCCCGGCGGCAATGTCATCGGGTGGGACCATGGCGGTCAGCCGCCGGTGCCCGTGCCGGAGCCTCCGCTCAGCGTGTCGAGGGTGTCGACCGTCGAGGTCAGCGTCGAGACCGCGCTCAGCGATCCGGTCACGGCGGCGATGGTCTTGCTCCACTGCGCGAAGGGCGCTTCGGTGACATAGAGCAGGTCGTCGTCGCGAATCACGAAGTCGCGGGCAAGAAACAGCCCGTTGGGCTCGGTCAGGTCGAGCACGTAGACCATGCGCTGCGCGCCCTGCAGGTCGCCCCGGCCCAGCACGTTGGCGGCGATCTCCTCGGGCTCGTTGCGGAACACGAAGACGCCGGTGGGATCGGCGGCGGTGGACAGAAGCCCGCCGACCTGGGCGATGGCCTCGACCGCCGAGATGGTCTGCGACTGGAACGGCACGCGCGACTGCGAGCCGGTGGCGCCGAGGGCGACAAAGGCGCGGGTGTCTTCTTCGACGAGGATCTTGTCGCCGCCGCGCAGGGCGATGTCCATGTCGGGATGACCGTAGAGGTCCTGGAACCAGATCTTGCCGGAATGGCCGCCGCGGGTGACGGTGATCTGGGCGATCTCGGGTTCGATGGTCACGCCACCGGCGCGCGCCAGCATGGCCGAGAGCGTGCGGGTGGGCCGCTCGATCGCATAGACGCCCTGGCCGCCGACCGATCCGATGATCGACACGGTCGAACCGTCGCCGGCCTCGCGCCGGATCTCGACCTGCGGGTCGGGGGTCTGGTCTTCGAGCTTGCGGGTGATCACCCGGCGCACGGCCTCGGTGGAATTGCCCGCGGCCTTGATGCGGCCCGCGTAGGGGACGAAGATGTAGCCCGCGCCATCGACCTGGACCTCTTCCAGAACGGTGGAGGAGGCGGTTTCCGAGGCCAGGAGCCCGTCATCGACGTTTTCCCAGATCGTCAGCCCGAGGGTGTCGCCGGGGCGGATGATGTCGGATCCGACGATCCCGGCGTTCTTGAAGCTTTCCGCAAAGCCCAGGCTGGGCACCACGCCGGTCGCCCGGGTCACCCGGTCGTTGACCGAGACGATGAAGGCATCGCCCTGTCTTTGCACCGACCCGGAATAGATTTCGCGTTTGTTCGGGCCGGACCGGGGCAGGCCACAGGAAGCGGCCACCGATACGGCAAGAAGCAGGGCCACGGAACGGGCCCATCGTTTGGGATGCATCGTCACTGCTCGGTCTCCTCGACCTTTTTTATGTTTTTTGCTGCCTCAGCTTTTTTCGGTAATCTACTGGAACCGGTGTGGAAAATCCACAGATCCCGGGATCGACCGGCAGAGCGCCGCCGGGCGTGGCGTCATGAACACAGGTTGCGGGTATTTTGCGGGGCTTTGCGGAAGCGCTTGGCGGGTGTTCGGGGGGGATGCGGGTGCTTTGGCGCAGGGGGCGCTCCGCCGTCCCGGACCTGATCCGGGACCTCCTGCGTCGACCTTGAGGTCCCGGATCAGGTCCGGGACGGCGTCGGGGGCGGGCGGCGATGGGGGCGCTCTGCCAGCGTCAGGTCACCAGCCGCAATTGCTGGCGCGGGGCGGCGGTGCCGGAGGCGAAACCGTCATAAGGATCGTCGGGCGACAGCATCATGTCGACCACCAGCCGCAGCAATTGCCGCCGCCCGCGCGAGGAATAATAGCCCCCCGGCACCTGGCTGGTCTCAAGCAGGTAGCGCCGGTAGTCCTTGTAGGCGCGGTTGTCGGGGCGTTGCGGCGCCTCGAAGAACTCCGGCAGGGGCTGCATCGAGACGAACTCGGGCTTGGCATAGACCGCGCGGCCGAAGACCCGGAGCGGAATGCCGCGCCAGAGCACCTGTTGCCCGGCGGTGGAATTCACCGTCACCGCGGTGCGCGCATCGTTGAGCAGCGGCGCCAGCTTGCCGCCGCGCACGTAGTGCACCCGGCCCTTCACCCCGTATTTGCGCGCCAGCCGCTTCAACTCGCGCCGGATGTCGGTGCGGCCGTTCTCCAGCGGATGCGCCTTGAACACCAGGTGGTGATGGCCCGGCGCGCCGCGGGCGAAGCCTTCGACCACCAGTTCGAGAAATTCCACCATGCGCTTGAACGGCGAATGCTCGAGGAACGAGGCGTCATGCTCGAGTTGCAGCAGGCACAGGTGATAGGGATAACCGCCATGGCGGATGCGAAAGGTCGCCGCGGTACGCTCCAGCGCATGGACCGGCATCAGCACGAGGCGCTTGAGATAGAGCAGGAACTCCAGGGTCACCGGCAATTCGCGATGCGCGCGGAACTGCTTGTAGGCGCCGTTGCGGAACATGACGAACCAGTGATAGAGCGCGCCGTAGAACACGTGCTGGCGGGTGTCGCCCCAATGGCCGGGCGGCAGCGGCGCCTCCATGTCCGACAGTTGCAGCGCCGCCTGCATCTCCTCGACGCTCATCCCCATCAGCCGCGAATGGCCGTTCGAGCCGTCGCGTTCATAGGTCACCCAGTAGGGCCGCATGTAGCCTTCCTCGAAAACATGCACGGTGAGCCCCAGATCGCGGGCCCGGGCGACGGCGCTGGCATGGATCTCGCGCGTGTCGCCGTAAAGCACGATGTCGGTGATCCGCTTTTCGGCCACCAGCTCCTCGAACCGGGCGGGCCAGTCCTCGGGGGCGCCGGTATAGGCAATGAAGCTCGACGGATGGAACCAGAAGGCGCGGTCGCCGGCATTGAACCCCACCCGCCAGACCGCGGCGCCGGTCATGCGCAGCATCCGCCCCAGCCGGTGAAAGAAGGGGCCATGGGGGCCTTGCAGAAACAGGAAGGCCCTTTTGTCTCCGGCGGCGTTGCCCATCGGCCGAAATTCCCTCATATGGTTCGGATATCCTGTCATACCGGCCGTTCTGGACGAAAATATGGCCGAAACGGGCGCAAGCGGCGAGGGGAAAACGCATGTTCACCGGAATCATCACCGATATCGGCCGGATCGCGCGGCTGGAGCACCGGGGCGACCTGAGGGCGCGGATCGCGACGGGCTATGACACCGCCAGCATCGACATGGGCGCCTCGATCGCCTGTGACGGGGTCTGCCTGACGGTCGTGGGCCTGGGCGAGCGCTGGTTCGAGGTGGATATCAGCGCCGAGACCCTGTCCAGGAGCACCCTTGGCCGCTGGGCCGAGGGGGGCGCGGTGAACCTCGAGCGGTCGCTGAAGGTCGGCGACGAGCTGGGCGGTCATATCGTCTCGGGCCATGTCGACGGCGTGGCCGAGATCGTCGCCGTGGCCGAGGAGGGTGACAGCACCCGGCTGACCTTTCGCGCGCCCGAGGCGCTGGCGAAATTCATCGCGCCCAAGGGGTCGGTGGCGCTGAACGGCACCTCGCTGACGGTCAACGAGGTCGCGGGATGCGACTTCGGGGTCAATATCATCCCGCATACCAAGGAGGTCACCACCTGGGGTTCTGCCGCGGTGGGCGATCCGGTCAACCTCGAGATCGACACGCTGGCGCGCTATGTCGCCCGGCTGCGCGACTGGGGCTGAGCGCGGCGCGAAAACGCTGAAAATGCGATCGATCCGCCGGGGTCGGGCGATTTCTGGAAAATCTTGACTGGTCAAGGGCTTGCGGGGCGACCCGGCCTTGCGCGGCTACGCGGTGCCCGGGTCGTGCCGCCAGCGCTTAAGGATTGCGAAACCCTGGTGTCGTAGCGTCACGAAATGCGCGTGACCGATGCCGACTGGTGGAGCTTTCCGATGATCTCTTCCCCCGATTCCCGCCGTTTTCGTTTCCACGACTGGACCAGCGGTCTTGCGCTGATCCCGCTGGCCTGCGCGTTGATCGTGCTGGGGCTTGGCTGGGGGCTCGGGGTCGAGGGGGTGGTGCGGCTGCGCGCCGGGCTGCCGGCCATGGTGCCGGAAACCGCGCTGGCGATCGTGCTGGCAAGCCTTGGCACGCTGGCCGCGATCAACCGCTGGCCGGCCTACGCGGGCACCGGCGCGACCCTGGCGCTGGGGGTGCTGGTGGTCAGCTATTTTCGCCATCCGCTGATGCCGGTCACGCTGCCCTCGGGCGACGGGATGGCCTTTGCCACCGGGTTCTGCCTGATCTGCCTGGGGGTTTCGGTCGCGGCGCTCTCGCTGCCCCTGCGCGGCGCCCGGGCCGTGGCGATGATCGCCGGCGGGCTCTGCGCGCTGGCCTCGGGCACGGCGCTGATGGCGCATGTCTTCGTGGCGGTGCCCGAGCGCGATGTTCTGGGGTTTCGGGAAATGGCGGTGCATACCGCGGGCAGCATCTTCCTGCTGAACCTGACGCTGATCCTGTCGAGCCGTGACCGCCCGCATTTCCGCGGCCTGCTCGGCCGGTCGCGCTCCAGCGTGATCCTGCGCGGGGCGCTGATGCTGTCGATCCTGCTGGTGCTGGGGCTGTGCGGGCTGACGCGGGTGATGACACTGCGCGACTGGATCACGCCGGATTTCCGGCTGGTCTTCCTGTGCAGCGCGATGATCACGCTGCTGGTCTCCTCGGCGCTGGTGGTCGGCTACCAGATCGACCGGCTGGCGGCCGAGAAGATGCGAATCGCCGCGCTGGAAAGCGCCTCCGACCGGGCGCTGCAATCGATCGAGATCAACAGCGCGCGGGACGAGAACCTGCGCATTCTCGGCCAGATCGTCGCCGGCGTGGCGCATGATTTCAACAATGCGCTGACCGCGCTGCGCGGCAATCTCGAGCTGATGCAGGCCGATCCCGACAAGGCCGGCGCCTACCTTGGCGAAGCAATCCGCGCCGCCGACCGGGCGGCGGGGCTGACCGGCCAGCTGCTGGAATCGGGCCGCCAGACCCGGCTGGAAATCGGCGAGGGCGATGTGGTCGCGGTGGCCGAACAGGTGATCGAATTGTTCCGACGGGTGGCGCCGAAGAACATCTCGATCGTCCTCGACGCCGATCCCTCGACGCTCGACAAGGTGCCGGTGGATGATGCCACGCTGGAACGCGCGCTGCTGAACCTGCTGGTCAATGCGCGCGATGCCATGCCCGCGGGCGGCGACCTGACCATCGGTATCTGCCAGCGGATGATCACCAATGGCTATGCCGCGACCTTCAATTTCAACGCCGGGCTGACGCCGCAGCACTATGTCGTGATCGAGGTCACCGATACCGGCACCGGCATGGACGAGGCGACGATTGCCCGCTCGGTGCAGCCCTATTTCTCGACCAAGGGCGTCGGCAAGGGCAGCGGGCTGGGCCTCGCCTCGGTCAATGGCGTGTGCCAGCAACTGGGCGGCGGGCTGCTGATCCGCAGCGCGCCGGGGCAGGGCACCACCGTGGTCATCGCGCTGCCGGTGGGCTCGGGCGCGCGCCTGGCGGATGCCGCCGACGGCGCGCCCGAGGCGCCCGCCGAGATTCCCTATGACATCCTGCTGCTGGCCAGCACCTCGCGGCGGCACCGGGAATTTTTGGGATACCTGCACCGCCAGGGGCGCATGGTGCGCCATGTCCGCAGCGAAGAGGAGGCGCTGGAGTTTCTCGACTGCGCGCGCCTGCCCTCGGTGGTGCTGATCGACGAGGGCCAGTTCGGCGGCGTCGACGGCGGCCAGGTCAAGGCCGAGATCGAGCAGCGATTCCCCGATCTTCCGGTGGTCTACGTCGGCGATTACGGCGAGGGCCGCTTTGCCACCGAGGCGGCGCGCCCCGCCGGCGGGGCCGACCTTGCCTGCGCCTGAGACCGCCATCTTCCCGACCGCCCCTTGCAGCCCCCCAAGCCCAGCACTAAGACTCTGGTAATTCCGAAGGGGTAAAGAGCCCCATGACGCGAGAGAGGCAGGCTGCGATGCGCGACCCGATAGACACCTACATGAACACCCTGGTCCCGATGGTCGTCGAACAGACGAGCCGGGGCGAGCGGGCCTACGACATCTTCTCGCGCCTGCTGAAGGAGCGGATCATCTTCGTGTCCGGGCCGGTGCACGACGGCATGTCGTCGCTGATCGTGGCGCAGCTTCTGCACCTCGAGGCCGAGAATCCCTCGAAGGACATCTCGATGTACATCAACTCGCCCGGCGGCGTGGTGACCAGCGGGTTGTCGATCTATGACACGATGCAGTATATCCGGCCCAAGGTCTCGACCCTGGTGATCGGCCAGGCGGCCTCGATGGGCTCGCTGCTGCTGACCGCCGGCGAAAAGGGGATGCGCTTTTCGCTTCCCAACAGCCGGATCATGGTGCACCAGCCCTCGGGCGGCTACCAGGGCCAGGCCACCGACATCATGATCCACGCCGAGGAGACGCTGAAACTCAAGCGGCGGCTGAACGAGATCTACGTGAAACACACCGGCCAGACCCTGAAAAAGGTCGAGGCGGCGCTGGAGCGTGACAACTTCATGGCGCCCGAAGACGCCAAGGAGTGGGGGTTGATCGACGAAATCGTCGAGAACCGCGCCAAGGCCGGCGAAGAAGACGAATAGGACAGTCGGTCGGCGGGGGTGAATTTTGCAATTGTCGCTCCTTCCGGCCTGTCCTAAGCTGGGGCAAGGCCCTGGCGGTGCCTTTGGCATCGCATAGAAGAGCACAGCGAAGGCTGCGAAAGGTGAGACATGGCAACAACGACTGGCGGTGACAGCAAGAACACCCTTTACTGCAGCTTCTGCGGCAAGAGCCAGCACGAGGTGCGCAAACTCATTGCTGGCCCGACTGTCTTCATCTGTGATGAATGTGTCGAGCTTTGCATGGACATCATCCGCGAAGAGACCAAGAGCGCCGGGCTCAAGTCTTCCGACGGGGTGCCGACGCCCAAGGAAATCTGCCAGGTTCTGGACGATTACGTGATCGGCCAGATGGTTGCCAAGCGGGTGCTCTCGGTGGCGGTCCACAACCACTACAAGCGGTTGAACCACGCGGCGAAATCCGGCGACATCGAGCTGCAGAAATCAAACATCCTGCTGATCGGCCCCACCGGCTGCGGCAAGACGCTGCTGGCGCAGACGCTGGCGCGCATCCTCGACGTGCCGTTCACCATGGCCGATGCGACGACGCTGACCGAGGCCGGGTATGTCGGCGAGGACGTGGAGAACATCATCCTCAAGCTGCTGCAATCGAGCGAGTACAACGTCGAACGCGCGCAGCGCGGCATCGTCTATATCGACGAGGTCGACAAGATCACCCGCAAGTCGGAAAACCCCTCGATCACCCGCGACGTCTCGGGCGAGGGGGTGCAGCAGGCATTGCTCAAGCTGATGGAGGGCACGGTGGCAAGCGTGCCGCCGCAGGGCGGGCGCAAGCATCCGCAGCAGGAATTCCTGCAGGTGGACACCACCAACATCCTGTTCATCTGCGGCGGCGCCTTTGCCGGTCTCGACAAGATCATCGCGGCGCGCGGCAAGGGCAGCGCCATGGGCTTCGGTGCCGATGTGCGCGACAATGACGATCGCGGCGTGGGCGAGGTGTTCAAGGATCTCGAGCCCGAGGACCTGCTGAAATTCGGCCTGATCCCGGAATTCGTCGGCCGCCTGCCGGTGCTGGCGACGCTGGAAGACCTCGACGAGGATGCGCTGGTGACGATCCTGACCAAGCCGAAGAACGCGCTGGTCAAGCAGTACCAGCGGCTGTTCGAGCTGGAGGATGCCAAGCTGACCTTCACCGACGAGGCGCTGGTGGCCATTGCCAAGCGCGCCATCCAGCGCAAGACCGGCGCGCGCGGGCTGCGCTCGATCCTCGAGGATATCCTGCTCGACACGATGTTCGAGCTGCCCGGCATGGAAAATATCGACGAGGTGGTGGTGAACGAAGAGGCCGCGACCTCGGATGCCGCGCCGCTGATGATCTATTCCGAAAGCGGCGAAAAGGCATCGGCGACCGCGGGCTAGGGGCCCGGGGTCGTGGTCCGGCGGATCTCCTCCGGCGGCCCGTTCGAGGCGAAGATCGGCTATTGCCGCGCCGTGGTGGCCGGCGGCTTCGTCCATGTCGCCGGCACCGTCGGGCAGGGCGAGACCGTCGAGGCCCAGTGCCGCGACGCGCTTGCCACCATCGGCCGGGCGCTGGCCGAGGCGGGTGCCGGATTCTGCGACGTGGTGCGGGTCAGGTACTACCTGCCCGACCGCGAAGAGTTCGCGCGCTGCTGGCCGATCCTGGCCGAGACCTTCGGCGCCGCGCCGCCCGCCGCCACGATGATCGAATGCGGGCTGATCGCCCCGCACTACCGGATCGAGATCGAAGTCACCGCGCGCGCGCCCGGCTGAGACCCGCTGCGCGCGCAGGCGTCGCACTGGACCTTGGCACCGGAATTGGCCATAAAAGCCTTGAGACAAACAGGAGTCCCCATGGGCATACTCACAACGCTGTTGCGCGCCGTTACCTGGTGGAACGGGTCGACCCTGAACACCCAGCTTTACACAAGCCGGAACGGCGTCAAGGTCGGCGAGGACGATCAGGGCAATGTCTATTACGAGACCCGCGACGCCAAGCGCCGCTGGGTGATGTTCAATGGCGAGGTCGAGGCCAGCCGGGTGAACGCCGAATGGCATGGCTGGCTGCATCACACGATGAAGGAGCCGCCGACGAAACGCCCGCTGCCGCGCAAGTCCTGGGAAAAGCCGCACCAGGAAAACCTGACCGGCACGCCGCTGGCCTATGCACCCAGCGGCTCGATCCGGCGGGTCGATCCGGCGTCGCGCAAGGATTACGAGGCCTGGGCGCCGGAATAATCCCATGTCGGAAAACACCACAGAGGTTCTGGTCGGCGGCGCCGTTCTGGCCGTGGCCATCGGTTTCCTGGTCTATGCCGGCCAGGCCGCGGGGCTGAACCAGCGCAATGCCGGCTATCCGCTGACCGCCTCCTTCCGCTCGCTCGAGGGGGTGCTGGTGGGCACCGATGTGCGCCTCGCCGGGGTCAAGATCGGCACGGTGACCGAGGTCGCGCTGAACCCCGAGACCTATCGCGCCGACACGGTCTTTACCGTCCGCGAGGGCATCCTGATCCCCGACGACAGCGCCGTTGTCGTCGCGCAGGAGGGGCTTCTGGGCGGCAATTTCGTCGAGATCGTGCCCGGCGGATCGCCGTTTCATTTCGAGCCGGGCCAGGAAATGGAAGACACGCAAGGCGCGGTCAGCCTGATCTCGCTTCTGCTGAAATTCGTCACCAGCGGCGAGGGCGAGGGATGAGGCGCGTGATCGCCGCCCTCCTGCTTGCCGCCCTTCCCGCCGCGGCGCAGGAGCAGGTCAGCCAGGGCCGCGGCGCGATCCTGCGCGGGCTCGACAAGGTGACCGGCGACGTGACGGATTTCGACATCCGCAATGGCGGCGTCGCCGAATTCGGTACCCTGCGCGTCGACATGACCGAATGCCGCTATCCCGAGGGCAACCCGGCGGGGGATGCCTTTGCCTTTCTCAACATCTGGGAAAAGGGCGCCGATCAGCCGGAGTTTTCCGGCTGGATGATCGCCTCGTCTCCGGCGCTCAACGCGCTGGATCACGCGCGCTACGACATCTGGCTGTTGCGCTGCAGGACCGACTGAGCGTCCGCCAGCGGCGGCGCGGTGAAGGAGGCCGGCAGGTCCAGCGCCCGGCGCAGCCGCGCGCGATAGGTGGCGCGGGTGATCTCGACCCCCCCGAGCGAGGCCAGGTGATCGGTCAGGAACTGGGTGTCGAACAGGGTGAATCCGCCCAGGTTCAGCCGGTCGACCAGGTAGGCCAGCGCCATTTTCGAGGCATCGGTGCGCCGCGAGAACATCGATTCGCCGCAGAAGGCCCCGCCAAGCGCAAGACCATAGACCCCGCCGATCAGCGCCGCGCCGTCCCAGATCTCGAGCGAATGGGCATGGCCGGTGGCGTGAAGCCGCTGGAAGGTGGTGAAGATCGGCGGGTTGATCCAGGTCTCGGCGCGGTCGGCGCAGGCCTCCATCACCTCGGCAAAGGCGGTGTTGATCCGCACCTGGTGCGGCACCCGGCGCAGCGACCGGGCGAGCGAGCGTGAGATTCGGAAACCGTCCAGCGGGATGATGCCGCGGCGGCGCGGGTCGACCCAGAAGACCTCCGGGTCGTCGCGGCTTTCCGCCATGGGAAAGATGCCCGCCGCATAGGCCTGGAGCATGAGCGCCGGGTCGAGCGGCGCCCCGGGGTCTTTCATCGCCTCACTCGTAGGTGCGGGCCAGCCACTTTTCCAGCCAGTGAATGTTGTAGTTTCCGGCCTGGATGTCGGGCTCTTGCAGCAGGTTGTGAAACAGCGGGATGGTGGTCTCGATGCCGTCGACGATCAATTCGCCGAGCGCGCGATGCAGCCGGGCCAGCGCCTCGTTGCGGTCGCGGCCATGCACGATCAGCTTGCCGATCAGGCTGTCGTAATAGGGCGGGATCGAATAGCCGTCGTAAAGCGCCGAATCCATCCGCACGCCCAGCCCGCCGGGGGCGTGATACTGGGTGATGCGGCCGGGGCAGGGCGAGAAATTCGGCAGTTTCTCGGCATTGATCCGCACCTCGATGGCATGGCCGTTGATCGTCAGGTCGTCCTGGGTGAAGGACATCGGCAGGCCCTCGGCCACGCGGATCTGTTCACGCACGAGGTCGACGCCGAAAATGGCCTCGGTGACGGGATGTTCGACCTGAAGGCGGGTGTTCATCTCGATGAAGAAGAATTCACCGTCCTCGTAGAGAAACTCGATGGTGCCGGCGCCGATGTAGTTGATATTGGCCATGGCATCGGCGCAGATCTTGCCGATCCGCGCGCGTTCCTCGGGCGAGATCGAGGGGCCGGGGGCCTCCTCGAAGACCTTCTGGTGGCGGCGTTGCAGCGAACAGTCGCGCTCGGCCAGGTGGACCGCCTGGCCCTTGCCGTCGCCGAAGACCTGGATCTCGATATGGCGCGGTTTTTGCAGGTATTTCTCGATATAGACCTCGTCGTTGCCGAAGTTCGACTTGCCCTCGGCGCGGGCGGTCATGAAGGCCTTTTCCATCTCGGCCTCGGAATTGGCGACCTTCATCCCCTTGCCGCCGCCGCCGGCGGTGGCCTTGATGATGACCGGATAGCCCATCTCGGCGCCCAGCTTCTTCGCCGTGGCAAGATCGGGCACGCCGCCTTCGGATCCGGGCACGCAAGGCACGCCCAGCTTGAGCATGGTTTCCTTGGCGGTGATCTTGTCGCCCATGATGCGGATGTGTTCGGCGGTGGGGCCGATGAAGGTCAGCCCGTGGTCCTCGATCACCTGCACGAAGCCGGCGTTTTCCGACAGGAAGCCATAGCCCGGGTGGATCGCCTGGGCGCCGGTGACTTCGCAGGCGGCGATGATCGAGGGGATCGAGAGGTAGCTCTTGGGCGAGGGCGGCGGGCCGATGCAGATCGATTCATCGGCCATGCGCACATGCATGGCATCGGCATCGGCGGTGGAATGCACCGCGACCGAGGCAATGCCCATTTCGCGGCAGGCGCGGATCACGCGCAGGGCAATCTCGCCCCGGTTGGCAATCAGGATTTTGTCGAACATGCTCTGTGCCCCTTATTCGAGGATCACGAGCGGGGTGCCGTATTCGACCGGGTCGCCGTCGGCGACAAGGATGCGGGTGACCTTGCCGGCGCGCGGGGCGGGAATGTGGTTCATGGTCTTCATCGCCTCGACGATCAGCAGGGTATCGCCTTCCGCGACACTGTCGCCGACGCTGATGAAGCTGGGCGCGCCGGGTTCGGCCTGCATGTAGACGGTGCCCACCATGGGCGAGGCGACGGCGCCGGGGTGATTGGCGGGATCGGCATCCTGCACCGAGTTGGGCGCGGCGGCCTGGGCGGCGGGTGCCTGGGCTGCGGGCTGGGCCGGGGCGGCGAACAGTGGCGGGGGGGCCTGGAGGGTGGCTCGGCTGACGCGGACATTCAGGCTGTCGTCCTCGCCGTAGTTCCGTTTGACCTGCAGGTCGGTCAGGTCGTTGTCATGCAGAAGCTGTGCCAGCGCCGAGATAAAGGCGACATCGGCGTCATGCGTATTCTTGGTCATGTCGGTCCACCCGTTCAGTAATGCCTGCGTGGCGGCTTCACGCCTCCGCTTGTTGCGGTTGCTTATACGGCAGGCGAACGGCAGTGAAAAGCTGTGTTGCCGCGGTGGGCCGGGGCGGGTGGAACGACAAGACCGCGTGAAAGCCCTGTGCCGCGCGGTTGCGGCGGCACCGGGGCGAGTTTCAGGCCGAGCGGCTGAGGGCGTGTTCGGCCGGCGCCTCTGCCAGGGTGGCGAGACCGTAGAGCGGGGTCACGACCGCGGGTTTCGCGGCGGTTTGGCGGGTCTCGGCGCCCTCGGGCCCCTCTGGGGTGGTCGCGGGCGTGGCGGCGGCGTCCGGCGGCAGGGGGGCGGCCCGGCTGTCCTGCGACGGATCGGTGCGCTCGGGGCGGGGTGCCTCGCGTTTTTCCTGGGCCTGCTTTTCCTGCTGTTCCTCGAGCATGGTGTTGATCTTGATCTGCAGGATGGTGGGCGGGGCCGAGGCTTTCTTGCGGCCATCGGCCTGCAGCCGGGGGTTTTCGTGCCAGCGCTGCGGGTCGCCGCGCGTGGTGTCGGTGGCGCTGCCGGGTTTGGCGGCGCTCACCCGTTCGTCTGGATTGCGCCGGGCCACATCCTGCGGCAAAGCAGCCGGGTGCCCGGTGGTTTGCGGTGCCATGATCGGCGGAACGGCGGTGAACAGCATGATGGTCTCCGATGGCTCTCCTGCGTCAATACTCTCTCAAGAATGATGAAGAGGCTTTAACGGGTCGTTAACAGCCGCCCGCCGCGCCGGGAAAACTGATTAAGGTTTTAGCCATTTCCGCCCCGCAAAGCGCCCCACGACGGGAAAAAGCCCGCACCCCAAGGGGCGCGGGCGGCAATCGTTACCAAACCGGAAAAGCCGGATCAGATGGCGAGGTATTCCGAGCGCAGCTCGGCGTTTTCGAGCACCTCCGCCGCGGTGCCGTCAAAGACGATCCCGCCGGTGTCGAGGATCACCGCCCGGTCCGCCAGTTCCAGCGCCCGCACCGCGTTCTGTTCGACAAGGATGGTGGTCATGCCCTGCGACTTGATGTGCATCAGGGTCTTCTCGATCTCGTCGACGATCACCGGCGCGAGGCCCTCGTAGGGTTCGTCCAGCAGCAGCACCTTGATGTCGCGCGCCAGTGCCCGGGCAATCGCCAGCATCTGCTGCTCGCCGCCCGAGAGCGTCACGCCCTCCTGCTTGCGCCGCTCGCCCAGCCGCGGGAAAAGCTCGTAGAGCCGGTCGATCGACCAGCCGATCGGCGGGGCGATCTGCGCCAGTTGCAGGTTTTCCTCGACCGTGAGGCCGGGAATGATGCGCCGGTCCTCGGGCACGAGGCCCAGCCCGTTGATCGCCGCCTCGTGGCTGGCCATCAGGTGCAGGGGCTTGTGATCCAGCCAGATCTCGCCGCGGGTGACCAGCGGCGAGCCGATCCGCGCGATCGAGCGCAGGGTCGAGGTCTTGCCGGCGCCGTTGCGGCCCAGCAGCGCCAGGATCTCGCCCTCGTGGACATTGAACGAGATGCCCTGGACGATGTAGCTTTCGCCGTAATAGGCGTGCATGTCCCAGACCGAGAGAAAGGCGGGGGCGGTCTCGGCGTGATTGGCGCTGGTGGAAAAGTCCGGTTTGATGTTCATCTTGCGCGCTCCCTGCCCCGGGCCTGACCCGGGGCCTCATGCTGGAGGTGGAGGCCCCGGATCAGGTCCGGGGCGCGGTGGCATTGGCTCAGGCGCTTTCGCCCAGATAGGCTTCGCGCACCTTGGGGTGGCCCTTGATCTTGTCCGGCGTGTCCTCGACCAGCGGCGTGCCCTGGGCCAGGACGGTGATCCGGTCGGCGAGCGAGAAGACCACGTGCATGTCATGCTCGATGATGGCGATGGTGATGTCGCGCTCGTTCTTGATCTCTTTCAGCAGGTCGATGGTGTTGTTGGTATCGGCACGCGCCATGCCTGCCGTCGGCTCGTCAAGGAGCAGAAGTCGGGGTTGCTGTGACAGGCACATGCCGATCTCGAGCCGACGCTTGTCACCGCGCGACATCGAGGCCGCGTGCATGTGGCGCTTGTCGGCCATGTTCATCTCCTCCAGCATGTGTTCGGCCTGTTCCAGGATGTCCTTCTGGCCGAAAACACTGGACAGGGCGTTAAGGGCGAAGGCCCCGTCACGCCGGGCGAAGATAGGGATCATCATGTTTTCCAGCACCGAGAGATCGCCGAAGATCTCGGGGGTCTGGAACACGCGGGAAATGCCCATCTGGCAGATCTCGTAGGGCGTGCGCCCCAGCACCGACTGGCCGGCGAACATCACCGATCCGGTGTCGGGGATCAGCTTGCCGATCAGGCAGTTGAGCAGCGTCGACTTGCCCGCGCCGTTGGGGCCGATGATGGCGTGGCAGGTGTTTTCCTGCACGCTGAGGTTCACGTCGCCCAGCGCTTGCAGACCACCGAAGCGCTTGCCGACGTCCTTGACTTCAAGAATGCCCATGTCCGGGGTCTCCTTATTCCGCGGGGTGTTTGCTGGCCTCGGTGTCCTGCTTGGCACCGTCCTTCGGAGACCTGCGGAACAGGCCCATGATGCGCTGGCCGCCTTCGACAAGGCCGCCGGGCAGGAAGATCACCACCAGCATGAACAGGATGCCCAGCGTCAGGTGCCAGCCCTTGCCGATGAAGGGATGCAGGATCCAGACCACCGCGTTTTCCAGCCCGTCGGGCATGAAGGCAAACCAGCCATGCAGCACGTTGTCGTTGATCTTCGAGAAGATGTTCTCGAAATACTTGATGAAGCCTGCGCCCAGCACCGGCCCGATCAGGGTGCCGGCACCGCCGAGGATGGTCATCAGCACCACCTCGCCCGAACGGGTCCAGAGCATCCGCTCGGCACCGGCCAGCGGGTCCATCGAGACCATCAGCCCGCCGGCGAGCCCGGCATACATGCCCGAGATCACGAAGGCCGCCAGCGTATAGGGCCGGGTATTGAGGCCGGTGTAATGCATCCGCTGCTGGTTCGACTTCACCGCCCGCAGCATCATGCCGAAGGGCGAGCGGAAGATGCGGATCGCCAGGTAGAAACCGGCGATCATGAAGACCGCGCAGACGTAGTAGCCGGCGTTGAAGTCGAACGCCCAGGGGCCGATGTTCAGCGTCTCGGTGGCGCGCATCTCGAGCCCGAAGAGATTGGGCACCGGCAGCGAGCCATCGGCATTGACGCTGGCGCCCAGCACCCGCGGGTCATTGTGGCTCAGCTGCAGGCCGGTCTCGCCATTGGTGATGCCGCTCAGCACCGAATAGGCCAGCGCATAGGACATCTGGGCAAAGGCCAGCGTCAGGATCGAGAAGTAGATCCCCGAGCGGCGCAGCGAGATATAGCCGATCACCACCGCGAAGACCGCCGACATCAGCACCGAGGAGACGATGGCCAGCAGCACGTTCATCCCCAGCAGCTTGAACATCCAGACCCCGGCATAGGACCCCACCCCCAGAAAGGCGGCATGGCCGAAGCTGAGGTAGCCGGTCAGCCCGAACAGGATGTTGAAGCCCACCGCGAAGATGCCGAAGATCAGGAAGCGCTGCATCAGGTCGGGATAGCCCGCGTTGAACTGCGCCAGCGAACTGTCGGTGGGGAAGGGGTTCAGGATGAACGGCGCCAGCACGACCATCGCGACGACGATCAGGAACAAAAGGGCGTCTTTCTTGTCGAGACCGAGCATGGATCAGTCCTCCATCACGCCCTTGCGGCCCATGAGGCCCCTCGGACGGGTAAGCAGAATGATGATGGCGACCAGGTATATGACGACCTGGTTGATGCCGGGAATGGTTTCGATCACCGCGCTCATCGAGGCAAAGCTCTGCAGGATGCCGAGCAGGAACCCCGCCAGCACGGCGCCGGGCAGCGAGCCCATGCCGCCGACCACGACCACGACGAAACTGAGCACGAGGAAATCCATGCCCATGTGATAATTCGGTGAATTGATCGGCGCGTACATCACGCCCGCCAGCCCTGCCACCGCGGCGGCGATGCCGAACATGATGGTGAAGCGGCGGTCGATGTCGATGCCCAGAAGGCCCACGGTCTCGCGGTCGGCCATGCCGGCGCGGACCACCATGCCGAAGGTGGTGAACTGCAAGAAGGCAAAGACCGCGCCGATGATGATCATCGAGAAGATGAAGTAGATCAGCCGCCAGTAGGGGTAGATCACGGTGTAGGGGTCAAAGCCCAGCAACACGCCGAAGTCGAAGGATCCGCGAAAGGCATCCGGCGCCGGGGTGGGGATCGGGTTGGCGCCGTAGAAGGCCTTGATGATCTCCTGCAGCACGATGGCCAGGCCGAAGGTCACGAGGATCTGGTCGGCATGGGGGCGCTTGTAGAAATGCCGGATCAGCCCGCGCTCGATGATCACGCCGATGGCGACCATGATCGGGATGGCAAAGATGATGGCGAGCGGCACGTTCCAGTCGATGATGAAGGCGCCCATCTCCTCGCCGAAGATGCCGTTGACATAGGGCACCTCGACCTTCAGCGGATTGCCGAGGAAATCGGTCTGGGTCTCGTCGATCACCGTGTGGCTGAGCGTCAGGATGCGGTTGAGCGTGACCGCGCAGAAGGCGCCGATCATGAACAGCGCGCCATGGGCGAAGTTGACCACGCCGAGCGTGCCGAAGATGAGCGTCAGCCCCAGCGCGATCAGCGCATAGGCCGACCCCTTGTCGAGACCGTTCAGTAGTTGGATGATGATCGTTTCCATGCCTCTCCCCCCTGCGAGAGCTGTCGGATGGGCGCGCGCAGCCCCGGCCGCACGCGCCCCTCGGTGACGGTGCCGATCAGGCGCCCGCGTTGCACGACCCCAGCGAACCGCCCTGGAAATCCGGGTGATCGACCGGATAGGTGACGGTGTCGCGCGGCGTGATCTCGACGATCTCGAGCAGGTCGAATTCCGAGGTCGGGTTGTCCTTGCCCTTCACCACCAGAACGTCCTTGAAGCACTGGTGATCCTCGGCGCGATAGAGCGTCGGGCCATTGCCCAGCCCGTCGAACTCGAAGCCTTCGAGCGCCTCGACCACGGCGCAGGGGTTGAAGCTGCCCGCGCGGGTGACCGCATCGGCATAGAGCAGGGTCTGCACGTAGCAGGTATGCGCCGCCTGGGAGGGCGGAAAGCCGTACTTGGTGCCGAAGGACTTGACGAAGGCCTTGGAGGCGTCGTCCTGCAGCGACCAGTGCCAGTTGGTCGAACCGAAGATGCCCTTGATGTTCTCGCCCGCGCCGCGTGCCATCAGGCGCGAAAAGAGCGGCACCACGATGGTGAAGTCCTTGCCGTTGGCCTGCATGTCGCGCAGCCCGAACTGCACCGCCTGGGTCAGCGAGTTGACCATGTCGCCGCCGTAGTGGTTCAGGATCAGCACATCCGCGCCCGATTGCGCCACCGGGGTGATATAGGACGAGAAATCGCCCGCGCCCACCGGCGTCAGCACGGTGTTGACGGTCTCCCAGCCCAGCGCCTCGGTATAGGTCTTCATCGAGTTTTCCTGGCTCCAGCCCCAGGTGTAGTCGGCGGTCAGGTGATAGGCCTTGCGGTCCGAGCCGTAGTTGGCCTCGAGGATGGGCGCCAGCGCGCGGCCCGACATCTCGGTGTTGAAGAAGTGTCGGAAGCCGTTGGCGCGCTTGTCCTTGCCGGTGGTGTCGTTCGAGTGGGTGAGCCCGGCCATGAAGATCACGCCGGCGTCCTGGCACAGGCCCTGCACCGCGATGGCCACGCCCGAGGACGAGCCGCCGGTGATCATGATGGCGCCGTCCTTCTCGATCATCGACCGGGCCGAGGCGCGCGCGGCGTCCGAGTTGGTCTGGGTGTCGCCGGTGACATATTCGACCTTCTTGCCCAGGATGCCGGTGCCGTCGATCGCCTTGGACGAGAAGGTCGACAGCATGCCGCCGTCGCCGCCGCCGTTGAGATGTTCGACCGCCAGCTCATAGGCGCGCAGTTCGTCGGCGCCCTCGTCGGCATAGGCGCCGGTCTGCGGCACGTTGAAGCCCAGCGTCACCGTGCCGCCGGAGGGCGCATTGGTGAACCCGGCGTGGCTGGCGGCGGTCAGGATGGTCGGCATCGCCAGGCCGCCGGCGGTCAGCGCACCGGTCTTGAGCACGCCGCGGCGTGTGAAATTGGTCTTGGACATGGAATCCTCCCGTGTTTTGAAGTCGCGCTTGCCGGGCTCCTCTTCCCGGGGACGCGTGGGCACTTTCGTGCAAAGTCATTATCGGGGAAGACCGGAAAATTTCGCAACAAGGGCCTTTCGCATATGGATATTTTTGTAAATAAATGGACACTGCTGCTGCGGAAAGTGTAAAGAAATTATTCGGCGCCGCAGAAGGATGTTGAAATTGCCCGGGAAAAGCCATGCCCCGTGACACGCTGACAGGCACGCGAATCCGCGAACGCCGCACCGCGCTTGGCCTGAAACAGGCCGCGCTGGCCGAGGCCGCGGGAATCTCGGCCTCCTACCTCAACCTTATCGAGCATAACCGCCGCCGCATCGGCGGCAAGCTGCTCCTGTCCATCGCCCGGGTGCTCGAGGTCGAGCCCTCGGCGCTGGTCGAGGGGGCCGAGGCGGCACTGCTCTCGGCCTTGCGCGAAGCGGCGGCGGCGCGGCCCGATCTCAAGGCCGAGCTCGAGCGGATCGACGAGTTTGCCGGGCGGTTCCCGGGCTGGGCGGCGCTCCTGGCCGAAAGCCGCAAGCGCATCGACGCGCTCGAGCGCACGGTCGAGACCCTGACCGACCGGCTGACCCATGACCCGCATCTCGCCGCCGCGCTGCACGACATGCTCTCGACAGTGACCTCGATCCGCTCGACCGCGGGCATCCTGGCCGAAACCCGCGAGATCGAGCCGGAATGGCAGGACCGTTTCCACCGCAACATCAACGAGGACGCCCGGCGGCTGGCGGAAAGCTCGACCGCGCTGGTGCGCTATCTCGACAGCGCCGACAGCGAGGCCAACCTGACCTCGCCGCAGGAAGAGGTGGAGGCCTTTCTCGAAGAGAATGCCTATCACTTCCCGGCGCTCGAGGAGGGCGCGCTCACCGCCGACCAGGTCGTCGAGGGCACCGATGCGCTGACCACCGCATCCTCGCGCAATACCATCCGCCAGTATCTGCGGCGCTACGCGCGCGATGCCGGGCGGATCCCGATGGCGACGCTGATGGAATTCGTCCGCGCCAAGGGTTTCGACCCCTCCGGGCTGGCGCGCGCCTTCGACGCGCCCTTGGGCTCGGCGCTCCACCGGCTGGCGACACTGCCGCCCGCGGCGGGGCTGGGGCCGCTGGGGCTGGTGATCTGCGATGCCTCGGGCACCATGCTGTTTCGCAAGCCGCTGGACGAGTTTCCGCTGCCCCGCTTCGGCGCGGCCTGCGCGCTCTGGCCGCTGTTCACCGCGCTGACCCGCCCGGCGCAGCCGGTCTACCGCATCGTCGAGCAATCCGCCCGCGAGGCGCGGCGCTTCGAGACCTTCTCGATCGCCGAACTGACCGGCGGCATGCGTTTCGGCGACGTGGCGCGGATCGAGGCGGTGATGCTGTTCCGCCCGTCGTTCGAAAGCGGCCCGGTCACCACCGGCCATGCGCCGGTGCCGATCGGCGTCTCCTGCCGGATCTGCGTGCGCGAAGGCTGCAGCGCACGCCGCGAGCCCTCGGTGCTGACCGAGGGGCTGTGACCTCCCCCGTCGCCCGCCCGTCACCGCCCCTCCCGACAACACCAGGCGCCCCCAAGGGTCCTTCTCTGGTTCGCAAATATCCCGGGGGTCCGGGGGCAGAGCCCCCGGCGGGTCGACGTGCAAAGGCACGGCGACACCAGGGGCACCCACGCCCGCGTCCCGCCCGAATCCGGCGAAACCGCCCGGGCGTCGAGATTGCCCGACAAAGCGTTTTGACTTGCCCGTCAATTCAGCCGATAAACGGGGCAAGAAAATTGCGCGGCGCTGACCGGGGAGGAGGGCGCGATGGGCAAACGGGTTCTCGTCATCGAGGATGAGCCGAACATCACCGAAGCGATCAATTTCTTCCTGTCGCGCGACGGCTGGGAGGTCTTTACCCATTCCAACGGCCATGACGCGCTGCAGGCGGTGGCGCGACGCGCGCCCGACCTGCTGATTCTCGACGTCATGCTGCCCGGCAAGTCCGGCTACGAGATCCTGCGCGAATTGCGCGACACGGCGGACTGGAAGCACCTGCCGGTGCTGATGCTGACCGCCCGCGGCCAGGCCAGGGACCGCGAGATGGCCCGCGCCGCCGGCGCCAGCCGCTTCATGACCAAGCCGTTTTCCAATGCCGAGATCCTGGAGGCGGTGCGCGAACTGGTCGACTCATGACCGGCCAGCGCCCCCGGCAGCTTTTCGTCGAACGCCAGACCTATCGGCGGCGGCGCATCCAGGATGCGGCGCGGTTCTTGCCGGTGCTGGGCATCGTGCTGGTGATGGTGCCGCTGCTCTGGTCCGAGGGCGCGCAGGGGGTGAGCATGTCGGGCGCGATCCGCTATCTCTTCACCCTCTGGGCCGCGCTGGTCGGCGCGGCGATGGTGCTGTCGCACTACCTGGGCGAGGACAAGGCGGGCGAGGCCGAGGATCCGCCGCCCGCGACCGAGCCCGGAGACCGCTGAGCCATGAGCACGCTCAACCTGCTCATCCTGGTCTGCATGCTCTACGGGCTTTTCCTGTTCCTGGTGGCCTTTGTCGCCGAACGCAGCGCGCGGCGGGGCCGGGCGCGCTGGCTGCGCTCGCCCATCGTCTATACGCTCTCGCTGTCGATCTACTGCACCGCCTGGACCTTCTATGGCGCGGTCGGCTATGCGGCGCGCTCGGGGATGGAATATGTCACCATCTACCTTGGCCCCACCATCGTCATGGTCGGCTGGTGGTGGGTGCTGCGCAAGCTGGTGCGGGTCGGCCGGTCGCAGCGCGTCACCTCGATTGCCGACCTGATCTCGTCGCGCTTCGGCAAGTCGAACCTGCTGGCGGTGGGCGTCACCATCCTCGCCGTGGTGGCCGCCACGCCCTATATCGCGCTGCAATTGCAGTCGGTCACGCTGTCCTTTGCCAGTTTCGCCGATGCGGTGGGCCAGGCCGACCAGGTCAGCGACGAGCGCTCGACCACCGCCTTCTGGGTGGCCATGGGGCTGGCGCTCTTCACCGTGCTCTTCGGCACCCGCAACCTCGATGCCAACGAGCGTCACCACGGCGTCGTCATGGCCATCGCGGTCGAGGCGGTGGTCAAGCTGACCGCGCTGATGGCGGTGGGCATCTTCGTGGTCTGGGGCCTGTCGGGCGGGGTCGCCGAGACCTTCGCCCGCATCGATGCCTCGCCGATCGGTCATTGGCAGATGGACGGCGGGCGCTGGGCGGCGCTGACCTTCCTGGCGGGCGCGGCCTTCATCTGCCTGCCGCGGATGTTCCAGGTGCTGGTGGTGGAAAACGCCGACGAGGCGCATCTGCGCACCGCTTCCTGGGCCTTTCCGGGCTATCTTCTGCTGATGAGCCTCTTCGTCGTGCCCATCGCGGTGATGGGGCTCGAGCGGCTGCCCGCGGGTTCCAACCCCGATCTTTTCGTGCTGACCCTGCCCCTGGCCGAAGGCCAGACGGCCCTGGCGATCTTCTCCTTTCTCGGCGGCTTTTCCTCGGCCACCTCGATGGTGGTGGTGGCCTCGCTGGCGCTGGCGACCATGGTGTCGAACCACATGGTGATGCCGCTCTGGCTGCTGTGGTCGGGCGGGCGGGCCAGCGTGTCGGGCGACGTGCGCCATGTCGTGCTGCTCGCGCGGCGGCTGTCGATCGCGGGGATCGTGGCGCTGGGCTATATCTACTACCGCATCTCCGGCGGCGGCGAGGCGCTGGCCGCCATCGGCCTGGTCAGTTTCGCCGGTGTCGCGCAGGTGCTGCCGGTGATGATCGCCGGCATCTACTGGCGCGGCGCGACCCGGATCGGCGCGCTGGCGGGGCTGACCGTGGGGTTCGGGCTCTGGGGCTACACGCTGTTCCTGCCCAGCCTCGGGGCGGGCGTGATCCTGTCGCAATCCATCCTCGACAACGGCTTTCTCGGGCTGGTCTGGCTGCGCCCGCAGGCGCTGTTCGGGATCGAGGGCATCGACCCGCTGGTCCATGCGGTGTTCTGGAGCCTGCTGCTCAATGCGCTGACCTTCTTTGCGGTCTCGCTGGCCAGCTTCCCCTCGCCGCTGGAGCGGTTGCAGGGCGCGCAATTCGTCAACGTGCTGCAACAGGCGGGCTCGGCGCGCAGCTGGTCGGCGGGCGCGGCCCAGGCCGAGGACCTGATGATCATGGCCCAGCGCATCCTCGGCGCGCAGGAGGCCCAGGCCTTCTTCGAGCAGGAGGCCGCCCGCCAGGCCGGCCGCGCGGTGCGTGCCGGTGCCCTGCCAGAGCCGGGCCCGGACTTCCTGCAACGCCTCGAGCGCGAGCTCTCCGGCTCGGTCGGCGCCGCGACGGCGCATGCCATGGTGGCGCAGATCGTCGGCGGGGCAAGCGTTTCGGTGCATGAACTGCTGGCGGTGGCCGATGAAACCGCGCAGATGATCGAATATTCCGACCGGTTGCAGGCCCAGTCCAGGGAGTTGGCCGCCACCGCCGCCAAGCTGCGCGAGGCCAATGACAAGCTGACCCAGCTCTCGGTGCAAAAGGATGCCTTTCTCAGCCAGATCAGCCACGAGTTGCGCACGCCAATGACCTCGATCCGGGCGTTCTCCGAGATCCTGCGCGACACCCGGGATGTCTCGCCCGAGGAACAGAAGAAGTATTCCTCGATCATCCACGACGAATCGGTGCGCCTGACCCGGCTGCTGGACGACCTGCTGGATCTCAGCGTGCTGGAAAACGGCCAGGTCAACCTCAACATCCGCCGCGGGACTTTGCGCGAGGCGCTGGACAAGGCGGTCTCGGCCGCCGTTGCGGGCGACGAATCGGCGAAACTGCAGGTCAACCGCGTGCCCGAGGAGGAGGCCCAGACGCTGGAGACCGATTTCGACCGGCTGGGGCAGGTCTTCATCAACCTGATCGCCAATGCCCGCAAGTATTGCGACGCCGAGGTGCCGGAACTGACGATCCACGCCGCGGCGATGAGCGATGGCCGCGTGCAGGTGGATTTCATCGACAATGGCAGCGGCATCCCGGAAGAATCGCGCGACCTGATCTTCGAGAAATTCTCGCGCGTGGCGCCGCAGCGGGCGGGGGGCGCAGGCCTTGGCCTGTCGATCTGCCGCCAGATCATGGAGCGGCTGGGCGGGTCGGTCGACTATGTGCCCAGCCCGCGCAACGCGCATTTCCGCGTCACCCTGCCGATGGCGGAATCCGAAGGTCCGGCGGCACATCGTAAGTCGTTGGTAACCAATTGACGCCATAGATCGTCTGGTAACGTGATGAGTCAGCACGGCTCGTGGCCCACCGGAGAACCATGGCGGAAACTCAACGCAAGAACCTGCTCAGGGACCTGGCCTCTGCCGCGCGACGCGAGCAGGAGACCCGGGTGATGTCCCCTGCGCGCGCCCTGCGCCTGGGGCTGGCGCGGGCGGCGGCGCAGGTGCTGGACCTGCCGTTGCAGGTGACCGGGCTGAAACTGACCGAGGTCAGCCTCGATGCGCTGGCCGGGGTGCTGCCGGACGACATGCTGCTGGCGCTGCTCGACGGGCCGGATGGCGCGCGCGGCGCGGTCGGGCTCGACCCGGCGGTGGTGGCGGCGCTGATCGAGGTGCAGACCATGGGCGCGGTCGGCACCCAGCCGGTCAGCGACCGCCGGCTGACGCCCACCGATGCGGCCATGGTGGCGCCCTGGCTCGATGCGGCGCTGGAGCGGGTGGATGTCGCGCTGGACCGCGAGGCGCCGGTCGGCGGCAAGGATCCGGGCTGGCTGGTGGGCTATCGATTCGGCGCCATGGCCGAAGAGCCGCGCGCCCTGGCGCTGGCGCTCGACAGCGCCGATTTCCACATGGTGCGGCTCACGGTGGACGTGGCGCTGGGCCGGCGAACGGGCGAGATGCTGCTGCTGCTGCCGGCGGCCAAACCGCCCGAGGCGCCGGGCAAACAGGCCCGACCGGTGCCGCAGGAGACCTTCCTGTCGGTCCCGGCCGAGCTTCGGGTGATCGCCGCGCGCCTTCATCTGCCGCTGGACCGGGCCGGGGCGCTGAAACCCGGCGAGATCCTGCCGCTCGACGGCTTGCTGGGCGCGGCGGAGCTGCGGGCGGTGGATGGCACGCTGGCCGGGGTGGCGCGGCTCGGGCGGCTGGGCGATCATTGGGCGGTGCGGCTCGGTTCGGGTGAGGACGCGGCGGAGGCGGCAGAGCCCGCGCCGCCCGCGGCCCTGGCGGAATTGCCCGCGCCGAAAGCCGCGGTCAAGCCGCTGCCCGACCTGCCGCCCTTCGACAGCGCGCCGGACACGCTGCCGGACCTGCCGCCGCTCGATTTCGATACCGGGTTCGAGGGCGAGGGCAGCGCGGCGCCGCTGCCCGACCTGCCCGAGATCGGCAACGCGGGGTTCGAATGACGTTGCTGCGCCGCAGCAGGGTCGTGCGGCGCCCCGAAACCGGGGTCAGCCGCGCGCGGTCACTTGCGGCTCAGCGCTTCGAGCTGCGGGCGCAGGGCCTCGAGCGCATATCCCGCCCCTTCCGCCTTGGCGAGGATCTCGTCGACGCTCCTGCCGGTCTGCAGCGCCTGGGCCAGCGACCAGATCACCGTGCAGCGGGTGCCCGAGGCGCAATAGGCCAGCACCTTGCCGCCGGCCTCGGCCACCAGGTCCGATTGCCGCGCGATATTCTCGGGGGTCATGGTCTGGTGGGTCAGCGGCAGGACGTGAAAGGCCAGCCCCTGGGCCCGGGCGGCCTCGGCTATGGCCTCGGCCTGGATGCCCGGCGGGATCTCCTCGTCCGGGCGGTTGCAGATGATCGCCCGGAAGCCTGCCGCCGCGATTGCGGCGACATCCTCGGGTGCGATCTGGGGAGAGACGAAATAGCTCTCGTCAACGTGCCTGATGTCCATGACGCATCTCTAGGCCGGTGCGGCCAGCCTGTCCAGTTGTGTCCGAACGGCAGGCGCGCCGAACATGCCGGCAAGCATGGCGACGACAAACAGCGCATGGCCCCAATGCCCATAGGAGAGCGAGGCGATCGACGGCCCCGGACACAGCCCCGACAGCCCCCAGCCCATGCCGAAGAACACCGAGCCCAGCACCAGGTTGCGGCCCAGTTTCGGCTCGGGCGGGGCGGGGAAACTTCCGCCGGCCAGTGGCGTGCGGTTGCGGGTCAACTGCCAGGCGATGGCCATCGGCACGATCGCGCCGCCCATCACGAAGGCCAGCGTCGGGTCCCAGTTGCCGAAGACATCCAGCCAGCCCTGGACCTTGGTGGTGTCGGTCATGCCCGACAGGTGCAGCCCGGCGCCGAACAGGCCCCCGGCCAGCAATGCAACGAGATTGCGCATCAGATGACTCCCAGAAGATGACGGAACAGAACGACACTGAGGCCGCCCGCGCCGATGTAGAACGCCGTGGCCACGATGCCGCGCAGCGACAGCCGCGAAATGCCGCAGACGCCGTGACCGGAGGTGCAGCCATTGGCCAGCCGCGTGCCCACGCCCACCAGCAGGCCCGAGGCGATCAGCACCACCGGGTTGGTGGTCAGATGGGTCTCGACATCGAGGTAGGCCCAGGACAGCAGCAGCGGCACGAGGAAGACCCCGGCCAGAAAGACCATCCGTTCCACCGCCGTATCGCGGCCGCTGCCATCGACCAGCCCGCCGATGATGCCGCTGGCCCCCATGATCCGGCCATTCCCCAGAAGATAGACCGCGCCGGCGGTGCCGATCAGCCCCCCGCCGACCAGTCCCCAAATCCAATCCGCTTCCATCGAAGCCATCCTTTCGTTTCCGGCCCCTTGCACCCGGGGCCTGCTGTTCAACTGGCATACATATATAGAAAAAGGAATATGTTGCAAGCCACCTGCGCGGCGGATTTTGCCGAATCCAGGTTTGGCGGTTGATGCGGATCAAGGCAGGGGCCGGAGAACTGATGATAAATTAACCACGGTTGCCGGGCGACCCGGGAAAACCGGTTTAATTCAGCTTTTACGTGTGTACCGGGGTTACTCGAATCTGCTGGAATGGTACTGTCGGAAAAAACGCGGGGAGGCGAAAATGTCGGAAGCTGACTACAAGAACCTGGTTGCGGATATCGAATCGCAGATCGCAACAAGTGGCTACCAGGACCGGGCGCGCCTGCGCCGGCACCTGGCGGTGATTCATGAAAAGGCGCGGGGGTTCGGGCTGCGTCCCGACCGTCGCGGCGCGCGCGCCGAACTGGACCGGGTCGAGGACATGGTCGAAGCCCAGTTCGACAACCTGCCGGTGTGACCGAAGCGGTCTGACACCGGATCGGGCGGTCTTCGGGATCCGCGGCTCAGCCGAAGGAGATCCCGAGGATCACCATCATCAATCCGATCACCGACAGGAATAGCGCCGCGAGGTTGCGCGGCAGCACCTTCTGCATGACCGCGCGCATCTCCTCGTCCGGCAGCGCGGCTTTCCTGGCGCGCGCCACGGTGACGATGCACCAGACCAGGCCCGCCAGCCCCAGCACGGACACCGCCGCGCCGCTCCAGATCAGCCATTCCATACCATGTCCCCGCAGCTTCGCCCCTTTCGGCGTCGGTAATCCAAGCCTTGCGGCACCGCAAGCCCTTGCAGGGCGCGCGCAGCTTGGCTAGCACAGGCGCCATCCCAACGAAGGAACATGAGGCCCCCATGAGCGATACCAGCGGACCGGACAGCCAGGCCGACGTGACCGGCGCGGAACTGCGTCAGTTCATCGAACGCGTCGAACGTCTGGAAGAGGAAAAGAAGGAAGTCTCCGAGCAGATCAAGGAGGTCTTCGCCGAGATGAAAGGCCGCGGCTTCGACGTCAAGGCGATCCGCCAGATCCTGCGCGAGCGCAAGCAGGACCCCGACGATATCGCCGAGCAGGAAGCGATCATCGACATGTACAAGGCCGCGATCGGCATGTGATCGGACGGGCACCGTCGTGACGGTGCCCGGGCGCAACAGGGGGCGGGGGTGCGATGGACTGGGTCAAGATCATACATCTGC
Source organism: Paracoccaceae bacterium (assembly GCA_006226775.1). GTDB lineage: Bacteria > Pseudomonadota > Alphaproteobacteria > Rhodobacterales > Rhodobacteraceae > Marinovum. The sequence continues at coordinate 53,935 of SBGD01000050.1, read as the reverse complement.
TCTGCGTGATGGGCTGGATGACCTCGATCTTCGCGGTGCCCCGCGCGCTGATCTACTGGAAGCGCGAATGGGCGCGGCTGGGTGACTTCGGCCCGACCGGCGACCTGACCTTCCGGCTCTACCGCTTTTCCGCCGGGCTGGGCGTGATCGCGGTGTTCACCGGGCTCTGGCTGGGCTGGGTCTGGGACTTCGCGCCCTGGGTCTGGGTCAAGCTGGCGCTGGTGACGGCCCTGGCGGGGCATTACGCGATGACCGGCGTCATGGTCGCCCGCGCCCGGCGCGGCGAATTTCGCGAAAGCGACAAGTACCTGCGGATCTTCAATGAAATCAGCGTGTTGGGGGTGATTGCCGTGCTCTGGGTGGTGGTGGTCAAGCCGTTCTGAACGCGCTCAGCTGAGATAGTATTTCGTCGGTTTCAGCGGCTCGGGCGGGGTGATGTCGAGATGCGCGGCGACCGCGATCTCCATCGTCCGGCACATCGCATCCAGCGCCAGCCCGTTGACGGTCTGCCCGAAGGGATGCGCCAGTTCCTCGGTCACCTCGGCCAGCCCGAAAAAGACATAGGCCACCACCGCAACGAAGACCGGCGTCATCCAGCCCGCCGGCCCCAGCAGCGCCAAGGGCAGCAGCAGGCAATAGAGATACGTCGTGCGGAAGATCAGCAGCGAATAGACGTAAGGCAGCGGCGTCGTGGCGATCCGCTCGCATCCGGCCTGGGCGAGGGCGAGGCTGGCCAGACGTTCGGTCAGCGCCTTCTGGCCGAAACCGTCGAGGCCGCCGTCCCGCGCGGCCGCGGCCAGTTCGCTGGCGATGGCGTTCAGCGCGGCGTCGGGCGGATGCGGCGCGGCGCTGAAATCGGTGTCACACCAGGCGCGCGCCTTGCCGTCATCGGGCAGCTTGCGCAGGTTGATCCGGTGCAGATGCGCAAAGGCCAGCGCCAGGCGCAGCACGCGGTGCCGGCGCTGCCGGTCGGGCAGGAAGATCTCGCATTCGCGCCCCAGCGTCCGCAAGTCAGAGATGATCTGCCCCCAGAGCCGCCGCCCGCCGCGCCAACGGCTGTAGGCGGCGTCGTTGCGAAACCCCAGGAACAGCGAAAGCGCGATGCCGAAGACCGCGAAAGGCGCAGTCGCGGGATTGGGCAGCGTCACCACGAGCCGGTCGATCGCGACGATCCCGGCGGCAATCGCCGAAACGCCGATCAGCCGGGGCAGGATGATCGGAAAGACCGAGCCACGCACCGCAAACAGCAGATCGCCCAGGTGCGGTTTTTCCCGCAGGATCACGCGAGTGCCCGCCAGCCGATGTCGCGGCGGTAAAAACCCTCGGGCCAGTCGATGCGCTCGATCATGTCGTAGGCCCGGTCGCGCGCCTCCTGCAGCGTCGCGCCGCGGGCGGTGACATTGAGCACGCGGCCGCCGGAGGCGATGATCCCGCCGGCTTTCGCCTGGGTTCCGGCGTGAAAGACCATCTGGCCGCTGTCCGCAGGAATGTCCTCCAGCCCCTTGATCTCGCTTCCCTTTTGGTACTCCCCGGGATAGCCGCGGGCGGCCATGACGACGGTGATCGCGTGATCCTCGGCCCAGTTGACGCTGACCTGGTCGAGCCGTTCCTCGGCGGCGGCGTGCATCAGGTCGAAGGCCTGCGCGCCCAGCCGCAGCATCAGCACCTGGCATTCGGGATCGCCGAAACGGACGTTGTATTCCACCAGCCGCGCGCGCCCGTCCTTGATCATCAGCCCGGCATAAAGCACGCCGTGATAGGGCGTCCCGCGCCGCGCCATTTCTGCCAGCGTGGGTTCGATGATCTCTTCAAGTGCCTGTTTTTCCAGCGCTTTGGTCAGCACCGGCGCCGGGGAATAGGCGCCCATGCCGCCGGTATTGGGCCCGGTGTCGCCTTCGCCGACGCGCTTGTGATCCTGCGCCGTGCCGATGGGCAGCGCGGTCTTGCCGTCGCAGAGCAGGAAGAAACTGGCCTCTTCGCCCTCCATGAACTCCTCGATCACCACTTCCGCCCCCGCCGCGCCGAAGGCGCCGCCGAACATGTCGTCGATGGCCGCCAGCGCCGTGGCCTCGTCCATCGCCACGATCACGCCCTTGCCCGCGGCCAGTCCGTCGGCCTTGACCACGATAGGAGCGCCCTGTTGGCGTATGTAATCCTTGGCCTTTTCCGCATCGGTGAAATGCGCATAGGCGGCGGTGGGGGCCTGGGCCGCGGCGCAGATCTCCTTGGTGAAGCTCTTCGAGGACTCGAGCCTTGCCGCCTCCTTCGACGGGCCGAAGACCAGCAGGCCCGCGTCGCGCAACCGGTCGGCCACGCCCGCGGCCAGCGGCGCCTCGGGGCCGATGATGACGAAATCGATGGTCTCGGCCTCGGTCAGCGCCAGCACCGCGCCGGCATTCTCGATATCGATCTGCGCGCAGGTGGCGATCTGGGCAATCCCGGCATTGCCCGGCGCCACGATCAGTTTGTCGCATTTCGGGTTCTGCAGCGTCGCCCAGGCCAGGCTGTGCTCACGCCCGCCGCTGCCGAGGATGAGGATGTTCATGGGCGCTCTCCGCTTGGCCTTTGTTGCGGCGCGTTTTAGGGTCACGCTCACGCAGATACAAGCGAGGTGACATGTCCGACCTGATCGACGAGGCCCCCGAAGGGGTGAATGCGCCGGAATTCACGGTGTCCGAGATCTCGGGCGCGATCAAGCGGGTGATCGAGGGAGAATTCGGCCATGTGCGCATCCGTGGCGAGGTGGGCCGGGTCTCGCGGCCGAGATCGGGCCATATCTACCTGGATCTGAAGGACGATCGCTCGGTGATCTCGGGGGTGATCTGGAAGGGCGTGGCCGGGCGGCTGGCCACCTTGCCGGAGGAAGGCATGGAGGTGGTGGCGGTGGGCCGCGTCACCACCTTCGGCGGGCAGTCGAAATACCAGATCGTGATCGAGGAGATCCGCCCCGCCGGGGTCGGCGCGCTGATGGCGATGCTGGAAAAGCGCAAGAAGGCGCTGGAGGCGGAGGGGCTCTTTGCCGAATCCCGCAAGAAGAAACTGCCGTATCTGCCTGAAATAATTGGCGTTGTGACCTCTCCCAGCGGGGCGGTGATCCGCGACATCCTGCACCGGTTGCGCGACCGCTTTCCGCGCAAGGTGCTGATCTGGCCGGTGGCGGTGCAGGGCGAGAAATGCGCCGTGGAGGTGGCGCGCGCGATTGCCGGGTTCAACGCGCTGGGGCCGGGCAGCGCCCTGCCGCGGCCCGACCTTCTGATCGTCGCGCGCGGCGGCGGGTCGATCGAGGACCTCTGGGGGTTCAATGAGGAAATCGTGGCGCGGGCGGTGGCCGCCTCGGATATCCCGCTGATTTCCGCCGTGGGCCATGAAACCGACACCACGCTGATCGACTACGTGGCCGACCAGCGCGCGCCGACCCCGACCGCCGCGGCCGAGATCGCGGTGCCGGTGCGGCTGGAGCTTCTGGCCTGGCTCGAGGGCCAGAGTGGGCGGCTGACCCAGGCCCTGACGGGTGGCATTTCCCAGCGCGGTCAAAGGCTTCGCGACCTCTCCCGCGCCTTACCGCGACCCGAGATGCTGGTCGAGGGGCCGCGGCAACGGCTGGACACCTGGGGCGACCGCCTGCCGGTGGCGCTGGAGCGCGGTGTGGCGCGGCGGCGGGTGCACCTGGCCGATGTGGCCGGCGCGCTGCAGATCTCGGCGCTGCGCCGGATGCTGGCGCATGAGGCCCGCAGGCTGGCGCAACTGGGCGACAGGCTCGCGCCGGCGCTGGCGCGCGGGCTGGATCGCAAGCGCGAAAGACTGGCCGCGCTGCGGGTGTCCTCCGCCCGGGGGCTGCGGGATATTCAGGCCGAAAAGCAACGGCTTGAGGCGATTTCTTCACGTTTCGAGGAGGCTGGTCAGCGCCAGATGCAGACCCTGCGAATGCGGCTCGAGGCGGCGGATCGGCTGCGCGAGACGCTGGGCTACCGCGCAACGCTGGCGCGGGGCTATGCGGTGGTGCGCGGCGATGCCGGGCTGGTGACGACCAAGGCGGCGGCGGAACAGGCGACCGGCCTCGAGATCGAATTTGCCGATGGCCGCCTGAAACTGGGCGCCGGGCGGGCGGGCCGCGCGAAACCGGCGCGCAAATCGCCGGAGCAGGGATCGCTGTTCTGACTTGCGAAGATGTTCGCCTTATGTTCACTTTGCCTTAAGCTTTGGAGGGGATGATGGAACAACGCGTGTCACTGATCACATTGGGCGTCGCGGATCTGGCCAATGCGGCGGCCTTCTACGAACGGCTGGGCTGGGCCCGGGTCGAGGCGCCGGATGGCGTGATCGCCTTCGACCTGATCGGACAGACGCTGGGTCTTTTCGGGCTGAGCGCGCTGGCCGAGGATATCGGTGTGGCCGAGGGCACGCTTGGGCGCGGGGCGGTGACGCTCGGGCATAACCTGCGAACGAAGGAGGAGGTGGATGATCTGATGCAGCGGGCCGAGGCGGCGGGCGCGACCATCCTGAAGCCGCCGCAGGCGGCCTACTGGGGCGGCTATCACGGTTATTTCGCCGATCCGGAGGGGCATATCTGGGAAGTGGCGCATAACCCGTTCTCGCCGCTGGCCGATGATGGGGCGTTTTGCTGGAACGGCTATGGCTGAACCGGCGGCGCTCCGGCACAGGTGTCTTCGGGCCGGGGTGCGCCTGGCAGAGCAGGTGCATTTCGTCCCGGGCCATTGCGCCGGTGGGCAAAGCTCCGTCGCGCGGCTGGCCTGTGGCGCGGGGTGAGCGGATGCGCGAACCGCGGTCGATGTGGAGTCTCGAGACCCTGGGCCGGGTGCGGCTGAGCCGGTATTTCTACATGCGCGAGTTTCTCTATTCGGAGATCGCCAATTTCCACCGGTTGCAGAACATTCCGCCCCGTCCCGACCTGGCCATCGCGCGGGGGCGGGCCTTTTGCGAAAAGCTGCTTGACCCGCTGGAGGAAACCTTTGGGCGCGTGGCGGTCCGGTCGGGCTATCGCGCGCCTGATCTGAACCGGTTCGGCAATGAGAAAGGGCTGAATTGTGCACGCAACGACCATCCTCTGGAATGCCACATCTGGGATATCCCCGACACGCCGGTTGCCGGGGCCAGCATCGTCATCCCGTGGTTTGCCGATCACTACGACGTGGGCCGCGACTGGCGCGACCTGGCCTGGTGGCTGCACGATCACCTCGACTATTCCGAGATCTGGTTCTTTCCCAAGCTCTGCGCCTTCAATATCTCGTGGCGTCCCCAACCGCGGCAGACGATCTCCAGCTATGTCTCTCCGCGCGGTACGCTTCTGCGGCATGGCGAGGATCCGGCGGAACCGCGCGATTTCCGCCAGGCCCGCTACCGCGACTTCCCGAGGTTTCGCGGCCTGCGCCTGGCGGACGCTTGAGGACACGCGGGGCGATTCGGTGGACAAAGGGCCCGGGTTGTGGAGAGCGCGCCCGGAAACCCGTTTCGGGCTGGGCATTTACCACAACACATGGGGTACCTATTGACCGAAACCTCTACATGTTGGAAGCTTCGCCAAAATCGTGGGGGCGATAATGCGCCGTAAGGCAGTGGTTCGGGCCGTCAGTGCGGCTGTCTTTCTAGCGCTCGCCTCGGTCGGGCCAGGCCAGGCGCAGGAGACCTGTGGCGGGGTCTACACGGTCAGACCGGGCGACAGCCTGACCGGCATCGCCGACCGGCTGTACCGCAACGCCGGCATGTGGCGCGAGATCCACAGCAGCAACCTGCCCAGCATCGGCCCGGACAGGAACAATATCCGCACCGGTCAAAGGCTGCAGATCGCCTGTATCGACGGGCTGCCGACCGGTCTGCCGGGCGGAAAGCAGGTGCCGAAGACCGCCGAGAGGACCGCGCCGCCGCGGCCGGAAAGCCGGCCCTCCAGCATCGCCGAGACCGGCGGCACGGCGTTGGTGCGCATCCTTGCCGGCGACGGCTATCCGCCGTTTTCGGACCGGATGCTGCCGGAGGACGGCATGATGAGCGCCATTGTCGACCGTGCCTTTGCCGCGGCCGAGATGGGCAGGCCGCACCGGATCCTCTGGGTCAATGACCGCGCGGCGCATCTCGATCCGATGCTGGCGTCGGGGATGGCCGATGTCGCCTTTCCCTGGACCAAGCCGGCCTGCGACGGCGCGGGCGCCTGCGCCGATTTCCTCTATTCCGACCCGATGTTCGAGATGCTTGAGGTGCTGTTTGGCCGCAAAGACGCGGGCCTGACGTTCGACAGCGCCGCCGACCTGGGCGGGCGCCGGCTGTGCCGTCCGGATGGCCTGCCCCTCGAGGCGTTGAACGGGCCGGAGCCCGGGTGGCTGGACAAGATCGAGGTGACGGTGCTCTCTCCGGTGACGGTGCAGGCGTGCTTCGAGCGGCTGATCCGGGGCGAGGCGGATTTCGTGGTGTTGAACGAATTCACCGGCCGCAAGGTGCTGGCCGACATGGGGCTGGTGGGTGAGGTGGAGGTGCTTGACGCCCGCCCGGTCTCGATCGAGAGCCTGCACCTGGTGGCCCATCGCGCCAATCCGCACGCGGCGGAGTTGATCGCAACGTTCAATCAGGGGTTGTCGAAGATGCGGGAAAGCGGGGCCTTCGATGCGACGGTCGATGCCCATCTGGCGTCATTCTGGGCGGGGCTTTGATCATGCGGGCACTCAAGGCAGCAGTGGTCGCGATGGGCCTGGCGCTCGGGCTTCTTCCGGGCGGCGGGGCCGAGGCGTCCTGCAACCAGAACCGGGTGGTCGCGCCGGGCGACACGGTGTTCTCCCTGGCCAAGGAGGTCTATGGCGACCACGAGAAATGGACCCTGATCTATCATGCCAATCAGCAGGCGCTGGAGGCGTCGACCTTCAAGCTGACCCCGGGGACGGAGATCTTCGTGCCCTGCGCCACCGGGCAGGACCAGCCGCCGCTGGCCGAAGGCGCGCCGTTCCTGCGGCCGCAGGCCGAGATGGTGCTGGTCGCCGCCGCGGGCTATGCGCCCTTTTCCGACCCGGATTGGCCGGGCCAGGGCATGGCGCGCGAAATCGTGACCGCCGCGCTGGAGATGATGCCCGCGCCGGTGCCCCATGCCATCGCCTGGGACGAGGACCGAAGGCGGCAGCTTGACCCGATCCTGGCTGACAGGCAGGCGGACATGGGCTTTCCCTGGCCCCGGCCCGATTGCGCCGCCGCGCCCGGCAACCCGCGCTGCACCGGGTTTCATTTCTCCGACCCGCTGGTCGAGGTGCTGATGATGCTCTTCGTCACCGCCGAGAACGGGTTCGAGTTCCGCTCGGACGCGGATGTGCTGGGCAAGACGCTGTGCCGGCCCGCGGGCCAGTTCACCGACGATCTTGACCGGCCCGGGCGCGACTGGCTGAAAAACGGCCTGATCACCCTGGTCCGCGCCGAAAGCCCGCGAGCCTGTTTCGAGCGGCTGACCCGGGGCGAGGTGGATGCGGTCACCGTCAATGTCTTTCTCGGCGCCCTGACCATCGACGACATGGGGCTGCGCGGGCGGGTGGTGCCGCTGGAGCGGCCGCTGTCGACCGAGGGGCTGCATGTCATCATCCCCAGGACCCATTGGCGCGGGACGACGTTTCTTTATCGGCTGAATGCCGGGCTTGCGGCGCTGAAGGCCAGCGACCGCTATGACGAGATCGTGGCGCGGCACCTGGCGATCTTTCGCGACCGGATGAAGCAGAGCGCGGGCTGAAGGGGCGGGCGCGCTTGGATCAGGCCGCTTTCCACTTGATCGAACAGCCCATCGAGGCGATCTGGTCGCGCGGGCCCTGGCCGGTCTCGGCCACCTGTTTCATCGCCTCGAAGAGGTCGCGGCGCAGGTCTTCCGGGCCGGCGCTGGCGCGCGAGGCATCCAGCCGTCCGCGGTATTGCAGCCCGAGATCCGCGTTGAAGCCGAAGAAATCCGGCGTGCAGGCGGCGCCATAGGCGCGGGCGACCTGCTGGCTTTCGTCGTGCAGGTAGGGGAAGGGAAAGCCGCGCGCCTCGGCCAGTTTCGCCATGTTGTCGAAACTGTCGGCGGGGTGGCTTTGCGCGTCATTGGCACAGATCGCGGCCACGCCGATGCCCAGCGCCTGAAGATCGCGGGCGTCGCGGATGATCCGGTCCAGCACCGCGAGGACATAGGGGCAATGGTTGCAGATGAACATGATCAGCGTGCCATTGGGCCCGGCGATGTCGGCCAGGGCGTAGCTGCCGCCATCGGTGGCGGGCAGGGTGAAGTCCGGCGCGGGCCGGTCGAAGTCGCAGACGGGGGGACGTGTGGCCATGGGGCAGGTTCCTCGGGTGATGTCGGCTCACCGCAGGGTAGCGCGACCATCGGCGGCAGACCACCGGTTGGTGCAGGGCGCGCAATTCGCCGCTTTTCATTGCCCGGTCTTTGCGTAATGTGTCCCCAGAACCCGCAGGCCATGCGGGCCAAAGAGGGAGCAGTGCCCGAACGATGCGTGAACCGCTGGTATTATTGCCCGGCATGATGTGCGATGCGCGCGTCTTCGGCCCGCAGCTGACGGCGTTGAGCGTCGACACGCCGGTCATGGTCGCCCCGGTGAACCTGGGCGAGCGCATCGAGGAGATCGCCTCGGACATCCTGACCGCGGCACCGGCGAAATTTGCCCTGGCCGGGATGGGCTTTGGCGGCGTGGTGGCGATGGAACTGCTGCGCCGGGCGCCCGACCGGGTGACCCGGATCGCGCTGATGGATGCCTCGCCGCTGGGCGAGACGCCGCAGGGCGCCTCGGAACGCGAGGCGCGGATCATCCGGGCGCGGACCGGGCGGCTGCGCGACGCGCTTGAGGACGACATGCAGCGCAAGGGGCTGGCGGTCTCGCCCTATCGGTCCGACGTGATCGCGCTGGCGCTGGAGATGGGCATGATGCTCGGGTCCGAGGTCTATACCCGCCAGAGCCGGGCGCTGATGCGGCGCAAGGACCAGCAATCGGTGATGCGCAAGTGCAAGGTGCCCGCGCTGGTGCTTTGTGGCGCGGAAAACGCCGCGCTGCCGGTGAAGCGGCACGAGTTCCTGGCGACGCTGATCCCCTATGCAAGGCTCGAGGTGATCGCGGGTGCCGGGCATCTGGCGCCGCTGGAACAGCCCGAGGCGGTGATCAACGCCCTGCGCGCCTGGCAGCGCCAGCCCTTCGTGCTGCAATAAGGCGCTTCGGATCCGGTCTTTCCGCCCCCCGGGATTGAACGGCAGCGCGCGCGCCCCTAGATTTGCCTGTTGCAGCAGGAGGTGGCCATGGCCGGAGGATGGGCGCGCGATGGCGCGGTGAACGAGCAGATCGAAGCATCGGTCAGCGACGAGCTGGCCCGGATGCGGGCGCGGCGCAGGCCGGTGGGCGAAAGCCTGACCCATTGCGCCGAATGCGAAGAGGAAATCCCCGAGGCGCGGCGCCAGGCGCTGCCCGGCGTCAAGCTCTGCATCGATTGCCAGCAGGAGCGCGACGGCGCGCACCAGGCGCGCGGCGGGATCAACCGGCGCGGCTCCAAGGACAGTCAGCTCAAGTGAGCCTTGCGGCCTCGAGATAGGCGCGCACGGCGGTCTGGACATGGCGGAAACGGTCGCCGCCCAGGTGCTTGCCGCCGTACCAGCGGGTGACGATCACCAGGTGGTTGCGGATCTCGTCGCGTTCGAGCATCCGCAGGATCACGTTGCCGGCGCCGCTTTCGCCGTCGTCGCCCTTGAGCGGGCCGTCGGGCAGCAGGACACCCCAGGTGTTATGCGTGGCCTTCGCGAATTTCTTCTGTTTCTTCAGGGTCTTGAGAAGGTCCTTCGCGGCCTGCTCGGAGGCACAGGGCGCGCCGGAGACGGCGTATTTCGAGCCTCGGTCGGTGAGGATATTGTCGAGCGTCAGCATGGGGGAAGACCTGCCGCGTCGGGCGCGGGATGTCCAGTGCGGGACGCGCGCCTGCCAAGGCTCCTGCCCACCCACCCCGCCTCCGCAGGCGCGCGGTGCTTGAATTGGGTAACGGGGTCTCGGGTGGAGGGATGGGATTTTCTGCTGAGAAGCGGTTCAGGGGCAGGTGTGCCCTGAACGCGCCGCGTCCAGTGTCTTGTGAGTCGCCTGCGCGTCAAGGACGCTGCGCGCCGCCTGCGGCGGTGCCTTCGGCATCCTTGACCCGCAGACGACTCACGCCTGGCGCTCAGTCTTCGAGGGCTTCGAGCTCGTCGATGAAACCTTCGATCATCGACAGCCCCTTGTCCCAGAAGGCCGGGTCCGAGGCGTCGAGGCCGAAGGGCGCCAGGAGTTCCTTGTGGTGTTTCGAGCCGCCGGCCTTCAGCATGTCGAAATATTTCTCCTGGAAGCCCTCCGGCTCGGCCTCGTAGGCGGCATAGAGCGCGTTCACCAGCCCGTCGCCGAAGGCATAGGCATAGACGTAGAAGGGCGAATGCACGAAATGCGGGATATAGGCCCAAAAGGTCTCGTAGCCCTCCATGTAATCGAACGCCGGGCCGAGGCTTTCGGCCTGGACCGACATCCACAGCGCATTGATGTCCTCGGGGGTCAATTCGCCCTCGCGGCGGGCGGCGTGCAGCTTGCACTCGAAATCGTAGAAGGCGATCTGGCGGACCACGGTGTTGATCATGTCCTCGACCTTGCCCGCCAGCAGCACCTTGCGTTCGGCAGGGGTTTTCGCGCCGTCCAGCAGCTTGCGGAAGGTCAGCATCTCGCCGAACACGCTGGCGGTTTCGGCCAGGGTCAGCGGCGTGGAAGACAGCATCTCGCCCTGACCGGCGGCGAGCCGCTGGTGGACGCCATGGCCCAGCTCATGCGCCAGGGTCATCACGTCGCGCGGTTTGCCGAGGTAGTTGAGCATGACGTAAGGATGCACGTCGGTCACCGTGGGATGGGCGAAGGCGCCCGGGGCCTTGCCCGGTTTCACGCCCGCGTCGATCCAGCCCTTGTCGAAGAAGGGCGCGGCGAGATCCGCCATCCGGGGGTCGAAACCGGCATAGGCGGTCGACACGATCTCGCGCGCCTCGTCCCAGTTCACGATGCGGGTCTGCTCCATCGGCAGCGGCGCGTTGCGGTCCCAGACCTGCATCCGGTCAAGGCCCATCCACTTGCGCTTGAGTTCGTAGTAGCGGTGCGACAGGCGCGGGTAGGCCTTGACCACCGCGTTGCGCAGCGCTTCGACCACCTCGGGCTCGACATCGTTGGACAGGTGGCGACCGGTCTGGGCGCTGGGCATCTTGCGCCAGCGGTCGAGCACTTCCTTTTCCTTGGCCTGGGTATTGTGGACCCGGGCGAAGATTTTCACGTTGTCCTGGAACACCCGCGCCAGTTCACGCGCGGCGGCCTCGCGCCGGGCGCGGTCCGGGTCGGTCAGCAGGTTGAGCGTGCCTTCGATGCCCAGATCCTCGCCATCGACGGTAAAGCCGAGCCCGGCGATGGTCTCGTCGAAGAGCCGCTCCCAGGCGTCGCCGACGACGCCGAGATCATGCAGGAATTTTTCCAGCTCGTCGGAAAGCTGATGGGGTTTCATCGCGCGGATGCGGCGGAACACCGGGCGATAGCGGGCCAGATCGGCGTTGTCGGCCAGCAGCTTTTCGAGATGGGCATCCTCGAGCCGGTTCAATTCCAGCGTGAAGAACACCAGCGGCGTGGTGAAATTGGTGATCTTTTCCTGGGTGTCGGACATGAACTTGGCGCGGGCGCCATCGGTGGTCTGCTGGTAATAGCGCAGGCCGGCAAAGGACATGATGCGCCCGGCGACCGAGGAGATCTTCTCGTTGCGCAGAACGCAGGTCAGCAGGCCCGCGGCGTCGAGCGTGGCCAGCTTGCCTTCGTAATCGGCGGCGAAGGCGGCGCATTCGGTTTCCAGCCAGTCCAGGTCGCGGGCCAGTTCCGGCGCGTCCTCGGCGGCATAGAGATCGGAGAGATCCCATTCGGGCAGGTCGCCGAGATCGCCGCTCCCAGAGCTGGCATTGGCGTCGCGAAGGGGGAAGGGAAGGGAAAACATGGCTTGGCCTTATCTCGTGATTTGGCCAGAGATAAGCCTGTCGCGGGGGCGGGTTCAAGGGAGGGGCGCGTCGATCGCCTGCGCAAGACCCTTGCCTCAGGCGGTGGCGGCGGGTCTTTTCGCCGTGATGCCAAAGGCTTGCTCGAAATGCTGGCAGGTCAGCGCGAAAATCCGCGCGCGGGTCTCGGGGCCCTCCATCAGCACCTCGTGCTCGGCGTCCTTGAGCACCTCCAGCCGCCCGCGCGGCCATGTCGCCATGCGTTCGCGGATGCGCGGCACGCTGACAATGCGCTCGTTGTCGCCGACGAAGGTCACGCAGGGGATGCCGGGCGCGGGCAAGCCCGCCAGCGCGCGGGTCTCGCGCAGCGCCTCGTGCAGCCAGTGCAAGGACGGCCCGCCAAGCTCCAGCGCCGGATGGGCGCGGACCTGGCGTTTCATGAAGTCGAACATCTGCCGGTCGCGGGTCAGCAGGTTGTCGGCGAAGGGCGCGGTGGCGACATAGCTCTCGGCGCCGGTCGAGGGCGCGTAGTAATGACTCAGCCCCAGTTGGCGGCTGGTCCAGCTGACCGCCCAGGCCGCCGGGCGCATCGGCGCCGAGATGCGGATGCCCCACATCGGGCCGGTAAAGACCGCGCCGACCACCGGCAGATCGTGGTAAAGCGCCCGCAGCCCGATACAGCCGCCCATGGAATGCCCCAGCAGGAACAGCGGCTTGGGCACGCCAAGCTGCGGCAGGGCGGCCAGCACGGCGCGCACGTCGCGCTGGTAGGCGTCGAAGGTGTCGACATGGCCGACCCTGCGGTCGGGCAGCAGCCGGTCGGCCAGCCCCTGGCCACGCCAGTCGATGGCGATGGCATCGTAGCCCGCCGCGGTCAACTGCCCGGCGAAAACCCCGTATTTCTCGACAAACTCGGTGCGGCCGGGAAAGATCAGGTAGGTCCCGAGCGGGGTGCCGGAGGTGCGCCAATGGCCGATGCGGATGCGGATGCCGTCCTCGGCCGTCAGCCAGAAGGTGCGTCCACCGGCAGGCGCACCGGCAATGTCGTCGAAATAGGGGGCCGGGGTCAGGGTCATCAGGACAGGGCCGTCCCCAGCTTCATCGCCTGGCCCATGTCGCCGTCAACCGCCAGCTTGCCGCCCATGAAGGCCGCGGTGGGGTTGAGATCGCCCTCGAGAATCGACTCGAAGGTCTCGGCATCGGCGGTCAGGGTGACCTCGGCTTCCTCGTCGGCGGCGCGCGCGCCGGATTCGTCGATCATGATCGCGCCCTCGTCCTCGATCACGAACTTGGCGGTGCCGTCGAAGCCCTCGGTCAGGCGTGCGTTCAGGGCGTCGACCGCCTTCGACAATAGTTCACTCATTTCTGCTCTCCATGGTCCGATCGCGGGTGGTATTTCATCCCCGCTGCGCTACATTGAAAGCACTATGAACGCGATCAGACAGTACATCAAACCTAGCGTTGCGGCAGCAATCGGCCTAGTCATGTTTTCCCTACCTCTTGCCGGGGGGGCGGCGGACCAGGACGCGCTTTTGCAGCAATTGCGCGAGGCCGACCCCATCGAGGCCAGCCGGATCGAGCGCGACATCACCCGCGAATGGGCAAGATCCGGCTCGGCGGCGATGGATTTCCTGCTCAAGCGCGGGCGCGATGCGATGGATGTCGAGGATTATCGCACCGCGATCGAGCATTTCACCGCGCTGACCGACCATGCGCCGGAGTTTGCCGAGGCCTATCACCTGCGCGCCATGGCCTTTTACCGTGCCGACATGATCGGGCCGGCGCTGGGCGATCTCGAGACCGCCCTGCGGCTCAACCCCGATCACTTCGGCGCGATGCGCGGGCTGGCGGTGATCTTCGAGACGCTGGACGATCCGGTGCGCGCCCTGGCCGGCTATGAGATGGTACTGCGCCTCAACCCCCATGACGAAGACGCGCAAGACGGCGTCGAGCGGCTGAAAAACGCGGTCCGGGGCCGCGATCTCTGACAATTTCTGCATGACCCGGAGGTCGGAATGCCACTGGACGGACGGACCGTTGCGGTCCTGGGGCCCACGAACACGGGCAAGACCCATTATGCCATAGAGCGGATGCTGGGCTATCGCACCGGCATCATCGGCTTGCCGCTGCGGCTGCTCGCGCGCGAGGTCTATGACAAGATCGTCGCCATCCGCGGCCCTTCGGTGGTGGCGCTGGTCACCGGCGAGGAACGCATCGTGCCGCCGCGCACCCAGTACTGGGTGTCGACGGTCGAGGCGATGCCCGAGGGCATGGGCGCCGATTTCGTCGCCATCGACGAGATCCAGCTTTGCGCCGATCCCGAGCGCGGCCATGTCTTCACCGACCGGCTGCTGCGGATGCGCGGCACCCACGAGACGCTGTTTTTGGGCTCGGACACCATGCGCGGGCCGATTGCGGCGCTTGTGCCGGGGGTGGAATTCTCGCGCCGCCAGCGGATGAGCCAATTGAGCTATATTGGTTCGAAAAAGATAAGCCGACTGCAGGCGCGCAGCGCGATTGTCGGGTTTTCGGTCGAGAATGTCTATGCGATTGCCGAGCTTCTGCGGCGCCAGAAGGGCGGCGCGGCGGTGGTGATGGGCGCGCTCAGCCCGCGCACCCGCAATGCCCAGGTGGCGCTTTACCAGAACGGCGATGTCGATTTCCTGGTGGCCACCGATGCCATCGGCATGGGGCTGAACCTCGACGTCAATCACGTGGCCTTTTCCGGCCTGTCGAAATTCGACGGCCGGCGGATGCGCCCGCTGCAACCCAACGAGCTGGCGCAGATCGCCGGGCGCGCCGGGCGCGGGATGCGTGACGGCACCTTCGGCGTGACCGGCGAGGCGCCGCCGCTTAGTGACGAGGTGGTCGAGGCGATCTGTTCGCATCAGTTCACCCCGCTCAAGAAGCTTCAATGGCGCAATGCGGCGCTGGAGTTCGGAAGCATTGACCGGCTGATCGGATCGCTCGAGGCGCCGCCGGGCGACGACCTGCTGCTCAAGGCGCGCGACTCCGACGATCTGCGCGCCCTGCGCACCCTGTCGCAGGAGGACGAGGTCTTTGCCCGCGCCTCCGGCCCCGGGGCGGTCAAGCTGCTCTGGGATGTCTGCCGCATCCCGGATTTCCGCGGCATCAGCCATTCGGAACATGCCGGGCTGCTGGGCGTTATCTTCTGCGCGCTGCATGAGCATGGCCGCGTGTCCGAGGACTGGCTGGTGCGGCAGGTGCGACGGATCGACCGCACCGATGGCGATATCGACACCTTGTCGAAACGCCTGGCCTATATCCGGACGTGGACATATGTCGCGCAGCGAAAGGGCTGGGTGGCGGACGAAAGCCATTGGCGCGGGGTGACGCGCGCTGTAGAAGACAGGTTGTCGGACGCGTTGCACGCGGCGCTGACCCAGAGATTTGTTGATCGCCGCACATCCGTGCTCCTGCGGCGGTTGAAGCAGAAGGAGGCCCTCTTGGCCGAAGTGAATGACAATGGTGAAGTGACGGTCGAGGGCGAATTCGTCGGCCGTCTTGAGGGGTTCCGGTTCCGCCAGGACAAGGAGGCCACCGGACAAGAGGCGAAGACGCTGAAATCCGCGTCGCTGCAGGCGCTTGCGCCGCATTTCCACCTGCGCGCCGACCGGTTCTACAACGCGCCCGATACCGAGATCGACTTTACCGAGCAGGGCGGCCTCATGTGGGGCGACCAGGCGGTGGGCAAGCTGGTCAAGGGCTCCGATCCTCTGAAGCCCGAGGTCAAGGCCTTCGTCGATGACGAGGCCGGCGCCGACGTGGCCCAGAAGGTGCAGCGCCGGTTGCAGCATTTCATCGACCGCAAGGTGGCGACGCTGTTCGAGCCGCTGGTGGCGATGAGCCGCGACGAGGCGCTGACCGGGCTGGCCAAGGGCTTTGCCTTCCGCATGGTGGAATCCTTCGGCATAATCCCGCGCGCCCAGGTGGCCGATGACGTGAAGGCGCTCGATCAGGACGCCCGCGGCGCGCTGCGCAAGCATGGCGTGCGCTTCGGCCAGTTCACCATCTTCATGCCGCTCTTGCTGAAGCCTGCGCCGACGCGTCTGCGGCTGGTGCTGTGGTCGCTGTGGCAGGGGCTCGACATCTTCCCCGAGGCGCCGCCGCCGGGGCTGGTGACCGTGCCCGCCGATGCGCAGGCGCCCGAGGGCGCCGACACCATGTCGGGCTATCGCAAGGCCGGCACCCGGGCGATCCGCATCGACATGCTGGAACGCCTGGCCGACATGCTGCGCGCCGAGGACACCCGCGGCGGCTTCGAGGCCAAGCCCGACATGCTGTCGATCACCGGCATGACGCTGGAACAGTTCTCCGACCTGATGCAGGGGCTTGGCTACAAGGCCGAGCGGGGCGAGCGGACCAAGGTGAAACCCGCCGATGCGGTGGTCACCGAGGCCGTGCAACCCGAGACCCCCGCCGCCGATACCCCGGTGATGGACACCGCCGCGCCCGGGCTCGATCCGGCGCGGGCCGAAGGCCCGGAGGCATCTGCACCCGGCGAAACCGCGGAGATCCCCGAGGCGGGCGAGGTGCCTGCGCCCGGTGAAACCGCGGAGATCCCCGAGGCAACCGCGGCACCCCTGCCCAGCGACACCCCGGACATCCCCGAGGCGACCGACGCGGTGGCGCAGACCGAGGCCTCCGACAGCACCGAGGCCGCCGCCACCCAGGTGCCGGCCGAGGTCGCGGCCGATCCGATCCCCGCGGTCGACGCCTCTGCGGGCGAATTGGCGCCGGGCGAGCAGCCCGATGCGGCGAAGGCCGCGCCCGAGATCGAGGTCTTCTATACCTTCACCTGGGGCCGTGGCCCGCGCGCCGAGACCCGGCCCCGCGGCAACCGCGAGGGCGCCAGGCGCGACGGCGGCAAGCGCGACCAGAAGCCCCGCGGCAAGGGCGCGAGGCCGCCGAAAGGCGCCAAGGGCAAGGGCCCGCGGCAGGACGGCGGTGCCAAGACCTACCAGGCGCGCCCCGAAAAGAAGGACCGGATCGACCCGGACAACCCCTTTGCCGCGGCGCTGATGGGGCTCAAGGACAAGGGCTGAGGCTTGGCGGCGGAGGACAAGCTTCGGCTCGACAAATGGCTCTGGCAGGCCCGGTTCTTCAAGACCCGGACCCTGGCCGCCAGGACCGTGTCCACCGAGGGGGTGCGCGTCGACGGCACCCGGGTGTCGAAACCCGGGCGGCTGGTCGCGCCCGGGCATGTGCTGACCTTCGTGCAGGCCCGGCAGGTGCGGGTGATCCGGATCGTCGCACTCGGCACGCGGCGCGGTCCGGCGCCGGAAGCGCAGACCCTCTACGAGGATCTGTCCCCGCCGGAGCCGGAAACCGGGGACAGGATGCCGCCCAACCCGGGATACGAGGGAAAAGGGCGCCCGACCAAGCGCGAACGTCGCAACCTTGATCTTAACCGTCGCCGCACGCTTGAATGATCCGTCCGCGTGTTTTAGCTGTTGCCCGAGAGCCATGAACGAGGCGCCGCCATGACCTATATCGTCAACGACAAATGTATCGCCTGCAAATACACCGACTGCGTCGAGGTCTGTCCGGTGGATTGCTTCTACGAAGGCGAGAACATGCTGGTGATCCATCCCGACGAGTGCATCGACTGCGGCGTCTGCGAACCGGAATGCCCCGCCGATGCGATCCGCCCGGATACCGAGCCGGACATGGAGAAATGGGTTGAATTCAACCGCAAATACGCCGAGATGTGGCCGGTGATCATCACCAAGAAAGACCCGCTGCCCGAGGCCGAGGAACGCGACGGCGAACCCGGCAAGCTCGAGAAGTATTTCTCGGAAGCGCCGGGAGAAGGTGGTTGACGCAGGGTTAGTGATTCGCTCTAATGTGCGTCACGGCGATCTCGAGAGGGCTCGATGAAGGGGCCAAACCGGCCCGCAGGGGCCCGAAACCCGACACCAAGGTGCGATCCGGCTGTTAATATGCTGGAAATCGCATCCTTTTTGTGTTAATGTCTGCTTCACATGAATTGCATATTCCACTCTGCACAGGACCGTCTGCACCTGTCTGACTGACCGCGGCTTAGAGAAAACCGGCGAACGGAGATACCTGTCTCCGGCCGGTCTTTTTGCCGCCTATAGCCGTTTGGAACATCGAGGAAGGACTGCATGACCAAATCGAAAAAATCCGAATTCCGCCCCAACGATTTCGTGGTCTACCCGGCCCACGGCGTTGGCCAGATCCTGTCGATCGAGAAAGAGGAAATCGCGGGCATCTCGCTCGAGCTTTTCGTGATCTCCTTCGAGAAGGACAAGATGACCCTGCGGGTGCCCACCAACAAGGCGGCCGAGATCGGGATGCGCTCGCTCAGCTCGCCCGACGTGATCGAAAAGGCGCTGACCACGCTGAAGGGCAAGGCCCGGGTGAAACGCGCCATGTGGTCGCGCCGCGCCCAGGAATACGAACAGAAGATCAACTCGGGCGACCTGATCTCGATCGCCGAAGTGGTGCGCGACCTGCACCGCAACGACGAGCAGCGCGAGCAGAGCTATTCCGAGCGTCAGCTTTACGAAGCCGCGCTCGAGCGTCTGACGCGCGAGGTGGCCGCGGTCTCCGGCGGCGACGAGGTTGCCGCCGCCAAGCAGGTGGACGAGGTGCTGCTGTCGCGCGCCGCGTGATCGGGCCGACCTGAGAAATCCCGAACCCGCGCAATGCTTTGCGCGGGTTTTTCATGTCTTTCGCCGGGCAGGGGGCGGGCACGCTCAGGCCGCGTCGTCCTTTTGCAGTTGCGCCAGAAGCGCGGCTTCCAGGTCGCTTTCCAGCTCCTTGGCGCGCGCGATATAGGCCTCGTTCTGCGCCGAGGGGATGTCGTCGCGCCACAGCGGCGCCAGTTCCTGCACCGCATGCCGGTCGTGCTGGTAGAAGACCCGCTCGGCCTCGGCCGCCTCGTATTCGGAGAGGCCAATGTTTTCAAGCACGTAGCGCCCGGCCCTCAGGGAGGAATCGAAAAGCTCGCGCACGATCTTGTCGGCGCCGGCCTGGTAGAGCTTGAAGGCCTGGGACCGGTCGCGCGCGCGCGCGATGATGAACAGATCCGGGCGCTTGCGGCGGGCATAATCCACCAGTTTCAGCGTCGATTCGGGGTTGTCGAGCGCCACCACCAGCACCCGCGCCTCATCGAGCCCCGCGGCATGCAGCAACTCGTGCCGGGTGGGGTCGCCGTAGAACCCCTTGAAGCCGAAACGCCGCATCAACTCGATGGTCTGCATGTTGTGATCCAGCACCACCGTCTTGATGCCCGAGGATTGCACCAGCCGGTTGACGATCTGCCCGAAGCGGCCGATCCCGGCAATGATCACCGGGCCCTTCTCGTCGATCTCGTCCGCCTCGCGCCCCTCGATCCGGTCGGCCAGCCGGCGCGACAGCAGCTCGTAGAGAATGAAGAGCAGCGGCGTGACCAGCATCGACAGCGCCACCACCAGCAGCAGGGTCTGCGACAGCGGCTGCGGCAGGATGTGCTGGCTGATCGAGAAGGAGATCAGCACGAAGCCGAACTCCCCCGCCTGCGCCAGCGACAGGGTGAAGAGCCAGCGGTCGCGCCCGGTGATGCCGAAGATCACCGTCAGCAGGTAGAGTACGACGCCCTTGGCCACGATCACCGCCAGGGTCAGCCCGAGGATCTTGAGCGGCGCCGCCCAGAAGGTGCCGAAATCGATGCCGGCGCCGACGGTGATGAAGAACAACCCCAGCAGCAGGCCCTTGAAGGGCTCGATATCGCTTTCCAGCTCGTGGCGGAATTCCGAGTTGGCCAGCACCACCCCGGCCAGGAAGGTGCCCAGCGCCGGCGACAGGCCGACCAGCATCATCAGCGTGCCGATGCCGACCACGATCAGCAGCGCCAGCGCGGTGTTCATCTCGCGCAGGCGCACCGCGTGGATGAAGCGAAAGGCCGGGCGGATCAGGTAGATGCCCGCCAGGATCACCGCCGCCACCGCGCCGATGGTGACCAGCGTGACCCCCCAGCCGGGCAGGTCCGCGACCAGCGAGACCGATTGTTCGGCGGCCTCCTGGGCCTCCTTGGCGGGGCGGGCGATCGCGCCGTCGGGCGACAGCTCGGCCGAGGGCATCGCGGCCATCAGCGGCAGGAAGGCCAGCATCGGGATCACCGCGATGTCCTGGGTCAGCAGCACCGAAAAGGCCGAGCGCCCGCCGCCGGTGCGCATCAGCCCCTTCTCGCTGAGCGTCTGCAGCACGATGGCGGTCGACGACAGCGCAAAGATCATCCCCACCGCCAGCGCGACCGACCACTCGAGCCCCAGCAGGACGCCGCCGATCATGATCAGCACGGTGGAGAACACCACCTGCAGCCCGCCCAGGCCCAAGAGCTTGTGCCGCATGTCCCAAAGCGCGCGCGGCTCAAGCTCGAGCCCGATCAGGAACAGCATCATGACCACGCCGAATTCGGCGAAATGCTGCAATTCCGCGGTCTCGTGCCCGCCGACCAGCCCGAAGACCGGCCCGATCAGGATGCCGGCGGCCAGGTAGCCCAGCACTGAGCCCAGCCCGAGACGGGCGGCGACCGGCACCGCGATCACCGCCGCGGCCAGGAAGATCGAGGCTTGCAGGAGGAAGCTTTCCATATGTTCGGATTCCCTTGGTTAGCGCCATGATGCAGGCGCGGCGAAGGCAGGGCAAGGCGGGATCGGTCGCCTGGCGCAGGGCAGGGATAGCACGGTCACAGCGGCAGCGGGGCATCCTGTTTCAACTGGTCCATGACAATCTGGCTCTGCACCCGCGCCACCGCGCGATGCGGCAGCAGCACGTCATGGATCAGCCGGTTGAGCGCCGCGAGATCGGGGCAATAGACCCGGAGCAGGTAATCGGCATCGCCGGTCAGGGTCCAGGTGCTTACGATCTCGGGCTGGGTCATCATCAGCCGGGTAAAGCTCTGCGCGTCTTCCGGCCGCTGGCTGGCCATCTGCACCTGGACGAAGGCCTGCACCCCCAGGCCCAGCCGCGCGGCATCGAGCTTGGCGCCATAGGCGCGGATGTAGCCCGCGCTCTCCAGCCGCTGGCGCCGGCGTCCCGCCTGGCTGGGCGAGAGGTGCAGCGCCGCGCCGAGGTCATTGGCGGTCAGGTGGGCATCCTGCTGCAAAAGCTGCAGCAGCTTGCGGTCGGTCGAATCGAGCATCTGCGTGAACCCCGCGCGTTTGCCGCACTTTGCGCCAAAACCCCGCAATCCGAAAGCCGGATTTGCCAAAAGATGCGCACATTAACCGGAGTTTCGCCTGTATGTTTAACCCGAACATGCCTACAGGAGGAGAACACGATGGGTCCTTTCCCGCACGAAGCCCCGAAATCCAAGATCACCGAGGACAACCCCGCCGGCACCGACGGGTTCGAATTCGTCGAGTTTGCCCATCCCGAGCCGCAGGAATTGCGCGATCTCTTCACCCGCATGGGCTATGAGCATGTCGCCAATCACAAGACCAAGCAGATCGAGCTTTGGCAGCAGGGCGACATCACCTATGTGCTGAACGCCGAACCCGAGAGCTTTGCCGCGAAGTTCGTCGAGGATCACGGGCCCTGTGCGCCTTCGATGGGCTGGCGCGTGGTCGATGCGCAGCAGGCGTATCAACACGCCATCGCCAAGGGCGCCGAGCCCTACGAGGGCGACGACAAGACCATGGACGTGCCGGCCATCAAGGGCATCGGCGGCAGCCTGATCTATTTCATCGACCAGTATTACGAGACCTCGCCCTACAACGCGGAGTTCAACTGGATCGCGCAATCCAAGCCCAAGGGCGTGGGGTTCTACTATCTCGATCACCTGACCCACAACGTCTATACCGGCAACATGGACAAGTGGTTCGGCTTTTACGGCGACCTGTTCAACTTCCGCGAGATCCGCTTCTTCGACATCCAGGGCAAGTACACCGGGCTGTTCTCGCGCGCGCTGACCTCGCCTTGCGGCCGCATCCGCATCCCGATCAACGAGGACCGGGGCGAGGAGGGCCAGATCGTCGCCTATCTCAAGAAGTACAAGGGCGAGGGCATCCAGCACATCGCCGTCGGCGCGCATGACATCTATGACGCCACCGACCAGATCTCCGAGCGCGGCGTCAAGTTCATGCCGGGCCCGCCGGAGACCTATTACAAGATGTCCTACGACCGGGTGAAAGGCCATGACGAGCCGATCGAGCGGATGAAGAAACACGGCATCCTGATCGACGGCGAAGGCGTGGTGGACGGCGGCGAGACCCGCATCCTGCTGCAGATCTTCTCCAAGACCGTGATCGGCCCGATCTTCTTCGAGTTCATCCAGCGCAAGGGCGACGACGGTTTCGGCGAGGGCAACTTCAAGGCGCTCTTCGAGTCGATCGAACAGGAGCAGATCGACAGTGGCGAGTTGAGCGCGGCGAAATAAGGACGACCGGGGAGGAGGGGAAGGGCCGGGAGTCGTTCCGGCCCTTTCCGACCGGGCCCGTAGGCCCGCCCGCCGCGTGCCCCCGGGTTCAGAAGAACCACCGCCTCGATCTTCATCTTGCCGGATAAACTCCGGGGGTGAGGCCGAAGGCCGAGGGGGCTGGCCCCCTTTTCTGCCCAAGACCCGCATCCTGTCGCACCCAGTCGCATGACGCGATCTGCACGCCACCTCGTGACACCGCGCCTGCAAATGCTATCGTCCCGGCAAATCACCAGGGGGGCGGCGATGAGCAATCTCGAGACACGCATCGCGCAGGGGCGCGGCGATGAACCGGCGGACAAGGTGCTGCGCGGCGGCGAGGTCTTCTGCCTGGTCACCGGCGAGATTATCCCGGGCGACGTGGCGATCTGCGGCGACAGGATCGTCGGCATCGGCGCCGAGTACGAGGGCCGGGAGGTCATCGACGTCTCCGGCCTGACGCTGGTGCCCGGTTTCATCGACACGCATCTGCATATCGAAAGCTCGCTGATCACCCCTTTCGAGTTCGACCGCTGCGTCGCGCCGCGCGGGATCACCACCGCGATCTGCGATCCGCACGAGATTGCCAATGTCGTCGGTCTCGACGGTATCCGCTATTTCCAGCAGGCCAGCGAACACACGCTGATGGACATCCGCGTGCAGCTTTCCTCCTGCGTGCCCTCGACCGACATGGAGACCGCCGGCGCGCGGATCGAGGCGACGGACCTGGCCGAAGTCATGGGCCATCCCTCCGGCATCGGGCTTGCGGAATTCATGAACTACCCCGGCGTGATCCACCGCGACCCGCGTGCCATGGCCAAGCTGCGCCTCTTCGAGGGGCGCCATATCGACGGCCATTGCCCGCAGCTTTCGGGCCGCGACCTCAACGCCTATGTCGCCGCCGGCATCCGCACCGAGCATGAGGCGACCACCGCCCCTGAGGCGCGCGAGAAGCTGCAAAAGGGGATGCGGGTGCTGATCCGCGAAGGCTCGGTCTCGAAGGATCTCGAGGCGCTGGCGGAATTGCTGACCGAACGCACCAGCGCCTACATGTGCCTGTGTACCGATGACCGCAACCCGCTGGATATCGCCGATCACGGCCATCTCGACTACATGATCCGGCGGCTGATCGAAAAGGGCGTGCCGCCGCTCGCCGCCTATCGCGCCGCCTCGCTTTCGGCGGCAGAGGCCTTCGGGCTGAAGGATCGCGGCCAGATCGCGCCGGGGCTGCGCGCCGATATCGTGGCGGTTGAGACGCTTGAGGAGTGCCATGCGCGGATGGTCTTCTGCGCCGGGCAGCGGGTGACGGACGAGGCTTTCGCCGCGCGGGGCACAGTCGCGGTGGTCGGGCGCAACTCGGTCAAGGCGCCGCAGGTCGGCGCCCGCGATTTCCGCGCCACGGGCAACCGCACGCAGACCGATGTGATCGGCATCATCGAAGGCAAGATCCTCACCGAGCACCTGAGCGAGGAAATCGCCATCGAGGACGGCGACAAGCGCCCCGATGCGACCCGCGACCTTGCCCGCATCGCGGTGGTGGAACGGCACGGCAAGAACGGCAATATCGCCACCGGCTTCGTGCGCGGCTTCGGGATGCAGGCGGGGGCGATTGCCTCGACCGTCTGTCACGACCATCACAACATCGCCTGCGTCGGCATGGATTACGCCGACATGGCCATCGCGGCCAACCGGCTGACCGACCTCGAAGGCGGCTTCGTCGTGGTGCGGGATGGCAAGGTGCTGGCGGAACTGGCGCTGCCGGTGGCCGGGCTGATGAGCCTCGAGCCCTTCGAGGTGGTCCACCAGCACCTGATCGCCCTGCGCGATGCGGCAAAATCGCTGGGCGTGGTGCTGGAGGAGCCTTTCCTGCAACTGGCCTTCCTTGCCCTGCCGGTGATCCCGGCGCTGAAGATCACCGACCGGGGCATGGTCGACGTGGTGAAATTCGAGATCATCCCGGGCTGAACGCCGCGGCGGAACAGGAGAGAGACATGACACGACACGGCGGTGCGCTTCTGGTGGAAAGCCTGGTGGCGCTGGGCGCGACCCGGGCCTTCGGGGTGCCGGGCGAAAGCTACCTGGCGGTGCTGGACGCGCTGCACGACACGCGCGGGCGCCTCGATTTCATCAACTGCCGGCACGAGGGCGGGGCGGGCTTCATGGCCGCCGCCTGGGGCAAGCTGACCGGCCAGCCCGGCATCTGCATGGTGACGCGCGGCCCGGGGGCCACCAATGCCGCGATCGGGGTGCATACCGCGATGCAGGACAGCGCGCCGATGATCCTCTTCGTGGGCCAGATCGGCACCGGGATGCGCGGGCGCGAGGCGTTCCAGGAGATCGACTACCGCGCGGTCTTTGGCCCGATGGCGAAATGGGCGGTCGAGATCGACGACGTGACCCGCGTCCCCGAGGTTCTCGCCCGCGCCTGGAAGACCGCGCTGACCGGCCGCCCCGGCCCGGTGGTCGTGGCACTGCCCGAGGACATGCTGACCACGCCGACCGAGACCGCGCCGCTGACCGGCCCGGCAGAGTACCCCGAGCCGCACCCGGCGCCCGAGGCCGTGGACCGCGCCCGCGCCATCCTGGCGGAAGCGAGGCGCCCGCTGATCCTCTACGGCGGCACCAACTGGACCGAGGCGGGGCGGGGCGCGTTGCAGCGCTTTGCGGAAGGCTCGGACATCCCGGTGCTCGCGGTCTTCCGCTACCAGGACCAGGTCGACAATTTCTCGCCGGTGTTCTGCGGCGAGGCCGGGGTGGGCATGACGCCTTCGGTGCGCCGGCTGATGCGCGAGGCCGACGTGATCCTGGCGCTCAACAACCGCTTCGGCGAGAACTCGACCGCCGCCTGGTCCTTGCTGAAGGTGCCGGTGCCCGACCAGCGGCTGGTGCATGTGCATGGCTCCGAGGCGGAACTGGGCAAGGTCTATCAGCCCGAGCTTGGCATCCACTGCGGCCCGAACGCCTTTGTCCAGGCGCTGACGCCGGTGACGGGCGATTGGGCCGCGTGGCGGGCGCAGGCGCGGGCGGAATGGGAGGCGGGGTTCGACCTCGACGCCCTGCCCAGCCCGGTGGACATGGGCAAGGTCATGGCGCACCTGGCGCAGGTGCTGCCCGAGGACGTGATCCTGACCAATGGCGCGGGGAATTTCGCGGTCTGGCCCAACAAGTTCTTCAAGTTCGGCCCGCGCGCCCGGCTGCTGGCGCCGCAATCGGGATCCATGGGATACGGCGTGCCGGCGGCGATTGCCGCCAGGATTGCACACCCCGCGCGCCGGGTGGTCTGTTTCGCCGGCGACGGCGATTTCCAGATGACCGGGCAGGAACTGGCCACCGCGGCGCAATACGGCGCCCAGCCTATCGTGCTGATCCTCAACAACGGCATCTACGGCACCATCCGCGCCCACCAGGAGCGGCATTATCCCACCCGCGTCTCGGGCACCGAGATGGCGGTGAACCCGGATTTCGCCGCCCTTGCCCGGGCCTACGGCTTTCACGGCGAACGGGTCGCGCGCACGGATGACTTCGCCGAAGCCTTCGACCGCGCGCTGGCGTCGCCGACCGGGGCGGTGCTGGACCTGGCGATCTCGCCCGAGGCGCTGACGCCGCGGGTCAGCCTGTCGCAGATCCGCGCCGCGGCACTGAAGGCGCAGCCGTGAAACGCGCCTATGACGTGGTGATCGTCGGCGGGGCGGTGATCGGCTCGGCGGTGGCCTATTACCTCTCCGCGAACCCGGATTTCGACGGATCGGTGCTGATCGTCGAGAAGGACACCAGCTTCTGCAAATCCTCGACCGCGCTCTCGGTGTCGTCGATCCGGATGCAGTTCTCCAACCCGATCAACGTCCGGATCAGCCAGTACGGCGCCGAGGTGATCCGCAACTTCGGCGAAATGATGGAGGTGGACGGGCACAGGCCCGATCTTCACTTCCACCCCGGCGGCTACCTGTTTCTGGCCCGCGATGCGCGCCAGGTGCAGGTGCTGCGCGACAATCACGCGGTGCAGCGGGCCTGCGGCGCCGACGTGGTGCTCTGGGACCGCGACGAGCTGGCCCGCGCCTTTCCGCATCTGAACGTGGACGATATCGAACTGGCCTCCTACGGGCGCTCGGGCGAGGGCTGGTTCGACAATTTCGGGCTGATGCAGGGCTTTCGCGCCAAGGCGCGCGCGCTGGGCGCAGAGCTGGTGCGCGACGAGGTGGTGGCGATTGCCCGCGAAGGCGATCGGGTGACCGGGGTGACGCTGGCCTCGGGGGCCGAGATCGCGGCGGGCACCGTGGTCAATGCTTCCGGGCCGCGCGCGGCGCTGGTCGCGCGGATGGCGGGGCTTGATATCCCGGTCGAGCCACGCAAGCGCACGCTTTTCGTCTTCGACTGCGCCGCCTCGCCCGAGGGCACGGCGGGGGTCAACCAGGGCCGTCTGCCGCTGATGATCGACCCGACCGGCGTGTTCTGCCGCCCAGAGGGAAGGTATTTCCTCTCCGGCTCGGTGCCCGACCCCGATCCGGCGGTGGACTGGGACGATTTCGAGCCGCGCTACGCCGAGTTCGAGGAGGTGATCTGGCCCGCGCTGGCCGAACGCTCGCCGCAGTTCGAGGCGATCAAGGTGGTCAACCAGTGGGCCGGGCATTACGCCTTCAACACCCTCGATCACAATCTCGTCGTCGGGCCGCATGACGTGGTGGGCAATTTCATCTTCGCCAACGGCTTTTCCGGCCACGGGTTGCAGCAAGGCCCCGCCACCGGGCGCGCGGTGTCGGAGCTGATCACCTATGGCGGGTTCCGCACGCTCGATCTTTCGCCGCTGGGCTATGGGCGGGTGGTGCGCAACGCGCCCTTCTGGGAACAGGCGATCATCTGAGGGCCGCCGCGCCCCGGCGGGCTTTCCGGCCGCCGCCCCGGCGCTATGTCTGCGGCCATGGCGGATGTTCTCACCTTCACCGACCGCGGCATCTATTGCCCGGCGGGGGATTTCTTCATCGATCCCTGGCGGCCGGTGGACCGGGCGCTGATCACCCATGGCCACGCCGACCATGCGCGCCCGGGCATGACCCGCTACCTCGCCACCCCATCCGCCGCTCCGGTCATGCAGTACCGGCTGGGCGAGGACGCGCGGATCGAGACGATGGCCTATGGCACGCGCCGCCGGATCGGCGGGGCCGAGGTGTCGTTTCACCCGGCGGGCCATGTGCCCGGCTCGGCGCAGATCAGGGTGGCGGTGAAAGGCGAGGTCTGGGTCGCCTCGGGCGATTACAAGGTGGTGGACGACGGGCTCTCCGAGGCTTTCGAGCCGGTGTCCTGCCATGCCTTCATCTCCGAGAGCACCTTCGGCCTGCCGATCTTTTCCTGGACGCCGCAGGAGGTGCTGGCCGGGCAGGTGAACGCCTGGTGGGCGGCGAATGCGGCCGAAGGACGGGCCTCGGTGATCGGCGCCTATGCGCTGGGCAAGGCGCAGCGGCTGATGCGCACGGTGGATGCCGCCATCGGCCCGATCCTGACCGCCACCGCGGTCGAAAACATCACCGAAGTGCTGCGGGCGCAAGGCATCGATCTGCCGGAAACCGTGCGGATCACCGAGGAGGTCTCGGGCAAGACCCATCCCGGCGCGCTGATCATCGCCACGCCGGGCAGCACCACCCATGGCTGGATGCGGAGGTTTCCCGGGGCGGCCACCGCCTTTGCCTCGGGCTGGATGGCGCTGCGCGGGGTGCGGCGGCGGCGCGGCACCGACCGGGGTTTTGTCATGTCCGACCATGCCGACTGGGACGGGCTGAATGCCGCGATCCGGGCCACCGGGGCGGAGAAGGTCTTTGTCACCCATGGCTATACCGCCCCGTTCCGGCGCTACCTCGAGGAACAGGGCTTTGACGCCCATGTCGTCTCGACCGAATACAGCGGCGACGATGCGGAGGGCGCCGCATGAAGCAGTTCGCCGCACTTTTCGCCCGCATCGACGAGACCACCAGCACCAAGGTCAAGGTCGCGGCGCTGGCCGAGTATCTCTCAACCGCGCCGCCCGAGGATCGGCTCTGGACCATCGCGCTCTTTACCGGGCGGCGCCCGAAACGGGTGGTCACGGCGACGCGGCTGCGCGAATGGGCGGCGGAACGCGCCGGTCTGCCCGACTGGCTGTTCGAGGAATGCTATCACGTCGCGGGCGACCTGGCCGAGACCATCAGCCTGGTGCTGCCGGCGCCCGAGCGTCAGAGCGACGAAAGCCTGAGCCATTGGGTCGGTGAGATTCGCGCGCTGGCCGATCAGGGCGAACCGGCGCGCAAGGCGGCGATCCTGGCGGCCTGGGACCGGCTCGACACGGCGCAGCGGTTTCTCTTCAACAAGCTGCTGACGGGCGGCTTTCGCGTCGGGGTCAGCGCGCGGCTGATGACCCGGGCGCTGGCGCTGGCCACCGGGCAGGAGGCGGCGGTGCTGACCCACAAGCTGATGGGCACCTGGTCGCCCGGGACGACGACCTGGGCGCGGCTGATCGAGACCGAGGATCCGATGTCCGACCTGTCGCGGCCCTATCCCTTCTACCTCGCCCATGCGCTCGACGCGCCCGAAGACCTCGGCGCCCCCGCCGATTGGCATGCCGAGCGCAAGTGGGACGGCATCCGCGGCCAGTTCATCCACCGCGGCGGCGCGCATCACCTCTGGTCGCGCGGCGAGGAGCTGATCACCGACCGCTTCCCCGAACTGGCGCAATTGCAGGATGTCCTGCCCGGCGGCACGGTGATCGACGGCGAGATCCTGGCCTTTGCCGAGGGCGCGCCGCTGGGGTTCAACGCGCTGCAGAAACGCATCGGGCTGAAGAAGGTCAGCGCCAAGGTGCTGCGCGCGGCGCCGGTGGTCTTCATGGCCTATGACCTGCTGGAACGCGACGGGCACGACATCCGCGCCCGGCCCTTCGAGGAGCGCCGCGCCGCGCTGGCCGGTCTGCTGCAGGCGGTGCCGCCGGCGTTTCCGCTGCGGCTCTCGCCGGAGGTGGGGTTTGCCAGTTGGCAGGCGCTGGCCACCGAGCGCGACGCCTCGCGCCGGCATCATGTCGAAGGGCTGATGATCAAGCGCCGCGCCAGCCCCTACCTGGCGGGGCGCAAGCGCGGCGACTGGTGGAAGTGGAAGGTCGATCCGCTGACCATCGACGCGGTGATGATCTATGCCCAGGCCGGCCACGGGCGGCGCGCCAATCTCTTTACCGATTACACCTTCGCGGTCTGGGACGGGCCGGAGCTGATCCCCTTTGCCAAGGCTTATTCCGGGCTGACCGATGCCGAGTTCCGCGAGATCACCGCCTGGGTCCGCCGCAACACCCGGCAGAAGTTCGGCCCGGTGCGGCAGGTCGCGCCCGCGCATGTCTTCGAGATCGCCTTCGAGGGCATCCAGGCCTCGAGCCGGCACAAATCCGGCGTCGCGCTGCGCTTTCCGCGGATGCTGCGCTGGCGCAAGGACAAGCCGGTGGAAGAGGCCAATACGCTGGCGGATCTCAAGGAGATGCTGGCGCGCCACGGCTGACCCCCGGGGCGGGGGCCGATCTGTCAACAGATCGGGACCGATCCATTGATGGATCGGCCACCGTTGCGAGGGGCCGCGATGGCCTGCGCCGCACCTATGGTCAAGCATCCGGAAAAACGCTAAAGGCGGGGCGATGACCAGACCCGGCCCGCCGCTCCGGCCTTGTGCGCGAGATAGGGCCAGAGGTCCCGTGCAGATGAGGGGTTGAATGCCCGAGACACCCGACACGCCCGGCAAGACCGGCTGCTGCCCGCCGCCGACCCCGGCCCGCGCGCATCCGCCCCGGACCCCCCGCATCCGCCCGGCCAGCGCGCCGCGCCCGCCCTCGGTCGAGATCCCCGGCGGCAGGGCGCTGCTCGGCACCGATCGCCCGGTGCTGGCCGAAGACGCCGAAGGCCCGCTGCGGCGCAAGACCATCGCGCCTTTCCGCATCGGCGTCACCACCGTCACCAATGCGCAATTCGCCGCCTTCATCGAGGAAACCGGCCATGTCACCGAGGCCGAGCGCTTCGGCTGGTCCTTCGTCTTCTGGTCGCAGGTCCCCAGCGCGGTCGGCCCCACCCAGGGCGTGGTCGATGTCGAATGGTGGCGCCGGGTCGACGGCGCCACCTGGCGCGACATCAACGGGCCCGGCACCGCGGAGGCGGCCTGGCATCCCGACCACCCGGTGGTGCATGTCAGCTGGAACGACGCGCGCGCCTATGCCGAGTGGATCGGCGGGCGGCTTCCGACCGAGGCCGAGTGGGAGCATGCCGCGCGCGGCGGCCTGGGCGACGTGCGGTTTCCCTGGGGCGATGACGAGCCGGACGATACCGGGCATTTCCCCTGCAACATCTGGCAGGGGCGATTCCCCCAGACCAACCTCGCGCTCGACGGCCATCTGACCACCGCGCCGGCGCAGTCCTTCGCGCCCAATGGCTACGGGCTTTACAACCTTGTCGGCAATGTCTGGGAATGGACGTCCGAGCCGTTCCGCATCCGCTCGCTGCGCCGCCAGGCCAAGGCGCGCCAGGCGGCGATGAAGGGCTACAAGCTGTCCAAGGGCGGCTCGTTTCTCTGCCACAAGAGCTATTGCTACCGCTACCGGATCGCCGCGCGGACCGGAAATTCGCCCGACAGCACCACCACCCACAGCGGGTTCCGCGTGGTCTGGGACCTCTAGCGCGGGCCCGGCGCATCGGCGGCGCGCCGCCGGTGCCGGGGCCTGTCGCGCGGCCAGCCTTTCCTGTCGCCGGTGTTTTTCGCCCGCCTTGCGGCTGACGCGAGGGGCGTCCTTGCAACTGCCCGCTGATTTCGGTTCAATGAGCGCCAGAAAGACAAGAAACCCTTCCAACATACGGAGAGCACCATGAGACTTCGCACCACACTTGCATGCTCGGCACTGGCCCTGGGCCTTGCGCTCCAGGCGCAGGCGGCGGATGTGCCCGAGGGCGTGACGCTGGCCAAGGACCAGACCTATACCTTCTGGCTGCTGGACGCGATCAAGTCGATGGACCCGCAGATCAACACCGATGTCGAAGGCTCGGACGTGCTGCGCAACCTTTTCGAGGGGCTCTACAACGAGGATGGCAATGGCGAGCTGGTGCCCGGCGTGGCGCTGGATCACGAGGTCTCCGAGGACGGCAAGACCTATACCTTCAACCTGCGCGACGATGCCAGATGGTCGAATGGTGAACCGGTGACGGCGGGCGATTTCGTCTATGCCTGGCGCCGCCTGGCCGATCCGGCGACCGCCTCGGAATACGCCTGGTACATGGAGTTGATGCAGGTCGCCAACGCGCCCGAGATCATCGCGGGCGAGAAATCCCCCGAAGAGCTGGGCGTGCGGGCGGTGGACGACCACACGCTCGAGGTGACGATCACCACGCCGCTGCCCTATTTCCCGCAGATGCTGGTGCATGGCTCGACCTTCCCGGTGCTGCAGAGCGTCGTGGAGGAACATGGCGACGATTGGACCGATGCCGGCACGCTGGTGGGCAACGGCGCCTATACGCTGGTCGCGCATCAGCTGGGCGAACGGGTGGTGATGGAGAAGAACGACACCTACTGGGACGCCGACAACGTGGTGATGGAAAAGATCACCGCGCTGACCATCAATGACGTCAACCAGGCGCTGACCCGCTATCTGGCGGGTGAGCTTGACCGGGTGGACATCCCCGCCGGGCAATATCCGCGCCTGAAGAAGGAATACCCCGACGAGGCGGTCTCGACCCCCTACAATTGTTCCTACATCTACATGCTGAACGTCGGCGAAAAGGGCCCCGAGGCCCTGAAGGACGTGCGGGTCCGCAAGGCGCTGGCCTATGCCATCGACCGCGACATCATCGTCGAGCGCATCCTGCAGGGCGGGCAGAAGCCGTCCTACAACTGGACCCATTGGGCGATTGCCGATTTCGAGCGCCCCGAGCTGGACTGGGCCGACAAGATGGACCAGGCGCAGCGCGTGGAGAAGGCCAAGGAACTGATGGCCGAGGCCGGCTATAGCCCGGACAACCCGGTGAACCTGACGCTGCAGTACAATACCTCGGAAGATCACAAGAAGATCGCCATCGCGGCGTCGCAGATGCTCAAGCAGATCGGCGCCAACATCACGCTCGACAACTACGAGTGGAAGATCCACACCGACCGGATGCAGAACCAGGACTTCGACATGGCGCGCTATGCCTGGTGCGGCGATTACAACGAGGCCTCGACCTACCTCGACCTGATGACCTCCTACTCGGGGCACAACAACGGCGAATTCTACAACGACGCCTATGACCAGGTGATGAAGGACAGCAAGACCGCCGCGGATCCGCAGCCGCTCTACCAGGAGGCCGAGCGCATCCTGGCCGCGGAAATGCCGATCATCCCGATCTATCACTATGCCAACGTCGACATGATCTCGGCGGATATCGAGGGCCTGCCGGAGAACAACGTGAACAATACCTGGTACGGCAAGGACCTGTACCGTATCGCCGAGTAACCCCCGGCGCGCGAGCAGGCCCGCCGATCCGGCCGGGGCTGCTCGCCGTCTGCGCAGGACTTCTTGACCCAGGACCGGGAGCGGTGGATTTGTTCAGTTACATCCTCAAGCGTCTGGCCATCGCGATCCCGACGCTTCTGCTGTTGATCGTGATTTCCTTTCTGCTGATGCATTCCGCCCCCGGCGGGCCCTTCACCTCGGAACGCGAGTTGCCGCCGCAGGTGCTGGCCAATCTCAATGCCAAGTACGGGCTGGACGATCCGCTGTGGAAGCAGATCGGCAATTACGTCTGGGGCATCGTCAGCGAATTCGATTTCGGGCCCAGCTTCGTCTACAAGGACCGCTCGGTGAACGAGATCATCGCGCAAGGGTTCCCGATCACGCTGACCTATGGGCTTCTGTCCTTCGCGGTGGCGGTGATCGTCGGGGTCGGCCTGGGCGTCGCGGCGGCGGTGCGGCACAACACGCTGCTGGATTACGTGGCGGTCGGCGTGTCGATCGGCGCGCAGGTGCTGCCCAATTTCGTCATGGCGCCGATCCTGGTGCTGGTCTTCACGCTCTGGCTGGGCTGGCTTCCGGGCGGCGGCTGGCAGGGGCCGGAATACTGGATCATGCCGGTGATCGCGCTCTCGACCTCCTTCATGGCCTCGATCGCGCGGATCACGCGCTCGTCGATGCTCGAGGTGCTGACCTCGAACCACATCCGCACCGCCCGCGCCAAGGGCCTGCCGGAACGGCTGGTGATCCTGCGCCATGCGCTGAAACCGGCGATGCTGCCGGTGATTTCCTACCTCGGGCCGGCCTTCGTGGCGATGATCACCGGCTCGGTGGTGGTCGACATCTATTTTTCCACCGGCGGCATCGGCAAGGCCTTTGTCGACAGCGCCCTGAACCGCGATTACGCGGTGATGATGGGGGTGACGATCCTGGTCGGCGCGCTGACCATCTTCTTCAACCTCGTGGTCGACATCCTTTACGGGTGGATCGACCCGAAGATCCGGTACTGACATGGTAAT
This sequence comes from Paracoccaceae bacterium, assembly GCA_006226775.1. Classification (GTDB taxonomy): domain Bacteria; phylum Pseudomonadota; class Alphaproteobacteria; order Rhodobacterales; family Rhodobacteraceae; genus Marinovum. The sequence continues at coordinate 20,039 of SBGD01000050.1, read as the reverse complement.
GACCTCCGAACAGGCCGTCGAAGCCGCGGCCCTTGCCAGCAAGCCCCGGTCGCCCTGGGCCGACGCGCGGCGGCGGTTCTTTCGCAACAAGGCCGCGCTGGCGGGGCTGGCGATCCTGGTCTTCGTGGTGGGATTCGCGCTGTTCGGCAATTCTCTGGCGCAGTGGTCGAACGAGGAGCTCGACTATAACGTCATGGGCCAGATCGTCGAGCTGGGCGGGCCGTCCTTTGCCAGCGGGCATTATTTCGGCACCGACGACCTGGGGCGCGATCTCTTCGCGCGCACGGTGCAGGGCACCCAGATCAGCCTGGCCGTCGGGCTGGTCGGCGCGCTGATCGCCTGTGTCGTCGGCACGCTCTACGGCGCCGTGGCGGGCTATTTCGGCGGGCGCACGGACAATATCATGATGCGGCTGGTCGATATCTTCATGGCGGTGCCCTACATGTTCGTGCTGATCCTGCTGCTGGTGATGTACGGCCGGTCGATCACCATCCTGTTCGCCGGCATCGGGCTGATTTCCTGGATGGAGATGGCGCGGATCGTGCGCGGCCAGACCCTGACCATCAAGGGGCGCGAGTTCGTCGAGGCCGCCCGCGCCACCGGCGTCTCGGCGCCGATCATCATCCTGCGCCATATCGTGCCCAACCTGCTGGGCGTCATCGCGGTCTATGCCACGCTGCTGGTGCCGCTGATGATCCTGACCGAGAGCTTTATCTCGTTTCTCGGGCTTGGCGTGCAGGAACCCCTGACCTCGCTGGGCGCGCTGATCTCGGAAGGGGCGGGGACCATCGCCTATGGCACCACCTGGCAGCTGGGCTTTCCGCTGCTGTTCTTCTGTCTCACGCTGTTCGGCCTGTTCTTTGTCGGGGACGGGCTGCGCGATGCGCTCGACCCCAAGGATCGCTGATGTCGCTTTTGCAGATCGAGAACCTCTCCGTCACCTTCGACGGCGACGACGGCCCCGTCCATGCGGTCAACGACCTGTCGCTGGCCATCGACCGGGGCGAGACCCTGGGCATCGTCGGCGAAAGCGGGTCGGGCAAGTCGCAGACCGCCTTTTCCGTCATGGGGCTGCTGGCGCCGAACGGGCGCACCGAGGGCTCGGTGCGCTTCGACGGGCAGGAGTTGCTGGGCGCCGAGCCGAAGCTGCTCAACCGGATCAGGGCCGAGCGGATCGCGATGATCTTCCAGGATCCGATGACCTCGCTCAATCCCTACATGCGGATCTCCAAGCAGATGACCGAGGTGCTGACCCTGCACCAGGGCATGTCGAAACGCGCGGCGCTGGCGGAATCGGTGCGGATGCTCGACGCGGTGAAGATCCCCGCCGCAAAGGAACGCATCCGCCTGTTCCCGCATGAATTCTCGGGCGGGATGCGCCAGCGGGTGATGATCGCCATGTCGCTGTTGTGCAAGCCCGACCTTCTGATCGCCGACGAGCCGACCACCGCGCTGGATGTGACCGTGCAGGCGCAGATCATGGACCTGCTGGGCGATCTGCAACAGGATTTCGGCATGGCCACCATCCTGATCACCCATGACCTGGGGGTCGTTGCGGGGTTTTGCGAGCGCGTGCTGGTGCTTTACGGCGGGCGGGTGATGGAGCAGGGGCCGACCGAGCCGCTCTTTGCCGAGCCGACCCATCCCTATACCCGCGGTTTGCTGGACGCGGTGCCGCGGGTGGATGACGCCGATGCCGCGATGAAGGCGATCCCCGGCAATCCGCCCAACATGGCCGCCCCGCCCGAAGGCTGCCCGTTCCGACCGCGGTGTGGTTTCGCGGGCGAGGATTGCCGGGTGATGCCGCCACTGGCGCCCTTTGCGCAGAGCCGTGCCCGCGCCTGCCAGCGCCCGGTCGCGGAGGTCACCGCATGAGCCCGCTGCTGTCCGTCCGCGATCTCGACGTGAAGTTCCAGATCACCCGCCCCGGCGACATGCCCTGGACCAGACCGCGCTACCTGCATGCGGTCAATGGCGTGGATTTCGATCTGGAACCGGGCAAGACGCTGGGCGTGGTCGGCGAATCCGGTTGCGGCAAGTCGACGCTCGCACGCGGGCTGATCCAGATGGTGCCGGCCACGGGGCAGGTGCTCTGGCGCGGCGAAACCGACCTGCTGAGCCTGAGCCCGCGCCGGATGAAGCCCTTCCGCTCCGAGATCCAGATGGTCTTCCAGGATCCGCTGGCCTCGCTCAACCCGCGCATGACGCTGGGCCGGATCATCGCCGAGCCGCTGGCCACCCATCGCCCCGACATTTCCGCCAGCGAAAGGCGCCGCCGCGTGGCGGGAATGATGGAGCGGGTGGGGCTGCTGCCGCAGATGATCAACCGCTACCCGCACGAGTTCTCCGGCGGCCAGTGCCAGCGCATCGGCATCGCCCGCGCGCTGATCGCCGAGCCGAAGCTGCTGATCTGCGACGAGCCGGTCTCGGCGCTGGATGTCTCGATCCAGGCCCAGGTGGTGGAGCTTCTGAAGGAGTTGCAGCGCGACCTGGGGCTGGCGATGATCTTCATCGCCCATGACCTGAGCGTGGTGAAGAACATCTCGGACGAGGTGATGGTGCTCTTTCTCGGGCGGATCATGGAAAAGGCGCCCAAGGCACAGCTTTATGACAACCCGCAGCATCCCTATACCCAGGCGCTGCTCTCGGCGGTGCCGATCCCCGATCCGGTGGCCGAACGCGCCAAGCGCATCGTGCCGATGACCGGCGACATGCCCTCGCCGATGAACCCGCCCTCGGGCTGCGTCTTTCGTGGCCGCTGCCCGCGCGCGCAGGAGGATTGCGCCCGCATCGTGCCGCAGCCCGAGGGCGGCGTGCATCGCGTCGCCTGCCTGCATCCCGGGCCGTTGCAGGCCGGCGAGGTCGCCTGATCCGCAAGGCTGATCCCCGACGCGCTTCGCCCGCGCCGGGGAGGGCGCGGGCGCTTGGTCATTGGCCCGACGTCAGGCCGCGGCGCGCTTGGCGGTCTGCGCGGCGGCGCGGGCGCGCCGGGCTTTCGGCACCCGCAGCAGGCGCATGGCGTTGAGGATGACGATCAGCACCGAAAGCTGGTGTACCAGCATCCCGCCGGCCATGTGGATCGTGCCGCCATAGACCCCGAAGAGCAGCCCCACGACGGTCAGCACCGCGATCACCAGGTTCTGGCGCATGTTGGCCAGGGTGGCCCGCGCGATCTCCATCGCCTCGGCGATCTTGCCCAGGTCGTCGGTCATCAGCGCGATATCCGCCGTCTCGATGGCGATGTCGCTGCCCGAGGCGCCCATGGCGATGCTGATGTCGGCCGCCGCCAGCGCGGGCGCGTCGTTGATGCCGTCGCCGACCATTGCCACGTGCAGCCCCTCGGCGCGCATGGCGCGGATGCCGGCCAGCTTGTCGTCAGGCATCATACCGGCGTGGACCTCGTCGACGCCGACCGCCCTGGCAATCGCCTCGGCCGCCGGGCGCTGGTCGCCGGTCAGCATCACCACCCGGTGCACCCCCAGCGCGTGCAGCCGGTCGATCATCGGCCTGGCACTGGCGCGCGCCATGTCGGCCAGCCCCAGCAGCCCCGCGACCGCCCCATCGCGCGCCACGATCACCACCGTATGGCCCAGCCCGTGCAGCCGGGCGATGCCGTCCTGCGCCTCGGCGTCGAAGGCGATCCCGAGGTGATCGAACAGCCGGTGGCTGCCGACCGCGATCTCGTGCCCGTCATGGCGCGCGATCAACCCCATGCCGGCGATCTCTTCCAGCGAGGTGGCGGTGGGCAGAGCGCCCTGCTTGCGCGCCGCCTCGATGATCGGACGGCCCAGCGGGTGGTTCGATCCGGTTTCGGCAATGGCGGCCCAGAGCAGCACGTCCTGCTTGTTCTGACCCGTCAGCGCCACCACCTCGGCCAGGCGCGGCTGGCCCTCGGTCAGCGTGCCGGTCTTGTCGAGCGCCAGCGCGGTGATGCGCCCGGCGTTCTCGAGATGCTCGCCGCCCTTGATCAGGATGCCGGCGCGGGCCGCGCGCCCGATCCCGGCCACCACCGAGACCGGCGTCGAGATGACCAGCGCCCCGGGGCAGCTGACCACCAGCAGCGTCAGCGCCAGTTCGACGTTGCGCGTCACGATGTAGCTGACCACCGCCATGACGAAGACGCCGGGCGTGTACCAGCGCCCGAAACTCTCGATCATCCGCTGGGCGGGGGCCTTGGCCTCCTGCGCCTCCTCGACGCGACTGATGATGCGGGCCAGCGTGGTATCGGCGCCCACGCCGGTGGCGCGCAGGTGCAGCAGGCCGTTCTCGGCCAGGGTGCCGGCAAAGACCCTGGAGCCCGGGGATTTCTCCGCCGGGATCGGCTCGCCGGTGATCGAGGCCTCGTTGACCGCGGCGCTGCCTTCGATCACCTCGCCATCGACCGGCAGGCGCTCTCCGGCGCGGACCAGGACGGTCTCGCCCAGGGCCACCTCATGGGCGGGGACCTCGACGGTCTCGCCGTCGCGCAGCACGGTCGCGGTCACCGGGGCGGCGTCGATCAGCGCCTTGAGCGCGCCGCGGGTGCGGCTCATGGTGCGGGTCTCGAGCCAGGCGCCCAGCATGAACAGGAAGGTGACGGCGGCGGATTCCCAGTGGTTGTCGATGAACAGCGCGCCGATGGCGGCGACGATCACCAGCAGCTCGATGCTGAGCTGGCGCCGCCGCAGCGACGCCCAGGCCCGCAGGGCGATGTCATAGCCCGCAAGCACCGCGGCAGAGGTCATCAGTGGCGCCCAGGGGGCGGCCAGCCCGAAGCCGTACCAGGCGACAAGCGCCAGGGTGATGAAGACACCGCTGGCGATGGTCAGCCATTTGTGCCGATCGGCGGGGTGCCGGTAGATATCCATGAGACCGGAAAACATCTGCTCTCTCCTTTGGTGAAAACCCCACCGCGGGGCACGCGGTGGGGCAGGTTGGTTGGGCAGGTCAGAAGGCCGAGGGCTTGGCGGCATAGCCGGTCTTGGCGATGGCACTCACCAGCGCGGCCACATCGGTGCGCGCCGGGTCATGCTCGACCTCGATCCGGCCGCTGCCGAACTTCACCTCGGCATTCTCGACGCCGGGCAGGGCCAGCAGCGCCCCCTCGATCTTCGGCACGCAGGAGGGACAGGACAGCTCGTCGCTGCGCAGCTTGGTGCGGATTGTCGTATTGCTCATGGCGAAACCCTTTCATGTGATCCTTGTTGCCTTCGGGTCAGATATGGCTGCACAATGAGCGCACAGGGAGTGGCGAAACCGGCAAGGTTGCTTTGCATGAACGCACAGCTTGCGAATTGGGACGATCTGCGGGTGTTCCTGGCGGTGGCCCGCGCGGGCAGCCTGTCGGGCGCGGCGCGCAGCCTCGGGGTCAACCATTCCACGGTGTTCCGCCGGATTGCCGGGCTCGAGGACACGCTGGAGGTGCGGCTCTTCGAGCGCCTGCCCACCGGCTATGCGCTGACCCCGGCGGGCGAGGAGACCCTCGGCATCGTTGAATCCATCGAGACTGAGGTGGCCACCCTCAACCGCACCGTCACCGGCCAGGACCTGCGGCTGAGCGGCACGGTGCGGATCACCGCGGTCGACATGCTGGCCTTCTGGATCCTGCCCGACCACCTGGCGCGGTTCCGCGACGCCTATCCGCGGATCGAGATCGGCGTGACCGTGGGCAACGAGGCGCTCGACCTGTCACGGCGCGAGACCGATATCGCGCTGCGCATCGGCAATACGCCGCCCGAAACCCTGGTCGGGCGGCGGGTCGGGCAGTTGCGCTTTGCGGTCTACGGCGCGCCGGCCTATTGCGCGGCGCACCCCGAGACCGGGTTGGCGGATCACGCCTGGATCGGGCTCGAGGGCGGGCATGGCGCGCTGACGCGCAGGTTCGAGGCCTTCCTGCCGGGGGTGCGACCGGCGCTCCGGTCGAACTCGGTGGCCTGCACGGTGCGGATGGCCAAGGCGGGGCTGGGCCTTGCCGCCTTGCCCTGCGCCATCGCCGAGCAGAAGCCCGACCTGATCCGCCTGGCCGACCTGCCCGCGGATTTCGGCCTCGACCTGTGGCTGCTGACCCATGAAGACCTGCGCCACACCGCGCGCATCCGCGCGGTCATGGATTTCCTGACCGCCGCACTGACCGCGCAGTTGAAAGCCTCCGGCCCCGAAACGCCGGATCAGCGGTAGCCGACATTCATCACGTAGTTGAACAGCAGGTCTTCCTCCTGGCGCACCTCTTCCCAGAGGGTCTGGAGCACGTCGCGGGCGGTCAGCACCCCCAGCGGCCTGCCCTCGGGGTCGATGACGGGGATGTTCTTCAGCCCGCGCGCCTTCATGCTGGCCCAGGCCTCCTGCATCCGGCCCTCGGGGGTGGTGGTGACCACCTCGCGGGTCATGGCCGCGACCACCGGCTCGGCGCATGAGGTGCCCGAGCAGGTGCCGATCTGGCGCACCACGTCGGTCTTGGTGAGAATGCCGGCCATGCGGCCGTCGGCCTCGCAGACCACGAGCATGTCATGATCGCGCTCCAGCAGCCGCGCGGCCTGCAACAGCGTCGCATCGAGGTCGATGCAGCGCATCCGGCGGTGGGCCGTCGGCAGAAATTTCTCGATGAACATGAAGCCTCCGTTCTGATCGACCAGGGTCAAGGCCAAGGTCAAGGGACGCCACGACGCCGCGGGCGGCACCTGGGGGCCAGCCTAGCCCAAGGCGGGCGGGCGCGGCAATCCTCGCGGGGCCGGGGACCGGTCAGGCGCGGGTTGTCAGCGAAGGGTCCGGGCTGGCAGGGCGGTGCGCTGCGCCGCGGCGCGGGGTGGCGCGGGGGCGTCTTTCGGGGTTTGCACCGGCTGGCGGGGCGGCCAGGGCCATCGAGATCTCGCGCCCCGAGACGGTGAGGCTGCCCTCGTCCTTCAACTGCCGCAGGAGACGCGACATGGTTTCCGGCCGCACCCCGATCAGATCGGCCAGATCGCTGCGCGACAGCGGCAGGCGCATCCGCAGCCTGTCGCCCTGCCGCCGCCCGTGCCGCTGCATCAGGTGCGCCAAGAGCGCGCGCAGGCGGTCGCGGTTCTGGCTGACCGAGGCGGCGATGATCCGGGCATGGGTGCTGTCGATCTCCTCGACGCAGCGCCCGGCCAGCCGGGCCAGGACGGCGGGGCTGGCCTGGACCACGCGCGCCGCATCGCGCCGGGCGACGATGCAGACCCGCGAGGGCAGAAGCGCGCTGGCCTCGGTCTTGTGCCGCGCCCCGGCCAGGAACGACCGATAGCCGATGATGTCGCCGGGATAGGCCAGCTTGAGCAGCGTCGAGGTGCCCTCGGCATGATGGGTGCGCACCGCGATCAACCCGGACGAGACGCAGAACACGCCGCCATTGGCGTCATCCTGCGCGTAAAGCCTTTGTCCCGCCGCCAGATCCCGGCGGGTGAAACCGCGGTGAAGATGTGCCAGATCCGCCCGTTCGACCGGTTGCCAGACGCTGCCCCGGTGGAAGGCGCATCCCTTGCAGGGGTGGTCCGATGTGGTGCTGGTCATTGCCCTTCGCCCGCTCGCGCCATGCGCGGTCAGGCTAGCCAGTGCCGGCCCTGGTGTCGATTGCGACCTATCACCACGGCGTCACCGGGCATGCGGGCTCAGGGGGCGTCGCCGCGATACCAGTCGAGGATCGCCTCGGGCTGCGGGGCGAGGTCGCGGGCCAGCCCGCCGGCAAAGCTGTCGAAGGCGGGCTTCGTCGCCCGGCCCACGCCGACCAGCACCGGGATGTCACGCTCCAGCGCCGCGGCGATGGCGGCGCAGAAGCCGCGCCCGGCGGCCTCTTCCGGGCCGAACTTGTTGAGGATGAACAGATCGGCCTCGTCGAAGGCATCGGCCTCGACCTGGGCCACTGCCTGGGCAATGGCGCCGGGATCGAGCCGGCAGGCATCGGAGCCCGAGCCGAGATCCTGGGTGATGCGGATCACCGGGCCGTCGGGCAGCACCCGCACCTTCATGTCGCAGCCGTTGGCATAGCCCGCGACATGGGTGTGATCCTTGACGATCCCGGCCAGGCGCAGCCCCTCGGCGCGCAACCGGTCGGCCAGGTCCGAGAGCAGCCGATCGGTCGCTCCGCGATCGGGCGATGTGACGGAGGCAATTTTCATCAGGGTGTCCTTTCCGACAGGAGGTGGGGCGGCAGGTGGCGCCTGCCGCTGAGAACCGGGCGCGCCACGGGGCGAAACGTGGCGGGCAGGGCCTGGGCGACGAACACCGCCCAGCCCGCGCACCAGAGCAGGGCGGCGGCGATCACGACCTCCCCGTCATACGACCCAACCAGCGGCCGGCAAAGACGCAGCACTGTCGCAAGCCAGATCAGCCCGACCGCGGCGAGAAAGCCGCGGCGCGCCACCAGCACGCCCGCGATGCGACAGGCCGAGGCACGCCCCGCGAGCGCCATGATCATTCCCGCCATCGCCCCGATGGTGATCGCATGAAGCGCGTCGCCCACCGGGTACGCGGGGAAACCCCCGGCAAACCCGACGGCTCCCAGCCCCAGCGCCAGCCAGAGAAACGAAAGGTGCAGCGCGGCCAGCAGCGGGTTGCGCAGGGCGTCCAGCGTCCGCCAGCCCCGCATCACCGCCAGCAGCCCCAGCGCCGCAAGGACCAGCGCGCCATCTGCCGCAGCCTGCCAACCGGCCAGCCGGGCAAGCAGCGCCGCAAACAGCAGTGCCTGGACCAACAGGCGCAGGGGCGGCCTGTCGGTGACGGGCCTGTCGTCCGGGGCCAGCGCATTGCGGGTGAAGGCGGGAATGGCGCGCGCGGCGATGCCGGTCATCAGCAGGGCAAAGCCGAGCACCACGAGATGCGCGACCTCGAAGCTGATCCCGCCTCGCCCGGTCAGGGCCGCGCCGAGGAAGACCATCTCGCTGCACCCCAGAAGCGGGGCAGCAAGGCAGAGGCCCAGTTTCGCAAAGACCCGCGCGCGCAGGATCGGCCCGGCCACCCGCACCGCCAGCAGGGCGAAGAAACTGGCGCCTGCGAGCAGCACCGGCACCAGCGGCAGGACATCGGCAAGGGCCACGGCCCCCCGCGCCAGCGCCCAGAGCAGGACCAGCGCCTTGAGCGCGCCCCCGCGCAAGGGCGGCGCGCCGGTCCAGGCGGGCAGGGCGGTCAGCAGGTAGCCCGCGAGGGCCGCCGCCGCGACGCCGAACAGCACCTCGTGGATGTGCCACAGGATCGGCGAGGGAAAGGCCGGGGGCGCAAGACCGAAGGCCGCGCCCAGCGGCCACCAGGCGACGGCGGCAATGGCGGCAAACCCGGCGGCCAGAAAGAACGGCTTGTGCGGCGCATCCCAGAGGTGGGCAAGCTGCCGCCCGGCACCCTCAGGCATCGAGCGGGCGGGCATCCGGTTGCCGCGCGCCCGACCAATCCGCGCCGCGCTGGCCGGTCAGGAACCCGTCGGACAGCTGCATCCCGGCGTCGATCCGGCCCAGTTCCTCGACCATCCGGTCAGGGCAAAGATCGCCGTCCAGCCGCTGGCGGTACATGCGGCAAATCCGGTCGAAGCCGCGCGACTGCGGCGACAGGCGCAGGGCGTCGACCCCGGCCTCGGCCAGCGCCTCGACCTGATGGGCGGCGCAGGCATGGCTGTCGGACAGGGTCTGCACCCCGTTCATCGCCAGGAAGCGCTGCCCGTCCAGTGTCTTGACGTCCAGCCCGTCGGGGTCGTCCTCGCAGGCGAACTGGCAATTGTCCTTGGTGCGCCCGTGCATCCGCGCGTGGTAGCACCGCCCCGAGATCGCCAGCGGCAGGCGGCCATGGCCCCAGACCTCGATGGCAACGCCATGCTCCGCGCCCGCCCGTGCCAGCTGCGCCACCGACTCCAGCGGCAACTCCGGCGGCAGGCAGATGCGCGTCGCGCCGCGCCGCGCCAGCCAGGCAATCGTGCCCTCGTTGTAGACATTGACCATCGGGCCGACCCAGAAGGGCGTGCCCTCCGGCAGATGCGCCAGCGCGGTCAGGTCGTTGACCTCGACGGCAAGGCCCATCGCGGCCAGGTCGGCGGTGGCCTTGCGTTCGCGTTTCAGCGTGACCAGCGCAAGGCTGGTCAGCGCCACCTCCTTGCCGGCCGCGACCAGCGTCGCGATGGCCTCGGGGATGCGGTCCTGAAAGAACGGCAGGCGCTTGGAGCAGACCAGTTCGCCCAGCACCACCCGGTCTACCGGGGCGCTTGCGAGACCGGCGTGGAACGCGCTCCAGCGGTCTGCCGACCAGAAGAACTGCAGGGGGCCGACGGTCAGGTCCATGCGCCTATCTCCATGTCTTGCGGTAGGCGCCGGTGGTCATCGCCTGGCCTTCGGAAAGCCGCGCCAGCATGCCCTCGGGCAGCGGCTTTCCGGCCTCCAGCGCATCCACCGCGGCGCGGAAATTGCGCACCACCTGCGCCACGTAGGAGCGCGAGCGCTGCCGCCCCTCGATCTTGAGCGCGGTCACCCCGGCCTTGTGCAACTGCGGGATCAATTGCTCGGCGTTGAGGCTGACCGGATCCTCGAACAGGTGCCCGGTCTTCTCGCCGGCGCTGAAACAGCCCTTGCAGAGCGTCGGATAGGGGGCGGGTTCGTCCTTGCCGACGCGGTGGATGGTGTAGCCGCCCAGCCTTGCGTCCAGCACGCCGCCCGCGTCGTGATACGCGACGTGGCTGGCGGGCGAGCAGACGCCGTTCATGTTGGGCGAGCGCCCGGTGGCAAAGGACGACAGCGAACAGCGCCCCTCGGCCATCACGCAGAGTCCGCCGAAGACGAAGACCTCGGTCTCGACCGCGGTCTCGGCATTGATCGCGGCGATCTCGGGCACCGACAGCACGCGCGGCAGCACCACCCGTTTGACCCCGAAGCTCTCGGCATAGAAATTCAGCGCATCGGCATTGGCGGCCGCTGCCTGGACCGAGAGATGCCGGCGCAGACCGGGATGGTGGCGCGCGGCGTGGTCGAGCAGGCCGAGGTCGGCCAGGATCACCGCATCGGCGCCGCAGCTTTCGGCATCGGCCACGGCGCGGTGCCAGAGCGCCTCGTCACCGGCGCGCGGAAAGGTGTTGATCGCCACCAGCACCCTGGCGCCATGGGCATGGGCGAAACCGATCCCCTCGCGCATCTCGGCGCGGTCGAAGTTCAGGCCGGGAAAGTTGCGGGCATTGGTCTCGTCGGCAAAGCCGCAGTAGACCGTATGCGCGCCCGCCGTCACCGCGGCGCGCAGCGAGGCGGGGGTGCCCGCCGGGCAAACGATTTCCATCACCATGCCAGGGCCTCGTCCCTGCGGGTCAGGCTGACGCCGCTCTGGCGCTCGAGCCGCGCGACAAGCTGGTGCAACGGGGCTTGCAACGGCCCGCAATGGCGCGCGATCTCCTGCGCGAGGTCCAACTCGCTGTCGTCGATGGCATTGCGCAGCGCCAGCGCCGCCGAGGTATCGCCCTCGATCACCAGATCGCGCGAGAAAAACAGCGCGTCGCCGTCATAGGCGCCATGCACCAGCCCCAGAAGCGCCGCCAGCGGCCCGGCAATGCGCGCCGCACCCTGGCCCTTGCCCCGGGTCAGCCGGACGCGCGGGGCGCCGCCATTGGGCTCAAGCTCGATGACGAAGGGCAGGTCGGTGGGGTCGAGCACGAAGCGGGTGTGGCCGTAGTCGCCCAACCGGCGGAACAGCCCCGGATGCCGCCGGGCGATGCCGCGCGAAAACGCGGTCAGCGCCAGCGTGAGCGGCGCCAGCGGCAGGGCACGAAGCGGCACCGCCAGCGCGGCGGGACATTGCGGGATTTGCCCGGGAGAGGGTGACACGCGGCATTCCTTCTTCGGCGATCTGGCACGTCCCGTGGTCTTAACCGCAGCAATGGCAAAAGAAATTGACGCGCATCAATTTCAGCCGGAATAATTGCTGATACCTGCAAGGCACCTTGCCTGACAGGATATCCCGTGCGCACCCTTCCGCCTTTCCCCAGCCTGCGCGTCTTTCTCGACTGGTGCGCCGCGCGCGACCAGGTGCAGCGCATCCCCGCGCGCGTCGAGGTGCGCCACCGGATGACCGCGGTGCATCGCGCGGTGCTCGAGCGCGGCGGGCCGGTGCTGCGCTTTGACCGGCCCGTGCTTGATGGTGGGGCCGAGGCGGAGGTGCCGGTGATCGCCAATCTCTTCGGCACGCCGGGCCGGGTGGCGGCGGGGCTGGGGGTCGCGCCGGAGGGGCTGGACGATCTGGGCGCGTTCCTTGCGGCGCTGCGTGCGCCTGCGCCGCCGGAGGGGCTGCGCGATGCGTTGTCGCGCTGGCCGATGCTGAAGGCGGCGCTGGCCACGCGGCCAAAGCTCGGCGGTTCTGCGCCGGTGCAGGAACAGGTCTCCGAGGGCGCAGAGGTCGATCTGGCGATGCTGCCGGTGCAGACCCATTGGCCGGGCGACGCCGGTCCGCTGATCACCTGGCCGGTGGTGGTGACCCGCCCCCACGGCTCTACGCGCGCCGATGTCAGCCGCTACAATGCCGGGGTCTACCGCGCGCAGGTGATCGGCCGCGACCGGGTGATCCTGCGCTGGTTGCCGCATCGCGGCGGGGCCGCGCATCACCAGGGCTGGGCGCGTCATGGTGAACCCACACCTGTGGCCATCGTCCTGGGCGCCGATCCGGCGCTCTTGCTGTCTGCCGCGCTGCCCTTGCCGGAGACCGTCTCGGAGATGAGTTTTGCCGGGGCGCTGAACAACAGCCGCCCGCGGCTGGTGGCCGCGAAGACCGTGGACCTGATGGTGCCGGCCAAGGCCGAGATCGTGCTGGAGGGCCTGGTCTCGCCCAGCGAACTGGCGCCGGAAGGGCCGTTCGGCGATCATACCGGCTATTACAACCGGGCCGAGCCCTTTCCGGTGATGCAGGTCACCGCGATCACCCGGCGCCGCGATCCGCTTTACCTGTCGACCTATACAGGGCGGCCGCCGGACGAGCCGGCGATCATCGGCGAGGTCTTCAACCGGCTGGCGCTGCCGACGATCCGGGCCCAGATCCCCGAGATCCGCGACCTCTGGCTGCCGCCGGCCGCCTGTTCCTACCGGATTGCCGTGGTCAGCATCGACAAGCGCTATCCCGGCCAGGCGCGGCGGGTGATGATGGCGCTCTGGGGGATGCTGCCGCAGTTCAGCTATACCAAGATGATCGTGGTGGTGGATGCCGATCTCGACCCTTCCGACTGGAACGATATCGCCTGGGCGCTGGCCACGCGGATGGACCCGTCGCGCGACGTGATGCTGCTGGAGAACACACCGATGGACTACCTCGATTTCGCCTCGCCGCAGGCCGGGCTGGCGGGAAAGATGGGGATCGACGCCACCGTCAAGATCGGCACCGAGACCAGTCGCGACTGGGGCGAGGTGATGCGCACCGCGCCGGAGGATGCCGCCTTTGCCAGCGATCTGCTGGCCCGGCTGATGCCGGAGGGCGGGCGATGAGCGCGCCGCGTGTGGTGCTGGGCATTGCCGGGGCCTCGGGCGCGGCGCTGGGGCTGTCGGTGGCGCGTCAGCTGGCAGGGATGGGCGCGGGGATCGACCTGGTGACCAGCGCCGCGGCGCGGCGCACGCTGGCGACCGAATGCGGCGCCGGGGCCGAGGCCGAATTGCAGGCGCTGGCGACGCGCTGGCATGACATCGCCGATATCGGCGCCAGCATCGCCTCGGGCTCGGTCCCGGTGGCGGGCATGATCGTGGCGCCCTGTTCGATGCGCTCTCTGGCCGCCATCGCGCATGGGCTGGACGACAACCTGCTGACCCGCGCCGCCAGCGTGCAGTTGAAGGAGCGCCGCCGCCTGGTGCTGCTGCCGCGCGAGGCGCCGCTGACGCTGGCGCATCTGCGCAACATGACCGCCGCCACCGAGATGGGCGCGATCCTGCTGCCGCCGGTGCCGGCCTTCTACCTCGGGCCGCAGAGCCTTGCCGCCGTCATCGACCAGATCGCCGCGCGGGCGATCGACCTGCTGGCGATCTCGGCGCCGCGGGCGGGCCGATGGGAGGGGCCCAGGTCGCGTTAGGCGTCCCCAGGCGGCTCCAGCCAGGTTTCGGTGATCCAGCCGCGCAGGGCGCTGTCGTCCAGCGAGGCGATAAACCGCGCATCCGCGGGATCCTCGAGATGGTGGAAAAAGACGATGCGGGCGTCGGCGGGATATTCCGCCCGGACATATTCGCCATCCTCCGAACCGGCACCGCCAATGGCGGGGGCAAAGCCGAGCTCGCCCAAGGCAAGGATCAGGCGCTCGAGCTGCGCCTCGTAGGCGGGCGAGAACCGCTCCCATATCTCGACCGGCGCGGGGCCGGAGAGGCCCCAGGCAAAGGGCTCGCTGTCTCTCGGGCGGGGAAAGCGGATGGCGGAGGGGATGGCGGGATGCCTCGCTGTTGGGGTGTCCGGGCGCGGTTCCGCCAGACAGTCGCCGGGATGCGCGCGCCCGTCAAGCCGGGGGCGGCGAGGTGCGGGGCGCGTGAAAGTGACGCGAGATCGGCATGTGTTGATCTCGATCAATCCTCGGCAGTTTTTTGACGGGTAGGGTATGACGTGTGACGCGCGCATGTTTTTCCCGGTGCCGGTGGGTTTCGGGGGGCGCGTCACAAGAAATGAGGACAGGTGGTTTTCCGGTTTGCAACCCGCGGCCGCCCCGCGGTCGGCCCCGAGCGAAAGAAGCGAGTTTCCAGATGAGCGCAACGACGACAGATCACCCCGCAAGCCGCGCAGGCGCAAGGCCCCGGACCGTCTGGCGCGACATCGGGTCGTTCCTGCTTCTGGCCTGCGTCATCCTGCCGGTGGTGATGTTCGGGGCGATTGCCGCCTACGGGTTTTTCATCTGGTTCATGCAGATCCTGTTCTGGGGACCGCCGACCTGAGACCACCGCAACCGGGCGCGGGCGGGTTCCGCGCGCAGCAAGTCACCGAGCCGCATGGGTAGGACAAGATGATCAGAAAGACCCTCAGAGCAACCCGGGATCTCTTCCTCAAGCCCTCGGTCAGCATCGGCCTGGGTATCCTGGTGACCGGCGGCTTCATTGCCGGGGCGGTGTCCTGGCAGGGGTTCAATACCGCCATGGAGCAGACCAACAAGGAGGAATTCTGCCTCAGTTGCCACACCATGCGCGACAACATGCTGCCCGAGTTGCAAAAGACGGTGCATTGGAGCAACCGCTCCGGGGTCAGGGCGGAATGCCAGGACTGCCATGTGCCGCATGAATTCACCGACAAGATCGCCCGCAAGATGCAGGCCAGCCGCGAGGTCTGGGGCCAGATCGTCGGCACCATCGGCACGCGCGAGAAGTTCGAGGAACACCGCATCGTGCTGGCGCGGCGCGAATGGGCGCGGATGGAGGCCAACGATTCGCGCGAATGCCGCAATTGCCACGACTATGGCGACATGGACATCAACCTGATGCGCCCGACCTCGCAGGTGGCGATGCGCGCCGCCGCCGAACGCGACGAGAGCTGCATCTCGTGCCACAAGGGCATTGCCCACCATCTGCCCGATCTCAAGGGCAGCCATAACCCCGCCTTCGACACGCTGGTTTCGGCGGCCTCGTCCACGCGCGTCCAGGCCGATGGCGCCTATTACGCCGTGCTGCCGCACAAGATCTACGCCGACCCGGGCCTGACCCAGGAGATCGGCTCGCTCGAGGTGGCCGCCAAGGTGCGGATGCTGGAATCCAATGCCGATGCCCAGCGGGTGGAGCTTGACCTCTGGCGCAAGAACAAGGGCTTCGGCCGGGTCTGGTACTCCAATTTCGGGCTCAACATCACCAGCGCCATCCTCAGCAAGGAGGTGTCGCGCGACGAGACCCTGGTCAGCGTGCTTGACACCCGCGAGGATCCCGCCACCGGGCTGGAATGGCAGAACGTCAAGGCCGAGGTCTGGATGCCGACCGACAGCCTGATCGACAGCCCCGAGGAGATCTGGGAGATCGCCCGCGCCAGCTATAACCAGCAGTGCAGCACCTGCCACCGCCAGCCCGAAGAGGCGCATTTCGGCGCCAACTCCTGGCCGGCACAGTTCGGCGGCATGGTGGGCTTTACCAGCATGGACGACGACACCGCCAAGATGGTGCTGAAATACCTGCAGAAACATTCGTCCGATTTCATCGAGACGGCCCATGGGGGCGACCCCACCAAGGGCGTCATTCAATCGGCCCGACCCTGAGAGGACCCTCCTATGACCCTTCCCCGGCGAGACTTCCTGAAGGCGATGGCGGCGGTATCGGGTGCCGCGCTGGTCGGCGGCCCCGGCCTTCTGACCGCCCGCAGCGCCCAGGCGCAGAGCACATCCGTCGAGATGACCGACGACATCACCACCTGGAAGGTCTCGGGCTCGCACTTCGGGGCGATCCGCGCCAAGGTGGTCGGCGACCGCGTGGTCGAGGTGAAGCCCTTCGAGTTCGACAAGCACCCGACCGAGATGATCGAGGGCATTCCCGGGCTGATCTACGGCCCCTCGCGCATCCGCTACCCGATGGTGCGGCTCGACTGGTACAAGAACCGCCACAAGAGCGACACCAGCCAGCGCGGCGACAACCGCTTCGTGCGGGTCGGCTGGGACGAGGCGATCGACCTCTTTTACGAAGAGCTTGAGCGGGTGCAGAAGGATTACGGTCCCTGGGCGCTGCATACCGCCGGCGTGGGCTGGCGCTCGGTCGGGCAGATGCACAGTTGCGGCAACCACATGGTCCGCGCCGTGGGGATGCACGGGCGCAGCGTCGGCACCATCGGCGACTACTCGACCGGCGCGGGCCAGGTGATCCTGCCCTATATCCTCGGTTCCACCGAGGTCTATTCCCAGGGCACCTCCTGGGAGGTGATCCTGGAGGAAAGCAAGCTGGTGGTGTTCTGGGCCAATGACCCGATCAAGAACCTGCAGGTCGGCTGGAACACCGAGACCCACGAGGCCTATGCCTATTACGCGCAACTGAAAGACAAGATCGCCAGCGGCGAGATCCGCGCGATCTGTGTCGATCCGGTGCGCAGCAAGACGCTGAACTACCTCGAGGCCGAACACCAGTACATCAACCCGATGACCGATGTGGCGCTGATGCTGGCGATGGCGCATGTGCTGGTCAGCGAAGACCTCTACGACAAGGAGTTCATCGAGACCTATGCGCTGGGCTTCGACCGTTTCCTGCCCTACCTGCAGGGCGAAACCGAGGACATGGTCGAAAAGACCCCGGAATGGGCCGAAGCCATCTGCGGCGTTCCCGCCGATCAGATCCGCGAGTTGGCGCGGCTGATGGCCGCCAACCGCACGCAACTGGTGTTCGGCTGGGCGGTGCAGCGGCAACAGCACGGTGAACAGCCCTACTGGATGGGGGCGATCCTGGCGACGCTCCTGGGCCAGATCGGCCTGCCCGGCGGCGGCATCAGCTATTCGCATCACTACAGTTCCGTGGGCGTGTCGTCTTCGGGCGCGGCGATGCCGGGGTCGTTTCCGCTCAACCTCGATCCGGGGCGGTTTCCCAAGCACGACAACGACAATTTCCAGGGTTACAGCAACGTCATCCCGATTTCCCGCGCCATCGACGCGCTGGTCGAGCCGGGCAAGGAGATCGACTTCAACGGCCACAAGGTCAGGCTGCCGCCCTACAGGATGGGCATCTTCACCGGCCACAACCAGTGGCACCGCCACCAGGACCGGAACCGCATGAAGAAGGCCTATCGCCGGCTCGAAACCGTGGTGGCGATCGACTACAACTGGACCGCGACCTGCCGCTTTGCCGATATCGTGCTGCCGGCCTGCACCCCGTTCGAGCGGAATGACATCGACGCCTACGGGTCCTACAGCAACCGCGGCATCCTGGCGATGCACAAGCTGATCGACCCGATGTACAACTCGAAACCCGATTTCGAGATCTTCTCCGCGCTCTGCCGCCGATTCAACCGCGAGGCGGAATATACCCGCGGCATGAACGAGATGCAGTGGATCGAGTTTCTTTACAACGAATGCGCCGTCACCAACGTGCGCAACGAGATGCCGATGCCGCCCTTTGACGAGTTCTGGCAGAAGGGCTTTCACCTCTTTCCCGAGGGCAAGCCCTGGGTGCGCCATGCCAGTTTCCGCGACGACCCGGAGGTCAATGCGCTGGGCACGCCCTCGGGCTTCATCGAGATCTTCAGCCGCAAGATCGAGAGCTTCGGTTACGACGACTGCAAGGGCCACCCGATCTGGATGGAAAAGGCCGAACGCTCGCACGGCGGCCCCGGATCGGACCGTTTCCCGCTCTGGCTGCAATCGGTGCATCCGAACAAGCGCCTGCATTCGCAGCTCTGCGAATCCGAGCCCCTGCGCGCGACCTATGCCATCCAGGGGCGCGAGCCGATCTACATGAGCCCCGAGGACGCCGCCGCGCGCGGCATCGAACACGGTGACCTGGTGCGTGCCTTCAACGACCGTGGCCAGCTGATCGCCGGGGCGCATGTCTCGGACAATTTCCCGCCGGGCATCGTGCGCATCGAGGAGGGCGCCTGGTACGGCCCCACCGGCCCCGAGATCGGCGCGCTCGACACCTATGGTGACCCCAATACGCTGACGCTGGATATCGGCACCTCCAGCCTGGCCCAGGCCCCCAGCGCCAATACCTGCATCGTCGAGATGGAGAAGTTCCTCGGCGAGGCGCCGCCCGTCACCTCCTTCGGCGGCCCGCAGGAGGTCGACCCGGACGGCAACCCGATCGAAACCGATGCCTGATCCCGCCGGTCTGAGCGCCCGCGACTGGGCCGAGGTCAGCCAGCAGCGCGCCCGGCTCTATGACTGGTTCGCCACGCTCTACGCCGCGGAGATCCCCGAGGCGCGCCTCCCCGCCTACCTTGCGGGCGAGGCGAGCCCCGTCGCGGCCCTGAGCGCCCTCGGCCTCGGCACCGAGGTCGCGCGCCTGCAGGCGGGCTTCGCGGCGCTGCGCGGGCTGGACCAGCCGCATCTGGAGCTGGCGGCGGACTTCGCCCAGATGTTCCTGCTCGACGCCAAGGCCGGCGCGCTGCCCTATGCCTCGGTGCATGACGGCGGCGAGGCGCGGCTCTACGGGCCGGCCGAGGCACGGATGCAGGCCTTTCTCGCCCGCGCCTCGCTGGCGGTTCAGGAGGAGTTCCGCGAGCCCGCCGATCACCTCGCCGTCCACCTCGCGGTGATGGCGCGGCTGGCGCAGGACCAGGCGCAGGCCGCCGACATCGCCGGTGCCGCGCGCGACCAGCTTGCCTTCCTCGACGAGGCGCTGCTGACCTGGCTGCCGAAGTTCCACGCCGCCAGCGAACAGGCCCGCCCGCGCTACGACATCTACCCAGCGCTGGCCGGGCTTTTGATCGCCGTGGTGAAGCTCGACGCGCAGTTCATCCGCGAGTTGGCCGAGCCCGGCGTGGCGGTTGACGCGTCCTGATGGGGTTTCGAGCGGGGGAGGCGGGGTGCTTCGGCGCGCATCGAAATCAACGGACAGGGCCTGTCGGCGTGTCTTGAGGGCTGAGCCGGGCAAAGCGGCCTGAAAGGCGTGCCCCTGCGGCGCAACAACTGCGCGCGACGGCATCGGCCCCGAAAGGGCAGAATTCCATGCGGAGGGGAGCGGGCGTCGGCTTCGGGGAGGCCTGAAGTTCTTCGTTCTCAGTGATTTGCGAAGGAAGGTGGCAGCCCGTAGGGGAATCGAACCCCTCTTTCCAGGTTGAAAACCTGGCGTCCTAACCGATAGACGAACGGGCCAGCGCTTGACGTGAGGCGGGTTCTAGAAAAAGCGGGCGTCGGGCGCAAGGGCAAAAGTGAAGAAAAACGCCGGACCGGCCAGATTTCAGCCTTTTGTCGCAGCCACAAGGCCAACCGCCTGATCCACAAGGGTTTCCGGCACGGCCCAAGCGCGCTCCGGCACCCGCGGGCGCGGGGGTCGACCCTGCGCCAGCCAACAACGACAGGACCGGGGAGGGCGGGGCGGCGGGTCTCGATTCTCGCGCGGGGCCGGGCGGGGCGGTGCGGCGGGCGCGCAGGCTCATTCCCCTGCGCGGGCGGCGTCGTCGAGGCGAAGCTGCACCTTCTGGCGCCCGCCCCAGGTGTTGATGTCGAGCTTGCCGGCCAGGTGGAA
>SBGD01000101.1 GCA_006226775.1 Paracoccaceae bacterium | reverse complement strand
TATCCTCCACGGAGAAACTCCATCCCTGTTCCAAGACAGGGACAGATTCTCAAAAGCAGCAGTTCAGAAGAAGGTGGGGTCCAGGTCGCGCTTACCCTCGACCCAGTCGCAGAGGCCGCCCAGCGTGCGGTCGGCGGCGAGCGCCGTGCCGATGCTGGCGGTCAGCGTGTCGAAGGCGGCGTCCCGCGCCGTGCCCTGCACGACCGCCTCGATTTCCGCCCGATGCTGATAGTGGTAGCGCAGCGGCGACAGTGTTACCTCGGGCTCACCTGGCTCGCCGTCGCGCAGGATCAGCAGGCCGTCAGCCGGCACGCGCTCGGGCAGCACGTCGCCGCGCAGTGCGGTGGCGGGCAGCGCCGAGAGCCGCGCGTGCACCGCGGCGAGGATGGTTTCGCGTGGGGTGGGCATGTTTTCCTGCCAAGCAGCGAGTGCAGAGACGGTTATTTCGACCAGTTCCGGCTAGCTGCATCGCCAAATGGATCATGGCCGAAACGGTGGCGGCTGGGCGGACGACCGCCTGAAGGAATGGCCTTCCAGGCCTCAGACGGCATCAAGAAGCAGACGCAAGGTCATTTCGACCCTTTGCCGGTTTACCTCCTCCAGCGGGAGGACTGGACGCGGCGGAGTGAGACACCCAAAACCGAGAACCTCAGCGATGCTGAACATCACCCGAAAGCTCCCGAACTCGCGGAAGAGCGCCCAGAGAGGGCCAAAGGCGCGGTCGATGCGCTCGGCCTCGGCCGCAGCTCCGGACTGCGCAGCGCGCGTGAGCGCCACGGCGGGTTCCGGCAGGAGACCGGCCACGACGCTGTACCAGCAGGCGCCGCCGGCGAGCAGCGCGTCCTTGGCGCCCCAGTCGCCGCTGTAGCCGATGGCAAAGCCCTGCGGAGTCATCTCCTGCAAGCGACGCAGCTCGGTGACGTAGTCTCCGTCCGCCGGTAACGGCATCTTCACGGCGGCCACGTTCGGGATCCTGGCGACGCGCGCGATGAGGTCCGGACTGAAAGTGAATTTCGTGGTGCCCGGATTGTTGTAGATGCACAGCGGCCGCTCACCAGCCGCGGCGACGGTCTCGAAATGCCGGAACACCTCTTCTTCGGTCAGCGGCTGGTAGGACATGGGCGCGAGAAGCAGACCGTCTGCCCCGGCTTTCCGGGCGTCCCGCGCGAGGTCCTCGGCGACATCGGTCGTAAGGGCGCCGACACCGACGATGAGCGGCGTTTGGCCCGCCACGCACTCCACGGCGGCCCGCAGCGTGCGCTTGCGCGCCTCCGGCGTCAGGTACGCATATCCGCCGGTGCTGCCGAGGAGCCCGATAGAATCCGCACCTTCTGCCACGATCCGCTCGAGGAAGCGTTGCAGAAGCTGGGGCTCCAGCTGCCCATCTTCGTCGGCGGGCGTGAGGGGAAAGGCCGAGAGGCCGGTAAACAAGGTCATGCGGGCATCTCCCTCAAACGCGTGTCAAGAGCAGGCGCAGGCCGGCAAACCCGAAGAAGACGGCCAGAACGCCTTCGATCCCGCGCCGGGCGCGGCGGTAGAGGCCGATCATCGGCGCCGTCGAGAACACGAGCGCGTAGCCGCCGAAGATCGTCACGCTCAGGACCGCGCAGCCTGCCAGAATGGTGGCCACGTCATGCCAGGACGCCTCGGCGCCCAGGCCGAGCGTGACGAGGGCGATCCAGGCCAGCACGGCCTTCGGGTTGGCCAGATGCATGATCAATCCATGGCGATAGAGGGCGGCAGGGGACGGAGGAGTGTCAGCTCGTGCGGGGCCGGTTGAGGGCGCAGTGTCGGGCGTCATCGCGTTTCGGGCCGCACGCACCGCGAGGTAGAGCAGGTATATGCCGCCGAAGATCTTCAGGACGATCAGGGCCTCGGCATAGCGCGCAAGCAACGCGGAAACACCAGTGGCCGCAGACAGCCCCCAGAACAGCGATCCGGAGATGACGCCCGCGGCCAGCGCCAGCCCGGCCTGCCGACCGTGGTTCATCGCAACACCCATGATCCGAAGGGTGCTCGGACCGGGGCTTCCGGCCGCAATCACGTAGGCGATGAAGACGACGAGCAGATGGTTGATGTTCTCCATTGTGGATACTCTCAGGTTCCGGCCAGCAGTTTGAAGGCGATAAGCCACATTACCAGCGCGATGAGCGTTTCGAGAATGCGCCAGGCCGCCGGTCGCTCGAACACCGGGCGCAGTTTGATGGCACCGTAGCCGAGGGCGAAGAAGAAGACGAACGATCCGAGAATCGCGCCGATCGCGAAGGACCCCTGGCTGTCTGTGAACTGGGTGGAGATGGTGCCCAGCAGGACGACCGTGTCGAGATACACATGCGGGTTCAGCCAGGTGATGGCGAGGCAGGCAACCAGCGTGCGGAAAAGATCGGTCGTCGCCAGCGAGACATCAGCCGCCAGCGCCTCGTTCGAGCGCAACGCCGAGCGAAGGCTCTTCAGGCCATACCAGATCAGGAAGGCGGCGCCGCCGTAGCGCATCACAGGCTCGAGCCAGGGCAACCACTCCGAGACGGTACGGAAGCTGGTCACCCCCACGGTGATGAGGATCGCGTCCGAGATCGCGCAGGCCAGACAGACGGGGAGGACATGTTCGCCGCGCAAACCTTGCCGCAGCACGAAGGCGTTCTGCGCTCCGATGGCCACGATGAGGCTGAGGCTCATCATCATTCCGGTGAAGAAAACGGCAAGGTCCATTAGCGGGCGTCCCATCCGAAGGGTTTCGACTTGAGCTACGACCTGACGACGGATTAGACAAATTAAGGATTCTGATCCTGATGAAGGAAAACTGAACCGCGATCGAATACGCCGCCCTCCGCGCTGTTGCCGCGGTCGTCCGGACCGGGAGTTTCGAGCGGGCCGCGGCGTCACTCTATGTGACACCGTCTGCCATCTCGCAGCGCGTCAAGCATCTCGAGGAGCGCCTCGGCGCGGTGCTCATCGAACGCGGCACGCCCTGCACCGCCACGGATAAGGGCCTCGCGCTTTGCCGGCACATGGACCGCGTCGGCATGCTCGAGAAGGACCTCATGGAGCAGTTGCCCGAGTTCTCCGGCTCCGAAGGAGCCGCTCAGCGGGTGACTGTCAACGTGGCCACAAACGCCGACAGTCTCGGGACCTGGTTTCTTGAGGCCATCGCCTCCTTCACGAGGACGACCGACTATCTCGTGAACATCGCGATCGACGACGAGGACCATACAGCGGACTGGTTGCGACGCGGCCGGGTGCTTGCCGCCGTCACCTCGCTGGAACGCCCCGTGCAGGGATGCCGGGTCACGCCCCTCGGATCGCTCAGCTACCTGGCGACGGCCAGTCCCGAGTTCGTTGCGCGATACTTCCCGCAAGGCCTCACGGAGGAGGCTTTCCAGCGTGCGCCCGCTCTCACTTTCAATCAGAAGGACCGGCTTCAGAATGTCTGGGCTCGAGAGGTCTTCGGGCACGATCTCTCCTTCCCCACCCACTGGCTCCCCTCGACGCAGAGCTTCCTTGAAGGAAACCTCGCCGGCATGGGATGGGCGCTCAATCCGGTCCAACTCGCGAGGCACCATCTGGACCGCGGTGAGCTCGTCGAGCTTGTGCCCGGCAAAATTCTGGAGCGACGCCTGTTCTGGCAGATCAACCGATTGGCCGCTGACCAACTTCAGGAACTGTCCCGATCAATTCTCGCCGTGGCGCGGCGCGATCTCGAGGCGCGCGAAAGAGACCCGCAAGGCGCTGCGGAATAGCCCGGACAGCAGACATCACAATCTATCCTCCACCCAGTTCGCCACGATCAGCCCCGGCACGCTGTCCAACGCACGGTCCGCATCCCGCGCCAGATCCAGCCGCTTCGGCAGTTTCACCTGCGGCACGAGCAGGAAGATCGGCGCGGTGACCTTGCCGCGCCCGGTCTTCGAGCGCGACACGACCGCCTGACCCTTTGTGTTCAGCCGTCCCTCCGCCACCAGCAGGCTCGGCCCCGTTCGGCGATAGACGAAGCGTAAGCGCAGACCGCGCCGCCGCTCCCATTCGCCGGGCGTGATCCTGCCGCCCCGCAGGGACTTGCCCGCTGCGGGCAGCGGGATCGCCAGCCAGAACCCGTCCTTCGAGCGGATCAGCGGCCCGGTGTCATGCGCGCCGACGATGACCGGGGCCTTCGACCAGACCAGCGCTGCCGCATCCAGGCTCTCGCCCGACCTCGGGAAGTTCTGGCTCCGGATCGAATTGGCGAGCCGTGGACCGAGCCCCGCGCCGGTGATCTGCAACCGCCACGCCGTCTTCAGCCCGGTTCCAGCCTCGCGCATGGCTGCGGTCACGGCGCGTTCGCCCGCCGCGACCTCGGCCGCCATCATCGCGACGATGTCGGGATCGATGTCGAGCTTGAACTTCATGCGGGCCTCAGATCGACCGTCCAGACCAACCGCTCGCGGTCGCGGACAGGCTCGCCCTGAATGAGGAAAGCATCCCCGTCGATTTCGATCCTGTCGCCGGGGCGCGGGTTCGCCACCTCGGCGACGCGCAGGTCAATCCGGGTGGTCTCGGACCAGAGCCGGGCATCGCCGAAGTCGGTGACGGCGTCGGCGCGTCGTGCGACGGCACGCACCAACACGGGCGCGCCGCCGTCGGCGATGTAGATCGCGTCCTTGCCGATGTTCGGATCGGCGAAGAGCGCGCCGACGGCGGCGGCAAAGGCGCTCATCAGAAGGTCGCGTTCAGGCGCACACGGCCGATGGTGTCGCCCGCGCCGCTCGCCACCGGCTCGACGGCCACGCCGATGAGGGTGTTGTCGGTGGCGACGGTGGTGGTGCGCTTGTTGGTGTCGTCCCAATAGACCTTGGCGCCGACGGTCCAGGCCTGGGAGCCGACCTTGGTGATGTCGAAGACGCCGACGAGCGCGGTCTCGACGGGCTCGCCGAGGGCGGCGTCCCCGGCGGCAATGCCGAAGATCGAGCCGACGAGCAGCCCATCGCCCGAGGCGACGGCATAGGGCGCGGTCAGGGTGATGGTGTTGCCGGGCTGGACGTAGTTTTTCATTGGAAGGATCCTTTCGGAAAAGCGAAGGGCGGCCCGATTGGACCGCCCGGATGTCAGGGTTCAGGATGAGGGCCTTACGCGCCCGGGTTCTTGTAGAGGCCGCGCCAGTCAATGGCCTTGGCGCCGAAGTCGAGGCGGCACTTGATCTCGACGCCGTCGACGTCGAAGCCGTTGCGGGTTTCGATGTAGGCGCCCTGCTGGCCCTCGAGATAGGCGTACTCGATGGTGTCGATCTGGTTCGGGCTGGCCGCCAGATACCAGGCGGTTTCGCTGGCGGCGTCGAGGCGCGGCTCGCTGATCGGCGCGAGCGTGCGGATCGACTGCGGCACCACGCTGGACGTCGCGGCGGGCGCGAGGTTCTGGGCGACAAGCTGCTCGGCCTTCAGTTCCAGCGAGGCGGGCACGATCAGGAAGGCGGGGCGGACGTTCAGCACCGTCTTCTTGTCGAGGCCCGTCTGCTTGGCCATGGCGGCGCGGGCCGCGCCGACACTGCTCACATCGAGCGCCGCGCCGGTGCCCGCGAGGTTCTTGTGCGTCGTGTGGAACAGCGCGTTGCCGTCGGCCATCGCCGGGTTGGCGGTGATGATGCCCCAGACCACGTCCGACTCCAGCTGCGCGATGGAGTTGCCGTACATCGCCGGGATCCGGGTGAAGGCGTCGAGATCGTCGTTGATCAGCGTCTGGCGGGTGATCGCGACCACGCGGCCATAGGTCTTGACCTTGTAGCTCTCCTTGCTCTCGCCGAGGGTGCCGCGCTTGAACTCGCCGCTTTCGCCGACCTCGAGCAACTGCGGCGCCTCGCCGAGCTGCACCCGGTGCATCGCCTTGAAGTCGGTGGCCAGCACCTGGCGGCAGAACAGCATGAACGTCCGGGGATAGGCCTCGTAGGCCTGCCGCAGGGTCTTGTTGGTGACGGCAGAGAGGATCTCGGGGAAGTCCGAGGTCGAATGCAGCGCGCGCGTCGCCACCTCGTCGCGCGACAGGCCCCGCGTGCTGACCCCGGCATTGCCGAGGCTTTCGCGGGCCAGTTCCAGCAGCGTCATGCCGCGGTACTGACGTGCGGCGTCCTCGAGCTGGAACAGCGTGGGGCTGTAACGGTGCAGCAGCGCATTCGCCACCGCGTCGCGGCGGGTGATGCGCTCGTCCCGGCCGCCGAGCGGGACGGAGACATGGGGGAAGGTCCGGGTCTCGTCCGACTTCGCGGCGACCTGATCGAGGATCAGGCGGCGGGACTCGTCGACGCTGACACCACGCCTCACCAGATCCTCGGCGAAGCCGCGCTCGAGGTTCAGGCGGCCCGCGAGATCGTAGATGGTGGAGACGCGGTCGCGCTCGGCCTCGCGGGCGCGGGTGGCAACTGCTTCGGTGTCGGACGCAGCGGGGGCATCGGTATTCTGAAGCTTCGGCTGGGTGCGGGTTGCCGCTGCGGCGACCTTCGGGTCGGGCGCAGCCGCTTTCGGCTCGGTCATGGGGGTGTCCTCGGTTTCGACCGGCTCGGTCGGCTGG
Source organism: Paracoccaceae bacterium (assembly GCA_006226775.1). Classification (GTDB taxonomy): domain Bacteria; phylum Pseudomonadota; class Alphaproteobacteria; order Rhodobacterales; family Rhodobacteraceae; genus Marinovum. The sequence goes on along the minus strand of SBGD01000101.1, from coordinate 18,468 downwards.
GTGGTGGCGGGGGTTGCGGCGTCGCTCGCCGGGGTCTGGGTCTTGTCCGTCATCGGGATGGGTCCTTTCGGGCTGGAAGGGGCGTCCCGGCGGTGAAGGACGCAGTCGTGGAGGGGATGCTGGGCACGGAAACCGGCGGCAGGGTCGGCGCCGACCGCGACGGCGGAGACCTCGAACGGGGTCCAGTCCACCGCCCGCCAGAGTTCGCGGGCGGCCTCGGGCTTCGAGACCTCGAAGCGGTGGACCTGATACCCGATGGACACCGCGCGGATGTGCCCGGCCTGGATGTCGCGCCAGATCGGCTCGACGTCGGCGCGCTCGCTGATCCGCACCAGCGCAATGCCCCGGCCGTTCTCGATCCGGGCCGAGCCCGGCACGACCGATCCGATAACCGCGTCGAGCGTGTCGAGCTCGTGCACCTTCAGGAAGGGCGCGCCCGCGTTCAGCCGGTCGAGCCGCACATGGGCCGGGTCGAGGCTCAGTTCCTCGTCATAGGGCTCGCCGAAGAAGGTGGCGCGGCGGACGCGCGCGCCCGCCGACCAGACCACCTCGACGGTGCGGCTGTCGGCATCGGCCGTGTTCGGCGCAAGCTCCGCCGACCGGCGCATGGCCGGCAGTTCGATCATCGTGTCCATGGGGTCAGTCCTGTTGGTCGGCCTGCGCCGGTTGGTCGGCCTGCGCCGGGTCGGTTTCATCCGCTTCGGCGGCCGGATCATTCGCCGGGTCGGTGGTCTGGGCGCTGCCGGTCTTGGTGACGCGGCGCGGGTCGCTGTCGAGCACCAGCCCCAGCGCGTCGAGCTTGGCGTTCGTCGCGGCGATCTCGGCCAGCACGGCGTCGGGGTTGCGTCCCTGCCGCGCGATCACCTCGGCCAGCGTCATGGTGCCCGAGCGGATCGACAGCAGGTTCGCCATCGCGTCCTTCTGCGGATCGACCGCCTCGAACTTGGGCGGCGACCATTCCACCGGCACGGTCGGCGACGGGATCTGCCCCGCCGCCCATGCGGCCTCGGTAAACCAGCGCCAGACCGGCGCGCAGAACATCGGGATGAACAGCTGCCACTGCACCGCGTCGATCTGACGGCGGAACTCGACCAGCCCCGCCCGGATCGAGGAATAGTTGACCTGGGAGAGGTCCCCGGTCAGCAACTCGTAGGGCACACGGAACCCGGCCGAGATGGTGTGCAGGCTGGCCCGCTTGTATTCGCCGTATCCGCCGGTGGCCGAGGGCTGGTTGAACCGGATGTCCTTGCCACCACGCGCATAGGCGATCAGCCCCGGCTCGAACTGCTCGACCCGGTTGCCATCGGCATCGACCACAGAAGGCGCAATGCCTTGCTGCGCCTCGTCGTCGCCGAACACGATGGCGGTGACGCAGGCTTCGGTCTTCTTGCGGACCAGTTCCGCCACCTCGTAGTCGTCGAGATCGTGCAAGCTGCGGATCACCGGCGCACCCCAGGGAACGCCCCGGGCCTGCGTGCTCTGCTTCTCGTAGACATGGGCGATCTCGCTCGCCGGGACTGGGCGGCTCTGCAGACCGTTCTGCAGGGCCCCATAGGCGTCGCCCGGGTGCTCGGCATGCAGCCAGTAGGCCCGGCGCTTGCCGACCGGGTCAAACTCGATCCCTTGGACCAGGCGTCCGGCGCCGAGCGGTTCATTTCGTGTGGCGTCGAGGAAGTCGACGCCAGTGTTTATTTTTGTAATATCCTAGGCTATAGTGGGCGCAGACGACTGAAAGACAGAGTGAACCTGCCAGCCATTGAATATTGGCGGGCTACTCTGCAGCGCTTATTCTAAATGGAGGGCCGATAGTGATTTTGAAAAACGCACGCGTTCGCGAAATTGACGGCGGACAACTTGAGCTATTGGACGATAGCGAACTGGTTTCTATCATCGTAGCAAAAGCCGATACAAGTATGTCGCGGGTTTCGGATCCAACAGAGTACGAGCCAGCTCGCTATGATGTCGAAGTTAGCGACGATAAGCATATAGTTATTCAGTTTTGGCAACCTGGCAATGTCATTTCGGGTGCGTTGAATGAGATCGCTGAAGACGAGGCTTGATAGATGGCAAATGTAGAACGTCGGACCCGCAAGCACGAGAACGGCAACACTTACGTTCGGGTGAATGATGAGCGAGGATGCCAGAAGGTGTTTGGCAAGAAATTTTGCACTCCATGGTCTGCGCACGATGGTCAGATCCACTTGAGTAAAGATCAGGTAGACCGTCTTATTGAAGGCGGCGCCACAGCAACGACCGCGGTGGCAGCATATCTTTCCGCTACCGGTGCTGGGGCGCCTGCTGCCGCCCTGGCAGCGTTGATCGGTGCTTTAGTTGGCGTCGGGATCCACGTTCTAAAAAACGACGATGGCAGTCTAGATGTGTACATTGGCCGCATTTCTGTTCATGCCGGTGCTGCAAGGATCCCAATCCACTTTGGTGTTACGTCAGTCGTCCTTCTCGAGTCGCTTTGAACTTTGCACAGCTGGGTGATTGGAACGGCGGCAAACGCCCTGTTGTGAAAACCATCCTCCGCGCCGTCCGAGCCAGTCGGAGCGGCGCTTGCCCTGCGGGGCCTGTCCCGGCCGGTTGATCTGTCCGGCAGGATCGGTGTCGGTGGGGGCCGCCCCGAGCTGATCCTCGAGGTCGCGCCATTTCGCGTCGGGCCAGCGGTCGGCGCCTGCGATCCAGGCGGCGGCGCGGGCATAGACCCGGCAATCCAGCGCCTCGTTGCGCTCGCGCAGCTTCTGCCATTCCAGCCGGGCGAAGCCGCGTTTCGTGCGCACCGTCACCAGCTGCTCGGCCACGACCTGCTTCAGCCATTCGTTCTCGACCCAGTGCGGCAGGTGCACCGAGCCGGGCGGGAACGCCGCCCCGTCGGCCATGTCCTCCTCGGTCGGGCGCGCCAGCCGCAGGAAGCGGTAGGTCTCGGCCTTGAAGGTCGAGACCGCCACGGTCCAGAGCCGCGCACCGCGCCGGGGGCGTTTGCCGCCCTCGGTCGCATCGACGAAGGTCGGGCCCGACACCGGACTGGAGCGGTTGAAGCCCTCGACGCCCTTCACCGGCGAGACCTGCGCGAAGCCTTGCGCCCGCGACCAGGAATAGACCGCCGGGGCCTCGTAGCCGGTGTCGATGGCCATCCGCGCGATGCGTAGATGCGCGCCGCGTTCATGCGGCCAGGTTCGGTCGAGCAGCGCCGTCAGTTCCGACCACGCGTCGACCCGATCCGGGCCGCCCTCGATCACGATGTGATCGACGAGCCAGCTTTCCAGCCCGCGACCCCAGGCCCAGACATCGACCTCGATCCGGTCCTTCTGCACGTCGGCCCCGGCGGTCAGGAACAGCCCGCCCGCTGGCACCGTGCCGGATGTCCAGCGCTCGCGCCGGTCGTAGAGCCGCTGCCAGTCGGGGGCTTCCCCGGTCTCGACCCATGTCTCGCCGAGGATCGTGTTGCGGAACGCCTTGATCGCCTCGTCCGAGCCCTGCGCTGCGTCCCAAGCCCGCACGATCCGCTCCCAGCTCAGCCAGCCGATCGGCGAATAGAGCGCCGAGAGGTGATACCCGACCGTGGTCGGATCAGCGGCCGTAGCGGTCGCCCGCCATTCGCCACCCTCCAGCATGGCCGTCTTGTGATGCTCCGCGATGGGCGTCTCGCAGCCCTCGCAGTGATATTCCGCCGTCTCCGGGCGGCCCCTCTGCCAGCGCAGCCAGTCGAACTTCAGCCACTGCATCGCGCCGCAATGCGGGCACGGCACGAAGAAGCGCCGCTGGTCACTGGCCTCGTATTCCCGCTCTATCCGCGACAGCCCCCGGATCGTGGGCGTCGAGACCAGCAGCACCTTGCGCCGGTGGGCGAAGGTCAGCGAGCGCGCCTCGGCCAGCGTGACCGGATCGCCTTCCTCGTCGGCCGAGGCCGGATAGGCGTCGACCTCGTCGAGGAAGATGTACCGCGCCGGGGTCGAGCGCAGCCCGACCGCCGAGTTCGCCCCGGTCATGATCAGGATGCCGCCCGCGAACTCCTTCGACAGCATGGTGTTGCCCGCATCGCGGGATCGCGCGGGCTTCACCCGCTCCCGCAGCTCCGGGCTCTCGTCGATCAGCGGGTCGATCCGCTGGCGCGAGTTGCGCTTGGCCAGTTCCACCGTCGGCTGGACCGCGAGCATCGGCCCCGGCGCCTGGTGGATGGCGAACCCGATCCAGTTGTTGCCCGCCTCGGTCGCGCCGACCTGTGCGGCCTTCATGAACACGATCCGCTGCGTGGGATCGCCGGGCGACAGCCGATCCATGATCTCGCGCATGTAGGGCGTGCGCACCGTGCGATACCGACCGGGTTCTGCCGAGGCGCGGCCCGAGAGCATCCGGTGCCGGTCCGCCCATTCCGAGACGGTCAGGTCCGGGTCGGGCCGGAGCCCGTTGCCCCAGGCGCGCAGGATCTCGCCCGCGCCATCGAAGTCCGTCAGGCCATCATCGTTACCGGAAGTCGGGCCGGACCTCGGCGAGTTCGTCGAGGTGGGCGCGTACATGTTTCTCCAGGACCTTCTGCATCGCGGCTGGCTCCACGGTGATCTGCTGACCAGTCGTGTCGCTGCATGAGGCCGAGAGCTCGGCCGCCATCAGCGCCGCCGCGCGTGCAGGCCAGGTCACCCAAGCGTCCCGTTCCTCCCGCGCCAGGCGGAACACCAGCGCCAGCGCGCGGGCCCGCTCGATCAACTCCCCCTTCAGCTTCTGGAGCCGGATGCGCCGCTCCTGCGCCTTCAGCACTTCGTTGGCCGTCTTCGCCTGCAGGAACGTGGTGCCGCCGCCCACCGCCGGAACCGCCAGACCCTGTTCGCGCAGCGTGTCGCCGACAGCGGCCACCGCCGCCTCGGGGACCGGCTTCAGCTTCGGCGCGGGCGGTTTCCGCGTCTTCGACGGGTCCGTCGTTTCGGCACGCCGGGCGTCGCTGGCGACCGCGTTGATGCTGCCGTCGGGATAGAGGACCAGCCGCTCGGCCGTCTTCGCCTTCTGGATCGCGCCCCGCGACAGCCCGACATGGGCGGCGTACTGGCGCTCGCTCATGCCCTGCATCGACGGCTCCGATTATCATTCAGAATCATATGCTTATCGAGTTGATAAGCATGGCGGACAGAGCGAACGTCACTCCGACGAAGCGATGCAACTCGACCCAAGGAGCCACCCCGATGACCACGCGCCTGAACCCGATCACCACCCCGCGCCACGAACTCCGCGCCGAGAAGGCGCGCCGGAACAAGGAAGCCGCGCTCGCGGCCTTCATCGGCAAGAAGGCCGAGATCGACGAGATGCTCACCCGCCTGCAGGCGCTCAGCGACGACCATTTCAACTGCGCCCCCGACGAGGCGGGCTGGGCGATGGTCGGCACCCTCGAACACTACGCCAGCCTCCTGAAGCGCATCACCGACAGCGCTTTCGGCGAAGGCGAACACGCCCGCTGATCTCCGGCACTGCCGGAACTCCCGCCGCGCGCCCTGTGCGGCTCGGGGTCGTAGAAGGCACCGCATGACGCGGGCCTCGAGCAAGGAGACGACCCCATGACCCAGATTCAGCTTTCCGACGCCCAAGCCGTCATCTTGTCCACCGCCTGCGCGCGCGAAGACGGGGCGGTGTTTCCCGTCACCGCAAGCCTCAAGGGCGGCGCCGTCGGCAACGTCTGCAAGAGCCTCCTCAAGCAGGAGCTGATCGAGGAAATCGCAGCCACGGACCTCAATACCGTCTGGCGGCACGACGAAGAGCGCGGCCCGATCACGCTGCGTGCCACCCCGCTGGCCTACAGCACCCTCAGGATCACGGACGAGCAGGACGAGACGCCACCGGCGGAAGCGCCGACCGCCCCGGTCCAGCGCCGGAAGGGCACCAAGCAGGAAACCCTGATCGAGATGCTCCGCGCAGAGGGCGGCGCGACCATCGATGAGATCATGGCCGCGACGGGCTGGCAGTCGCACACGGTGCGCGGCGCGATGGCCGGGGCGCTGAAGAAGAAGCTCGGGCTCGAGGTCACCTCCGAAAAGGTCGAGGGGCGCGGGCGCGTGTACAGACTCCCCGCCGCCTGACGCACCGGACCCCGAAAAGTTGATGGCCGCCGTCCCTGCGGGGCGGCGGTCGATCATTTGGCGGTCCGCATTCGGATCGCCTCGAACACCCGCCGCAAGGCGAAGGAACGCGCTATCGACACGATAGTGAAGATGGCGCCCATCTTGAGGTTCTGCGCCAGCGTCGTGTGCAGCCCGAAGACCGGGAAGATCAAGATCTGCGTGACGACGGCGACGCCGTAGCCGACGATCACGTTGGCGACGGACTCGACCAGCGACATGAGGTGGGTCTGTTTCATGCGGCGGACTTGCGCTTGCGCGCGGGTTCGGGGGCGGTGTCAGTGTCCGGCGTATAGGCCGTGGGTTCGACGCTGTCGCCCAGCCGCTCGGTTCTCACCTGCGCGAAGGTCCGACCATCGCCATCGAGGATCGCGTCCTTGCCGGTTTCGGCCTGCCAGCGTTCCACGGCGACATCGACATAGGCGGGGCTGATTTCCATTGCGAAGACGCGGCGGCCATTGGCCTCGCCCGCCATGATCTGCGAGCCGGAGCCGGAGAACGGCTCGTAGCAGAGGCCGCCGCGGGCGACGTGCTGGCGCATCGGGATACCGAAGGCGTCGAGCGGTTTCGGCGTCGGGTGGTCGGGGCGCTCGTCCTTCGCGAAGGACGGCATTTCCCAGGTCGAGGGCAGCGTCTGCTCGGCGACCTTCGGCGGCCGGTTCGGGCGGCGCCAGCCCATGAAGCAGGGCTCGTGCTTCCAGAGGTAGTGCGAGCGCGTGAGAACCCCGCGGTCCTTCACCCAGATGATCTGCTGGTGGACGAAGGCGCCCGCCTTCTCCCAGCAGGCCTCCAGCATCGCTTGGCGGCGCGAGGCGTGCCAGCAATACCAGGCCGCGTCCTCGGTGATCGCCTCGGCGACGGCGGCCGCGATGAAGCCGTCGTAAAGTTCCGCCCCCTGCGAACTGTCGTCCCATGTGGTGCCGTAGGACGCCGACCAATCCTTGTTCCGGGTCGGATGGTTCGAGCCGTCGTAGTCCACCAGATACGGCGGGTCGGTCGCGAACAGGATCGCCCGCTCACCATTCATCAGACGGCGCACATCCGTCGCGCTGGTGCTGTCGCCGCAGAGCAGTCGGTGATCGCCGAGGATCCACAGATCGCCCGTCCGCGAGGCCGGATTGCGCGGCGGTTCGGGAATGGTCACCGGAGGCACGGAGCCCCCGGCGCCACCTTCTTCCCCGTCGTCTTCCGCGACGTAGGCCAGCAGCTTGTCCAACTCGCCGTCGGAGAAGCCGACCAGCGACAGGTCGAAATCCTCTGCCAGCAGGTCGTTCAGTTCGGCCGACAGCAGCGCCTCGTCCCAGGTGCCCAGTTCGGTCAGCTTGTTGTCCGCAATGCGATATGCCCGGCGCTGCGCCTCGGTCAGGTGCCCAAGCACGATCACCGGCGCCTCGGTCAGCCCGAGCTGCGTTGCGGCCAGCACACGCCCATGCCCGGCGATCAGCTCCCCGTCCTCGCCGACGAGGCACGGCACGGTCCAGCCGAACTCGGCCATGCTGGCGGCGATCTTCGCGACCTGGTCGGTCCCGTGCACCTTCGCGTTCTTCGCGTAGGGCTGGAGCTTGCCCAGTGGCCACATCTCGATCGCGTCCGGGGCGAAGCTCAGCGTCATGGTGGGCAAGGTTCCTCGGTCGGGTGGATGCCGGTGGCTTCCGGACTCCGGATGCCGGGCTGGACTCCACACGGGGTCCGGCGGCCACCAGCGGTGTCCGGTCGGAAGGCCAGTGTTCATTGGTGTTTGCGCGGGGCGTGCGTGGCTCCGGCTTCCGGGTGGCTTCCCAAAAATCCGGCCCTGTCGCTGGCGAAGTCCCGCGCTTCGCCCGCCAGCATACGAATATCGCGGAGAAGGAACCGCGAACTCGGTCGAGGGGCGCGCAGGAAGCTGACGGCGGCCTTCAAGGAAAGGATCAGCGCCTTTCCTTTATCAACGGACCCCGCCAACGAAAGGATGGCTTCGTTCGGAACCGCGCCGCGCGCGCCTCTCCCGAGCTTATCCCGAACCTAGCCCCCGAACCGGTTTTCTGTCCCGTCGAAAACTGTCCGCCGCACACCTTCCCCTGTGGCGCGCAAGACTACGCGCCACCGGCCAGTTCGATTACGCGCCGCTTCGACAGGTTGCGGTTGAAGCGACGCCGGTTGAGCTTCAGCGAGATGACGCAGAGCCCGTAGAGCCAGTGCTGGTTGGCGGCCGAGCGTTGCAGACCGACCGTCCAGCAGATGGTCTTCCACCGCTCGCCATGGGCGCGCATCCAGACGATCTTGCCGTCGACGGGCTCGAGGCAGGCGGTCCAGGTCAGCGTCTCCTCCATGCGGCTGATCGCCTGCGGCGAGGGCAGCACGCGCATGGGCTTCGGCTCCTGGCCCACCTTGTCGGCGAAACTGCGGACGATCTCGGGCCAAGTGCTGAAGTAGCCCTGCCGTCGCGGCTCGGGCAGGCGCTTCAGCACGAAAGCCGCTTCGGCAAGCCGGGCCTCGACGAGGGACGGGGTCCACTTATCCATGGCGCCCTCCCTCGTCGGAGGGGCGCGGCCCGTAGAGCTTTTCGCCCAACTGGCGGACGAGTTCCCGCTCCGGCCAGGTGAGGCGGTCGTCATCGGCCGAGACGGCGAGCAGACCCTGCTCGCGCCAGCCTTCGCGTTTCACCTGGTCCGGATCCCGGCGATGGCCGCCGTAGCCCTTGGGATGCCATCTCATGCGACACCCCCGTTCGTCTCGATCGCCCAGAGCAGCAGTGCAATGGCGTCGGCCTCGTTGTCGTCGGCAGGGCTGAAGCCGCGGGCCCGCGCGGCTGCGATCATCGCCTCCTTCTGCGCATTGCCCTTGCCGGTGGCGTGACGCTTGATCGTGCCAACCGGGACGCCCTCATAGGGAACGCCGCGCAGTTCGGCCCATGCAGACAGCGTGGCCATGAGCCCGCCATAGACATGGGCCGCATCGGTTCCGGTGTGGCGGCGCACCTCCTCGAACCAGATCGCGGCGATCGGCCCCGACAGCCGGTCGATCTCGGTGAGCCAGTTGGTGAAGCGAAGGTAGCGCATGCCGCCGCCGTCATAGCGGCCGGGTCTGAAGCTTGCGGTCCCGCTGGTGATCAGCCCATCCGGTGCGCGCAACGCCCAGCCGGTGCTGGTGCGGAGGTCGAGCGCGAGAATGCAGCGGTTGAGATGGGCGGCAGCCGTGACAGGCACTGCGGCGATGTGTTGGGAACGGTCCATGACGACCTCCTCTTCGAGTGAGAGGCCGGGGCGGCACGGCTGCCTGGTGAGGGCAGCACGCGCGCCCGGACCGGGATCGCGAGGTCTGGTCAGGGTTACGTTGTCGATGCCGGGGGCACCCGGCACTTCCTTCAATGGCTTCACCCCGTCCGCTTGAAGGAAGTGGGGCCGCAAGCCATTGGCAGAATGAGGATAAATCTCTTCCTTCAATATTTCAGTTATTTCATGGGGTATGTGTGTGGCACCCCTCCCCATCCACGCGCGCGAGGGTCTTTGCGTGAAATATTGAAAGAAGTCCGCCGCGCCGGATTTCCGTTGCGGGACGGAGGCCTGCGCAGAAACTTCCTTCAAATGAAGGATGGGGGCCGTTGAAGGAAGCATCGTCCCAGCCCTCACCGCATCGCCCGGAAGCGCATGGCCTTCCGCCCCCCGGTCTCCTGCTCGACCGTGGCGATGTCGCCGCTCTCGACCAGCGTGAGCAGTATGTCATCGCGGTCGCGCGCCCGGAGCCATTGCGAGGCGCGGGTCAGCTCGGACTTGGTGACGCCAGCCGCCCCTGCCTTGCGAATGATCTCGCGCAGTCGTTTCAGATGCGCCTCGGTCTCGGTATCAGCGACATGGCGCTCGACGGCGTCGATGGTGCGCCGCGCAAAGTGGCGCACGAAGTCTATGGCCCAGACAGCATCCTCAAGCCGGATGACGGGATGGACCGCATCGCGCCCCACGGCGAGGACGAGCGCGACCTTGGCCGCGTTCTCCGCGATTCGCGCGAGGATCGGTGTCTGGAATGTGCCGGCCGCAGCCCTGAGCTCAGCGGTGATCTCGTCGCGGAGCGCGTCGAAATGCGCCTGCGCCTCGTCGTCCATGGGAACGGTCATCGGATCGACGGCGGTCTCGGGGCCGGAGGTCCGGCCTGCGAGGTTCCCGCTCGCCCGACCACCGCCTTCGGCAAGGCGCTGCAGCCCTTCGATCAGCGCGCGCGGAGATCGACGCAGGCCAGCGGTACGGTTCTCGTCCGGATAGTCCTCTTCACTCGGCAGGATGATGAGCCGAGCGAGCGAGCCGTCCACCACGTTGGCGCCTTGCAGCGCCCCCCAGAAATGCAGCGGCGTTGTCGTCCCGTAGACGCAGAGGCAGGGCTGGACGATGTCGCGCCGCTCGTTCGAGCCGTCCCGGTTGGCGTATTCCGCGCCGAGGAAGATCCCGCTGGCCGCAGTGTAGAGCTCGGTCATGTTGTCGAGGATCTCGGTGATGTGGCGCGGACTGCGCTTCCGGTCGGCCGCCGCCGCGAGGAACATTCCGAACTCGTCGATCTGGAACAGGATCGCGGGCTGACGGTGGAGCGCGGTCAGGAGGCCCGCGCCCGAGGCGATCTTGTTTCCGCCGAGGTGGTGCGCGAGTCCGGCCTCGAAGAACAGCTCGTTGACGACCTCGCGGGCGTGGTTCTTGCCCGACCCGCTGTCCGCGATGCCGACGATGTAGAGGTTCGTGCGCAGGTCGGTCGTCGTGCGGTAGCGCCGCCCCATCAGCGCGCCGAGGGCGCAGAGGCTGGCGCCCACCGCGAGAAGCGGCTGCGGTCTGCGCGCCGTGTCGATCATGTAACGGGCGAGATCGCCCACGAGCCCGCCCGGGATCGTCAGCGTGAAGGACGGCGCAGGCGGGAGGATCGGCATCGGGGCTTCGGGCTGGGCGAGCCGCGCGAGGAGGCCCGCCGCGGGATGCTCGTCGCCCGCGCAATCCTTCTGGCTACCGTCGAGCAGCAGGTCGGGGTCGGGGCGCCACCCCTTCTCCATGGCGAGGTGATAGATCGTGCCGGCGCCGATCCGTGCTGGCCTGAAGCTCGCCCATGCCTTCGCCGTCGCGGCCGGGTCGTTCTTGGCCGCCTGCGCCGACCAGTCCGCGAAGAGCGTCGCGCCCTCCTCGCCCAGCGCGCCCTTCAGCGCCATGCCGATGCGCATCCAGCTGTCGTAGTCGAGCTCGGCGTTCGGCAGCCAGGCGAGCGCGCTCCGGATCGCGGCCAGCGTGCCAGCCTGCGCATGCGCCGGCAGACACGGATGTCCGGCCCCGTTCGCCCCTTTCGCGCCGAGGCTCTTCGGGCGCAGCTCGGGCGAGATCAGCGCCAACGCCTCGTCGAGGAAGGCGGCTGCCTGTTTGGCGTCGATTTCGGGCAGGCTTTCGATGTCGAGATCCGCAAGCCCCTCGTCCGGCCACGCATAGGGCTGGCCGGTGTCGGGATGCTCGGCATAGGCTACGAACTGCTGTCCGAGGCAGAGCATTTCCAACGGCGCGCGCCGGATCCCGGCAAAGGGCTCGGTCGTGCGATAGACCAGCAGCCGCTTCGGCGGCTTTCCGATCCTGAGCGCCGGGGTGTCCCCCAGACGCTCGCGGGCCAGCCGCTCGATGCGCAGCGCCAGCTCGCCGTCTTCGGCGATGTCGATGTCGAGCGCTGCGACCGCGCCGCCGACGATCCCGACGCCGCAGTCGGGCCAGGTCGACCAGGTCGCGACCTCGATCTCGGTCGTGGCGCGGCTCGCATGCCGGTTCCACTGCGGGTAATCGTGCCAGGCCGCACGGGCGAACTGGCCGGGCTTCTTGGTGCCGGGCGCAATCGGCAGGATCGCGTAGCCGTTGGTCACGAGACGCGCGCCGACGCGCGCCATCCACGAGGTGTCCGCCATCAGAAGGGCACCTCCGGGATCATGCCGTCGAGCCGCGCGCGATCCTTCGCCGCCAGGTCGCGCAGGTGGTCGCAATAGCCGGTGACGATCACCTCGACGAAGGTGTCCCACTCCTCCTCGGCGAGCTGGGCGAGATCGGTCCGGCCAAGGCTGTCGAGATAGGCGCCGCCGGCCTTGCCGCCCTCGACCATGGCCGCCGTCTCATTGGGGGTCGGATCGATCATGCCCGACCTCCGGTGGCAGATGTCCTGGCAAACCCGGCTGCAGAGGTCTCGGCGGCTCGTGTCGCGCCGCGGGTCGGAGACGCGGAAGCGCGCGTCGAACCAGCCCCAGCCGCGGGGTTCTCGGTGGCAGACGGCGCAGAGCCCGGCATGGACGTAAGGCATGGGGCGAACCTGTAGGCGGCGATTTCGGTGAAGCGACCCGCGGAGCGGACGGCGATCTCGGTGGGACGGCGCAGCCGGTCCGCCAGGATGAGGGCCTCGTCGACGGACTCGGGCACCTCCAGCTCAGGCGCCCGTTCGCGCCACCAGCTCGCGGCCTTCCGGCGCGGATAGCCCTCGTGCTCGAAGCAGACCCATTCCGTGTGGAAGGCGAACCCGCAGCGGTAGGTGACCTTGAGCGAGACCCGCCCGCCGCGCTTCTCGTGGCGGCTGTAGGTGACGTCGGTGACGCCGACCCATTGCGGCTTGCCGGTCGACAGCACCTCCAGCGTCGAGGCGGTCGGCTCGAGCTTCACCTCGCGGCCGGGGAACTCGAAGCCGCAGCCGGGACATTCCAGCGCCGCGATGGCCACGATGGTCCCGCATTCGGGGCAGATCTTCGTGGGCGGCGGCCCGTCGCCCGGACCGCCCGGCCGCTTCGGCCGCACGAGATCGATGGGGCCATGCCGGCGGACATTCCCCGCGAAATCGAGGACGAGGCAGTTCTCCTTGCCCTCGGCGAGCCGCGTGCCCCGACCGGCCATCTGGACGTAGAGCCCGGCCGACTTGGTGGGCCGCAGCATGGCGATCAGGTCCACGGCCGGTGCGTTGAAGCCCGTCGTCAGCACGCCCATCGAGGCCAGCGCCCGGAACTCGCCGCGCTTGAAGGCGGCGATGATCGCGTCACGCTCGTCCTTCGGCGTCTTGCCGAAGATCGTCGCGCAGCTCACCCCGCGGCGGCGGAACTCCTCGGCGACATGGGCGGCGTGGCGCACGCCGGAACAGAACGCGAGCCAGGACCGGCGCGTCTCGCCATGGGCGATCACCTCGGCCACAGCCGCGCGCGTAATGGCGTCCTGGTCGACCGCGTCCTCGAGATCGCGCGCGATGAACTCGCCGCCGCACGATCCCACGCCGGTCACGTCGAGGCGGGTCTTCGTCTGTTTCGAGATGAGCGGGGAGAGATAACCCTGATCGATCAGGTCGCGGACCGACACCTCGTACGCGATGTCGGTGAAGAGCGCGTTCTCGCCCTCGTGCAGCATGCCGCTGTCGAGCCGGAAGGGCGTCGCCGTCAGCCCGATCACCTTCAGCGCCGGGTTGATCGCCTGCAGGTCCGTCAGGAAGCGGCGATACATGGTGTTCGACCGGCCGGGGATCAGATGGGCCTCGTCGATCAGCACCAGATCGGCATGGCCGATCCGCGTCGCCTTGTCGTGGATCGACTGGATGCCGGCGAAGAGGATCCGGGCCCGCGCATCGCGGCGGCCGAGCCCGGCCGAGTAGATGCCCGCCGGCGCCTCGGGCCAGAGCCCCAGCATCTCGGCATGGTTCTGCGCGATCAGCTCGCGGACATGGGTGACGACGAGCACGCGCTGGTCGGGCCAGGCCTTCAGCACGCCGTCGATGAAGGCGGCCATGACGAGGCTCTTGCCGCCGGCCGTGGGGATCACGACGAGCGGGTTGCCGCTCTCCTTCTCGAAATAGCCGTAGATCGAGGCGATCGCGGCCTGCTGGTAGGGACGCAGGGTCAGCATGCGGCGGCCTCCTCTTCGCGGGCGTCGTTGGTCCAGGCCGAGCCGTCGCGCATGCGGTAGGAGACGAAGTCCTCGCCTGCGTCGCTCACCTCGCCGGGGACGAGATCGGGGATGAACAGGTGCCGGGGGCAGGCGCGGCGCTGGTCGGCCGGGTCGAGCAGCCGGTCGTGGCGCGCGCAGTGCCAGCCGCCTTCGATGGGCGTCGAATGCAGGCAGGACCGGCAGGTGACGGCCGCGGCATCCTCGCCGTGGCAGAGCCCGTGGTGGTCACAGAACCTGCACTCGAACCAGGCGGGATCCGCGCTGATCCGCTCGGGCGGGTGCTGGGCGAAGATGATCCGCCCCGCCTTCTCCAGCAGGCGCTCGCCCATCTCGGGGTCGGCCGGGACACGCTCGATGTGCAGCGCGTCGGTGTCCTTGCAGACCGCGACGTAGAGCGCCCGCGTGATGCCGGTCAGGTGCATGTACACCTGCATCTGAGCGGCGTGCTGGGGCTTGGCGAGCGCGACGCCCTTGGCGATCAGCTCGGCAAAGCTCTTCGCGGAATGCGTCTTGAACTCGACGACATGCCAGGTCTTCGGCGCCTCGAGCAGGCCGAGGGCGACGGCGTCGAGCGAGCCGCCGAAATGCCCGCCATGGGCCTCGACACGGAACTGCCGCCCGGTCTCGGGATCGACCTCCAGCACCGTCGCGCCGGTGGCGCGCAGGTCGCGGACGAGCCGGGCCTCCTCCAGCTGACCGGTCTCGAACAGCCGCAGGATGCGGCCGGTGTGCCGCGCGGGCGTCGCCCAGCGGAAGTCGTACCAGAGCGCACGGGCACAGGACTTGCCGATCAGCGAGGCGCCGAGGTGGTCGCGGAAACCGTCGCCCTGCCGGGCCTCGTAGGAGGCGTAGATCGCGGACAGGGTCGGCGTCGGGGGTTCGGGGAGATCGGCCATCAGCATGCCTCCTCCCGCTCGAGCCGCGCCCGCGCCTCCGCCAGCACCGCGGCCCAGGCGGCGCTGTCATGGCGTTCGCGCAGGACGGCGATGATCATGTCCTTCAGGCGCTCGCGCCGGCGGCGGCGGCCCTGACGGGCGACGATCTCGGCGCGCTCGCGGTTGAGATGGCGCAGGGCCGTGCGCGCCCGGTGAAACCAGTCAGGGTCGATCGGCTTCGCCGTCCGCTGCCGCGTCAGATCGGCGGTCGCGATCTGCGTGCGGATCTTCGCGATGGCGTCCTCGATCTCGATCAGGCGGCGGGTGTCGTCAGGCAAGCCGGGGGCGTTCGCGGCCACGCAGGCCGCGTCGGTGGTGTTGGTCATGATCTGTCTCTCGGGTCTGGCGATGTCCGGGCCGCCGCGTGGCTATCCGTCCGCGGCGGCCGAGGGCGTCAGCTCTTGCGGTTCCAGGGCGCGGTGGCCGGGCGGGCGGGCGCCGACTGCGGAGGCGCGCTGGCCGGATGCGTGGCGGCGGGCTTGGGCGGGGCCGCCTGCGCCGGGGCGTCCGGCACCAGGTAGCGGATCGTGTTGCGCTCGCCGTAGCCGTCCTTCGGGGGCTTCACGCCGACCTGGATCGTCATCGGGATCAGGTGCAGCTCCTCGCTGTCGTTCACCTGCAGCTTGCCCGTGGCGTGGCAGATCGCCGACAGCGTGCGCTGCGCGATCTCGACCGTGGTCGGGTTGGCGTTCACCAGGTTCAGCTGGTCGAAGACCTTGCGGCCCTGCTGCGGCCCCTCGAGGATGTCGAGCATCAGCCAGAGATACTTCCCCATCCCGTTCTTAGTGACGCGCATCTCGCTCTCGACGATCTGAGCGCGATACTTGCCCGCGGGCAGGATCTCGTAGGCGGTGGTGGGCTCGATGCCGGCGGCGTCAAAGGCGGTGTCGAAACGTGCCATGGTGTTGTCCTTTCAGTCGTAATCAGGCGGATTGGGGCATGGCGGCCAGGAACTCCGACCACTCGAGCGGGAGGGTTTCCGGCAGGCCGTAGCGGTTCTTGGCGAGGAAGGCGGGGCGCTCTTCGGTGTGCATGACGCGCGCACCGGACCCGAGCGCCCGGGTCACCTTCTTGTTGAAGCCGACGTCGGACTTGCTGACCGAGATCCGGTAGTTGGCGAAGAGCACGACGTCCGAGTGCTCCTGCAGCAGCGCCGAGGCGCGGGCCTGCAGCTTGATCACGTACCGGTCGTAGGGTTCGTGCTCGGGACTGTCGAAGCGCTTGATGTCGGTGTGGGCGATCTGGATGACCGCCATGCCCTTCCGGTCGCGGAGCGCGTTCAGCCTGTCGATGTATTCGCGCCAGATGGTCAGCGCCTCGGCATAGCCCTTGCCGAAGCCGGGGCTTTCGATCGACTGCCAGCCGTTGCGCCGGCAGGCCTCCGCCCAGATCAGCGGCTCCAGCCAGTCCACGCTGTCGACCACCACCGTCGAATAGGGGTGGTCCTCGTCGAGCAGGGCGTCGAGCGCCTCGGCGACCTCCACGTAGCTCGTCGCCAGCGGGAAATGCGGCACCTGCAGCTTGCCGAGACCGTCCTCGGTGAGGACGAACACCGGCGCGTCGGCGGACGCAGCGAAGGTGGATTTGCCGATGCCGGCGACACCGTGGATCAACACGCGCGGCGGGCGCAGAGCCGTGGAGGTTTGCAGGGATGCGAGCGAGATGGCCATCAGAGCGCCTCCTCGCCGAGCAACAGCCGGAACTTGGGCTTGCCGGTCCGGACCGTGCGCGCGGGCTCGAACTCCTGGCGGATGTCCTTGGGCCAGGCGGTGTACTTGCGCTCGGGAACGCTGAGCGCGATGTCGACGTATTCGGTGGGGTCGGCGCCATCGGCCCGGATCCGCTCGACCAGACTGGCGAGCATCGCCTGGTCCCAATCCACGCGCTTGGGGAGCTCCGCCACCACGGTGACCGGGCCGTCCTGCAGCCGGACGGTGCCGGTGTCCTTGCCCTCCGCGCGGCGCGCCTCCTGCGCCTGGTCGCCGTACTTCAGCGCGATGGCCCCGACGATCCAGTCGTAAAGAGTCTTGGCGGCGCGCAGCCGCTCACAGGCTTCGTCCTCTGCGAGCGCCAGTTGCTCACCAGAAAGGGCAATGATCTCGTCGATCGACATGGAGGGCAGACCGTCGAGGGTGATGCGGTTGGGGATCGTCATGGCCACCCCCTCACGCCAGCTTCACGGCGGGCTTGTCGGCCGTGCTCGAGCAGTGCCGGTTGGCCTCGTAGGCCTCGACATCCTCGAGCCGGTACACGACACGGCCGCCGATCTTGATGAAGGCGGGGCCCTCACCGGTCCAACGCCAGCGCTCCAGCGTGCGCGGGCTGATCTTCCATCGAGCTGCCAGCTCGGCCTGGTTGAGATGCGTGACAGACATCCGAAACCTCATTGAGTTGTCCGTTGTTCACCCCGGCACGTTGATGCGCCCGGATATGCGAACAATTTCAGTGTTTTACGGCCCCGAATAAATGATCACGCCCGGACTTTCTTGTGACGTGCGGACAAGAAAAAAGCCCCGAAAAACGGGGCTTTGCTGGGCAGATCGTGACCTTGCGCGTGGTGGCCTGTGACGTCGGCGGATTATTCCTGTGACGCAGCCGGATTCGGAGCTTCAATGTCGCCGAGGGAGATCTCACGGCATGCCGGGTTGAGGCGGTAGCCAGCGCGATCCTTGGTCTCGATGAAACTGTCCTGATCGAGCGGGATCCCGAGCATCACCGCCAGCGGGTCGAGCGCGTCTCGCAACCTGCGCAGTTGCTGGCGCATCGACTGCTCGGATACGCCTATTTTGTCCGCCACATCGTGAGGTGGCATGAACTGGACCTCCGAGCGCGTCCGCTTGGCCTTCCGGAAATTCTCGATCAGCGCGTTCACGAAGCGGTAGTTGGCACCTTCGAGAAGATGCCCGCCATGGAAGAGCACCTGCTCGGCATCGTGATCCACCGCGAACTCGAGAACGGGAGCACTGAGCCTGTCGACGAAATCGGTGGCCTGCCGATCATAGTCGGACTCCGGCGCGATCTCGACATGGTCTCGAGTGAAGCAAGTCGCCAGAAGCGAACCAGGCGGAACCTCGCCCCTGTAAAGCCGGTCGCCATGCTCGACGAGCGCCTTGGCAATGACTTCTTCTATCGAGCGCGCATGCCGCTGAAACAGCTCGAACAGGCGTGATCCTGCCTCGTCGACTGACAGATCAGGGAAGTGATTGAGCGCGGAAATGACCTGCTGGAACCCAGAAAGAAAACGCGCCTTCGGCATTCCGGCGACGTCCCGAAAGAACGCGACATAGCTAAGAGCCATTCGCAACTCATCGTCCGCGCTGCGATCCCCGAGGAGGAGGTCGCGCTTGTAGTTATGGGGCGGTTCATACTGTTCCAGTCCTGCAGCCAAGATGGCAAACCGCCTATCGATGCACTGCGAACAGAGCCCGCAGGGCTTCTGCTTGGGTCGTGTCGCGAAGGTGGTGGAAATTTGAAGGCGGCGTAATCTCCGGGTGAAGGAAACCCACCCAAACTGGCGGCTGCAACCGCCATGGAGAT
>SBGD01000015.1 GCA_006226775.1 Paracoccaceae bacterium | reverse complement strand
CAAGATCGGCGGTAGCGGCAGCCCGGGGGGCGGGCAGCCGCTGGCCCGGCGGGCTACGCCCTTGATTCCGGGCCGGGATAGCGCGACGGTTGTCCACTTCAGGCCAGTAGTGTCCGGTGGATCCCCCTTGCGGGATCCCCCACCAAACGAGTTCGGGCCGCCCTTTCGGACGGCCCGTCATCTCATGCGATCCGGAGGGATCAATCGTTGGCGCTGTCTTTCAGGGCCTTGGCGATGGTCACTTTCACCACCTTGTCGGCCTCTTTCTGGAACTGCTCGCCGGTGGCGGGGTTGCGCACCATGCGGGCGGGGCGTTCCTTGAGATAGAACTTGCCCACGCCGGGAAGCGTCACCGCGCCGCCGTCGGCGACTTCGCGGGTGATGATGTTGCAGACCGCGTCAAGTGCGGCGCCCGCGGCCTTCTTGTCGGTGTCAAGCTCCTCTGCCAGCGCGGCGACGAGCTGGGTCTTGGTCATCGGTTTTGCCATTTACTGGTCTCCTTTGGTCTGCCCAGCTGTTGGGCCTCTTTTCCGACATTTAACGGGATGTTGAGTACGAACACAACAATTTGTGTCTGTTCACCCCTTAAAAACATGGGTTCTCGGCGGCTGACCCTGCGTCAAAGGAAGGCGGTTTCGTCGAAAGCCCGCAATTTCCGGCTGTGGATGCGCTCCAGTGGCATTTCGCGCAGGCATTCCATGGCGCGAATCCCGATCCTCAGGTGCCGCGCCACCTGGGTCTGGTAGAAGGCCGAGGCCATGCCGGGCAGCTTCAACTCGCCGTGCAGCGGCTTGTCCGAGACGCAGAGCAGCGTGCCATAGGGCACCCGGAAGCGAAAGCCGTTGGCGGCGATGGTGGCACTTTCCATGTCCAGCGCGATGGCGCGCGACTGCGACAGCCGCTTGACCGGGCCTTCCTGGTCGCGCAATTCCCAGTTGCGGTTGTCGACGCTGGCCACGGTGCCGGTGCGCATGATCCGCTTGCGGTCAAAGCCCGAGAGATGGGTTTCCTCGTCCACCGCCGCCTCGAGCGCGATCTGGATCTCGGCCAGCGCCGGGATCGGCACCCAGACCGGCAGGTCGTCGTCCAGCACCCCGTCCTCGCGCAGGTAGGCATGGGCCAGCACGAAATCGCCCAGCGCCTGGCTGTTGCGCAGGCCGGCGCAATGGCCGACCATGATCCAGGCATGCGGGCGCAGCACGGCGATATGGTCGGTCGCGGTCTTGGCGTTCGACGGGCCGACGCCGATATTGACCAGGGTGATGCCGGCATTGTTGGGCCGTTTCAGGTGATAGGTCGGCATCTGCGGCTGTTTCAGGGTCGGCGGGATCTCCTGGTCCGGGGCGGTGATCTCGATATTGCCGGTCGAGACGAAGCTGGTGTAGCCATTCGCCGGATCGGCCAGCATCTCGCGGGCATAGGCCTCGAACTCGCTGACGTAGAACTGGTAGTTGGTGAACAATACGTGGTTCTGGAAATGCTTCGGATCGGTCGCGGTGTAATGGGTCAGCCGGGCCAGCGAATAATCGATCCGCTGGGCGGTGAAGGGCGACAGCGGCCGGACCCCGTCGGGGCCGATGATATGGGTGCCGTTGACGATCTCGTCATTGGTGGTCGAAAGGTCGGGCA
Organism: Paracoccaceae bacterium; assembly: GCA_006226775.1. Classification (GTDB taxonomy): domain Bacteria; phylum Pseudomonadota; class Alphaproteobacteria; order Rhodobacterales; family Rhodobacteraceae; genus Marinovum. The sequence goes on along the minus strand of SBGD01000015.1, from coordinate 86,119 downwards.
CGTCAAAGACATCGCGCAGGATGAACTCGGCCGCGCCTTCCTGCGGCACGGTCACCTCCGACTGGGCGGCGACGGCGAAATGCAGCGGGATCGGCGTGTCCGACAGCCGGATGCAGACCGGGATGGCGTGGTTGTCCATCAGCAGCTTTATCTGCTGGGTCAGGTAGTGGCGGAACAGCCGCGGCTGGGTCACCGTGGTGGCATAGGTGCCGGGCTCGGCCACATGGCCGAAGCTCAGCCGGCTGTCGACCCGGGCGAAGGTGGTCGTGGTGATCCGGATCTCGGGATAGTAGGCGCGGAAGCCGGTGGCGGGCTGGCCCTCGACCATGGCGCGGCGAAAGGCATCCGAGAGGAACCCGGTCGCCCGGTCATAGAGCAGGCACAGATGCTCGACCGCATCGGCGGGATCGGTGAAGATCTGCTCGTCCGGCAGGTCGGGGGTCTGAAAATTCCGGATCAGGCCATTGTCCTGCATCGCACGCGCCTCTCGTTTTTCTGGTCCGGGCCAGAGTGACTCGCGCCGGGCCGGTCTTCAACCATGTCGCAACGCAAGGGGCGAGTGCAATCGGTTTCGGCTGCGGGCCTTGCGGCGCAGATCGGCCCGCGGGCACCCGCCGTCAGAAGATGGCGCGCCAAGCGGTGGCGATTTCCTCGGCCACCAGGTCGGCGTGCTCGGCCTGCATCGCGTAGCCGGAAAACGAGATCCGGATGATCTCGCGCCCCTGCCATTGGCCATGCGAGGGATAGACCTTGCCGCGCGCCTGCACGGCGGCCAGCACCTCGCGGGTCAGCCGGTCGCCCGCCGCGCCCTCGCCGCAGCGCACCGCGACCTGGTTGAAGGCGATCTCGTTGACCACCTGCATCCCCGGCTCCTGCGCCAGCCGGGCGGCGGCGCGGCAGGCCAGGCGGTGATGGCGCAGGATCAGGTCGCGGACGCCCGCGCGGCCCAGGTGGCGCAGGATGGCATAGCTGGGCACGCCCCGGGCGCGGCGGCTGAGCTCCGGCGTGCTGTCCGACGGCTCCCACTGCGCGTTTTCGGCGGGCAGATAGGCGCCGCGCGCCGACATCGCCCGCACCAGCGCGGCGCGCTCGCGCACCAGGACCACCCCGGCATCGAAGGGCGCCGAGAGCCCCTTGTGCAGATCGACCGCCCAGCTGTCGGCCTGCTGCACCCCGGCGCAGCGCCCGGCCAGGTCCGGCACCGCGGCGGCCCAGAGGCCGAAGGCGCCGTCCACATGGACCCAGCCGTCGCGCGCCTTCACCAGGGGGATCAGCTCGGCGAAGCGGTCGAAGGCGCCGGTGTTGATCTGGCCGGCCTGCAGGATGACCAGCGGCGGCGCCTCGCAGGCCGCCAGCGCCTCGGCAAAGGCCGCGACCTCGATGCGGCCCTCGCTGTCGGTGGCCACCCGCACCGCGCGGCCCGCGCCGAGCCCCGCGTAACGCAGCGCGGCGGAGACGGCGGAATGCGCCTCGGCGCCGATCAGCACCGGGACGGCGGGCGCGCCGATCAGCCCGTCCTGCTCCACGTCCCAGCCCTGCGCCGCCAGAAGCGCATTGCGCGCCGCCAGCACGCCGCAGAAATTGGCCACGCTGGCGCCGGTGACCAGCCCGGCGCCGGTGCCCTCGGGCAGGCCGAACAACTCGATCAGCCAGTCGCAGACCGCCCGCTCCATGCCGCTGATCGCCGGGGTCTCGACCGAGGACCCGGCGTTCTGCCCCCAGGCCGAGACCAGCGCATCCGCCGCCACGCCCACCGGGTGCGACCCGCCAAGCACGTAGCCGAAGAAGGTCGGGGCGGCCATGGCATGCAAGGCGCCTTCGGCCCGGGTGGTGATCTCGGTGATGACCTGCGGGCCGGGCGCGCCTTCCTCGTCCAGCCGGGTGCGAAAGCGCGCCACCGCGTCGTCCAGCGACACCCGCGGGCGCGCCGGCGCCTCGGGCAGGCCGGTCCGGTAGGCCAGCGCCGCCGAATAGGCGGTGGCCAGCGCGGCGCGTTCCTCGGTCGTCAGACCCTCGGGCGAATGTGACAAGAGCATGGGCATCGACCTGATCGTGTTGCGCCCGACAGTGGCGGCTTGGCGCACAGTATGACAGGCCCTTGCGCGGCAACGATGATCCAGCGCACAGATCCCGGCGGGTTTTCGCCGCCAGGTGCGCCTGCGGGGCCTTGTCCGGGCCCGAGGGAGCGGACGAGATGCCCTATTCGGTCGAGACCAGCACCGCTTCGACCCGGCGGTTGGCCTCGCGGCCCTCGGCGGTGAGGTTGCTGACGATCGGCGCGAGATAGCCCATGCCGCCGGCCTGCAACTGGCCGCGCGGCACGCCGTAGTCGCTGACCAGCCGGTCGAGAACCGAGGCCGCGCGGCGGCGCGACAGGGCGATATTGGTGTCGAGACTGCCCACGGAATCGGTATGCCCGACAATTGCCACTTCGCGCCCCGGGTTGTCGGCCAGGTAGCGCGCCAGCGCCGCGAGGCTGGGGAAATCGCCATCGCCCAGCGACGACGAGCCGGTGGCGAAGGACAGATCCGCCAGCACCACGCGACCGCGGCTTTCCAGCACCTCGGCCAGCGGGCCGGTGGCGCGCGGCACGGGCGGGGCGGGTCCGGCCTCGGGCGGGGCGGTCCGCTCCAGGGCCTCGGCGGCATCGCCCACCCGGATCACCTGAATGAAGGCGGCGGTGGAACTGCGCGACACCAGCACAGAGATCGCGGCATTGCCCGCGCCGCGCGCCGAGAGGAAGCGGAAATCGGTCAGGTCGACATACATGCCGGGGCCGGGCAGCACCTCGGTCGCGAAGCGGAAATCGAAGCCGCCGCAGTCGCGGGCCTTGCAGTCCAGCAGCACGGTGAAGCCCGCCGCCTCGATCTGGTCGCGCAGCGGGACTAGGATTTGCAGCGTGGTGGCCGCACCCGGCCGGCGCCAGGCCTGCCGCAGGATCGGGCCCTCGATCACCTCGACCGGGAGGGTGCCCTCGGCAAAGCGGCCCAGGGGCAGGGCATAGGATCCAAGGCCCGAATGCTCTTCGGTCATCAGCCGGGCGCCCGAGGGCATGGCCAGGTCCTGCGCGGCGACCGGCGCGGCAAGCCACAGCAGTATCAGCGCCGCCCACCGCACCAAGTCTAGCGGGCCTGCGCGTGGTACTCGGGGTTGGGCCGCATGTCGATGGCGCTGGCCACCCGGTTGGACATGTTGAAGAACCCCGCGACCGAGGCGATGTCGAAGATGTCGCGGTCAGTGAAACCTGCGTCGCGCAGCGCCTGCCGGTCGGATTCGGTGATCTCGTGGCTGGCTTTCGTCACCTTCTCGGCGAAGTGCAGCATCGCGCCCTGGCGGGCATCGAGATCGGCGGCGCGCCAGTTCATCACCATCATCTCGCCCAGCGCCGGATCGCCGGAAAGCTGCCGCACGGCGGCGCCGTGCGCGGTCAGGCAATAGTAGCACTTGTTGACCGACGAAACGGCGACGGCGATCATCTCGCGCTCGAGCTTGCTCAGCCCGCTGTGTGCCAGCATCAGGTCGTTGTACATCGCGGTGAAGGCGTCGAGCTTGGCAATGTCGAAGGCATAGGCCTTGAGCACATTGGGCACCATGCCCAGCTTGTCCTGGCAGACGTCGAAGTATTTCCGCGTCGCCTCGGGCAGCGGATCGGCCATCGGAAGGTCGAGCGCGGTGACCTGGTCGTTGTCTGCCATCTGAGACCTCCATTGATCCTGCCGGGTGAGCAAAACGCAAAACGCCGGGGCGATCAACCGGACTCGTGGGTTTTCGCAAGTTTGCCGACGCGCATGGCAGAAAGACCCGGGGTTTCCGCGCAAGACCGGCCGATGCGCCGGGGCGTCGGGGGACGCGCGCGGCAATCCGCCGAGGCTGTCGTGGCCCGGAACAACCGCGCTGCCTTGCGGGTTGATCTCGCGTGAACAAGAGGAGGCTTCACGATGATTGACCAGACACATACGACCAGCGCCAACCCGCTCGTGTCCTCGTCGGACGTGGACGGCACCGCGGTCTACAGCCGCGACGGAGAGCATATCGGCACCATCGACCACCTGATGATCGACAAGCAGTCGGGCAAGGTGGCCTATGCGGTCATGGGCTTCGGCGGTTTCCTGGGCTTGGGCGAGGATCATCACCCGGTGCCCTGGGGCAAGCTGACCTATGACACCTCGAAGGACGGTTTCGTCACCGACCTGACCGAGGCCGAGGTCCAGGGCGCGCCCGAGCGCCACGACACCTGGGACCGCGACCGCGACTACGAGAAGCGCATCCATGACCACTATCGCGTGCCGCTGTACTGGATCTGACGGATGACTGCCCGCCCTGCCCCTTTGGGGGCGGGGCTTTCCGTGGCGACTTGCCGAACGGGTCGCGCGGCGGCAGGGTTCTGCGCTAAGTCGCGCCGCGCCGGTAGTGGTATCCGCCCACCTTCTCGAATCCCAGGCCGTGGTAAAGCGCATGGGCCGGCGCGTTGTCGCGGGTGCAGAGCGCCGCAAGGTGCGTGGCGCCCTGACTCTGAGCCCATACGGCGGCCTGCCGCACCATCCAGCGCGCCAGCCCCTTGCGGCGCTTGCCCGGCGTGACCTCGAGCGCGTGCAGCATGGCGATACCGTCCGCGAGCCCGACATAGGCGCAGGCGCCGGGGCTGTCCTCGATCCGCCCGAGGATGGCCGTCTTGGGGCATTGCGCCCGCTCCATGACCGCGAGGCGTGCCGGGCCGATGCCGGCGGCGGCCCAGAGGTCGATCATGATGGCCAGCGGCTCCCAGATGCAGAAGGTGGTGACGCGGGGGATGGGAATGTCGGTGAGGCGCGCGGTCTCGATGACATGGGCCTCGGTCGGGTCGACGATCTCGTAGCCTGCGGCGGCGAGCTGCTGGTCGAAAGCCTCCTCGCCGGGGCGCAGCTGGAAGAGCGGCGGCTGGCCCATGGCGGCCATCCGCTCTTCGGCCCGTTGCCGGTCCTCATCGCGCGGAGGTGCGGCCTGGTTGAGCGTGGTGGCCGAGACCCGCTTGCCGCCGCCCCGGCCCTCGCGGAAGGTAAAGGGGCCCTCGTCGAAGGTGCGGGCGGCGGGCCAGGTGGCCTCGCAGACCCGGAGCAGGGTGGCGGCATCGGGGGTCATTCGGCGAATATCTCGCTCAGCCGCGCCATGGCGGCGCCCACGCGCGCGCCATCGGCGCCGCGGATCACCACGTTGGCGCCATGGACGCCGTCCTGCTGGAACGGGTAGGATCCGATGGAGAGATCGGCAAATTCCTCGGCCAGCCCCTTGAGCGGCCCGGCAATGTCGCCTTCGCCGCGCGCGATGCGCAGCGACTGGCTGAGCAGCGGCGCACCGCCGGTCAGCGTCGGCAGGACCGAGGCCACCATGGCCTGAAAGACATTGGGCACGCCCGCCATGACATGGACGTTTTCGAGGATGAACCCCGGCGCGATCGACACCGGGTTCTCGATCAGCGCGGCGCCCTCGGGGATGCGCGCCATGCGCAGCCGCGCCTCGTTCAGCTCGCGCCCGGTATTGGCATAGTGCTCGGCCAGCAGCGCGCGGGCGTCGTCGCGCACGTCGATCGGGCGGTCGAAGGCTTCGGCGATGCAATCGGCGGTGATGTCGTCATGGGTCGGGCCGATGCCGCCGGAGGTGAAGACATGGGTATGGCTGGCCGCCAGCGCCCGGACCGCGGCGACGATGGCCGGGGCGTCGTCGCTGACCACCCGCACCTCGCGCAGGTCGATGCCGTGTTTGGTCAGTTCGCCGGCGAGGTAATGCATGTTGGCATCGCGGGTGCGGCCCGAGAGGATCTCGTCGCCGATCACCAGCATGGCGGCGGTGGGATTGGCCATTGCGGGCCTCCTTGAACACAACTCATGTGAGGTATAGGCGGGCTTCATGCGCTTTCAAACCCCTCTTGTCCCGGCCAGGCTGATCCGCCGCTACAAACGGTTCCTGGCCGATTGCCGGCTGGAAGACGGGCGCGAGGTGGTGGCCCATTGCGCCAATCCCGGCTCGATGATGGGGCTGGCGGAACCGGGTTTCGCGGTCTGGCTGGAGCCGAACGACGACCCGAGAAAGAAGCTGGATTACGGGCTGCGGCTGGTCTCGCCCGCCGAGGGGGTTCTGGTGGGCGTCGATACCTCGGTGCCCAACCGCGCGCTGCGCGCCGCGCTGGAGGCGGGTGCTGTGCCGGGGCTGGAGGGCTATGACCGGCTGCGCGCGGAGGTGAAATACGGAGCGAACAGCCGGATCGACTTTCTGCTCACCGGCGTGGGCCGGCGCGATGCCTGGATCGAGGTGAAATCGGTGACCCTGAGCCGCGAGGCCGGGCTGGCCGAGTTTCCCGACAGCGTGACCGCGCGCGGCACCAAGCACCTGGGCGAGTTGGCGGCGATGGCCGAGGCGGGGCACCGGGCGGTGATGCTCTACCTGGTGCAGCGCAACGATTGTGCGCGGATGCGGCTGGCGGCGGATATCGACCCGGGTTATGCGGCGGCGTTCAAGGCGGCGCGCGCCGCCGGGGTCGAGGTCCTGGCGCTGGGCTGCGATCTGAGCCCGGAAGGGATCGCGCCCGGCGGGCCCATCACCTTTGTCGAGGGATGACATGGCGCTTTTTTCCCGCTGGCCCCTGCAAGCGGCCGCCTTGCCCTCGGCGTGGCCTTCCTGGTGGCCGTGTCAGCACGGGTCTGGAACGGCATCGAACGGCATTCCCGCTTCGATCCCGTCAACTGGTCCATGCACGGGCGTTGGCCAAAGACCGCGGACTGATGTTCCGGTCCAGCCGGTTTGCCCTGCGCACCGACGCCGTGATCGCGCTTGTCTGCGGTCTGATCGTCTGGGTCGGTTTCGTGCGGGCATTGCTGTGAGCGCGTACCTGCCGAGCGTCCGTCCTGCGACCGAGGCGGACGCCCTGGCCGCCATGGATGTCCTGCGCCGCTCGATCACCGCGCTGTGCGGGGCCGATCACGGCAATGACCCGGCAAAGCTCGGGCCCTGGCTGGCCAACAAGACCGAGGCGACATGGGCCAAGTGGCTGGCGGTGCCGGAGGCCTGCCTGCTGGTGGCGCAAGTGCAGGGCCGTATCGCCGGGGTCGGGATGCTGGGCGGCAAGGGCGTGATCCAGGTGAACTACGTCGCCCCCGAGGCGCGCTTCAAAGGCGTCAGCACCGCGCTGGTGGCCGCGCTGGAAGCGGCGGCGCGGGCGCGGGGGATGGCCCGGCTGCGACTCGACAGCACCCGGACCGCGCGCCGGTTCTACCTCGCCCGGGGGTATCTTCCGGTGGAGGGCCACAGCACGAAGATGGAGAAATCGCTTGAACAGGGGGCCTCCGCGCCCGCCTGAAGCCCGAACATGAGGTCCGGCCGTGTCCCTTCTTGGTCTTGCGCTGGTGCTGGCAGCCGCCTTCTGCCACGCCACCTGGAATGTCCAGCTCAAGCGCGTCGGTGGCGGGCCCGAGCTGGTCTGGCTGTTTTCCACCCTGACCGTGGTGATCTATGCGCCGCTGGCGCTCTGGATGCTGGTCCGCGAGGCGCCGGAGTTCACCGGGCCGCAACTGTGGTTCCTGGCCGGCAGCACCGCGCTGCACCTGGGCTATTTCCTGCTGTTGCAGGTGGGCTATCGCAAGGGCGACCTGTCGCTGGTCTATCCCACCGCGCGCTCGACCGGGCCCTTGCTGTCGACCTCCTTCGCGGTGCTCTTCCTGGGCGAGGTGGTGAGCCTGCAGATGGCGCTGGGCGCGCTGGGGATCGTCTTCGGCGTGGTGATGCTGACCGGCGGGTTCGGCAGGCCGGGCGCGCATGTGCGCACCTCGATCCTGTTCGGGCTGGCGGCGGGCGGGCTGATCGGCAGCTACACGGTCTGGGACGCCTATGCGGTTTCGGTGCTGCTGATCTCGCCCTTGCTGCTGGATTACGTGTCCAGCGCGGCGCGGGTGGTGCTGCTGGCACCCACTGCGCATCGGCGGCGGGCGCTGGTCCGGGCGCAGTGGCGCGATCACCGGGCGGCGGTGATCGTGATCGCGCTGTTCAACCCGCTGGCCTATATCCTCGTGCTCTATGCGCTGACCTTCACGCCGGTGGCCTTCGTGGCGCCCACGCGCGAGGTCAGCGTGCTCTTGACGGTGCTGGCCGGCAGCCTGTTTCTGGGCGAAGGCCACCTGCGCCGGCGAATGACCTGGGCGCTGGTGATTCTGGCCGGCATGGGGGTGCTGGTCACCGCCTGAGCGCCATGCGGCGCCGGAGGCTGCTTTTCGGCGCGCGCGCGGTCTGGTTCTTTTCGCTGCAAGCGCATAAGTATGGGCGTGACAACGCAGATCGGAGCATTACGAATGATGCGTCACAAAGGCCGAATGACGCGCGACGGCATCAGGATCCACGAACCCGGCGATTTCGCCGGCATGCACGCGGCCGGAAAGATCGCCGCGCAGATCCTCGACGAAGTGGCGGATCTGGTACAGGTGGGCGAGACCACGGGCACGCTGGACGAATTCATCGAACGCCGGGTGGAAGAGCTGGGGTCGACCTCGGCCACCATCGGCTACAAGGGCTATCAGCACGCCTCCTGCATCAGCGTCAATCACGTGGTCTGCCACGGCATTCCCGGCGACAAGAAGCTGAAGGACGGCGATATCCTCAATATCGATGTCACCGTGGTGGTCGATGGCTGGTACGGCGACACCTCGCGGATGTACGTGGCGGGCAAGCTCAGCCGCAAGTCCGAGCGGCTGATCCAGGTGACCCATGATGCGCTGATGCGCGGGATCGAGGCGGTCAGGCCGGGCAATACCTTCGGCGACATCGGCTTTGCCATCCAGTCCTTCGTGGAAGGCCAGCGCATGTCGGTGGTGCGTGACTTTTGCGGTCATGGGCTGGGCCAGGTCTTCCATGCGCCGCCCAACGTGCTGCATTATGGCCGCGCCGGCACCGGGCCGGTGCTGGAGGAGGGCATGTTCTTCACCATCGAGCCGATGGTCAACCTCGGCCGGCCCGAGACCAAGGTGCTGGCCGACGACTGGACCGCGGTGACCCGCGACAAGTCGCTCTCGGCGCAGTTCGAGCATTCGGTGGGGGTGACCAGGGACGGGGCCGAGATCTTCACGCTCTCGCCCGCGGGATTGTTCCATCCGACCTACGAAATGTGACCCTGCCGCGGGACGCCACCGTGGCAGTTGCGTATTTGTTAAAGAGAAGACGCCCTGAAAGGGGCTGAGTCGCCAGAACGTCGCCAGAACAAGGAAGACCTCATGTCCGCGCCGAAACCTGTCGTCCTGTGCATTCTCGATGGCTGGGGCCTGAGAGACGAGACCGAGGCCAATGCCGTGGCCCTTGCGGACACGCCGAACTTCGACCGGCTGATGGCGGAATGCCCCAATGCGACGCTGACCACCCATGGCAATGACGTGGGCCTGCCGACCGGCCAGATGGGCAATTCCGAGGTCGGCCATACCAATATCGGCGCGGGCCGGGTGGTGGCGATGGACCTCGGCCAGATCGACCTGGCCATCGAGGACCGGTCGTTCTTCTCGAATGCGGCGATCCATGCCTTCATCGAGAGCGTGCGCGCGGCGGATGGCACGGCGCACCTGATGGGCGTGATCTCGGACGGCGGGGTGCATGGCCATATCGACCATGTGCTGGCCGCGGCGGAAATGGTGGTGAGCGCGGGCGTGCCGGTGGTGATCCATGCCGTCACCGACGGGCGCGACGTGGCGCCAAGCTCTGCCGTCGGGTTCCTGGAGGCGCTCGTGGCGCGCTTGCCGGATGGGGCCCGCGTCGGCACCGTGACGGGACGCTATTTCGCCATGGACCGCGACAATCGCTGGGACCGGGTGGAGAAGGCCTATCGCGCCATGGTGGGCGGCACGGCGGAGCATCGGGCGAAGAATGCCGTCGAGGCCGTCAGGCAGGCCCATGCCCGTGGCGAGACCGATGAATTCATCCCGGCGACGCTGGTGGGCGGGTATGACGGCGCCAAGGATGGCGACGGGTTCTTCTGCCTCAACTTCCGCGCCGACCGGGCGCGCGAGATCCTGCTGGCGGTGGGCGAGGATGACTTCGACGGCTTCGAGGGCCGCAACCGGCCGCATTGGGCGTCGATCCTCGGCATGGTGGATTACTCCAGGACTCATGACACCTTCATGGCCGCGGCCTATCCGAAGAAGGTGGTCAGGAACACCCTCGGTGCCTGGATCGCCGCCAAGGGGCTGAAACAGTTCCGGCTGGCGGAGACCGAGAAGTATCCACATGTGACCTTCTTCCTCAACGGTGGCAAGGAAGTCCCCGAGGAAGGCGAGGACCGCTACATGGCCCCCTCGCCCAAGGTGGCGACCTATGATCTGCAACCCGAGATGAGCGCTGCAGAGGTCTCGGACCAGTTCGTCAAGGCGATCGAGAAGGGCTATGACCTGATCGTGGTGAACTTCGCCAACCCCGACATGGTGGGCCATACCGGCGACCTGGAAGCGGCCAAGGTGGCCTGCAATGCGGTCGATACCGGGCTGGGCCGGGCGCTGGAGGCGCTGGACAAGGCAGGCGGCGCGATGATCGTCACCGCCGACCATGGCAATTGCGAGATGATGGTCGACCCCGAGACCGGCGGGCCGCATACCGCGCATACGCTGAACCCGGTGCCGGTGATCCTGGTGGGCGGGCCGGAGGGCGCCAACCTGCGGCAAGGCGGGCGGCTGGCGGATCTGGCACCGACGCTGCTGGAGCTGATGCAGATCGAAAAGCCGGAAGACATGACCGGAGAGAGCCTGATCGCATGATCCTGCGCGCCGCGACCCTGATGGCCGTGCTGGCCTCGCCCGCCGTCGCCCAGACCGACCCGGCCTCGGCGGCGATGGACGCGGTGCGCATTCTCGAGGAATCGGCCCAGGCGCTGGGCGAGGCCAAGGGCGGGCGCGAGCGGGTCAAGGCGCTGACCGAGATCGTCCGGGGCTATGAATCCGGGCTGGCGGCGCTGCGCGACGGGCTGCGCGGTGCGGCGCTGAAGGAAGCGCAGCTGACCGAGGATCTGCGGGTGCGCGAGGCCGAGATCTCGCAGCTTCTGGGCGTGCTGCAATCCATGGCCCGCGCACCGGCGCCGGCCACGCTGCTGCATCCTTCAGGGCCCACGGGGACGGCGCGCGCCGGGATGCTCTTGGCGGATGTGACGCCGGGGCTGAAGGCCAAGGCCGATGCGCTGCGCGCCGACCTCGAAGAGGTCCAGGCGCTGCGGCTGTTGCAGGAAGAGGCGGAAGAAAAGCTGGAAGAGGGCCTGACCGGCGCCCAGCAGGCGCGCACCGCCCTGTCCAAGGCGGTGGCCGACCGCACCGACCTGCCGCGCCGCTTCGTCGAGAACCCGGTGCAGACCGCGGTGCTGATCGCGGCGACCGAAACCCTGGCGGGCTTTGCCAGCGGGCTGAGCGAGATCGCCGAGAACGAGGCCCCCGGAAGCCTGCCCGACATCAGCCACCGCCGCGGTTCGCTGCCGCTGCCGGTGCAGGGCCAGGTGCTGCGCCGCGCGGGCGAGGCCGATGCGGCGGGCGTGCGCCGCCCCGGCATCCTGATCGCCACCGGGGCGCAGGCGGTGGTCACCACGCCGACCGCGGCGACGGTGCGCTATGCCGGGCCGCTGCTGAACTACGGTCTTGTCACCATCCTCGAGCCGCAGGCCGAGACGCTCTTTGTCTTTGCCGGGCTCGATGCCGTCTTCGGCCAGATCGGCCAGGTCCTGCCCGCGGGCGACCCGGTCGGACTGATGGGCGGAACCTTGCAGACCGACGTGTCACTATCGGGTGAAGGGGCTGGAAACGCCCGCCCGGAAACGCTCTATATAGAGGTTAGAGAGCATAATCAGCCCGTGGACCCGTCCGAGTGGTTCCGGACCGACAAGGGATAAGAATTTCATGAGAAAGTTCGTAATGGCTGCCATTGGCGGCACATTGGCAGGCATCATCGCGACGACCCAGGTGGCCGGTCCGCTGCTGGCGCAGGAGGGCCGGAAATCGTCCAATGTCTATGAGCAGCTCGACCTGTTCGGCGACATCTTCGAGCGCATCCGCGCGCAATACGTCGAAGAGGTCGACGAGGGCGAGTTGATCGAGGCGGCGATCAACGGCATGCTGACCTCGCTCGACCCGCATTCCAGCTATCTCTCGCCCGACGACGCCGCCGACATGCGGGTGCAGACCCGCGGCGAGTTCGGCGGGCTGGGCATCGAGGTCACCCAGGAAGAGGGTTTCGTCAAGGTGGTCTCGCCGATCGACGGCACCCCGGCGGCGGCGGCAGGCATCGAATCGGGCGATTTCATCACCCATGTCGATGGCGAATCGGTGCTGGGGCTGAACCTCGACGAGGCGGTCGAACTGATGCGCGGCCCGGTGGGGTCCGAGATCATCATCACCATCGTGCGCGAGGGCGAGGCCGAGCCTTTCGACGTCTCGATCATCCGCGACACCATCACGCTGACCGCCGTGCGCTCGCGCGTGCAGGGCGATTCGGTCGTGCTGCGGATCGCCACCTTCAACGACCAGACCATGCCCAACCTCGAATCCTCGCTGGCCAAGGAGATCGAGACCGCGGGCGGGATCGACAAGGTCAACGGCATCGTGCTCGACCTGCGCAACAACCCCGGCGGGCTGCTGACCCAGGCGATCCGGGTCTCGGACGCCTTCCTCGAGAAGGGCGAGATCGTCTCGACCCGCGGCCGCCAGCCCGAGGATGGCGAGCGCTACAATGCCACGCCGGGCGATCTGACCGGCGGCAAGCCGATCGTGGTGCTGATCAACGGCGGTTCGGCCTCCGCGTCCGAGATCGTGGCCGGTGCGCTGCAGGATCACCGCCGCGCCATCGTGGTGGGCACCAAGAGCTTCGGCAAGGGTTCGGTCCAGACGGTGATGCCGCTGCGCGGCGACGGCGCGATGCGGCTGACCACGGCGCGCTATTACACGCCCTCGGGCCGGTCGATCCAGGCGCTGGGCGTCTCGCCCGACATCGTGGTCGAACAGCCGCGCCGCGATCCCAACGCCGAAGAGGACGAGGACGAGACGACCCGGCGCTCGCGCTCGGAGGCCGATCTGCGCGGAAGGCTGGACAATGACAGCCTGACCGAGGACGAGGTGCGCCAGATCGAGGAAGACCGCGCCAAGGCCGAAGCCGCGGCCGAGCTGCGCGAAGAGGATTACCAGCTGGCCTATGCCATCGACATCCTCAAGGGGCTGACCGCGCTGGCCCCCCCGGCGGAGTAAGCCCTGTTGGCCTGTCCGGTGGTGCCGGGCGGGCCGATTTGTCGACAAATCGGTGAAAATCCATCGATGGATTTTCGCCCCGCGGAAAGGTCATCGATGGGACCGGACGACATCGCCAAGCTGCCCTATCGCCGCAATGTCGGGGTCATGCTGGTCAACCCGGCGGGGCATGTCTTCGTCGGCCAGCGGATGGACAGCGAAACCCCGGCCTGGCAGATGCCCCAGGGCGGGATCGACCCCGGCGAAAACCCGCGCGACGCCGCCCTGCGCGAGTTGCACGAAGAGACCGGCGTCGCGCCCGACCTGGTCACGGTCGAGGCGGAAACCGCGGGCTGGATCGCCTATGACCTGCCGCAGGAGATCGCCGCGCGGATCTGGAAGGGTCGTTTCAAGGGGCAGGAACAGAAGTGGTTCCTGCTGCGCTTTCACGGCGGCGACGACCAGGTGCGGATCGACGCCGACGCGCACCAGGAATTCTCGGAATGGCGCTGGCTGCCGCCCGACGAGGTGGTGGCCAATATCGTGCCGTTCAAGCGCGAGGTCTATGCCCGGGTGATCGCCGAATTCGCGCCGCACCTGGAGGGCTCGGGGTGAGCCGCCTGCTGCTCGGCCTGCCTCTGCTGGTCTGGGCGATGGCGGCGCAGGCGCTGACCTGCCTGCCGCAGGACGTGGCCCGGACCTATCACGAGGCCGCCGAGAGCGACGACCGCTACCTGATTGTTCTGGGCGAGGTGCGTTTCGACGCGGCGCACTTGCCCGAGACCGATCTGACCCGCCAGGGCGACACGCCGCCGGACACGCGCATTCCCGCGCGGCTGACCGGGCGGGCGCTGTCGCGGGGCGGGTTCCTGCATCCCTTCGACCGCGAGATCGTGCTGAACGCTCAGTGTTTCGGGCCCTGGTGCGCCGGTGCGGTTTCGGGGGCGCGCTATCTTGCCTTCGTGAACCTCGACCGGCAGGTACCGGAAGTGACGGTGACGCCCTGCGGCGGCTTTGCCTTTGCCGAGCCGACCGCCAGGATGGAGCGGCAGGTGCTTGCCTGCCTCAATGGCGGGGTCTGTGCGCCGAAGATGACCCGGTGACTTGGGGGCGCTGCCCCCGTCCTTCGGACTCCCCCGGAGTTTATCCGGCAAGATGAAGCCTCAGGGGACGTGGAGCGGGGTGCCGGGCGGGGCCATCCGGGCGATCCGGTGCAGGTGGTCGGGGCGCAGGGCGATGCAGCCTTCGGTGGGGTATCCGGGGCAGCGCCAGCGGTGCAGGAAGATGGCGGACCCCTTGCCGGGGGTGGTCGGGGGCGCGTTCCAGTCGGTGAGCAGCACCAGGTCGTAGAACGGATCGGCGCGGCGCAGGTCTTCGTGCGAGCCGGGGTATGGCGCGCGGACCTTGCGGTTGTAGTCGGGCTGCGCCGGATCGTCGGACCACAGATCGCCGGGGCGGATCGGTTGCGCCCAGGGCGCCGGGGGGGCCAGGCGGTCGGGGCGGTAGAGCAGACCGGTGATGCGGTGCTGGCCGCGGGGCGTGGCGCCGTCGCCTTCGCGCTTGTCGGATGTGACGCCGCCGCGGCCGATGGTACAGGGCCAGATCCGGCCGGCAAAGCGCAGGCCCCGCGGGGTGAGGACCATCACAGCAGGTGCCCGCTCTTTTCCGCCTTGGTGGCGAGATAGGCGGCGTTCTGGTCGGTCAGCCCGACCTTGAGCGGCACCCGCTCGGGCACGCGCACGCCGGTCTTTTCCATCATGGCGATCTTCTTCGGATTGTTGGTCAGCAGACGGACCGCGGCAAAGCCCATCTGTTTCAGGATATCGGCGCCGATGCGGAAATCGCGCTCGTCATCCTCGAAGCCCAGCCGGTGATTGGCCTCGACGGTGTCAAACCCCTGGTCCTGCAGCGAATAGGCGCGCAGCTTGTTGGCCAGCCCGATGCCGCGGCCCTCCTGGTTGAGGTAGAGCAGCACGCCGGTGCCCTCGGCGCCCATCTGGGCCAGGGCGGCGTGCAGTTGCGGGCCGCAGTCGCATTTCAGCGAGCCCAGCACATCGCCGGTGAAACAGGCCGAATGCAACCGCGCCAGTACCGGTTTAGTACGGTCGGGCGTGCCGATCTCGAAGGCGTAATGCTCGACCCCGCCATCGTCGGGGCGGAAGACATGCAGCTTGCCGCCCTGGGCCAGCCGCACCGGCAGGCGCGCGGCGACAACCGGATGCGGGTGGCTGGCGCGCAGCAGCAGCGGGCCGGCGCTGGCCGCATCCAGCCGGGTGAGCAGGCCCGGAGCGGGGAGCGCCGCGGCGTCGTGGTCGAGCACCAGCGCGGCGGGCAGAAGCTGGGCCGACTTGACCAGCGAGATCGCCAGCCGGTGCAGTGCCGCATCGCCCTCGCGCAGGGCAAAGAGCGGGCCTTTCATCGGCATCCGCAGGTCGTCCTTGGGATCGGCGATCGCCCGGACCCAGGCGCAATCGGCCTCCTCGGGCAGCGGCAGGCGGGCGACATCGCCGTCATAGGCGCGCGCCTTGAGCGTCTCGGCCCGCCGCCCGGTGATCGCCAGCACCGGCCGCCCGCCCAGCGCGCGCAGCGCCGCCAGGCGCGCCGGTCCGGCGGTTTCGGCGGCAAGGACCAGCGCGGTGGCGCCATGGCCCGAGAGCACCACCGGCACCCCCATGCGCAGATCGGCACGGGCGCGGTTGATCAACTCGTCGGTCGAAGGCAGGAAGGCATCGGTCATGGCGCGGGTCATGTAGCCTCTATAACCTGTCGGGAAAACCTTGAAACGCCAAAACCCCGCCTCGGCGCACCCGGGCCCGCGCCGCTGCCGGGCGGATCGGGCCCCTCCGCCGCCATTCTCGCCGCGAATTGAAACATTTGCCCGCCCGCCCGGCCGATTTCACACGACCGCGTGAGGTGAGTGCAGCATTTCTTGTCCCCTGCCCCGCGCACCCCAATCTCAGTCACAAGATTAGGAGGACCGGACATGGCCCAACTCAAGAACCTGCTGCTTGTCGACGACGACGACGATCTGCGCGAGGCGCTGGCCGAGCAATTGATCATCACCGAGGATTTCGAGGTCTTCGAGGCCGGCAATGGCGCCGAGGCGATGGAGAAGGTCAAGGCGTCGCATTTCGACCTGATCATCCTCGACGTCGGCCTGCCCGACACCGATGGGCGTGAATTGTGCCGCCTGATGCGCAAACAGGGCGTCAAGGCGCCGGTGCTGATGCTGACCGGGCATGACAGCGATGCCGATACCATCCTTGGCCTCGACGCGGGCGCCAACGACTATGTGACCAAGCCGTTCAAGTTCCCGGTGCTGCTGGCCCGCATCCGCGCGCAGCTGCGCCAGCATGAACAGAGCGAGGACGCGGTTTTCGCGCTGGGACCCTATACCTTCAAGCCCTCGATGAAGACGCTGGTGACCGAGGACGAGAAGAAGATCAGGCTTACCGAGAAGGAAACCAACATACTCAAATACCTCTACCGCGCCCCCGAAGGTGTTGTGCCGCGCGACGTGCTGCTCCACGAGGTCTGGGGGTACAACGCCGGGGTGACGACGCATACGCTCGAGACGCACATCTACAGGTTGCGCCAGAAAATCGAGCCGGAACCGTCGAATGCGCGCATTCTGGTGACTGAATCAGGCGGTTATCGACTGAATGCCTGAAAAGGTGCATGGATTGCCCGGGCTGAAAGTGCTAAGCTGGGGTTACCTTTAAGGTGAACGGGTTCCCGTTGCATGTGCGGGTTATCACATGCTCCTCCCTGTTGGACTGACCCGGGCTTCGGCTCGGGTCTTTTTTCTGTGGCGCGACGGTCGGGCCGGGCGGCCTGATCCATCGATGGATCAGGACCGATCTGTCGACAGATCGGTCCCGTCCCCAGTGTCAGGCGCGCACCAGCGCCTCGTAGGCCTGGGCCATGTCGCGGGTGATGTCGCCGACCTCGAAGGTATAGTCGCCGATCTGGCTCACCGGGGTGACCTCGGCCGCGGTGCCGGTCAGCCAGCATTGCTGGAAGCCCTCCATCTCTTCCGGCATGATGTGGCGTTCATGCACCGCGATCCCGCGCTCCTTCAGCATCCCGATCACCGTCTGCCGGGTGATGCCGTTGAGGATGCAGTCCGGGTCCGGCGTATGCACCTCGCCATCCTTGACGAAGAAGATATTGGCCCCCGTCGCCTCGGCCACGTAGCCGCGGAAATCCATGAACAGCGCGTCCGAGCAGCCCTTGGCCTCGGCGGCGTGCTTGGACATGGTGCAGATCATGTAGAGCCCGGCGGCCTTGGCCGCGGTCGGAATGGTCTCGGGGCTGGGGCGCTTCCATTTCGAGATGTCGAGCCTGGCGCCCTTCATCTTGGCATCGCCGTAATAGGCGCCCCATTCCCAGGTCGCCACCGCCACCCGCACCGGGTTGCGCGACGAGGCAACGCCCATGTCCTCGCCCGAGCCGCGCCAGGCGACCGCCCGCACATAGGCATCCGACAGGCCATTGGCCTTCAGCGTCTCGTACTTGGCGGCCTCCAACTCGTCGATCGAATAGGGGATCGGCATGTCCAGCAATTCGCCGGACCGGTGCAGCCGCTCGGAATGCCGGCGGCTCTCGAAGATCTTGCCGTTGTAGGCCCGCTCGCCCTCGAACACCGAACTGGCGTAATGCAGCCCGTGGGTCAGGACATGCACATTGGCATCCCGCCACTCGACAAGCGTGCCGTCCAGCCAGATCTTGCCGTCGCGGTCGTCATATGCGCCAGCCATCATCGTTCTCCCTTGCTCTTGCTTTGCATAAGTTGCGCGGATTATGTCCGAAGCGGGCGTAATGTTGCGCAAAATCTGCCGGTCGCTAGCAGTTCGACCTTGGAATGTCAACAAGGCTGACGTAATGTGACGCAAAGAGTTGATCAGGCAAGGCGGGGCAATGGCGGAACCAAGCGGAGAACAGCTTCTCTTCCTGACGGACGAGCAATTGCGCCAGGGGATCGAGGCGATGTTCTTTGCCTACCGCGGCTTCACCGCCGATCCCGACCGCATCCTCGAGGACATGTCCTATGGCCGCGCCCATCACCGGGCGGTGCATTTCATCAATTGCGCGCCGGGCACCACGGTGAACAACCTGCTCAACATCCTCGGCGTCACCAAGCAATCGCTGAACCGTGTCTTGCGCCGGCTGATCGCCGATGGCCTGGTGGAAAGCAGGGTGGGCCGCACCGACAAGCGCGAGCGTCATCTCTACCTGACCGAGGAGGGCAAGGCGCTGGAAGCGAAACTCTCGGATGCCCAGCGCGCGCGGATGCGCAGCGCCTATCGCAAGGCCGGCCCCGAGGCGGTGGCGGGCTTCCGCCAGGTGCTCGAGGCGATGATGGACGCGGACATGCGGCGCAACTACCTCGCCCTGCGGGAGCCGCGCCCATGATGACCCCCGATGTCCACCTGCTGATCGTCGACGATGACGAACGCATCCGGGTGCTCTTGCAGAAGTTCCTGATCCGCAACGGGTTCCTGGTCAGCGCCGCGCGCGATGCCGGCCATGCGCGGCGCATCCTGACCGGCCTCGATTTCGACCTGATCGTGCTCGACGTGATGATGCCGGGCGAGGACGGCATCAGCCTGACCCGCGAGTTGCGCCAGACCTCGCGCACGCCGATCCTGCTGCTCACCGCCAAGGGCGAGACCGAGGACCGGATCGCCGGGCTCGAGGCCGGGGCCGACGACTACCTCGTCAAACCCTTCGAGCCGAAGGAATTGCTGCTCCGGATCAACGCCATCCTGCGGCGGATGCCCGAGACGCCGGAAGACCAGGCGATGCCCAAGGTGCTGTCGCTCGGCCCGCTGCGCTATGACATCGAGCGCGCCGAACTGTGGCAGGGCGAGGAACAGGTGCGCCTGACCGCTACCGAGAGCCAGCTGATGCGGATCTTCTCGGCCCGCCCGGGCGAGCCGGTAAGCCGGGCGCAACTGGTCGAGGAATTGGGCCGCGACGGCGGGCAAAGCCAGGAACGCGCGGTGGATGTCCAGATCACCCGGCTCAGGCGCAAGCTGGAGGCCGATCCGAAACAGCCGCGCTATCTTCAGACCGTGCGCGGCGCGGGCTACATGCTTGCACCGGACTGAGGCATGGTGCGCGAACCCGCGCCAAGGCGCGGAACCGCACACCCTACGCGTCCCGTCGGGCGGTCGCGCCTTGGCGGAACGACGGGATTTGGGTATGTGACCAAGAGAAGAAGCAGGGGAGTGACATGGCCACATTGGTATTGACGCATGACGCCGGGTTGAACCACGTGACGCCCGAGGGCCACCCCGAACAGGTGGCGCGGCTGGAGTATGTGCTGCACGCGCTGCGCGCCGCCGATATCGCGGTGGAAACGGCGCCTTTGGGCACCCGCGAGGATGTGCTGCTCTGCCATCCCGCGCGCTACCTCGACCGGCTGGAAGACGAGGTGCCGGCAAGCGGCCAGGTGGCGCTGGATGCCGATACCTGGATGGCGCCGGGATCGCTCGAGGCAGCGCTGCGCGGCGTCGGCGCCCTGCGCGAGGCGGTGGACCGGGTGCTGAGCGGCGCCGCGCGCAATGCCTTTTGCGCCATCCGCCCGCCCGGCCACCACGCCGAGGCCGAAACGCCGATGGGCTTCTGCCTGCTGGGCAACGTGGCGATCGGCGCGAAACACGCGCTGGAACGGCACGGGCTGAGCCGCGTGGCGGTGGTCGATTTCGACGTCCACCACGGCAATGGCACCCAGGCGCTGCTCTGGGACGAGCCGCGCGCCTTCTTCGCCACCAGCCAGCAGATGCCGCTCTGGCCCGGCAGCGGCGATCCTTCCGAGCGCGGCGCGCATGACAACGTGCTCAACGTGCCCCTGGCCCCCGGCACCGGCGGTGCCGAGATGCGCGCGGCCTATACCGCCGAGGTCTTCCCCCGCCTGCGCGCCTTCGCGCCCGAGCTGATCCTGGTCTCCGCCGGCTTCGACGCCCACGCCGACGATCCGCTGGCCAACCTCAACTGGACGACCGGGGATTTCGCCTGGCTCACGCGGGAAATCTGCGAGATCGCCGATCAGACCTGTCAGGGCCGGGTGGTCTCGGCGCTGGAAGGCGGCTATGATCTGGCCGCATTGGCGGCAAGCGTGACCGCCCATGTGAAAACGCTTCAGGAGGCAGCGGCGTGAGCGAGAAAAAGGTCGAGGATCTGACATTCGAGGAAGCCATGGCGGAACTGGAGGCCGTGGTCGGCCAGCTGGAACGCGGCGACGTGGCGCTGGACGATTCGATCAAGCTCTACGAACGCGGCGCGGCGCTGAAGAAACGCTGCGAGAAAAAGCTCAAGGACGCCGAGGAAAAGGTCCACGCCATCACCACCGATGCCGAGGGCAATGCCACCGGCTCCCGACCCGTCGAGGGGCTGTGACGCCCGCCGTCCGCACGCACCCTGTCCTTCATCTTGCCAGATAAACTCCCGCCGGAGGCTCCCGCAATCTCCACCAGCACCCGACGCCCGACGTCCGGCTCCGCCGTCGCAAGCCCGGACACAGCCTTCCCCGCCACGCTGAGATCCGATGCGACGCGGGTCGCGGCGCATCTGACCGCAAGGATCGCCGGGTTCAAGGACCTGCCGGTGACCCGGGCGATGGGTTATGCGGTGGCCGGCGGCAAGGGCTTGCGCGGCTTTCTGGTGATGGAGGGCGCGCGGCTGCACGGTGTGCCCGAGGACCACGCGCTCTGGCCCGCGGCGGCGATCGAGGCGGTGCATGCCTACAGCCTGGTGCATGACGACCTGCCCTGCATGGACGACGACGACCTGCGCCGCGGCCAGCCGACGGTGCATGTCAAGTGGGACCAGGCCACCGCGGTGCTGGCCGGCGACGCGCTGCTGACGCTGGGCTTCGAGATGGTCAGCGATCCGCGCGCCCATGGCGATCCGGCGGTGCGCGCCGATCTGGCGCTGTCGCTGGCCAGGGCCGCGGGCGCCGGCGGCATGGTGCTGGGCCAGGCGCTCGACATGGCGGCCGAGCACGCCGAAGCGCCGCTGACGCTGGACGAGATCACCGCGCTGCAGGCCGGCAAGACCGGCGCGCTGATCCAGTGGTCGGCCGAGGCCGGGGCGCGGCTGGCCGGGGCCGATCTCAAGCCGATGCGCCATTATGCCCAGGCGCTGGGGCTGGCCTTCCAGATCGCCGACGACATCCTCGATGTCGAGGGCGATGTCGGCAAGGCCGGCAAACGCCTGCAAAAGGACGCCCGCGCCGGCAAGGCCACCTTCGTGTCGCTCCTCGGCCTCGATGCCGCCCGGCGAAGGGCCGAAGACCTGGCCACCAGCGCCTGTGACGCGCTGGCCCCCTTCGGGACAAGGGCCGACACCTTGCGGGAGGCGGCCCGGTTCGTTATCTCGCGCGACAGCTAGAAGGCCAAGGAGCCGCCCATGCCAGACCGCCCGCAGACCCCTCTCCTCGACCGTGTTCACGGCCCTGCCGATCTCAAGCAGTTCTCGGACGGCGAATTGGCGCGCCTGGCGCATGAGTTGCGCGAAGAGACGATCAGCGCCGTCAGCGAGACCGGCGGCCATCTGGGCGCGGGGCTGGGCGTGGTGGAACTGACCGTGGCGCTGCACGCGGTCTTCGACGCGCCGCGCGACAAGATCGTCTGGGACGTCAGCCACCAGTGCTATCCGCACAAGATCCTCACCGGGCGGCGCGACCGCATCCGCACCCTGCGCCAGAAGGACGGTCTGTCGGGCTTCACCAAGCGCTCGGAAAGCCCCTATGACCCTTTCGGCGCGGCGCATAGCTCGACCTCGATCAGCGCCGCTTTGGGCTTTGCCGTGGCGCGCGACCTGGGCGGCGCCTGCGACACCGGCCATGGCGATGCCATCGCGGTGATTGGTGACGGCGCGATGAGCGCCGGCATGGCTTACGAGGCGCTGAACAACGCCGGCCACCTGAAAAAGCGGCTGATCGTGATTCTCAACGACAACGAGATGTCGATTGCCCCGCCGGTGGGCGCGATGTCCTCCTACCTGTCGCGGCTCTATGCCGAAGCGCCCTTCCAGGATTTCAAGGCGGCGGCCAAGGGCGCGGTCTCGCTTTTGCCCGAGCCGTTCCGCGAAGGCGCCAGGCGCGCCAAGGACATGCTCAAGGGCATGGCGGTGGGCGGCACGCTGTTCGAGGAGCTGGGCTTTTCCTATGTCGGGCCGATCGACGGCCATGACCTCAACCAGTTGCTGCCGGTGCTGCGCACGGTGCAGGCGCGGGCCACCGGGCCGATCCTGATCCATGTGCTGACCAAGAAGGGCAAGGGCTATCACCCCGCCGAGACCGCCAATGACAAGGGCCACGGCGTGGCGACCTTCGATGTCGTCACCGGCAAGCAGAAGAAGGCGAAATCCAACGCGCCCTCCTATACCAAGGTCTTCGGCGAGGCGCTGATCAAGGCCGCCGAGGCCGACAGCCGGATCTGCGCGGTGACCGCGGCGATGCCCGATGGCACCGGGCTCGACCTCTTCGGCGCGCGCTATCCCAGCCGTTGCTTCGACGTCGGCATTGCCGAACAGCACGGGGTAACCTTCTCTGCCGGGCTGGCGGCGGGGGGGATGCGGCCCTTCTGCGCGATCTATTCCACCTTCCTGCAACGCGGCTACGACCAGGTGGTGCATGACGTCGCCATCCAGCGGCTGCCGGTGCGCTTTGCCATCGACCGCGCCGGGCTGGTGGGGGCCGACGGGGCGACCCATGCCGGGGCCTTCGACATTGCCTTCATGGCCAACCTGCCCGGCATGGTGGTCATGGCCGCGGCGGACGAGGCCGAGCTGGTCCACATGGTGGCCACCGCGGCGGCGCATGACGAGGGGCCGATTGCTTTCCGCTACCCGCGCGGCGAAGGCGTCGGCGTCGAGATGCCCGAAAAGGGCGTGCCTTTGCAGATCGGCAAGGGCCGCGTGATGCGCGAGGGCAAGGGCGTGGCGCTTTTGTCCTTCGGCGCGCGGCTCAAGGAGGTGCTGGAAGCCAGCGAGGCACTCGCCGCTCGCGGCATCGCCCCGACGGTGGCGGATGCGCGCTTTGCCAAGCCGCTCGACCGCGATCTGATCCTGAAGCTGGCGGCAGAGCACGAGGCGCTGATCACCATCGAGGAAGGCGCGGTGGGCGGCTTCGGCAGCCACGTGGCGCAGCTTCTGGCCGAGGAAGGGGTCTTCGACGGCGGGCTGAAATACCGCTCGATGGTTCTGCCGGATACCTTCATCGACCAGGCCAGCCCGCGCGACATGTACGCGGTGGCCGGGCTGAACGCCGAGGATATCGAGGCCAAGGTTCTGGTAACGCTGGGGATTGCCGGGTTGAAATCCGGGCGAGCCTAGAACGAGGTGACGTTGGGGCGCAACGACGGGAATGGCCTGTTGCGGACCTTGCAAAAAGCACGACCTGAGCCGGGCCAGCGGCGGCCCGCGGGATGCCGCTGCCACGGTTCTTCTGCGCAGTTTATCTCGGCCAGGTCCGAAAGACCTCGGAGCGAAGCACTGACGTCACCGGAGCGGCAGCCCGGGGGGCGGGCCGCCGCTGGCCCGGCGCCTTCGGCTTGATTCCGGGCCGGGAAAGGCTCGATCGGATGACCGCCCCCGGCAGATACCTGCCCAGCGCTTCAATCCGACGACATCCGGCTCTGGCGCGCGCGCAGCCGCCAGGACCGGACCGCGTGACCCGGCAGGATGGCCGCGCACCTGGCGTAACGCCAGGCGAGGCGGCGGGGGTTCGAGCCCATGCGCCAGAGCCATTCCAGTTGCAGACGGCGCAAAAGCCGCGGCGCGCGCGCCTGGGTTCCGGCGAGGAAATCCAGCCCGGCGCCGATCGAGGCAAAGCCGATCTGCGGTGTCACATCGCGGCCCCGTGCGGCGAGGATCTCCTGCTTGGGCGCGCCCAGCGCCAGAAAGGCCAACCGCGCGCCGGAGGCATCCAGCGCGGCCAGCACCTCGGCGCCCCCCGGGCCGGAAGGGTCGAAGCCCATCGGCGGGGCGATGCAGGCGGCGATCTTCAGCCCCGGCACCCTCTGGCACAGCGCCGCGGCGGCCCCTTGCAGGGCGGTCCCGGTGCTGCCGACCAGCGCCACCGGCACGCTGCCCGCCGCCGCCAGTTCGGCCAGCGGCACCACCATGTCGGCGCCGGGGATCAACTCGACCGGGTCGCCCGCCAGATGCGACATCCAGACCAGCGGATTGCCATCGGCCACCACGAAATCCTGCGCGCCGTAAGCCGCGCGAAACCCCGCGTCGGTCCGCAGCTTGACCAGGTGGTCAAGGTTCACCGTCGCCAGCGCAAACCCCTCGCCGCGTGCAAACCGCGCGGCGACCTGCTGCATCAGGTCGGCGCGCCGCGGCATGGTGATGGTCACGCGGTCTTGTCCTGTCTCGAAATGCACCGAACCCCTCCTGCTGTGCCGGGCGATAGTGGCTGGCCAAAGCGGCAAATATAAGGGCAAATTGTCATTTCCCGGGCAGGTGCTGCCCCGCCGCCCCGCCGATTGGCGGCGCAACCGGCCTTTTCGGGGAAATGGCCGAAAAATTGCCATGTTCCCATGGTGAAAGGACACCGGAGTCCGAAGGATGTTACGCAAATTGACCTTGTCCCTGATCTGGCCCGAAGGCCTGTTCCGGCCGGGCCTGTCCGTGGAGGGCAGGTGATGGCTGCCGTGGGGCTTGTCGGATGCGGATTTGTCGCGGACCTCTACATGCGGTCGCTGGCGCTCTATCCCGAGATCCGGGTCGCCGCCGTGCATGACCTCGATGCCGACCGGCGGCAGGCCTTCGCGCAGCACTGGAAGGTGCCCGCCGCGCCCGATTTCGACGCTTTCCTCGCCGCCCTGCCCGAGGGCGCCATCGTGCTGAACCTGACCAACCCTTCGGCGCATTACGCGGTCAACGCCGCCTGTCTGGACGCCGGGCGGCATGTCTGGTGCGAAAAGCCGCTGGCGATGACGCTGGCCGAGGCGCAGGACCTCAAGGCGCGGGCCGACGCGCGCGGGCTGCTGCTGGCCTCGGCGCCCGCCAGCGTGCTGGGCGAGGCGGCGCAGGTGCTTCTGCGCGAGATCCGCCGCGGCACGGCGGGGCAGGTCCGGCTGGTCTATGCCGAGCTCGACGACGGCTTCATCCCGCAGGCGCCCTATGGCGACTGGGTCAGCGAAAGCGGCGCACCCTGGCCCGCGCGCGACGAATTCGGTGTCGGCTGCACGCTGGAACACGCGGGCTATTTCCTGACCTGGCTGATCGCCGCCTTCGGCCCGGTGCGCCGCGTGGTGGCGGCCAGCGCCGAGCTTCTGCCCGACAAGCCCGGCGGCGACGGCACGCCGGATTTCTCGGTGGCGACGCTGTTTTTCCACGGCGGCGAGGTGGCGCGGCTGACCTGTTCCATCGCCGCGCCGCATGACCACCGCATAAGGGTGATCGGCGACAGGGGCGTGCTGGCGGTCAGGGAAGCCTGGAACAATGCCGCGCCGGTGCGCTTTCACAAACGTGTGCGGCTGCGGCGGCGGTTGCTGGAGATGCCCCTCGGGCGACGCTGCCGGGTGGCGGGGAAAAGCCATCCCCAGGTCTCGCGCAAGGGCGCGGCGGCGATGAATTTCGCGCTGGGCCCGGTCGAGATGCTGGACGCCCTGGCCGAGAACAGGCCCTGCCGGATGAGCAACGATTTCGCGCTGCACCTGACCGAAGTGACGCTGGCCATCCAGAACGCGGGCGAGGACACCGGCCCGCAGGACATGCACACCACCTGCGAGAAACCGGAGCCGATGCCATGGGCGCGCTGACCCTGCTGATCACCGGCGCCACCGGCTATGTCGGGCGCGCCACCGTCGCCGAGGCGCGGCGCAAGGGCCACGCGGTGCTCGCCGTGACCCGGTCCGACGCCGCGGTGCCGGGTGTCTGGCGCGAGGATGCCGGGATCGAGGTGCTGACCTGCGACCTGGCCGAGGGCGCGGGGCTCGAGGCGGTATGCGCGCGGGCGGACGTGGTGCTGCATCTCGCCGCCTCGCTGTCGGGCGATGCGCGCGCCCATGCCCGCGACACGCTGGCCGCGACCGAGCGGCTTCTGGCGGCGATGCCGAAGGGCGGCAAGCTGGTGCACCTGAGCTCGATCGCGGTCTATGACATGGGGGCTGTCGCGCCCGGCGACCTGATCACCGAGACCACGCCGCTGATCGACGTGGAGGGCCGCGCCGACACCTATGCACGGGCGAAACGCGCGCAGGAGGTGCTGGTGCAACAGGCGGCGCGTGACGCCGGATTGCGGCTGACGATCCTGCGCGCGGGGGCGGTTTTCGGGCCGGGGCGGCTCTGGAATGCGCATCTCGGACTGCCCCGGGGCGGGGTGCTGCTCAGGCTGGGCAATCGCGGGCAGATCCCGCTGGCCCATGTCTCGACCTGCGCCCAGGCGCTGGTTGCCGCGGGAGAGCGGCCGGCGACCGGGCCGATCAACCTGCTGGACGAGGATCTGCCCGACCGGCGGCGCTTTCTCAAGGCGCTGCATCCCGGGCCGCGCCTGACCCTGCCGCTGGGCTGGCGCTGGATGCTGCCGCTGGCCGGGCTCACCACGCGGCTGGCCGGGCCGTCGCGGGTGCCGGGGCTGATGAACCCGGCGGTTTTGCGCGCGCGGTTCCTGCCGGTCTCCTATGACAACAGCCGGATGCGCGAGGTGCTGGGGCTGCGCCAGGCGCAGGGCTTCGAGGCGCTGATGCACGCGGCGCAGAACGGTCACGTCACATGACGCGCCCCGGCCCCATCGCCTATCTGACCGGCGAATACCCCCGCGCCACCGATACCTTCATCCAGCGCGAGGTGGCGGCGTTGCGGGCGCAGGGGATCACCGTGCGGACCTGCTCGATCCGGCGCACCGGGCCGGAGCACCTGGTCGGCGCGGAGCAGATCGCCGAGGCCGCGGCAACCTTTCACGTGCTGGAAGCGGCGATGAAGCCGCTGCACCTGGGCTGCGCGACGCTGCATGCAATGCGCCATCCGGGGCGCTTTGCCCGCGCGCTGGCGCTGGCCTGGCGGGTCGCGCCGGGCGGGGTCCGCGCCGGGCTGTGGCAGATGTTCTACTTCGCCGAGGCGCTGATCCTTGCGCATTTCATACGGCGCGAGGGCATTGCCCATCTGCACAACCATATCGCCAAGGCCAGTTGCACCGTGGCGATGCTGGCCTCGGAACTGTCCGGCGTGCCCTACAGTTTCACCCTGCACGGGCCGGACATCTTCTTTGCGCCCGAGCACTGGCGGCTGGACGAAAAGATCGCCCGGGCGCGTTTCGTGGCCTGTATCTCGGAGTTCTGCCGGGCGCAGGCCATGTTGTTCAGCCCGCGCAGCCAATGGGACAAGCTGCATATCGTGCATTGCGGGATCGAGCCCGCGCGCTATGACCCCGCGCCGCGTGACGGCCCGCCGCACCTGATGTTCGTCGGGCGGCTGGCGGCGGTCAAGGGCATCCCGGTGCTGCTCGAGGCGCTGGCATTTCTGCAGCCCCGGATGCCCGACCTGCAGGTGACCCTGATCGGCGACGGGCCGGAACGCGCGCGGCTGGAACGCGACGCGGCGGACCTGGGGCTGCGGGAGATGGTGGCGTTTGCCGGCTACAAGAGCCAGGCGGAGGTGGCCGAAGCGCTCAGACACACCGACGCGCTGGTCCTGCCCAGCTTTGCCGAGGGCGTGCCGGTGGTGCTGATGGAGGCGATGGCCGCCGGGCGCCCGGTGATCGCCACCTCGGTGGCCGGGGTGCGCGAACTGGTGGAAGACGGCGTATCGGGCTTCCTGGTCCATCCCGGCGATGCGCTGACCCTGGTCGAGGCGATCACCCGCGTGCTGGAAGACCCCGAGCGGCGGGCCCGGATGGGCGCGGCGGGGCGGGCCAAGGTCGAGGAGGATTTCGACATCGGCAAGGAAACGGTCTGGCTCGGGCGGCTCTTCGAGGTCTATGCCGAGGCGACCGCCCAGCCGGGCAAGCGGCCATGAGCGCCGTCGACCTGATCCTGATCGGCCGCAACGAGGGCGCGCGGCTGGTGCGCTGCCTCGCCTCGGCGCAGGGGCAGGCGCGGCGCGTGGTCTATGTCGACAGCGGCTCCAGCGATGACAGCGTGGCGGAGGCGGAACGCGCCGGGGCCGAGGTGGTGCATCTCGACCCGGCACAGCCCTTCACCGCGGCGCGGGCGCGGCACGCGGGGTTTTTGCACCTCGAGGCCACCGGCGGCGCGGCGGAGGTGGTGCAATTCATCGACGGCGATTGCGTCATCGCGCCGGGCTGGATGGATGCGGGGCGGGCGGCATTGCTGGCGGACGAGGGCTGCGGGTTGGTGACCGGCTGGCGGCGGGAAGTGGCGCCGGAGGTCTCGGTGTTCAACGCCATGGCGGACGTGGAATGGCACCGACCGGCGGGCGAGATCCTGGCCTGTGGCGGCGACATGATGGTGCGGCGACGGGCTTACGTCGAGGCGGGCGGCTTCGACGCGACGGTGATTGCGGCGGAGGATGACGAATTGTGCTGCCGTTTGCGCAAGGCGGGCTGGCGGCTGCGGCGCATCCCGGTCGAGATGACGCGGCACGATGCGGCGATGACGCGCGTGGCGCAATGGTGGCAGCGGGCGGTGCGCACCGGGCATGGCTTTGCCCAGGTCGGGCACCTGCATCCGGAGTATTTCCGGCGCGAGCGGCTGCGGGCCTGGGGCTGGGGCCTCTTCGCGCCCTTGCTGGCGCTCATCGGCCTGGGCCTGTCGCCCTGGCTGACGGCACTGGTGGTCTTGGCATATGGGGCGTCCTGGGCCCGAACGGCGCGCGGGTTGATGCGGCACGACGGGTTGGAGCCACGCGCGGCATGGCATCAGGCCGCCTATCTGACCCTGTCGAAAGTGCCCAACCTGCTGGGCATGCTGCGGTTTCATCTGCGGCGCCTGCGGGGGCGGGACATGCGGATTATCGAGTACAAGTGAGGGTGACATGAGAGCGGGTATCATCGGCGCGGGCTATATCGCGGACTGGCACGCGGATGCGCTGCGCACGACCGGCGCGGCACAGGTGGCGGCGGTCTGCGATCTGTCGCGGGAGGCGGCAGAGGCGCTGGCCGGGGCGCATGGGGCGCAGGTCTTCACCTCGGTCGAGGCGATGATTGCCGCCGGGGCGGTGGATGCGGTGCATATCTGCACGCCGCCGCAGCTTCACGCGGATCTCGCGGTGCAATGCCTGGAGGCCGGGCTGCATTGCCTGGTCGAAAAGCCGGTGGCGCTGTCCCTGGCCGAGATGGAACGCATGGCGGAGGCGGCGAAGCGGTCGGGCAAGGTTCTGGCCTCGGGGCATAATTTCCTCGGCATTCCAGGGTATCGGCGGCTGAAGAGCATGGTTGCGGAGGGCCGCTTGGGGCGCGTGGCACAGGCCGAGATCAACTGGCACTTCCCGCTGGCGCCGCTGAGGTCGGGGCCCTACGGGCTCTGGCTGCTGCGCGAACCCGGCAACCTGTTGCTGGAACTGGGGCCGCACCTGGTGGCCTTCGCGGTCGATCTGTTCGGTCCGGTGGAGATCCGGCACCTGGAGGTCGGCAGGCCGGTGGACCTGCCCGGCATGGGCGAACGCCCGCAGGTCTGGCGCGTCTTTGCCCGGGCGGGCGAGGTCGACGTGAGTTTCAACATCTCGCTGGTCGAGATCATGGATGACCGCTCGGTGACGGTCCGCGGATCCTCGGGCATGGCGCGGCTGGATTATGCCAGCGACGCGCTGGTGGTGCACCGCGAGAATACCGCCGATATCGTCGCCAACCCGTTTCTGCACCAGATGGCGCTGGCCGGGCAGCACCTGCGCGAAGGCATGGTGAATGGCGCCCGGCAACTGGTGTCGCTGAACCGCAAATCGGCCTATGCGCTGTCGTTCCAGGGCACCGTCGCGGCCTTCCACGCAGCCGCGAAATCCGGCCAACCGGTGGATGCGCGCTTCGGCCCCGAAGCGGGGCTGGAAGTGGCGCGCGCGCTCGAGGCGACGCTGGACAGGCTGCCGCACCTCAAGGCGCCGCATATCCCGGCGCAAAGCCGCAAGCCGCAGCCCAGGGCGCTGGTGATCGGCGGCACCGGCTTTATCGGGCGGCACCTGACCCGGGCGCTGGTGGCGCGGGGCGAGGATGTGCGGGTGCTGTCGCGCGGGCGCATCGGGCCATTCGCCGATCTGCCCGACCAGGTCGAGACCATGGGTGTCTCGCTGAAGGACGCCGACGGCCTGCGCGCGGCGATGGCGGGGATCGAGGTGATCTACAACCTCGCCCGGTCGCTGGAGACCACCTGGGAGGCGGCGCTGGAAAACGATGTCGGTGTCGCCCTGGGCATCGCGCGGGCGGCGCAGGAGGCGGGGGTCAAGCGGCTGGTCTATACCGGCACCATCGCCTCCTACGACATGTCCGACCCGGGGCAGCGGATCACCGAGGCGACCGGCTTTGCCGAGGACATGTCCGACCGCAACCTCTATGCGCGGTCCAAGGCGGAATGCGAGCGGCAGTTGCTGCAGATGCACCGCGAGACCGGCCTGCCGCTGACCATCGCCCGGCCCGGCATCGTCGTCGGCCCCGGCGGGCCGCTGCAGCATTGGGGCATCGGGCGCTGGCACGGGGCGGGGGCGGTCAGGATCTGGGGCAAGGGCCGCAATATCCTGCCCTTCGTGCTGATCGGCGATGTCTGCGACGGGCTGATCGCCATGGGGGACCACCCCGAGGCGATAGGCGAGAGTTTCAACCTCGTGGGTGAGCCGATGATGAGCGCGCGGGACTATTTCGACGCCATTCATGCCGCGCTGGGCGCGCGGATCACGGTGCGCCCGGGCAACCTGCACCTGTTCTGGGCGGCGGATGCGGTGAAATACCGGCTGAAACGCCATGTGCTGGGGCGCAAGGGGGCGGTGCGGGCCTCGCTTCGGGACTGGAAGAGCCGGGCGCATCTGTCGCCGTTCGACAATGCCCGGCCGAAAACCCTGCTGGGCTGGCAGCCCGAGAGCGACCGCGCGCGCTTTGTTGACAAGGCGATCCGGGATGCCAATCTCTTCGGTTTCTGAGGAGAACCGCTGAATGGGCGCAATTCTGCCCGATTTTTGGTGTCCTCTGGCGCGGAAGCAGGTGCGAACAGGACCGGGACAACCCGGCACGGGCAGATGACCATGGAAAAACGCTGGACACGAAAGAAGCGGGCGGCACGCGATGCCGGAGGACCGGAGCCGAAACCGGCCCTGTCCGGGCCGATTCGCCTGTCCGAGCCTGCTGTCGCGCCGACTGAGCCCGCGCCGAAGCGGCCCGCCCGCCGCGCGCGCGAGATCGACCCGGCGCTGCTGGAACTCGAGGCCGATCCGGTGACCGCCGAACCCGAGCCGAAACCGCCCGAGACGCCTGCCCCGAAGGCAGAGACACCGGAAGCGGCAGAGGCCCCCGCGCCGGAACCGGAGCCTTCGCCCCCTGTCACCCCGACCCGGCCGATCACCTACCGGGTGAAACGGGTGCGCCGGCCCGGCCCGGTCGATCCGGTCGAGGCCGCGCCCGAGCCGCCCGCGCCATTGGTCGCCCCGCAGGACGACGCGCCTGCGCCGGTTGCGGATGTGGCACCGGCAGAGAGGCAAGAGACGGCGGCGGTAGAGATGCCGCCGGAACCTCTCGCCATGCCGGACCTGCCGCCTGCCGAACCCGATCCGGTGGAGAGCGTGGTCGAGCCGGTGGCGGCGGCGCCTGAACCGAGCGCACCCGCGCCCGAACCTGTCGCGGCGGAGCCTGAACCGGTTGCACCCGTGGCCGAACCGGTTGTGGCCCAGGCCAATCCTGCGACCCCCGAAGTGGTGGAACCCGAGGTCGAAGCACCGGACCCCTGGACCCGGATTCGCAAGTTTCCCATCGACGCCCGCAAGCTGGAGCGCAACCGGATCGTCACCGCCACGCGCGAAGACCCGGTGCATTCCAGCTTTGACGTGTTGCGCACCAAGCTGCTCAAGGCGCTGCGCGACAATGGCTGGAGCCGCGTCGCCGTGACCTCGCCCACCGAGGGCTGCGGCAAGACCTTCATGGCCGCCAACCTTGCGCTGTCGCTGTCGCGACAGGGCAATTGCCGCACCGTGGTCCTGGACCTCGACATGCGGCATCCGGCGCTGGCGAAGACGATGAATGTCGCCAATTCCCCGGCGATCGCCGATTTCCTGTCGGGCCAGATGCCCGCCGAGGACTTCCTGCGCCGTCCCGGCCGCAACCCGCACAAGATCGGCGACAACGTGGCCTTCGGCTTCAACACCCGGCGCGAGGAATTTGCCGCCGAATTGCTGCAGGACGGCATGACGGCAAGGACACTCGACGCGATGGAAGCGGCGCTGAAACCGGATGTCGTGCTGCTCGACATGCCGCCGGCGCTGGTCAATGACGACGTGCTGGCCGCGCGGCCGCTTTATGACGGCATCATCCTGGTGGTCGGCGGCGGCATGACCAGGCCGCAACAGGTCCGCGACGTCGAAAGACGGCTGGGCACCGACACGCCGCTGCTGGGCGTGGTTCTCAACAAGTCGGAGGACGACACCAGCCAGAACTACGGCTACTGACGCCCTCCCGGCCCGGGAACGGGGTTATTGCGGCCGGGCAAACTGGCCATCGCCCTGGTCAAAAGGGACGAGATTGGGCCACCGGTCGTTGATCAGCCGGAACACCGCCGCGATCAGCCCTGCCAGCCCCAGCATCCAGCCGAACACCAGCAGCTTGCGGAAACGCCGTTCGCGCCGGGTGGTCACCACCGGGATGGTCACCACGGTCTGGATGCCCAGCGCCCGCTCGAGCTGGGCGGCGTTGCGGATGGCGGGGTTCAGCATTTCCAGCATCAGCGCAAAGCCCACGCCGAAGATGACGCTGGCGATGCCGCCCATCAGCGCGGTCTTCTTGCGGCTGCGCGACACCGGGTATTCCGGCACCAACGCGGTTTCGAGCACCTCGAAACGCTCGGTCTGCTGCTGCTGTTGCAGGCTGCGGTTGGTCTCTGCCTCGACCTTGCGGGTCGAGACCTGGCGCAATTGCTCGCGCAGCTGGTCAAGCTCGCGGGTCAGGATGCTCAGTTCCTGCTCGACCTGCGGCGCGGCCAGAAGGGCGGCCTCGATCTCGGCAATCCGCTCGCGCACCAGCCGGCGCTGCTGGTCGAGTTGCGCGACCTGGGCCTCGAGGATGCCTTCGCGCGTCCGGCGCGGGTTGGTTTCCAGCTGGATGATGTCGCGCTCGATGTCCAGTTCGGTCTGGCGCAGGGCGTCGAGGCGGGTGCGCTGGGCGACGATGGTGGCGGGCAGGCTCTCGGCATTGGTCTGCTTGAACTCGGCCAGTTGCTGCTCGAGCACCAGGATCTCGCCGGTCAGACGGGTTTCCTCGCCGGTGAAGAAGGCCAGAGCCTGGGCGGTTTCGTCCTCCTGGCGCGAGCGGCCCTGGTCGACGACGCGGGCCAGAAGCTCGTTGGCGACATCGGCGGCCTTTTGCGCATCGGTGGTGGCAAAGGTGATGGTCAGCCCGGTCGGGCTGCCATTGGTCAGCCAGGGCTGGGCCGAATCCATCACCGGGGTGATGGTCGTCGCCTGGCGGAACAGCGCCACCTTGAAGCCGATGGATTCGTCGAGGTCGGCATAGAGCTCGTAGTCCTCGATCACCTCGATCACGTTGTCGCGCGCCATGATCCGCTGTTCGATCAGTTGCAGGCGATGCCCGGCGTCGGTCTGGCCGGTGCGGGTGTCGATGATCTTGGCGTCCTCGATCTGGACCACCGCGATGGCCTCGTAGACCTTGGGCTGTTGCAGGGCGAAATAGACCGAGAGCGCGCAGCCGATCAGCGTCACCATCAGGATCAGCGGCAGCCGGCGGCGCAGCACGGATTTCAGGTCGCTGAACGATCCCAACTGATTCATCATTACGCTCCAACACGCGCCCCCGCGAGGGCAGTTTCATCCGGTCTTGCCGCTTGCCGCCCCGGTCCGTTTCCGGGCCGGTTTCCAGGCCCGTTTCCGGGCAGCCCGCCAGTTCTCATGCCCCGGAAAAACTTAGTTCAAAAGCCTCATTTTTGCCACCTTCAAACCCGATTTCGGCGGAAACAATGCGTTTCCTGACAGCTTTTTTCACAATCAATCCAGCACTTTAGGCCAAGCCACCGGCTTTTGCCCCGACTCCCCGGGTCACGCCTTCGTGTTCTGCCCGCCGGTCAGCCGGTGCGCCGCCGCGCGCGCATCTCGCGCCGCCGTGCCATGGCGTCGGTGCGGGCCGCGGCGCGGGGATTGTCGGGCTCGGCCACGACCGGTTGCGGGCGGGCGGCGACATTGGCCGGGGCCTCCGCGCGCCGCTTCGGCGCCGCCTTTGTCGTGCCGCCGATTTCTGCGATGCGCGCCGCCAGGCCGGCGAGGGTCGGATAGCCGAAGACATCGGTGATGCTCAGCCGCGCGATCCCCAGGTCCTTGCGCAATTCGCGATGCGCCTGCACCGCCAGCAGCGAATGGCCGCCCAGCTCGAAGAAATTGGCCTGCGCCGGGATCTCGGAGACCCCGAGGGTGCGCCGCCAGATATCGGCAATCCGCTGGTGGAGGTCCGCAAGATCCGCCTCGGCCAGCGCCGGGACCGGCGCGGCGACGACCGGCGC
Organism: Paracoccaceae bacterium; assembly: GCA_006226775.1. Classification (GTDB taxonomy): domain Bacteria; phylum Pseudomonadota; class Alphaproteobacteria; order Rhodobacterales; family Rhodobacteraceae; genus Marinovum. The sequence continues at coordinate 51,309 of SBGD01000015.1, read as the reverse complement.
AGACACCGGCGCCGGGGTCCGCTCGGACAGGGCCTTGCGGTCGACCTTGCGGTTCGGGGTCAGCGGGAAGGATGCGACCTTCTCGAAGCGCGAGGGCACCATGAACTCGGGCACATCCGCCAGCAGCGCCCGGCGCAACTGGCTGGCCGGGGGGGTGCCGTCGTAAAACGCGGTCAGGGTGTGCGCGCCCTGCACCACCACCACCGCTTGCCGCACACCCTCCATCGCCTCGAGCCGGGCCTCGATCTCGCCCAGCTCGATGCGGTAGCCGCGCAGTTTCACCTGGGTGTCGGCGCGGCCCAGGAACTCGATCCGCCCATCGGCCCGCCAGCGCGCCAGATCGCCGGTGCGATAAATCCGCCCCTCGGCAAAGGGATCGGGCAGGAACCGCTCGGCGGTCAGGTCGTCGCGCTGCCAATAGCCGCGGGCCACGCCGTCGCCGCCGATGAAAAGCTCGCCGGTCACGCCCACGGGCAAAGGATCGCCAGCGTCGTCCAGCACGTACATTCGGGTATTGGCAATCGGCGTGCCGATGTCGCAGATCGCCTCGCCACCGCTGGCCGCGCCGGTCGAGGACCAGATCGTCGTCTCGGTGGGGCCGTACATGGTCTCGATCCCGGCCTGCGTCAGGCCCCGGATTTCATCCACCAGAGCCCCCGCCAGGGGCTCGCCACCCAGCATCAACTGCTCGACCCGGCCCAGCGCGGCGCGGGTCTCGGGCGAGAGCAGCAGCATGCGCGCCATCGAGGGCGTGCATTGCAGATGCGTCACGTCATGGCGGGCGATCTGCGCGGCAATGGAATAATCCGCGCCACTCTCGGGATTGCAGCGGCGCAGCACCTCGGCCAGGGGTTTCAGCCCCTCCAGCACCGTGTCCACCGCGATGCCATAGTCTATCAGGCAGGCCACTTCGCTGACGCCGATCGCCTTCAGGCTCTCGACCCGGGCCACCGCATCCTCGACGGTGCCGAAGAGGCCCGAGTCCTCGAAATAGCGCTGGAAGGCGAAATCGAGGATCGCGTCCAGTTCCTCCTCGGAGAGCCCGTCGAGCGACAAATCGAAGGCATTGTTCACCCCCTCGGGCCGCTTGAAGGCGGGAAAGGCCCAGGCGTATTGCTTGATGAGGCCCGCGGCAGAGCGCAGGTAGTCCTTCATCGGTTCGCGCGCCACGTCGCGCGCCTCGTCGCGGGTGGCGGCGACGTAGGTGTGCAGCATCAGCGTGACCTTGAAATCCTCCGGGTCATGGCCCGCCTCGCGCAGCGCCTCGTGGTAGAGCGCGATCTTGCCCGCGACCTCCTCGACCGACTGGCCCAGAAGGTGGGTGAGCACGTTGGCGCCGATCTTGCCCGCCTCCTTCCAGGTGGCGGGATTGCCCGCGGTGGTCACCCAGATCGGCAGCACCTTCGACACCGGGCGCGGCTGGGTCACCACGGCGTGCATCGTGCCGTCGGCCTTGGGGTACTCCACCGCCTCCCCGGCCCAGAGCCGACGCAATTCCTCGATCTGGCGCAGCATGGCGGGCTTGTTTTCCGGCGGCGTGTTCTCGGGGCGCAGCACGAAATCGTCGGGCTGCCAGCCGGACGCGATGGCCAGGCCCGCGCGGCCATTGGTGAGGTTGTCGATCACCGCCCATTCCTCGGCAATCCGCGCGGTATGGTGCAGGGGCGCGACGCAGGATCCGGCGCGCACGCTCAGATTGCGGGTCACACCGGCCACCGCGGCGCCGGTCACCGAAGGGTTGGGGTAAGGCCCGCCGAAGGCGTGGAAATGCCGCTCGGGCGTCCAGACGGCGCAGAAGCCATGGGCATCGGCGAACTTCGCCCCTTCCAGCAGCGAGCGGTACTTGTCGCGCCCGACGCCATCGTCATTGCCCCAGTAGTAGAGGCTGAACTCCATCCCCTCGCCCGGTGCGGCGCTGGTGGCGGCTTCCAGCTTTTCCTCCTCGTTCACCAGCACCAGCTTGTAGCCGCGGGCCAGCGAATAAAAGATCTCGAGCACCGAGATGTCGAAGCTGAGCGAGGTCACCGCCAGCCAGCTTCCGGGGCGGTCGCGGCCGATGCGGGCGTCCATCCCGGCGAGGAAGTTCACCACGTTGCGATGCTCGATCATGACGCCCTTGGGCCGCCCGGTGGAGCCGGAGGTATAGATCAGGTAGGCCAGATCCGCGGGCCCGGCGACAGGTGCAGGGTTGTCGGAGGGCGCGGCCTCGATCACCGGCTCGGCGTCGAGGCTGAGCAGCTTGGCGGCGCCGGGCGGCAGGTCGTCCTGCAAGGCGCGTTCGGTCACCACCACCTTCGCGCCGCTGTCCTCGAGATAGAGCGCCAGCCGCTCGGCGGGATAGGCCGGGTCCATCGGCACATAGGCGCCGCCGGCCTTGAGGATCGCCAGGGCGCCGACCACCAGATGCACGTTGCGCGCGGTGCAGAGCCCGACCAGCGTGCCCGGCCCGACCCCCATGGTGCGCAGCACATGAGCGGCGCGATTGGCGCGGGCGTTCAACTCGGCATAGCTGAGGATCTCCGGCCCAACGACCAGCGCGGGCGCCTCGGAGCTGCGGGCGACCTGGGCCTCGAAGAGGCTGGCCAGGGTGGCAGAGCGGTCGTAGTCGGTCTGCGTCCGGTTCCAGCCGTAGAGCACCAGGTCACGCTCGGCCTCCGGCAGGGCAGGTGCGGGTTCGCCGCGCGCCTCGGCCTCGGCCATGCGCGCCAGCCGGTCTGCGAGCAGTGCGGCCATCGCGGGGAAAATCCGCGCGCTGTCGTAGTGGATTTCGCCGCTTTCGGTGACGGTCAGCCGCACCTCGGGCCGCACCGCGCCACCGTCGCAGGCAAAGCCGATGTCGGGGCAGGTCAGCGCCGCAAGCCCGGGCAGGCGCAGCGCGATATCGGCGGCGGGGGCGGGTTTGGCGCAGGTGGTTTCCAGGTCGTCACCGGCGCGGAACGGCACCCAGCCCAGCGCATGGCCGCGGGTGGTGTCGGTCAGGGCCGCATGGGTCAGCGCGATGTCGGCGACGGCTTCGCCACAGGCCTGCGCCGCCCAGCGCGCCACCAGATCGGCCTTCTGCGCGGCGGTCAGCCCCTCGGGCCAGCGGAATTCGGCCCGCGCGAGGCCGGTGCTTTCGCCCGGAGCACTGCTCAGGGTAACCGGCGCGAAACCGGCGAAACGGCGGCGCCAGAAGGGGTCAGCCGGGGCCAGCCGCGCGCCAAGGTCGGTCAACGCGGCGGTATCCGCTTCGGACAGCGGGGCAAGCCTCTCGCCGGGACGGGGCAGGTCCTGCCGGCGGACCCGGGCGCCGTCCAGATGCGCCAGCTTCGTCAGGCGCAGCGCGCCCTCGGCACAGGCGAGGGTCAGGGCCTCATCGGCAACGGCGAGGATCTCGCCCGGAGCGCCCTGGCCGGGGATGACCTCAGCGCCGCCGATGGCAATGGCCCGGTCCCCCAGCCACAGCTTGGCGCTGGTCAGCGGGTTGGCATAGTCGCCATGATCCAGCGCGCGCACCAGCCGCGCGTTGTCCTCGGCGGGCCGGTCCGGGCGCAGGTGGCCCATCGCCTCGGGCCGGGCATCGCGGCCGAAATAGCTGCGCGCCGAGAGATCCTGCGCTTGCCACCGGGGCGAGGGGCGCTCGAGTTGGTCGATGACCTCGGCAAAACTGTCGACCGCCACCGCATAGCATTTCAGGTTGAGGCTGAGCGCCGTTTCCCCCGGCGCCAGGTCGAAGGTCTGGCGCAGGAGGATATCGCCCTTGTCCACCCCGCCCGCAATCCGGTGCCAGGTGATGCCATGGCGGACCTCGCCGTTGAGGATCGCCCAGACCGGCGCGTTCAGCCCGGCATAGCGCGGCAGCGGGCCGTCGTGGAAATTCACCGCGCCCTGTTCGGCCAGCGCCAGCACCGCGTCGGGCAGAATGTCGAGATTGGCAATCGACAGGATCCAGTCGCAGGCCAGGCCCTCGAGCCGCGCGCCGAGGTCTGCGCCCGGGGCATCGACCCGCAGGCCCTCGGCCCGGGCCCAATCGGCCAGGTCGGCATTGCGGGTGACCAGCGCGGCAATCGCGTGCCCCCAGTCCAGCCATTGCCGGGCGCATCCCAGGGTCAGGGTGTCGTTTCCGACGAGGATCGCGGTGATCTGGGTCATGGCAGCCTCTTTGCGGGTTGATGCGGGACGGGCGGTGCCGTGTCCGGTGCGGGACGGACAGCGGCGCGCAGCGCATGGCTGAGCAGGTCGCGCAGGAAATGCGGCGGATCGGCGGGCGGCTTGCGCTGGATCACCCGGCGGATGCGCCAGAGCACCCCGCCGGTGACATGCGCCGCCGTGGCCAGCGCCGCATAAAGCGCGCCGTGGTTCTTGGTGAAGTAATGCAGCCGGCTGTCGAGCCAGTACTGCGGGATGCGCCGCCAGTCCTTCATCCCGGTCGAGACCGAGCCGACATGCGCCACCCGGCTTTCGGGGTGATAGATGGTGTCCCAGCCGTCGCGGGCGGCGCGCAGGCAGAGGTCGGTTTCCTCGAAGTAGAGAAAGAAGGTCTCGTCGAACAGCCCGATCCGGTCGAGCATTTCGCTGCGCAGCATCATCGAGGCCCCGGCCAGCCAGTCGACCGGCGCGGGCCGGGTCGGCAGGTCCATCGGCACCCGCTTGTGCGCCAGCAGGCGCGAGACCGGGCCGAAGCGCATGGAATGCTCGAATTCGCCGGCAATCGAGGGAAAGCGGAAGGCGGTCAGATGCGCCTCGCCCTCGGTGCCGTGGATGTAGCTGCCGGCGATGCCGGTCGCGGGATGCGCCTCGCACCAGTCGAGCAGGGTGCGGATGGCCACGGGGTCCGGGAAGGCATCGGAGTTGAGGATATAGACGTAATCGGCGCGCTGCCCGTCGGCGCGCCCGGCGCGGATGCCGAAGTTGTTGCCGGCGCCGAAGCCGCCGTTGCGCCCCGAGGCCAGCACCCGCACATGCGGCCAGCCGCGGGCCGCGCGGAATGCGAGCAATTCCTCGAACGAGCCGTCGCCGCTGTCGTTGTCGACGATCACCATCTCGGCGTCGAGACCCGCCATGGCGGTGACGGCGGCCTCGGCGGCACGCATGCACATCTGCGCGGTTCGGTAGTTCAGCAGGACGACAAGCAGCCGGGGGCGGGTCACGGTCATTCCGCCGCCCTCGCCGGCCTGTCCCGCGTCGTGGAGGCCGGGGTTTCCGCCGCCACGATCGCCGCGCGGATGCGCGCCGCGAGCACGCGGACATTGGGCTCAAGCACCATGGAATCGTGATCGCCCGGCACCTCCTGCACCTGCAGGCCGGAGGCCCAGCCCGACCAGTCGTTGTCGGGCAGCACATAGGCGCGGTCGGCATCCACCAGCCGCCCGCCCCAGACCTGCCACTTGCCGCGCAGCGGCGGGCGGAAGAGGTGCAGGTTGCCGGACCAGGGGCGCACCTCGTAGCGGGCGATGGCCTCGTAGAAGGCGGCCTCGATGGCGGCATTGTGGAACTGGTGTTCGGGGGCCTGGCCGGGTTCGGGCACGCGGCGCCTGGCCACTTCCCAGCGGATGCGGTTGGCCGCCCAGCGGAAGGGATAGAGCGCGCCCTGGCGGCGCAATTCCTGCCATTGGATCAGCAGGCGGTCCTTCGGTTCGAGCGGGCGGCGCACCGGCAGGGGCGTGTCGAGCATGACCACGAGTGCGACCTCCTCGCCCGCGGCCTCGAGCTGATGGGCCATCTCGTAGGCGGTGATGCCGCCGCCGGAAAAGCCGCCCAGCAGGTAGGGGCCCCGGGGCTGGACCTCGCGCAGTTCGGCGAGGTAGTCGCGCGCGGCCTCGGTGATGTCGCGGTGCGGGGTGTCGTCGCCGAACAGGCCGCGGGCCTGGAGGCCGTAGAACGGGCGGTCGCTGCCGATCAGGTGGGCGAGATGGCGCAGGTTGAGGACATTGCCGAACATGCCGGCGACAAGGAAGAAGGGGGTTTTCGCGCTGCCTTCGCCTTCGTGCATCGGCACGATATGGGTATAGCGGCGCAGCGCCTCCTCGGTCCCTTGCGGGCCCTCCTCGGCTTGCGGGCCGACGCGCGCCTCGATCAGACCGGCGCAGGCGCGGATGGTGGGGGCCTCGAAGAGCACCGAGATCGGGAATTCGGCGCGGTAGGTCTTCTTGATCATGGCAAAGAGCCGCACGGCAATCAGCGAATGCCCGCCAAGATCGAAGAAATTGTCCTCGACGCCGACCTGGCTCAGGCCCAGAAGCTCCTGCCAGAAGCCCGCCAGCGTGCGTTCGATATCCGTCTCGGGGGCGACGAAATCGGTGTCGAGATCGGGCCGGTCGAATTGCGCGCCGGGGGCCTGGGCGGCAGCGCTTTCCGCGGCCTGGGCGATCAGCGCCGGCAGGTCGAGCGAGGAGACCACCAGCTGCGCGGCATCGCTGGCCAGCGCGCGCAGGAAGGCCTCGGCGCCCTCCTCGGGGCGGATGCCCTGGGTCAGGTTGTGTTGCAGGCGTTCCTCGGCGGGCGAGAGCGGCTGGGCGTCCTCGGCCCGGTCAAAGCGCAGTTCGGCGGCGCCGGGGCGCGGCGCGCGCATCAGCCCGCCCTCCATGTCGAGCCGCTTGATCGAGAAGCCCTCGATCACCACGCAGACCCGGCCTTCGGGGTCCGCCAGGGTGATGTCGAAACGCGCCACCGGCTGACCCGGGCGGGTGTCGCCGGAGGTGCGCACCCAGCTGACCAGACGGTCGGGCAGCGGGCCGAAGACGCGCACCCGGTCGTAGGACATCGGCACCCAGAGCGCGGCGGGATCGTAGCCCGCGATCAGCTCCATCGCCCAGCCGGTGGCAATGTCCATCAGCGCCGGGTGCAGCAGGATGCCCCGGGCCGCGTCCTCGGCCGCCGCTTTCGGCAAGGCCAGGTCGGCGATGCCTTCGCCCTTGCCCAGGGCGGTGGCATGCAGCACGCGCCAGCGGGGGCCGAAATCGAGGTGGGTCTCCTGCGCCGTGCGCAGCGGAATGTCGCTGTAGGCGCCGCCCTCGCAGCGGGCGCGGATGGCCTTGAGATCGATGTTCGGCGGCGGCGCCAGTTTTGCGAGTGAAAGCTCGGCTTCGGCATGAAGCTGCCAGCCGGTGCGCCCCTCATGGGCGACACCGCTGCGCACCTCCATCGCGTAGCCCGCATCGCTGCGGCGCAGGGTGACGCGGATGTCGGTCGCGGCACCGTCGGGGGTTTGCAGCGGGCGCAGGAAGGTCAGGTCGCGGACCTCCCAGGCGCCGGTCTCGCCCTGGGCCTGCATCGCCTCGGCGGCAAGCTCGAGATAGCCGGTGCCGGGCAGAAGCGCCGTGCCGTCGCGCATCCGGTGCTCGTCCAGCGGCCAGAGGTCTTCGGGCCGCCAGGAGGCCTCGAACATCCGGTCGCCGCTGTCGCTGAAGGTGGCGGTCTCGAGCAGCGGCAAGCCGGCGGGCTCACGCGGGGCCTCGGGCAGGTCGCCGGTGCGCCGGGCGACCGCATCGGCGGCCATGCCGACCTCGGCCCAGATGCCCCAGTTGAGCGCCAGCACCCGCGTCCGGCCGCCGCGGCGGGCCTCGGCATAGGCATTGAGGTATTCGTTGGCGGCGATGTAATCGACCTGGCCGGCGGGGGCGGTGACGGTGGAACTGGAGGAAAACAGCACCATCCAGTCGAGCGCGCCATCGGGGAAGACCTGGCCCAGCACCTGGGTGCCGTGGATCTTGGGCGTCAGCACGTCTTCGATGCCGACCTGGGTCTTGGTCAGCAGGGGTGCGTCGTCGATCACCCCTGCCGCATGGATCACGCCGTGGATCGGGGCGTGGCGGGTGGCGATCTCCTGCATCTGTTGCAGGTTGCAGACATCGGCGGCCTCGGTCACGACGCGCGCGCCCTGGGCCTCGAGCGCCTGCACCGCCTGGATGCGGCGGGTCACCGGGTCCTGCGGGCCGTGGCTTTTCAGGTGCCGGTCCCAGTCGTCGCGCTCGGGCAGCGGCGAACGGGCGGTGAGGATGAGCGTGCCGGCGCCTTCGGCAACCAGGCGTTTCGCGATGCACTGGCCGATGCCGCCGAAACCGCCGGTGATCAGGTAGCTGCCGCCCTCGCGCACCATTGCAGCCTCAGCCGCCGGAAGGGCACGCGGGCGCGGCTTGCGCACGTAGCGGCGGGGGCCGCGCAGGGCGGCCTCGGACATGGCGGGGGGTGCGACGAGGTCTTCGAGAAGCTGATTGACGAGGTCGTCGGAGATCACCGGACGGCCCCGCTTTTCCGCCAGTTCCACGTCGACCGAGGCGGTGGTGACGCCGGGCAATTCGCGCGGAATGGCGCGCAGCGGCCCGGCCAGAGACGCCTTCTCGGGCCAGCGCAGGGTATCGCCCCGGGCGCGGGTGGCGCCATTGGTGATCGCGGTGATATGCAGCGGCTTGGGCAGGCTTTCCTCTTCCAGCGCCTGGGCGAGGAAGAGCAGCGCGTAGAAGCCATGCTCCTGCACCCGGTGGAAGAAGGACGAGCCGGGGCGGTGGCCCTCGTCGCGGGTGACCAGCCAGAAATGCGCCACCCGGGTCGGCACCACGCCGCGCGCCATCAGGTCGCGGATCAGCAGGTCATAGCCCTCGCGGCCCCGCTCCGGCGCCAGCAGGTACGAGCTTTCGGAGGCGCGGGCAAAGGCATCGCCGGGCCAGACCTCGATCACCGTATGGCCGGCATCGCGCAACCGGGCGGCGATTGCCGTGGCCAGCCCCGCATCGTCCATGAACATCAGCCAGGTCTCGGGCGAGACCAGCGCGAGTTCACGTTCCACGTCGATCTCGCATCCCGCCAGGTCCGGCACCCAGGCGATGCGGCTGGCCCAGCCGGAGATTTCGTCGCTGCGGGTCAGGAAACTCTCGGCGCGGGTCTCGGCGGCTTTGCCCGGTTCGATGAAATAGGTCTGGTGCTGGAAGGCATAGCTGGGCAGCACCACCCGGTTGCGCCGCGCCTCGCCCCAGATCTGATCCCAGTCGATCGCCACGCCCAGCGCCGAGAGCCGCCCCAGCGCCGAAAGGAAATAGGCGTCGTCCTCGATCCGGTCGTCGGGGTGGCGCAGGCTGGCGAGGGTCTGGTTGGCGGGGACCTGCGGATCCAGGCGGGCCAGCGAGGACAGCGCCTTGCCCGGGCCGACCTCGAGAAAGACGCAGGTGCGGTCGCGGGCGAGGTGCGAGATGCAATCGGCGAAATGCACCGTGTTGCGCAGGTGGGCGGTCCAGTAGTCCGGGTCCGTCGCCTCGGCCTCGGTCAGCGGTTCGCCAGTGCGGTTGGAGATGATCGGCAGGCGCGGCGCGTGCAACTCGATGCCGCGCAGGAAGGCGCGGAAGTCCTCGAGGATGGGCGCGAGCATCCGCGAATGGGCGGCAATGTCGATGGCGACGCGCTGGCAGTCGATGCCTTCCGCCTCGAGCCGCTGTTGCAGGGCGTCGAGTGCCGCCTGCGGGCCGGAGGCGACGGAAAGCTCGGGCGCATTGACCGCCGCAAGGTCGAGGTCTTCGCCTAGGTAGGTTCGCAGCGCCTCGGCGGAAAGCGAGACCGAGAGCATGCCGCCGGCGGGCACCCGGTCAAAGAGCGTGCCGCGCAGGTGGACGAGGCCGATGCAATCCTCGAAGGACAGGACCCCGGCGAGGCAGGCGGCGGTATTCTCGCCCATGGAATGGCCGACCAGCGCCCGGGGCATGACGCCCCAGGACATCCAGAGCTGTGCCAGCGCGTATTCGACGATCATGATCAGCGGCAGTTGGACGGAAGGTCGGGTCAGCCGCTCATCGGCCCGGTGCCGGTCCTCTTCGCGCGGCAGCCAGAGCGCGCGGATGTCGTAGTCGAGCTTGGGTTGCAGGATCTCGAGCCCGCGGTCGATCCAGTCGGCGAAGACCGGCTCGGTCTCGTAGAGATCGCGCGCCATGCCGGCATATTGCGCGCCGCCGCCAGGAAAGAGGAAGACCACCTCGGGCGTATCGTCCAGCGCGGAATGGGCAAAGACCCGGCGCGGATCGAGCGATTCCAGCAGGCCGGCGGCCTGCACATGGCTTTCGGCCACCAGCACCCGGCGGTGATCGAACTTGCGCCGCCCGGTTTCCAGGGTGAAGGCGACATCGGCGAGGTTCTGCTCGGGGTGGGCGCGCAGATGGGCGGCGAGCCTGCGGGCATTGGCCTCGACCGCCGCCTTGCTGCGGCCGGTCACGGTCAGGATATGCAGCGGCCAGTCGCTGTCTTCCGAGGCGGGGCGTTCGGGCGCTTCCTCCAGCACCACATGGGCGTTGGTGCCGCCCACCCCCAGCGAATTGACCCCGGCGCGGCGCGGGCCCTTGCGGCGGGCCCAGGGGGTCAGCGTGTCGTTGACCCTGAAGGGCGAGCCGTCGAAATCGATCGCCGGGTTGGGTGTCTCGAAGCCGAGGCTGGGCGGCATTTCCGCGTGTTTGAGCGCCAGCGCGGCCTTGATCAGGCTGGCCACCCCGGCGGCGGTATCCAGATGGCCGATATTGGTCTTGACCGAGCCGATGCGGCAAAAGCCGGTCTCGTCGGTGGTTTCCTCGAAGGCCTGGGTCAGGGCGGCCACCTCGATGGGATCGCCCAGGTAGGTGCCGGTGCCGTGGCATTCGACGTAATCCACCGTGTCGGCGTTGATGCCGGCCATGGCCTGCGCCTCGGCAATCGCTGCCGCCTGGCCCTCGACCGAAGGGGCCAGGTAGCCGGCCTTGGCGGCACCGTCGTTGTTGACGGCGGACCCCTTGATGACCGCCCAGATATTGTCGCCATCGGCCAGCGCATCGGCCAGCCGCCGCAGCACCACGACGCCGACGCCCGATCCGAAGACCGTGCCCTGCGCCCGGTGATCGAAGGCATGACATGCGCCGTCGGGCGAGAGGATTTCGTTTTCCTTGTAGAGATAGCCGCGCGCATGGGGCAGTTCGATGGTCACGCCACCGGCCAGAGCCATGTCGCATTCACCGTTGATCAAGGATTGCGCCGCATAATGGGTCGCCACGAGCGAGGTGGAACAGGCGGTCTGAAGATTGAGCGAGGGGCCCTTGAGATCGAGGATATGGCTCAGCCTCGTGGCCATGAAATCCTTGTCATTGCCGGTATGGCGCAACAGGAACATGCCGGTGCCATCGACCAGGTCGGGATTGGAGCAGATGTTGAAATAGAAATAGCTTCCCATGCCGCAGCCCGCGAAGACACCGACCGGGCCCACCGCGCCCTCGGGGGTGTGACCGGCGCTTTCCATCGCCTCCCAGGCGCATTCCAGGAACTGGCGATGCTGGGGGTCCATGATCGCGGCGTCCTTGGGCGAGAGGCCGAAGAACTCGGCGTCGAAATCGGCAAACCCGTCCAGCGGCGCGGCAAAGGGAACATAGTTGCGGTGCCGGATCAGCCCGGGGCTTTCGCCCGCGGCCAGCAGATCCTCCTCGGACAGGCGGCGAATCGACGCGCGGCCATGGCGCAGGTTGTCCCAGAACGCATCCAGGGTCGCGGCACCGGGCAACCGGGCCGCCATGCCGACAATGGCAATATCGGTCTCGCTCACTGGCGCGACAGGTTCAATCACAGACATCCGGTCATCCCGTTTGCCCCCACGAACAGGAGGTAGTTAAAAATTGAGGTGAAATTTGGGCAAACCATGGGCACCCCCGCCTCATTCCCGCGCCAAGGGCGCGGCCCGGCATGGCCCGGGCACGCCGCCGCGCGCCTGGATCTCCGCTGCCGGCCTCATGGCAGCGCTCCGGGCATAAGCCTCAGGATTTCCTCGCCATTCAGCGCCCAGGCCATGAGCGCGATGGCCAGCCCGAACCCGGCGAAGACGAGATCGTGCAGCGGATCCCAGGTCTGCATCCTCCGGGCCAGGCGGACCACCACCGGATAGGCCAGAATCATGGCAATCCCCTGCCCCGCCAGCGCGCCCAGCAGCCCCGCCACCTGCAACCCGGCCAGGATGCCGGTCACCATCAGCCCGGCGCGCGCGGCCTGAAGCAGAAAGAACCGGCGGCTGTCGCCCGCCGCCACCGCCGCCTGGTCATAGGTCAGCGCCACGATCACCGGGATCTGCGCCATGGCGATCACCACCGCCACCGGCCCGGCCAGCGCATAGCGGTCGTCGTAGAGCAGGTCGACCAGCCAGACGCCCGAGGCGGCAAAGACCGCCTGCAGGCTCAGCAGCGCGGTCGACACCAGCACCCGCATCCGCCGCAGCTTGGCAAAGTTGGCCGGATCGGCGCCCGGCGGCGTCTCGCGGTAGATCGGGATCAGCACCTTGCGGGTGATCATGTAGCCCAGCAGCAGCGGAAAGGAGGCGAGGAAGAAGCCGATATTGTAGATCCCGAAGAGGTCGATCGGCAGGAAGCGGCCCAGGATCATCTTGTCGCCCTGGTGGAACAGGAAGCCCATCAGCGTCGACAGGAAGATCCACTTGCCGAAGTTGATCAACTCCTGCGCCGCCGGTTTTTCCCACAGGAACCGGTTGGCCCGCCCCGGCAGGAAGGCCATGTTCAGCGTCAGTTGCACCAGCATCGACAGGATGCCCGAGATCACCAGCGCCCAGACCGATTGCAGCCACCAGGCCAGCCCCACGGCGGTGACGATGCCCACCACCTGGGTCGCCATGTCGAGCAGGGTGATCCGCCCCAGCATCAGGTGGCGGTTGGCGGTTTCCATCTTGGTCGGGTTGAAGCCCTGGATGATCAGCGTCAGCCCGTAGGCCGGCAGCAACAGCAGCAGCATCGGCTCGCTGTAGATCTGCGCCGCGGGCCAGGCCAGCGCGCAGGCCGCGATCCACAGGCCGAAACCGCGGACCACCTGAATGGTCCAGGCGGTATCGAGGAAATCGGGATCGTCGCCGCGCCTGCTCTGCTGGATGGCCGGGGCGACGCCGACATCCGAGAACATCTGCAACCCCTGCATGAAGACCATGGTCAGCGCCATCATCCCGAAAGCCTCGGGGAAGAGCAGCCGGGTCAGCAGCAGGTTCGAGGCCAGCCGGATCACCTGCGAGGTGCCGAAGCCGCCCAGGGTGAAGGCGGCCGAGCGCAGGGCGCGGGCGGTCAGCGACATGCCGCGGAATTTCTGGGCAATGGCGATCATCGGCCCCGGCTCCAGCCGGTTTCGCCGCCCAGCCGCGTGGCCAGCGCCACCCCGCCATAGACCGCAAAGCCAAGGGGATCGCACAGCGCCATCGAGAGCTTCTGCCCCAAGCCCAGCGGCGGCTTGTCGTCATTGGCGGCAAGATGGGGGAACCTGCGGGCGATCTCCTCGACGCCGACATTCTGCCGCCGCCGCACCCGGACCAGCGCGCGCCAGCCCTCGACCAGCGGCCAGCGATAGCGCCCGGGCACGGTCCGGCGCTCGTCCCCGGAGAAGTTCAGCCGGGCAAAGGTATCGTCCGAGATGATCGCGGGCCAGTCGCCCCAGCGCGCGCGCCCGGCGGCGTTCACGGCGAACAGACCGCAGCCGGGCACGCCGTGGGCGATGAAGGGCACCTGGGCATAGATCCGGCGATAGGCGCGCGAGACGGGCGAGGCAGGCTCGGCGATCTGCAGCGTGCCGCTGGCATAGGCGGGCCGGGTGCCGCGCAAAACCTCGGTCAATTGTCCCAACACACCCTCGTCAACCACCACATCAGCATCGAGATAGGCACGCACCGGCGCCCGCACAATCGCATCGGCGGCATTCAGCGCCGCGATCTTGTTGCCCTGGGCCAGTTCCAGCACCGCCAGCTGCCAGCCCCGCGCGGCGAATCCCTCGGCGCGGCCGCGGGCAATCGCGGCGGTCTCGTCGGTGCAGCCATTGGCCACCACGATCACCTGCGCATGCGCCGGCCCCCCCGAGGCGGCCACCGCGTCGAGACAGGCCCCGATCCATGGCGCCTCGTTATATGCGGGGATCACCACGGCCAGTTGAAAAGGCGCGCTTACTGACAAAGAGGACACCCCTGAACAGATTGTTCCAGTACAAGGACTATACATGCAACTGTGGCCAAACCATGATGCAGCGCAGAAAATCTCATGGAAGCGGCGCATGATCCAAGGGGAAAAACTCGGCTACCTCGTCCCCCAGTTCCCGGGGCAGACGCATATCTTCTTCTGGCGCGAGATCGCGGCGCTGGAGGCGATGGGCGTCACGCCGGTGCTGTTTTCCACCCGCAAGCCGCCCGAGGGGCTGATCGCGCATGACTGGTCCGATGCGGCGATGGCGCGGACCACCTACCTGGGCGAGGTGGCGCCGGGCCGCGCGCTCAAGGTGCTGCCGCGCCTGCCCTGGGGCGAATTGCTGCGCGAGGTGCGGCGCGACGGGTTGTCGGTGCTGAAAGACATCGCGATCTGCGCCGCCGCCGGCCAGGCGCTGAAGGACCGGTGCGCCGCACAGGGCATCGCCCATGTGCATGTGCATTCCTGCGGCCGCGCCGCGCTGATCGCCGCCTTTGCGAAGCATCTGGGCGGGCCGGAGTATTCGCTGACCCTGCACGGGCCGCTCAGCGATTACGGACGCGGCCAGCGCTACAAGTGGCGCCATGCGAAGTTTGCCACGGTCATCACCCGCAAGTTGATGGCGGAGATGCAGGCGGAGCAGCCCGAGGATCTGCCGCCGATGATCCTGCGGCCGATGGGGGTGGATACCGATTACCTGCGCCGCGATGCGCCCTATGTTCCGGCCCAGGGCCAGATTCGGGTATTCTCCTGCGGACGGCTCAACGTGGTGAAGGGCCATCAGGACCTGATCGAGGCGGTGCGGCAATTGCGCGCCGCGGGCCATGACGTGGTGCTCGAGATCGCCGGGCAGGATGACGAGGGCGGCAGCGGCTTCCGGCTGGTGCTGGACCGGCTGATCAAGCAGCACAAGCTGCAGGAACATGTGCGGCTGCTGGGCGCGATCGACGCGGCCTCGGTCAAGGCCAGGCTGCTGGAGGCGCATGTCTTCGCGCTGGCCAGCTGGCACGAACCCTTGGGCGTGGTCTACATGGAGGCGATTGCCTGCGGCGTGCCGACCATCGGCACCGCTGCGGGCGGGGTGCCGGAGCTGATCGACGACGGGGTCGAGGGGCTGCTGGTGCCGCCCAAGGCCCCCGAGGCACTGGCCGCGGCCATCCTGCGCATCGCCGAAGATCCCGACCTCGCGCGTCGTCTCAGCGAGACCGGGCGCGCGCGGATCGAACGCGACTACCGCGCCAGCCTCGGCGCCGAGGTGATCGTCAACGAGATGCGCCGCTGACCGCCCGCCCGTAGGCCGGGCTTCAGCCCGGCCCCCCCGCCCGATGCGCCGCCTCGACCTGGGGCAGCCGCGCCAGCACCTCCTCGGTGCGCGCAACGCCCCGCCCCAGCCAATCCTCATGCGCCGCCACCACCCGCAGCGGAAAGCGGTCGACGCCCAGCACCTTGGCAATGTTGAACCGGTGATTGCCCGACCCGGCCTTGCACAGCCCACCCGTGGCATCGATCACCGCGGTCGATTCAAAGCCCACCGCATCGGGCCGGTAGCCCTCGGTCGCGAGGCTGACCACCAGCTTGCGGACATAGCCCTCGAGGAAATCCACCACCGCGGCTTCGTCCTGCATCGCGATCTCTTTGTGGCGCGCGATGCCGTCGCGGTCCAGGTCCGCCATGAGGTCGCGGTACCAGGCCGAGTGCCGCACCGCGTCCTTGTGGGCGATGAAATCCGCCACCCGCTGGTAGCGCGGGGTCGCGGTGACCGGTTCGACCGCACCGAAGTGCGCGCGCGGGATGGCAAAGGGCTCGCTGCCCTTGGCCCAGGGCCGCAGCAGCCGCACCAGCGGCGGCGGCAAGACGCGGCCCAATTGCTTCAGCCGGTGCTTGCCCACCGGCCACTTGCTGCCGGAATGATGCGTGACCCGCGCCGGATCGATCCAGAGCACCGCCCGCGCCCCGGCCTGCCGCACAAAGGTCTTCTGTTTCAAAGCCATGCGCCAGTCTCAGCCATCGCGCCGTTGCAGGCAAGACCGGATCATTGCAGCAACTCGGCGCTGAGCTCCAGGTCGTCGAATTTCAGGATCTCGATCTCGCGCAGATGCACCACCCCGTCGGCGTGCCAGGCGCGCAAGCGACCCTCGGCCATGTCGAAGCCATAGTCGGCATAGACCCCGGGCAGCACCGCGGTGTCGCGCCCGGGCCCGCCGTGCAGGAAATCGCCGCGCCCCCCGGCGATCAGCACGTCGTCGCCGTCGAACCCCAGCAGCACGTCCTCCTCGGAGGTGCCCTCCAGCCGGTCGTCGCCCGCGGTGCCGCGGCGGATCACGCCGTGCAGGAAGGCGCCCGGCGCGCGCGCCTCCCAGTCGCCGGGGGTGGCGCGGTTGAAGGCCATCAGCGCCTCCCAGCGCGGCGTCGTGTCGTCGAGATGGCGCAGGTTGCCCCAGCTGCCGTATTTCGACGGCTTGCCGATGTCGACGAAGGCATTGAACAGCTTGCCGCCCGCGGCCTGCCAGGCTTCGAGCAGATCGGCATAGATCGCGCCCATTTCCGGCGAATAGTTCAGCTTGTGGAAATAGTCGGTCATGTCCGCGTCATCCTGCCAGGGCCCGTGCCCGAGGATATGCGTGCCGCCCTCGTACATCACCATGGTCATGCCATGGCTCTGCGCCACGCGGGCGTGATGCGGCCAGAGCTCGCCGGTCAGTTCCGGCAGGGATTCCGCCCGCAGCCGTTCGATCACCGGGGCAATCGTGCCGTCGAACTGATGCGCGCGCACGTATTCGCGCAAGGCCACGCGGCGCAGCCCCTCGGCCTCGCCCTTCTGCCGGGCCGCCTCGGCGGCGGTGTCGAGCATCTCGCGGATGCGGTGGCCCTCTTCCTCGCTGCCGATCAGGTGGCCGAAATAGCCCGAGACCGCATAGGCCTGGAACCGCCCCGCCGGCGGCGCATTGCCCTCGGCCTGCCAGAGCGGGGCCTGCAATTGCAGGTCTTCCAGCCCGGGCCAGCCGGTGTGCACGCCGATCACGTTGACCAGCCGCGCCTCGGTCTCGGCGCCGTAGACCTCGGCCCAGGTATCGGCCACCTCGGCCGCGCGCATCCCGGCGAATTGCATCCAGCCGTCGTCGCCCGCCGCCGCGCCCCAGCGCGCCTCGGCCTGTTCCACCGCCCAGGTGGCCTGGGGGAAGAAGCGGTTCCAGACCTCGTTGGAATATTCCACGTAGACCTTCAGCCGCGGATCGAGCCCCTTGCGCATCGCCTGCGCATAGCCGCGCAGATAGCTTTCATCGGCCATGTGCGGCATCGTCACCCAAGGGTCGGCGCCGACGATATTGGAGAGCGCCAGCAGGTGCTCGACCGGCACCCCGCGGCGGAAATAGCTGTAATCGCCGATCCGCGCGCGGTCGCCCCAGGCGATCTTGGACGAGCCATTGGTGAACATCCAGTCCATGTAGCGCAGCACCCGCAGGTCCTGAACACTCGCCAGGAAATCGGGGTTGAAGACCATCCCGGCCTCGTGAAACGGCACGTGATCCTCGTGCATGATGCGGATGTTGCGGATGTAATCGCCGCTGCGCGCCGGATCGGTGGTATTGATCTGCACCGCGACGGTGCCTTCGCCCGGCTCGAACAGGAACCACAACGCGTGGTCGTCGCGTTGCTGCACCCTTGCGCGGCCGACGATGTCGAGATCCCCCGCGCCCTCCCATGTCACCCGGTAGCGGCCTTTCAGCGACACCGCCTCGGGCGGCAGGTCGGTCAGCACGAAGGCCTCGACGCGGTCGACCGTCTCCGGCAGGCGGGTGATCCAGCCGAATTCGTCGAGCAGGCCCTCGCGGGCGAAATCCGCCTCGGTCCAGCCGCCCCATTGGCCGGGCAGATGCCCGACCCAGTGGCGCGCGGTCTTCATCACGTCGATGAAGGGCTGTTGCGTCGACCAGTCGGCGATGCCGTTCAGCCCCATGGCAATCGACGGGCTGGCAAGGCCGGTCGCCGTGCTGGGCGCGCGTTCCGGGGCCTCGCCCGCCGGATCGCTGACCGCCAGCGCCGGGACGCTGTCCTCGGCCTTGGCCTCGGCGATCACCGTTTCGGGCGCGGGCACAGGCGCCGCCGCCAGATCGCGCGGCGCGGCGAAATCCGCCATCCCGGCCCAGATGAAGTCTGCCGCGGCGGCGTAGTTGTCGATCATCTCGGGATGCACCCCGGGATACTCCGCCAACGCCGGCGGCGGCGCATTGTAGAGCCCCGCATAGGTGATCATCGCGGCGATCAGATAGGTGGTCGGCGTGCCATGCGGCGCATTGTCGGTATAGAGGTCGACCGGCCGCAACTCCTGCAACGGGCCTTCGGTCAGCAGGTGCGTCAGGATCGTGCCGACCGGGATCAGCCGCACATCCATCTCGGGCAGCGCGCGGGCCACCGCCGCGTGATAGCCCCGATACCAGTCGTGGTAGTCGCCGGTGGTGAAGGCCAGGTAGCGCCGATAGGCCCGGCGCGAGGGCGGGAAGGAGTCCATCTCGGCCCAGCCTTCATAGAGAAACACCGTCGGGCGCGCCCCCTGCCCCCGGACCCAGTCGATCAGCCCCACCGTGCCGCTGACCGGCGAGCGGTTGTCCGGCGCGCCGTCG
Organism: Paracoccaceae bacterium; assembly: GCA_006226775.1. Taxonomy (GTDB): domain Bacteria; phylum Pseudomonadota; class Alphaproteobacteria; order Rhodobacterales; family Rhodobacteraceae; genus Marinovum. The sequence continues at coordinate 32,774 of SBGD01000015.1, read as the reverse complement.
TAGCGCTCTTCCGGGCCCTTGTACTGGATGAAGTTCTCGGGGTTGATCAGCAGCGTGTCGATGCCCGCGTCCCCGAAGGCACCGCCCTCGAAGGAGGGCGCGACCCCGTCAAAGCCCCAGTTCGGCTCGGGCGGCAGCTTGTCGGGGAACTGCCCGCCAAAGGCCGACTGGCCGCTCAGCGCCAGTGCCCGGCCATCGGCCCGCGCCATGCGGCCCAGCCAGAAGGGCACGGTGGTGCCTTGGGTGTTGGACGCATGGTTGATCAGCGAATTGCCCCAGACATAGGCGCGCACCGAGGCCACCTCCTGCGCCGAGGCCGCCGCCCCGAACAGCGATACGACAAAAAGGCAGAGCACCTGCCCGAACGATTTCAACATCACCGAAACACCTCCGAATCCTGCGCCGCCGGTCCCGACCGGACCCCGGCCATTTCCCGGCGCGCCGGTTCACAATGAAGCGCAGGCGTGCCGGGGATCAAGCCATGCCGGTTCGCTCCGGCGCTGGCAAGCGCCGGTTTTCCGGCCTTCCGGTGAAATTTCAAACGGTTGCGCTACCAGACGTTGACAGGCGCGGATGCAAGATGCCTCATCCCCCCGACAAGAAGACCATCCCAGGGAGGGACCCCGATGAAACTGATCCTGGCCGCTGGCCTGACGGCGCTGATCGCCGGAAGCGCCGCCGCGGAGATTCGCATCGCCCATGTCTATGGCAAGACCGGCGCGCTCGAAGCCTATGCCAAGCAGAGCCATGACGGGCTGATGCTGGGGCTGGAATATGCCACCGGCGGCACCATGGAGATCGACGGCGAGAAGATCGTGGTGATCGAGAAGGACACCCAGCTCAAGCCCGACCTTGGCAAGGCGCTCCTGGCCGAGGCTTACGGCGACGACGAGGTGCAGATCGCGGTGGGGCCGGTGTCTTCCGGCGTGGCGCTGGCGATGCTGCCGATGGCCGAGGAATACGAGCGGGTGCTGATCGTGGAGCCTGCGGTGGCGGATTCGATCACCGGCGAGAACTGGAACCGCTTCATCTTCCGCACCGGGCGCAACTCGTCGCAGGACGCGATTTCCAACGCCGTGGCCCTGGGCGGCGAAGGCGTGACGATTGCCACCCTGGCGCAGGACTATGCCTTTGGCCGCGACGGCGTGGCGGCCTTCCGCGAGGCGCTGGACGGCACCGGCGCGACGCTGGCGCATGAGGAATACGTCCCCACCGACACCACCGATTTCACCGCCGCGGCCGAGCGGATCTTCAATGCCATGAAGGACATCGAGGGCGACAAGAAGCTCTTCATCATCTGGGCCGGTGGCGGCAACCCGATGGGCAAGATCAACGCCATGGACCCCTCGCGTTTCGGCATCGAGATCGCGACCGGGGGCAATATCCTCGCCGCGCTGACCGCCTACAAGGAACTGCCCGGCATGGAGGGCGCGACCTATTACTACTACGAGATCCCCGACAACGAAGTGAACGACTGGCTGGTCGAAGAGCACATGAGCCGCTTCGACAGCCCGCCGGATTTCTTCACCGCCGGGGGCATGGCGGCAGGGATCGCCGTGGTCGAGGCCATCAAGAAGGCCGGCGGTGCCGAGGATACCGAGGCGCTGATCTCCGCGATGGAAGGTATGGAATGGCAGACGCCCAAGGGCACGATGCGCTTCCGGGCCGAGGATCACCAGGCGCTGCAATCGATGTACCACTTCCGCACCGAGGTGCAGGAGGGCCGCGACTACGGCGTGCCGGTGCTGGTGCGCGAGTTGGGCATCGACGACATGGACATTCCGGTGCGCAATTGATCAACCGGGGTCGGAAGGTGCGCAGTAAATGCGCACCCTACCCTGCCGCCGTAGGGTGCGCATTCATTGCGCACCGTTGCACATGACCGGACCCCTTCTCGAAACCCAGGGCCTCACCGTGCGCTTCGGCGGCCATGTCGCCGTCGACGCCGTGACCTGCGCCTTTCACGCCGGTGAATTGACTGCCATCGTCGGCCCCAATGGCGCGGGCAAGACCACCTATTTCAACCTGATCTCCGGCCAGGTCGCCGCCAGCGCGGGCCGCGTGATGCTGATGGGCCAGGACATCACCCGCGCCTCCGTCGCCGACCGCTGCCGCCGCGGCCTGGGCCGGGCCTTCCAGCTGACCAACCTCTTTCCCAACCTGACGGTGCTGGAAAACCTGCGCCTGGTCATCCAGTCCCGCCGCCGCACCGGGTTTCGCCTGTTCTCGCTGGCCGAGGCGCATCACGAGTTGACCACCGAGGCGTTGACCCTGCTGGAGCGGGTCAAGCTGGACACCCTGCAAGCCCAGAAGGTCGCCGAATTGAGCCACGGCAACCAGCGCAAGCTGGAGGTGGCACTGCTGATCGCGCTGGAGCCGCGGGTCTACATGTTCGACGAGCCCACCGCAGGCATGAGCGCCGACGAAGCGCCGGTGGTGCTGGACCTGATCGCCGGGCTGAAGGCCGAGCGCGACCGCACCATCCTGCTGGTCGAGCACAAGATGAACGTGATCCGCTCCCTCGCCGACCGGATCATCGTGCTGCACAATGGCGCCTTGGCCGCCGATGGTCTGCCCGCCGAGGTCATGGCCTCGGACGTGGTGCAGGAGGCCTACATGGGCAAGGATCTGGCCGATGTCTGACCCGATCCTGACCCTGCGCGCCGTGCACACCGACATCGCGCAATACCATATCCTGCAAGGCGTCGACCTCGCGGTGCCGCGCGGCGAGGTGACCATGCTGCTGGGCCGCAACGGGGTTGGCAAGACGACGACGCTGCGGACAATCATCGGGCATTGGGCCACGCGCGCGGGCGAGATCCTCTTCGGCGACCGGCCCATCGGACATCTCTCTGTGGCCGACCGCGCGCGGCTGGGGATCGGCTTCGTGCCGGAAGACATGGGCATCTTCTCGGACCTGACGGTCGAGGAAAACATGGTGCTCGCGGCGCGCTCCGGGCGGATGGACAGCGCCCGGCAGGACTGGATTTTCGCCACCTTCCCGCCGCTCAAGACCTTCTGGCGCTCGACCGCCGGAACGCTCTCGGGCGGCCAGAAACAGATGCTGTCGATTGCCCGGGTCATGGCCGAGGAGCGCCAGCTCTACCTGATCGACGAGCCGACCAAGGGCCTCGCCCCGGCGATCATCTCGACCATGGTCGGGGCCTTGCGCGAGTTGAAGGCGCAGGGCGCGTCGATCCTCTTGGTGGAACAGAATTTCGCGGTGGCGAAAGCCTTGGGCGACGGCGTGGCGGTCATGGAAAACGGGCGCATCACCTGGACCGGGACCATGGCGCAACTGGCCGCCGACCGCGCGGCACAGGAGAGCCTGATGGGCCTGAGCATGGAGACGCCATGAGCGCCGCGCCGGATCACACGCCGACGATGTCAGGCCTCGGGCTGGGTCAGCGGCTGGGCAAGGCGCTGCCTGTGCTGCTGGTGCCGGTGCTGGTGCTGGCCGGGTTCGCGGGCATCGGCACGACCTCGTCCTGGCTGACACTGACGGTGTCGGGGCTGGCGATGGGAATGATGATCTTCATCATGGCCTCGGGGCTGACGCTGGTTTTCGGCTTGATGGACGTGATCAACTTCGGCCACGGCGCCTTCATTTCGGTCGGCGCTTTCGTCGGCATCTCGGTGCTGCTCGGCCTCGGCGCCTGGACCGGGGCGCCCTCCCTGGCGCTGAACGTCGGCGCGGTGATGCTGGCGGTCTTTGCGGCGATGGTGGTGACCGGCCTGCTGGGCTGGGGGTTCGAGCGGATCATCGTGCGGCCGGTCTATGGCGCGCATTTGAAACAGATCCTCGTCACCGTCGGCGGGCTGATCGTAATCGAACAGATGATCCACGTGATCTGGGGGCCGGACGAGATTTTCCTGACCCGGCCCGAGATGCTGAAGGGTGCCGTGACCTTTGCCGGGGCGGCCATCGAGAAATACCGGCTGTTGGCGGTGGCCGTGGGCCTCGTGCTTTTCGTCGCGATGCGGCTTGTGTTCCGGCGCACGAAAGTGGGCCTGATCGTGCGCGCGGGTGTCGAGAACGGCGAGATGGTGCAGGCGCTGGGCTATCGGTTGAAACTGGTTTTTGTCGGCGTGTTCATCGCGGGCTCCGCGCTGGCCGGGCTCGGCGGGGTGATGTGGGGGCTTTACCAGGAGGTGATCACGGCGGGGATGGGCGAGGAGATGATGATCCTCGTCTTCATCGTGGTGATCATCGGCGGATTGGGCTCGGTCGAAGGGGCCTTCATCGGCGCCCTTCTGGTGGGGCTGACGCAGAACTACGTGGCCTTCCTCGCGCCGAAGCTGGCGCTGATCTCGAATATCGGGTTGATGACGGTGATCCTGATGTGGCGCCCGCAGGGGATGCTGCCGGTGGTGAAGGCGAAATGAAGCTGTTGTCCGGCGACCGGCCGCGCTCGATGGTGCTGACGCTGATCCTGCTGAGCATCCTTCTGTGCCTCGCGCTGGCGCCGTTTCTCTTTCCCGGCGTGCGGTCGCTGGAAACGGCGGCGCGGATCTGCATCTTCATCGTTCTGGTGGCCTCCTATGACCTGCTGCTGGGTTACACCGGGATCGTGAGCTTCGCGCATACCATGTTCTTCGGGCTGGGCGCCTACGGCGTGGCGCTGGCCTCGGTCCACATGGAGCGCGGCTTCGGCGCCTTGGCGGTGGGCACCGTCGCGGGGGCCGTGGCGGCGGCGCTGCTGGCGCTGGTGATCGGGCTGTTTTCGCTGCGGGTGCGGGCGATCTTCTTTGCCATGATCACCCTGGCGGTGGCCTCGGCCATGGCGGTGCTGGTGAGTCAGTTGTCAGCCATCACCGGCGGCGAGGACGGGTTGAATTACTCGATCCCGCGCGAGTTGACCCCGGCCTTCCGGCTGGGCGAACTCGCCGGCGTCAAGATCAATGGCCGGATCCTGAACTATTACCTGGTGTTCGGCACGTCGCTGGTGCTGTTCCTGCTGCTGTTGCGCATCGTGAATTCGCCCTTCGGCCGGGTCTTGCAGGCGATCCGCGAGAATGATTTCCGGGCCGAGGCCATCGGCTATCGCGTGGTCTGGTACCGGGTCACGGCGACTTGCCTCTCGGCGGCGGTGGCGGCGCTGGCCGGGAGCCTCTTTGCCATCTGGCTGCGCTATGTCGGGCCGGACACGGTGCTGAGCTTCGAGATCATGCTCGACATACTGCTCATGGTGGTGATCGGCGGAATGGGTACGATCTATGGCGCGGTGGTCGGCGCGACGATTTTTGTCTTGGCACAGAACTACTTGCAGGCGCTGATGGGATCGGCGGCCGAGAGCGTGGCGGGGGTGCCGCTTTTGCCGGACCTTTTGAACCCGGACCGCTGGCTGTTGTGGCTGGGGGTGCTGTTCATTCTCAGCGTGTATTTCTTTCCGACCGGAATCGTCGGGCGTTTGCGCGGGACCGGTTGATGGATGCACGAGGCAATCCATCACGCCTGACATGACCGGTCTTTTGGCCGATTGATCCCTGTGCAGAGCCTGACCCGGCACTACATGTCCGGCTTGCCGCTTCCGCGGGCGCAATCAACGGGAAATGACATGAAATACGACATCTACACCGATCCTTTCGGCATGCTGAAATTCCAGACACAGGCCACGCTGATGGCCATGGAGGCCAGCGCGGTGATCTGGATGCGCGTCATGGGCTGGGCCGGGGTCTGGTCGGTCCTGCCCAGCGAGAACAGCCGCATGGTGACCGAAAAGCAGAAGGCCTTTCACGAGGCCGGAACCCGCATGATCCTGGGCGCGATGAAGGGCCAGGAGGTCGACAAGACACTGAGCCATGCCCTGAAACCGATCCGCACGACGACGAAATCCAACGTCGGCCGGCTGATCAAGCGTGGGCCGAAGCGGAAATAGACCGGGCAGATCGCATCCTGCGGCCCATTGCCTCCAAGGTCCGAAGTCACGGCATTTGGTCTCTCCTCCTCATCTGTTCAGTACGGCTCGAACACGTCAAACTCTTCAACCTTCTCATGCGGGGGTTCAGAGGGGGCGGGTTTGGTCGAGACGATCCGCGTCTCGGTTTCCTTCCAGTAGCGTGGATCGGCGCGGATATGGTCGGGCAGAAGGGTCGCGTCAAAGCGCCGTCGGGTCTGGAAGCGGATGTTCAGGGAAAACGCACCGCCCGCGACCGGCCCGTTGGGCCGTGCGTCGAGGATGGCCTTGCGAAGCTCCGCCTCCTCATCCTTCAACGCCTTGATCCTGTGGCGCAAGTCGCCCAGCGCATCCGCCAGCTTCGCGATTTCGCTTTCACTCGTCATGCCGCAAGTCTGCCGCAGCGAGATTAACAACAGGTGAATGGCGGCGCGTGGACAGAAGCGCCGGCCCCGACACGTCGTGACTTCACGCCAAGAAGCACGCCGCCCGAGGGTCCCCCCCGGACGGCGCTCGCAAACGTCAGCCGATGATGGCGTTCAGCGTCGCACTCGGGCGCATCACCCTGGCCTTCTTCTCGGCGTCGGGCTTGTAGTAGCCGCCGATATCCACCGCCGGGCCCTGCGCTGCCGCAAGTTCGCCGGTGATCGCGGCTTCCTTGGCCGCCAGGTCCTCGGCAATCGGGGCGAAATGCGCCGCAAGCGCGGCATCGTCGGTCTGCGCCGCCAGCGCCTCGGCCCAGTAGCGCGCGAACCAGTAGTGGCTGTCGCGGTTGTCGGGCTCCCCCACCTTGCGCGAGGGCGAGCGGTCGTGGTCGAGAATGCCCTGCGTCGCCGCTTCCGCCGCCGTGCCCAGCACGCCCGCCTTGGCATTGCCCTGGGTGTCGGCGAGGAACTTCAGGCTCTCGCCCAGCGCGCAGAACTCGCCCATCGAATCCCAGCGCAGGTGGTTTTCCTCGACCAGTTGCTGGACATGCTTGGGCGCCGAGCCGCCGGCGCCGGTCTCGAACAGCCCGCCGCCGTTCATCAGCTTGACGATCGACAGCATCTTGGCCGAGGTGCCCAGCTCGAGGATCGGAAACAGGTCGGTCAGGTAGTCGCGCAGCACGTTGCCGGTGATGGCGATGGAGTCCTTGCCGGCGGTGATGGTTTCCAGCGAGGCGCGGGTGGCTTCGCGCGGCGCCATGATCTCGAACTTGTCGGCCACGCCCCTGGCCTCGAGGATCGGCGTCACGTATTTGATCAGCTCGGCATCATGGGCGCGGTTTTCGTCCAGCCAGAAGATCGACTGGGCGCCGGTCAGGCGCTGGCGGTCCATCGCCAGTTGCACCCAGTTCTCGATCGGGGCCTTGCGGGTGGTGCAGGCGCGCCAGATGTCGCCGGCCTCGACGTCATGCGCATGCAGCACCGCGCCGTTTTCCAGAACGATTCGGATGGTGCCATCGGCCTCGGCCTCGAAGGTGGTCGGGTGGCTGCCGTATTCCTCGGCCTTCTGGGCCATCAGACCGACGTTCTGCACCGTGCCTGCGGTCGCCGGATCAAGCGCGCCGTTGTCGCGGAAGAAGTTGATCGATTCCTCGTAGACCGGGGCATAGGAATTGTCGGGAATGATGCAGTTGCTGTCATGTTCCTTGCCGTCCGGGCCCCAGCCCTTGCCACCGGCGCGGATCAGCGCGGGCATCGAGGCGTCGATGATCACGTCCGAGGGCACATGCAGGTTGGTGATGCCCCGGTCGGAGTTCACCATGTACATCGGCGGGCGGTCCTTGGTGACCTCCTCGATGGCGGCCAGGATCTCGGGGTTGTCGGCGACGCGGCCCAGCAGGTCGCCGAGGCCGGAATTCGGGTTCACCCCGGCGGCCTTGAGCTCTTCGCTGTATTTCTCGAAGACCGGCGCGAGCCAGGCCTTGACCGCATGGCCGAAGATGATCGGGTCCGAGACCTTCATCATCGTGGCCTTGAGGTGCAGCGAGAACAGCGTGCCGTCCTTCTTGGTCTCCTCGATCTGCCGGGCGAGGAAGTCCGACAGCGCGCGGGCCGACATGAAGGTCGCATCGACCACCGTGCCCTCGTGCAGCGGCCAGCCGTCCTTGAGCACCTTGGTGCTACCATCCTTGGCCACGAATTCGATCTTTGCCGCGCCGGCCTGGGCGGCGCTCAGCGTGGCCGAGACCTCGTTGGAGAAGAAGTCGTTGCCCGACATCGACGAGACCCTGGTCTTGCTGTCGCGCGCCCATTTGCCCATGCGGTGCGGGTTGGCCTGGGCGTAGTTCTTGACCGGTTTCGCGGCGCGGCGGTCCGAGTTGCCCTCGCGCAGGACCGGGTTCACCGCCGAGCCCTTGAGGGTGTCATAGCGGGCGCGGATCGCCTTTTCCTCGTCGGTCTGCGGGTCTTCGGGGTAGTCGGGCAGCTTGTAGCCCTGGGACTGAAGCTCCTTCACCGCGGCCACCAGCTGCGGCACCGAGGCCGAGATATTGGGCAGCTTGATGACATTGGCCTCGGGCGTCTTCACCAGCTCGCCCAGTTCGGCCAGGTCGTCGTTCTGGCGCTGCGCCTCGGTCAGGGTTTCGGGGAAGGTGGCGATGATCCGGCCAGCCAGGGAAATGTCCCTGGTTCCGACGGTAATGCCAGCGGCCGACGCGAATTTTCGGATGATCGGCAGGAACGAGGCGCTGGCAAGCTCGGGCGCTTCGTCTACGATGGTATACAATATGTCGGGAGACTTGGTATCGGCCATGATTTTGAGCCCTTTTCTGACAGTGGAAACACGGGTTTCTTTGGACGTCACTTGCGTTTTTGAACGAGCGCCCCGCCCAGGCGCAACCCTGCAAATCGCCATGTAGCTTCGATTATCGCCCGATTAGCCCAGCCTCGGGCGCTTTTCAACCGGACAAAGCCGCGCGGCACGGTTTGTGCCCGCGCCCCCGCGCCCCGGACCTGCTCCGGGGCCTCATGGTCAGAAATCCAGCCCGAGATCGAGGGTCGGCGCCGAATGCGTCAGCGCGCCGGAGGAGATGTAGTCGACGCCGGTGGCCGCCACCTCGGCGATCCGCTCCAGCTTCATGTTGCCCGAGGCCTCGGTCACCATCCGGCCCGAGACCAGGTCTACCGCCCGGCGCAGGGTATCGCTGTCCATGTTGTCGAGCAGCACCACGTCGGCGCCGCCGACCTCCAGCACTTCCGCCAGTTGGTCCAGTCGGTCCACCTCGATCTCGACCCGCATCATGTGGCTGGCGCGGGCCTTGCAGGCCTCGAGCACCGGGCGGATGCCCCCCGCGGCGGCGATGTGGTTGTCCTTGATCAGGATCGCATCCGACAGCGAATAGCGGTGGTTGAACCCGCCGCCATGCAGAACCGCCAGCTTCTCGACGATGCGCAGCCCCGGCGTGGTCTTGCGGGTGCAGGTGATGCGGGTCTGCGTGCCTTCGGTCTGCTCCACGAAGGCGGCGGTCATCGTGGCGATGCCCGAGAGCCGCCCGGCAAAGTTCAGCGCCACCCGTTCGCCCGACAGGATCGAGGCGGCCTCGCCCGCGATCTCCATCAGCAGGTCGCCGGGGGCGCAGGCGCTGCCGTCGGGCCTGTGGGTGGTGATCTCGAGCGCGGGGTCCACCAGCCGGAAGGCCAGCGCCGCCACCTGCATCCCCGAGACGATGCCCGCCTCGCGGGCGTTCAGCCGCGCGACATACCGCGTGCCTGGGGCGATGGTGGTGCGGGTGGTGATGTCGCCATAGCTGCCGAGATCCTCCATCAGCGCCATGCGCAGCATCGGTTCCAGCACGAGATCGGGCAGAGTGGCGGCAGGGGTCATGCCAGTTCCTTTTCGACGATGGAGGCGCGCAGCGCCAGCGCCTGGGCCAGGGTGATCCGGGTGCGGGCACCGGTCGCGCCGCTTGTTTCCGGGGAATCCGCGCGGCAATGGGCGCCGCGGCTTTCCTCGCGCAGCAGGGCGGCGGCGGCGATCAGCGTGGCGGTGGCGCACATGTTGCGGAAGGTCTCGCAGCGCGACGCAGCCTCGAGCCGGGCAATCCCGGCAAGCGCCCGGCGCAGGCCCTCGGCGGTGCGGATGACGCCGACATCGGCGGTCATCAGGTGGCGCAGCGCCGAGGTGGCGGTCTCATCGGGCGCTTGCGCCCCCTCTTCGACCCGCAGCGCCACCGCGGGCGCATCCGCCGTCCACTCGGGCAGCGCGGCGGCGATGTCGAGGGCCGCGGCGCGCGCATAGACCAGCGCTTCCAGCAGCCCGTTCGAGGCCAGCCGGTTGGCCCCGTGCAGCCCGGTCGAGGCCGCCTCGCCGCAGACCCAGAGGTTGCCGAGGCTGGCGCGCCCCTGCGCATCGGTGGCAATGCCGCCCATGTGGTAATGCGCGGCGGCGGCCACCGGGATCGGCTGATGCACCGGATCGATGCCCGCCTTCCGGCAGGCCCCGGCCACGGCGGGAAACAGCGTGGTGATCCGCGCGCCCAGCACCGCCCTCGTGTCGAGCATCGGGCGCAGGCCCAGCCGGGTCTGGGAAAACACCGCGCGGGCCACCACGTCGCGCGGCGCCAGTTCCGCGTCGGGGTGCACTTCGACCATGAAGCGCGTGCCTTCGCGGTTGATCAGCACCGCGCCCTCGCCGCGCAGGGCTTCGGTGGCCAGCGGCGCGGGGTCTTCGCCGACATCGATGGCGGTGGGGTGGAACTGGACGAACTCGGGATCGGCGATCACCGCCCCGGCGCGCGCCGCCATGCCGATCACCTGGCCGCGGATGCGCCGGGGATTGGTGGTCAGCGCATAGAGCCCGCCCGACCCGCCGCCCGCCAAGAGCACCGCCGGCGCGCGCAGCAGGATCGGCGCCGAGCCGCCGCGCGCCCCTTGCAGCCGAACGCCGGTCACCCGGCCATCGCTGACCTCCAGCCCGGTGGCCAGCACATCCTCCAGCACCTGCACCGAGGGCGTCGCGCGCACCTGCGCCACCAGCGCCTGCATGATCTCGGCCCCGGCCTGGTCGCCCTTGACCCGCACCACCCGGGCAAAGGAATGCGCCGCCTCGCGCGACATCACGTAGCTGCCGTCAGCGCCCCGGTCGAAAGGCGTGCCCAGATCGGTCAGGTCGAGGATATGGGCGCGCGCCGCCCGTGCCACCCGCGCGGCCACCGAAGCATCCACGGTGCCGGCCCCGGCGCGCAGGGTGTCGGCGGCATGGGCCTCGGCGCTGTCGGCCGGGTCCATCGCCGCGGCGACGCCGCCCTGCGCCCAGGCGGAACTGGCGCCCGTGCCCAGCACCTCGGGCGAGAGCATCACCACCGGGCGCGGCGCCAGTTTCAGCGCCGCGTAAAGCGCCGCCAGCCCGGCGCCGACAATGACGACGCGCGCGGTCTCATGGATCGGCACCGGGTCAGAGCCCGAGCTTGCGCGACAGGTCGATCATCCGCTCCACCGCGACCCGGGCCCTGGCTGAGACCTCCGGGTCGACCTCGACCGGCTCGGTCATGGTGTGCAGCGACCAGAGCACCTTTTCCAGGGTGATCTTCTTCATGTAGGGGCAGGCGTTGCAGGGCTTGGTCAGATCGACCTCCGGCAGCTCCTCGGCCACGTTGGCGGCCATCGAGCATTCGGTCACCAGCAGCACCCGCTCGGGCCGGTTCTGGCGCACCCAGTCGATCATGCCGGTGGTCGAGCCGGTGAAGTCGGCCTCCTCGACCACCTCGGGCCGGCATTCCGGGTGGGCGACGATGCGCGTGCCCGGGTTGGCCTCGCGGTAGTCGCGCATCTCCTGGGCCGAATACTGCTCATGCACCACGCAGGACCCGGGCCAGTAGACCACGTTTTTCGACGATTGCGCCGCGACGTTCTGGGCCAGGTACTGGTCGGGCGTCATGATGACGGTGTCGCCCTCCATCGCCTCGACGATCTGCAAGGCATTGGCGGAGGTGCAGCAGATGTCGGAGGCCGCCTTCACCTCGGCGGTGGTATTGACGTAGCTGACCACCGGCGCGCCGGGATATTTCGCCCGCATCTCGGCAATTCCCTCGGCGGTGATCGATTCCGCCAGCGAACAGCCCGCACCCATGTCGGGCATCAGCACGGTCTTGGCGGGGTTGAGGATCTTCGAGGTCTCGGCCATGAAATGCACGCCGCATTGCACGATGACCTCCTGCTCGACCTCCATCGCCTTGATCGCCAGCGCCAGGCTGTCGCCGACGAAATCGGAAATGCCGTGATAGATCTCGGGCGTCATGTAGTTATGCGCGAGGATGACGGCGTTCCTTTCCTTCTTGAGCCGGTTGATCGCCGCGACATAGGGCGCGTGCATGGCCCAGTCCGGAAACGGCAGCGACCGCTCCATCTTGGCGTGGAGGTCCGACATGGACGCCGCCAGGTCGATGTTCGGAGCAAGATCGTAATGCTCGGCGAGCGTGGAGCGCATGTCCGTGGTGTCCAGCATGAGACAGGTCCTTTGGAAGTGTCGGGGGCCGTTCGGGCGACCCTTGGGCAGGAATATTCTCCTTATGTGGGAAGTGACCCGAGGTCAAAACCATATGTGGGGGAGATTTCGCCGATCTTCCCCCGAAAGCGGTTTGAGCCCTGCCGCCGTGACGCTGCGCCGCATATCCCGGCTTGCCTCGGGTTTTCGGCGGTGCTAAGGGGCATCCCGGCGCCGGTGTAGCTCAGCTGGTAGAGCACGTCATTCGTAATGATGGGGTCGTAGGTTCGAGTCCTATCACCGGCACCAGTGTCCCTGTCCCACGCCCGGCACCCGGCACTATCGAGTGGACAGGTCCCGGCGCCCGGGCCTATCCTGCGCCGCGAAACCGGCCCGTTGATGCCCGAGGGGACCTCACCGATATGCAGCCCAGTGCCCGCTTGCGACATGACGGATGAACCACGCCTGATCTCCATCGTCATCCCCTGTCTGAACGAAGAGGAGGTGCTGCCGGAACTGCTCGCACGGCTGACGGCGCTGGGCGACAGGCATGACGACTGCGCCTTCGAGTTCCTGCTGATCGACGACGGATCGCGCGATGGCAGCGTGGCGCTGCTGCGCGAGGCTGCGGGTCGCGACGCGCGGTTCCGCATCCTCGTCTTCTCGCGCAATTTCGGCCAGCAGATCGCCGCCTCCGCCGGGATCGACATGGCGCGGGGCGCGGCGGTGGTGCTGATGGATTGCGACCTGCAGGACCCGCCCGAGGTGGTCTCGGAAATGATCGCCAGGTGGCGCGAGGGCTATGACGTGGTCTATGGCACCCGCCGGTCGCGCAGCGGCGACGGATGGTTCAAGCGCAAATCCGCCGAAGCCTTCGCCCGCCTGATGAACCGGCTCTCCGAGATCCCCATCCCCGAGGACACCGGCGATTTCCGGCTGATGAGCCGCCCGGTGGTCGAGGTGCTCAAGGCCATGCCCGAGCGTCAGCGGTTCCTGCGCGGCATGGTGGCCTGGGTCGGCTATCGCCAGACCGCGGTCTATTACGACCGGCCCGAGCGTTTTGCCGGCGCGACGAAATATCCGCTGCGCAAGATGCTGCGCTATGCGCTGGACGGGTTGCTGTCGTTTTCCGCCAAGCCGCTGCAACTGGCGATCGGTCTGGGGCTGCTCTCGGCCGGGCTGGCGCTGCTGGGCATTCTCTATGCGCTGGCCATGCGGCTCTTTACCTCGGTCTGGGTCGAAGGCTGGACCGCGCTGATGATCGCGGTGCTGTTTCTCGGCGGGGTCCAGCTGGTCTGTCTCGGGATCATCGGCGAATACATCGGCCGCATCTACCGCGAGGTGCAGCGCCGCCCGCTCTACGTGGTGCGCGAACGGATCGGATTTGACGGGACCGACGGCGGCGGGCCGGCATGAGGCGCGCGCTGCATGTGGCGCTGGGGCTGGCGGTGGCGGCGGTGTTTTTGTACCTCACGCTGCGGCAGGTGGACCTTGACGAGGTGCTGGCGGCGGGCCGCGGCCTCTTGCCGGGCTGGGCGCTGGCGGCGCCGGGATTCCTGGCGCTGGGCTATCTCTGCCGCATCCGGCGCTGGCAAAGGATGCTGCGGCTCTACAACCCCGGGATCGGCATGGGGCGCATCGGCGTCGCCTACCTGGCGTCGATCGCGGTGAACAACCTTTTGCCGCTCAGGGCCGGGGATGCGCTGCGTTGTTTCGGCTTCTCGCGCTGGCTGGGGGTGGCGCCGGGGCCGGTGGTGGCGACGGTGGTGGTCGAGCGGCTGCTCGACCTGATCACCCTGATCCTGGCGCTGGCGCTGGCGCTCTGGACCCTGTCGTTGGACGGATCGGCGCTGGGGTTGGCGCGCTCGGGCGGGCTGGCGCTGGGCGGGCTGGCGCTGGTCTCGCTGCTGCTGCTGGTGCGGCCGCATGTGCTGTCGGTCGTGCTCAGGGCGCTGACCCGGCTGGCCGGGGCCTTCGGGCCGGGCGTCCGGGCGCGCGCCGAGGGCTTTGCCGGGCCCTTGCTGGAGGCGCTGATCGCGCTGTCGGGGCGGCACGCCATGCCGGCGCTGGTCGGCTGGTCGGCGCTGGTCTGGGGCCTGGAAGGCGCGACCTATTGGGCCATGGCCCAGGCGGTGCCGGCGCTGAGCCACCCCGAGGGCGCCTGGCTGGCGATGCCCGCAGGCACGCTGGCGACGCTGCTGCCCTCGAGCCCGGGCCATGTCGGCACCTTCGACTATTTCGCCCAGGCCGCGACGGTGGCCACCGGCAACCCGCTGGCCGCCGCCACCGCCTTCGTGCTGATCACCCATGTGGTGCTCTGGGCCGCGACCACGGTGATCGGCAGTGTCTGCCTTGCCGTCTGGTGGCTGGCGCAGCGCCCGGCGCAGGCGGCCCGGCAATGAGCGACGGCATCGCCATCATCGGCGCCGGGTTCACCGGGCTGGCCGCCGCCCGCGACCTGGCGCGCGCCGGGCGGCGGGTCACGGTCTACGAGGCCGAGGCGCATGTCGGCGGGCTGGGCGGGGCCTTTCAGCCCGCGGGCGGCGGCGATCCGGTCGACCGCTTCTATCACCACTGGTTCACCTCCGACCAGGCCATCATGACGCTGATCGACGAGCTGGGGCTTGCCGACGCGGTGACGCAGGAGCCCAGCCTGACCGGCGTCTATTTCGCCAACCGCGCCTATCGGCTGTCGACGCCGCTCGACCTGTTGCGCTTTCCCGCCTTGCCGCTGATCGACCGGCTGCGGCTGGGCTGGATGGCGCTTCGGGCGCGGCGGGTCACCGACTGGCGCGCGCTCGAGGGGCTGACCGCCGAGGAATGGCTGCGCGCCATGGCCGGCGACCGGGTCTACGAGGTGATCTGGGCGCCGCTGTTGCAGGGCAAGTTCGGGGCGCAGGCCTCCGAGATCTCGGCGGTCTGGATCTGGAACAAGCTGAAGCTGCGCGGCGGCTCGCGCTCGAAGGACGGGGCCGAGCGGCTGGGCTACATGCGCGGGTCCTTTGCCCGGCTGGCCGAGGCGCTGGCGGCAGACATACGCGCCCATGGCGGCGAGATCCGGCTCAATGCGCCGGTCACCGGGCTGGCGCCCGAGGGCGAGGGCTGGCGCATCGACGGCCCCTGGGGCACCGCCCGGGCCGGCAAGGTCATCGCCACGCTGGCGCCGCCGCTGGTGGCGCGCATGGTCGAGGGCTGGGCCGCGCCCGAGGCGGTGCGCAAGCTCGACCGGATCGGCTATCTCGCCAATCTCTGCCTGGTGCTGGAGCTCGACCGGCCGCTGGGCGCGACCTACTGGCTGAACGTCAACGACCCGGATTTCCCCTTCGTCGGCGTCATCGAACACACCAATTTCCAACCCGCCGCGCAATATGGCGGGCGGCACATCGTCTACCTGTCGCGCTACCTGCCCAAGGACGATCCGCTCTATGCGCTGTCGGACGGGGCCGTGCTGGACTATGCCCTGCCGCACCTGGGCCGGATGTTCCCCGCGTTTCGCCGCAGCTGGGTGATGGGCCACCACGTCTGGCGCGCGCGCTGGGCGCAGCCGGTGGTCGAGCGGCAGTATTCGCGACTGATCCCGGACGCTGAAGGGCCGGGCGAGGGGCTTTACCTCTGCTCTATGGCGCAGATCTACCCGGAGGATCGCGGCACCAATTACGCGGTGCGCGCGGGCCGCCAGATCGCCGCGCGGCTGCTGTCAGCGGGCTGAGCCCGGCTCAGTCCTTCTGGCGCCGCGCCCAGAGCAGCAGCGAGGCGAGGGCGGCAAAGGCCAGGATCAAGAGCCACGGCCCGGTGCCGCCCGGCCCGCCCGCGCCCGGAACCACGGGGATACTGACCGGCGTGGCCGTCGGAGTCGTCGTCACGGTCGGGCTGGGCGTCGGCGAGGTGGTCGGCGTCGGGGTTGCGGTCGGTGCGGTGGTGGGAGTCGGCGTGGCGGTTGGTGCCGTGGTTGGGGTTGGCGCAGTTGTCGGTGTCGGTGCAGCGGTGGGCGACGGTGCCGTTGTCGGCGTCGGTGCAGCGGTCGGCGACGGTGCCGTTGTTGGCGTCGGCGCAGCGGTCGGCGACGGCGCGGTGGTGGGAGTCGGCGCAGCGGTCGGCGTCGGCGCAGTTGTGGGCGTCGGTGCGGTCGTCGGCGTCGGCGCGGTGGTTGGCGTCGGTGCAGTTGTCGGTGTCGGCGCGGTCGTCGGCGTCGGTGCAAAGGTCGGCGTCGGCGGGCTCGTCGGTGTCGGCGGGCTCGTCGGCGACGGGATGAAGGTCGGCGATGGCACGGACGTCGGCGACGGAATGCCGGTCGGCGACGGAAGCCCGGTCGGGGACGGAATGCCGGTCGGCGTCGGGATACCCGTCGGCAAGACGGCGGCAGCACCCGGATCATCGGCCTGCGCCCATGCGGGGACGCTGGCCATCGCCAGTCCGATCGAAAGCAGCGCAGATGTTACGAACCGCGACGACGCCATGTGTTTACCCCGGTGCATCAAGGACGAGACCTGGGGCGAGGATACCAAGGTCGCGGCCCTTCTGGCAACAGCGCTGATCCGCACGCCCGAAACCCGCGGCCTGCGGCCCACAGCAGCGGCCCGGATCACCGGCAGGCATCGGGCGAAATCGCCACGATGCTGCCGCCCGCACCCTCGTACAGCGCCGGGCCCAGCGCCGCGATCGCCCCGGGGTTCAGGTCGGGATAGGTCTGCCGCTCGACCGCGCCCAGCACCGCGTAGCGGATGGAATACCGCGCGATCACCGCGCAGCGCTCGGCCATGCTGTCGGTGGTATAGAAGCGCCGGACCGCCTCGGCCCGCCCGTTGGCCGCCGCGCCATCGCCGCGCCAGAGCCATTCGTGCCCGGCCCAGCCGATCACCACCGGCTGCCCGGTCAGGGCCGAGACCCGCCCGGTGTCGCCGAAGGCCGCGCCGGAGGCTTCGATCATCGCCTCGCCCGGCGCCAGCACCAGCGCATCGGCGGCGGCCACCAGCCCACGCTCGGGCCCGAGGAAGTCCAGGCCGTCGAGGCTGCGAATCACCCAAGGCGGCGCGAAGACATAGGGCGCATAGGCGAGCAACGCCACCAGCGGCAGCGCCGCGCCCAGCGCGCCGGCAAACCACGCGCCGCCGCGCGCGACCGCCGGGGCCAGCGCCGCCAGGGCGCCGATCAGCAGCAGGGTCTGCGCCCGGAAGGTCAGCTTGAACATCGTGTTGGCGCGGGCGAAGTCGAGGCCATAGATGTCGCGCGCGATCACCACCTCCGGCAGGGCGATCAGCAGCAGCGCCCCGGCCAGCAGCAGCCCGACCCCGATCTGGCCGCGCGCCTCCGGCAGGCGCAGCAGGGCCAGGCCGAAGAGCGCCAGCACCGGCAGCGCATGGCCGTAGAGCACCAGCAATTGCCAGGGCGGGGTCTGCGCCGGGGCGGCCTCGAGGCCGCTGGCGAAGGGGGTGAACTGGCTGAAAAACGGCGCCGCGGTCAGCGCAAAGCTGGCCACCACGACGATGGCCGCCGCGCCGAGACGGTCGAGATGGCCCGCCGCCCGCCCGCCGCGCACCGCCAGCATGAGCGCCACGATCAGCGCGACAAGGCCCAAGACCGCCACGTCCCAGGAATTGATCGCCGCGCAGAGCCCCAGCACCCAGCCCAGCGCCGCGCCTTGCGCCAGGTACGGCGCCTGCCCGCGCAACCCGCGCGCCAGGATCGCCAGCACGATCAGCAGGCCCAGAAGCACCACCGGCGTGGCGATGACATGGGCATGCAGGTCGCCCACGGCGAAGGCATAGGCGGGAAACTCGGTGAACCCCTTGTCGGGCGTCGGCGGGTCGTAGCCGATGAAGCGGGTGGAATCGGGGTAGTAGAAGGCCGGATTGGTCGCCGGCATCCAGTCGCGGAACAGGGTATAGAGCACCGAGTGGAAATTGCCGCCGTAAAGCGTGAGCAATGCCGCCGCGCCCGCCAGAACCCCGGCGATGCGTCGCCCGAAACCCAAAGTCACCCCATGGGTCACCTGCCAGACCCCCACCCCGGTCAGGGCAAAGAGCAGCGCCATGGCGATCTGGTAGGCCTGGTCCGGCGTGGCGCCGGCAACATGGCCCCAGGCGGCGCTCATCGCCTGGCCGACGTAGTAGTAGTTCACCGACTCGCCGGCGAACCAGGCATCCTGCGGCGGCATCCAGCTGGTGCGGGCAGAGGCGGCCAGAAGCCCCATGTCGGTGAATTTCTCCAGCCCGGTCAGATCCGCCAGCGCCAGCCGCTGCGCCAGGCCCAGCCAGAACAGCAGCCCGACCGCCCCCGCCGCCAGCACCGTGTCGCGCCAGGGCACCGGCGGCGCGGACGGCAGTTTCAGGCGCAGCAGCAAAAGCAGTACCAGCCCGCCGAAGGCCCCCGCCTCGAAGGGCACCAGCCAGAGCGCCGAAAGCGCCCAGGGCACCCAGCCGATCACCGCCCAGGCCAGCAGCAGCGCGACGCCCCATCCGCCCGCCGCGGGCACCAGCCGCGCCGCCAGCGGCCGCGCTGCCCAGGCGCCGATCGCCAGCACCGCGAGGGTGCGCAGCACGAGGGCGGCCTCCGGGGGCGGCAGGCTGCCGGTCATGAGGGCCGCCGCCATTGGCGCAACAGGGTATCGGGCTCGCAGGCCGCGGGATCCGCCGGTTCAGCCAGGCGCGCGGCGAGGTCGGGGGCGGAAAGCCGCGCCGCATTGCGGAAGACGAAGACCTCGGGCCGGTCGAAGACCACCTGTGTCTCCTCGGCGCGCAGGGAGCGGCGGAAGAGGTGCCCGAAGGGCCCCTCGCGGTGCAGCGAAGCGATGCGGACAAAGCCGAGGCCGCCCGCCGCAAGCCGGGCGTAATAGGCACAGATCACCGGCGGCGCGCCCGGATGCTGCGGCAGCACCGACCAGTTGCGGCGGCTGGCAAGGATCAGCCAGTCGGCTTGCGCCAGCACCTCCGCCAGCGCCTCCGGCCCGGTATCGGGCGCGGTCAGCGGCAGGGTCAGGCGGTCAAGCGTCCCGGTCTGCGCCAGATCATGGGGCTCGACCGCGACGCGGGCACCCGGCCCGGCGCGCGCCGTCACCAGCCTTTCGGCGGCGATGCGCGGATCGGGCCGGACATGGCTGGCCGCGTGATCCACCCCGGCCAGCGCCATCAGCCCCAGCGCGCCCAACCCCAGCGCCCGCGCGCTGCGCCCGGCCCGCCCTGTCAGCAGGTGCCCGAGGCCCAGCCCGGCAAGCACCAGCACGATTGGCAAAAGCGGCGCGAGATAGCGAAAGAACTTCGCCTGCCAGCCGAGGATAAGCGCGCCATAGATCAGCCCGAAGACCAGCGCCGCTGCCAGCCCCCGCCAGCCGCGCCGCAGGGTGACCGCAAGGCCGAGACCGGCGAGCAGCAGCCCGGCGCCCTGGGTGGCAATCCAGACCTGGGTCAACTCGAACCAGCCGGGCACCGCTTCATGGAACTGCGCCGTCCAGAACACCGGCTGCGCGCCGCTGACCACCCGGCCCTCGAAGCGCATCACCGCCAGCCAGTCGCCGGGCACGGCCCAGAGCGAGGGGGTCACGATCAGCCCCACCGCGACCGCCATGACGCCGACCCCGAGGCAGGCCTGCAACCGCAGCCGCAGCGGCCCGTCGGACAGCAAGATCCCGGCGACGGGAATGAGGCCCAAGGCCAGCGCGGTGGTCTTGAAGCCGATCCCCAGCCCGATCAGCGCGCCGGAAAGCAGGATCAGCCGGGCCCGCGAGGTCGCACCCGCCTGCGCCCGCAGCACCAGCGCCCAGAGCGCCATCACCAGCAGCACCAGCGCGCTTTCGGTGGTGCCGAAATGCGCCCATTGGATCAGCGGCACCGAGACGGCAAAGACCGCCGCCGCGGCCAGCCCGGCCTCCTCCCCCGCCAGCCGCCGCGCCACATCCGCCGCCAGCGGCAGCGTCGCCACCGACATCAGCGCCGAGACCAGCCGCGCCACCAGCGTCAGGCAGGAGGCATCGCCCGGCGCGCAGACCGGCAGCGACAGGAGCCGGGGCAGCCAGAGCGCAAGGTCGTTATAGGCATGAAACTCGGGGATGAACCGGCCCCCCGGGCCAAGCGCCAGTGCGGCGCGCACCAGGTTGCCCTCGTCCGGGTGCAGCCCGCGGCCCGCGTCCCAGTTCAGCACCGCCAGGCGCAGCACCGCGCCCAGCGCCACCACCCCCAGCAGCAGACCCCGGTATCGCGCGTCCGAAAGCGTCACGCCGCGGCCTCGCGCCGGTCCAGCACGAGGAAGGGCAGCACCAGCAGCAGGAAATGCACCACCACGTTCTGCACCAGCCTGAGGCCGGCCAAAAGCGCCTCGGGCGCGGGGTAATCGCGGGCGAGATAGCTGCCATCCGCCTGTTCCAGCAGCACCATGGGCTGCGACAGCCCGGCACCAAGGCCGAGCACCGAGACCGTTGCCGCCACGCAGAGCGCCAGCAGCATCAGCCCCAGCGCCGCGATCAGCCAGCCCGGCCGCCGCGCCATCAGCACCGCGGCCAGGATCACCGGCAGCGCCAGCGTGAAGTGCCACGGCTCCAGGGGCGCGCGGTACAGACGCAGCGGGTCGGTCCCGGCGAGGAACTGCGTGCCGACCGACCAGGCCTCGCCGCTCTGGGCGATGCTGCCCACCTCGGACGGGCCACCCAGCGCCAGCAGCAGGTTCGCGGGCGGCACCAGCAGCGCCGAGACCGGGCCGGCGAGGGGCGTCCAGAGCAGGGTGAGCGCCAGCGAAAGCGCGGCAAAGACCGCCCATCGCGCCCGGGGCAGCAGCAGCGCACCGAACAGCAGGACGGTCAGCAGCGGAAAGACCCGGTCATGCAGAGGCCCGAAAACCTCGGGCCAGCCATCCAGCGCCAGGGTCAGCGCCAGCACCCGCAAGAGGTTGAAACCCTGGATCGCCAGGAGCCCCAGCACCAACCGCCAGAGCAGCCAGTCGCGCCCGCGGCGCAGGCCCAGGCCCGCCAGCAGCGCGCCGAGGACCACGACCAGCCCCATGCCGTCGCAGACCTCGCTGACCCGCACCGCCCAGCCTGCGGCCGCGCGCAACTCGGTGCCCTGGCGCACCACCTCGAGCCCCGCCAGCCAGAGCAGCGGCTCGGCGGCGCGGGTGATCGCCCAGGCCACGGCCTCGCCCAGGGCGCTGCCCACCGGCCCCATCTCGATAGCAAAGCCGAAGGCAAGCGCAGCCAGCGCGGTCAGGGTCGCGACACGGCGGTCGGGCAAGGCTCAGAACCGGAACGTATACGCCACGACCGCATCAATGCCGGCAAACTCGTCCTCGGTATAGTTCGCGCCGATCCCGATGTTGAAGGCGGAAGCCCCGGTGGTACGCTTGACCCCGAGGCCCAGCCGCGCCTGCCGCTCGAAATGATGCGGGTCGATTCCCGGCATGGCGCCATCCGAATCGTTCCACAACTCGGCCAGCACCGACAGATCGGCATAGGGCTGCAAGCCGCCCTGTTGCCCCCATGTGTTGCTGAGGTTGAACGAGGCCGACAATTGCTCGAAGCTGAAGCGCTTGATCCTGGTGCCGCCGCTTTCCCGATAGCTGTCGTTCTCCTGCCAGAGATAGAACAGCCCGGCGCCGACGCTCATGTCGCCGCCCAGGGCCAGGGTCTCGAACCGGCCCGAGATGTCGGCGAACCTTCGTCTGGCGCTGAAATCGCCCTTGACCGCGCCCTTGCCACGCTCGACCTCATACTCCAGCGCCATGCCGCCGGCCAGCGCGGTCAGGAAGAATTGCTCGGACAGTTGGTAGTCGACGCCGAAGGCCAGCCCCAGCCCGCGGTGGCGTATCCGCCCGTCATCGGGCGAAGTGCGCACATCGACGGATTCGCCGATCAGCCCGCCGAAAAACACCGCGTCGCCATTGCCCGAAGGCACCCCGAAGATCGCCGAGGAGACGTTGAAGGTGCCGTCGAGGTGGTCGGTCTGCAGGTCGCGATGCTCGAAGGAAAAGGCAAAGGGCGTCGTCCCGCCGGTGCGGGCGGAAAAGTCGAAGGACCGGCCCCGGGTCGCGAAGGCGAGGTTCGGCCCCTCCTGCCGCATCACCGGCACGCCGGACTTGATGCCGCGGACCACCATGTTGGTGGCCACCTCGCTGAGTTCGGGAATGTGGTTCTCGGCCGAGCCGGGGATGTTGTAGGCCGCCGCCGGGGTGCCGAAAGCGACGCAGGCAGCCAGCGCAAGAAGACACGCGCGGACGCAATGAACCAGCCGTACCATGTTTCAGTCCCTTCGTTTCATCTTGGGCAAAACCTTAAAGGCATTTCAGAACCGATCAAGGGGGGCGTTGACCCTGCGTCGATCCACCCTCCCCCGATGGCTGCGCAAAAGCCGCCCTTACCCTTCGGGCAGGTGCCCGGCCAGCCCCGCCGCATAGGTATCGGCGTCGAAACAGGGCAGGCGGCGGAAGATCCGCACCACCGGATGGTCATAGATACGCCAGGGCTCCTGCGCCCAGGCATCCGCCAGGCGCATCCAGGGCAGCGGATAGCCGCGGTCGATCTCGAGCACCGGCGCGAAACAGGCGTCCCCGGCCAGGAGCCGCCGGTAATGCGCGGTGGTGGCCGGGAACCGCTCGGGCAGGCGCGGCATGACCGCCGAATGACGCTCGGACGACAGGATGAGGTAGTCGGTGCGCGCCAGCAGATCGGCCATGCGGCGGATCTTGTCGGGGCTGTCGGGGTCGGTGATCTCCAGCGACTTGAAGGTGAACCAGCCGTCCTGCGAGGGCCAGCGGAAGGGCGCGTCCGGCGCGGGCCGGATGAGCGTCGGCAGGCTTTCGTCCCAGGCGGTCTCGTTGGTCAGCACCGTGCCGCGCGGCAGGCTCCAGAGCCAATGCGAGGCGGCCAGCCGCGGATGCTGGCCATCGTGCAGCCGCACTGCCCCCGCGCCCCACCAGAGCGCGCCCAGCAGCGCCAGCGGCACAGCCCATCCGACGCGTGTGCGCAGCGCCGGGGCCAGCGCCATGGCGAGCGGCGCCAGCGCCGGGGCGGCGTAGCGCAACGCACTGGCGCTGCTCAGGGCGGTCAGGGCAACAAAGGCCAGGACCGCCGCCAGCGGCACCAGCAGATCGGCCCGCCGCGCGCCCCGCAGCAGCGCGACGACCAGCAGGACCGAGGCCACCGGGCCCGCGCCGAACAGCACGAAATCGCGCATCAGGTCCGCGGTGGAATAGCCCGCCATCCATTGCCAGTTCGGCGGCAGATCGGGCGAGGCAAAGGCGCCCAGCGCCGCCAGGTCGCCGGTCCAGTGCCCGGAGATCTGAAGCCCGAGCAACCCCGGCCCGGAAAAGGCGAAGGGATTGGCGAGGCGAAAGCCCAGCAGGCAAAGCGCGACCGCCAGGACTAGCGCGCCCAGCGCCGCCCGCCCGCCAAGACCGCGCCGCATCGCCAGGGCCAGCGCCACCAGCCCGGGCAGGACCAGCAGCGCGGCGGTGATCTTGCAGGCCAGCGCCAGCCCGGCAAGCGCGCCCGCCAGCGCGGCCAGCGCCAGCGGCCGGTCCCTGCCCTGCGCCAGCGCGATCATCGGCACCAGCGCGCCCGCACAGCCTGCGGTCAGCCAGACATCCACGGTGTGGAAATTCGCCAGTTGCAGCGCCAAGGGCATCGCGGCGTAGAGCACCGCCGCCGCCAGCGCCGCGGCATTGCCCGCGATCAGCCGCGCGCCGCAGAACACCAGCCCCACCGTCACCGTATCGACCAGCGCCGCCATGCGCCGGGTCAGCGCCATGACCTCGAACCAGTCGCCGGGGCCGCTGACATGCGCCGCCAGCACCCCGGCCAGCAGCGGCGCCTCGCCATAGACATAAAGCCGCGCGCCCAGGTGCGGGTTGAGCGGCGAGGTCTCATTGAACCACCAGTCCCCGGCGCTGCGCCAGGCCTCGGCGGGATCGGCCAGGGCCGCCAGCATCTCCTGGGTCAGAAACAGCAGGTGGCGCTCATCCGGGTGCAGCGCGGCAAAGCCGTCCCAGCCGGTGCCCATCAGCCGCACCTGCGCGGCAAGACAAAGGATGGCAAACAGCGCCAGCCCGGTCTGAACCGCCGAACGGTCGAAGGCAAAGCGCATGTCACGGCTCCTCACTGCTGCCTGCGGATAGAACCAGAGCCGGGCGCGCGGCGCTACCGTGCCAGGTGGCTGATCAGCGCCTCATGGGCGGCAAAGATGCGTCCGGGGGCGAAATGCGCGCGCACGCGGGCGATATCCTCGGCGTCGGGGCGCGGGTCGTAGCAGAGCACCATGTCCAGCGCCTCGGCCAGCGCCGCCGGGTCGCCGGGCGCGAACAGCCGGCCGAAACCGGCCTCGCGGATCGGCAGGCGCATCCCGGGCCGGTCGCTGGCCACGCAGGGGGTGCCGCGCAGCATCGCCTCGACCTGGACCATGCCGTAGGCCTCCAGCCGCGAATTGGACGGCAGCACCAGCACGTCGATCCCGGAATAGAACCGGTCGAGCCCGGCCTGGTCCAGCCGCCCATGCGCGATCACCCGGCCCTGCGCCGCCTCGGCCGCAAGCCGATGGCGCAGGCGGTTGCGCCCGGGCGTTCCCGGCGGATCCTCGGGGCCGACGATCTCGATGCAGAAGGGCCGGGCGAGCCGGGCCTCGAGGTGCGGGATCGCGTCGAGCAGCAGATCGAGGCTCTTTTCCGGCGACAAACGCCCCACGAAGCCGATCCGCAGCACCGGGTTGGCGGTGCGGGGGGCCGGGCATTCTTGCGGGTAGCAGGGCAGGGGAACCGGGATGAAGGCGAGCTTGCGGCGAAACAGCCTGCAGAACCGGCTTTGCGCCGCGTAATCCTCGCTCAATGCGACGATCCGCTGCGCCAGCGCCCCGGCCAGAAGATGCGACAGCCGCGCGGTCTGGGTGGCGACCCAGCCTTTCAGCCCGCTGGCGCCGAAGGAACAGATGTAGCTTATCACCACCGGCGCGCCGCGCATCCGGGCGGCCAGCACCGCCAGCGCCGCATCCGCCTGGGGCGCCACCACATGCACCAGGTCCGCGCCGCGCATCGCCCGCAGGCAGGTGGCGGCAAAGCCCGGCATCACCGGGCCCTTGCCGACGAACCACGTCACCGGGACGCGCAGCACGCGCACGCCGTTCAGCACCTCGTCCGCCGCCAGCGCCGGATCGTGGCGCGCACAGATCACCGTGACCTCGTGCCCCTGCCGCGCCATGTGTTCGGCGATCGGGTAAAGCCCGTTGGTCAGCCCCGAGATATGCGGGCGGTAATAGGTTATGCTGTATACGATTTTCATGTCCGCGCCGCCCGCCGCTGTCGCGCCCGCATAGCCCAAGCCGCGGGCGGATGCCAGCAGGGGCCGCGCGGCGCGCGCGGGGGTTTGAGCTTGCAAGCCCGGCACCGCGGCGCGACACTTGGCGTCCGCCCTGACCTTCCAGCCGCAAAGCAGATCCTTGCCCGGTTCCCTCGCCTCCCTCGCCCGCAGATCGGGGCTTGCCCTGTGGTCGGCGGCCTATCACCTCGCCGAGGCGGAACTGGCCTTTGCCGCCCGCCTGCCCGCGAGGCTGCGCCGTCTGTCGCCGGACTGGCCCGTCGGCGCGACGCTGGCGGTGGATGTCGGCGCATCGGTCGGGGTCTACAGCCGCGCCTTCGCGCGCTGGGCGCCGCACACGCTGGCGGTCGAGCCCAATGCCGCGCTGGCGGCGCATCTGCGGGCGCTGGACCTGCCGGGGCTGGAGGTCGTCGAGGCCGCGGCGGGGGCCGAGGCCGGCATGGCGCAGCTGACCGATCCGTCACCAAGCGGCTGGCGCCGTCCGACCGCGCGGCTGGGCGAGGGTGGCGGCTGGCAGCAGCCCTGCCGGGTCGAGCGGCTGGACAGGCTTGTGCCAGGCGACACCCGCGCGCTGGTGGTGAAGATCGACGCCGAGGGGGTGGAGCTCGAGGTGCTGCGCGGCATGGGCCGCTTGCTCGACCTGCGCCACATCCTTGTGCTGGTGGAAATCGAGCATCGGCCCGGCGCGGACCCGCAGGCGCTGTTTGCCCTGCTGGAAAAGGCGGGGCTGACCGCCTGCCAACTCACATCCGGCACCCTGGTGCCTGCAACGCCCGCCATGGTGCCGACGCCGCCCGAGGGCGGGGCGGGGCGGTTTCCCCGCCTCACCGGCTATCGCAACAATTTCATCTTCACGCGCCGCCCATCGGGCTGACCGCGGCAGCAAGATGAGATCGGCCTACCGGGCGAGATCGCGGGCGATCTTCTCGGAGAGCGCCAGAAGCGCCGCGGCCTGCGCCACCGAGATATCGGCGGGCGTGCGCGCGGGCAGCGGGATCTCGATATTGAAGAGCCGCGCCTTGTCGGGCAGCGGTGCGGGCAGCACCCGCGGCGGCTTGTCCGGGTCGGGGTCGTCGATCGGGTCGGGGATCTCGGATCCCATGAAATACTGCCCCGAGGCGCGGAAGGTATTGCGGTTGGTGGCGATGAAGGTCTCGATCCGGATGTCGACCGTGCCCCGCGGCGGTTCGGGCAGCGGCCAGGGATCGGGCGCCACCTTGGCCGAGGTCATGGCGTTCAGGTGCCGCGAGATCGACAGCGTCGTGGCGCGCTCGGGCTCGTCCGCCCAGAGGCCGAAGTCCTGGGCCTGGATCGACCCGGTGTCGTCCTGCACCGCGATCTTCTGATCGGCGGCATAGGTCGGCAGCGACACGGTGCGCACCAGCACGGTCGGCACCGCCGCCCGCACATGCAGGTCCGACGAGCGGGTCTCCACCAGGTATTGCGGCGTGCTGCTGCAGGCGGCCAGAAGTGCCAACATGCAGGCTGCGGCCAGTCTCATAAACGTCATATCACCGTCCTGTCACAAGTGAACTGGGATCGCGTTGGATGGTGCGCGCGAGGGTGCGCATGGCATCGGCGGCTTCGCTGATGTTGCGCAGGGTGGTTAGCGCACCGGTAATCAGGCGCGACTTGTCGTCATAGGCCTTGAGCACCGCCTCGGTGCGGGTGGCCAGCGTGTTGAGCCGGGTGGTCAGCTTGGGCAATTCCCCGGCGGCGGCCTCGACCGCGTCGGCGGCGGCAGAGGCCGAGGTGAACACGTTGTTGATATTGTCGGTCACCCCGGCCTCGCGCAGGTCCTCGGCGATCAGCCGCACCTCGCGCAGCGTCGCCTCGGTCTCGGCCAGCGTCTTGGTCAGTTCCGGCGTCAGGGTGCGCAGCTCGACCATGGTGGCGTTGATATTGGGGGCGATGTCGCGGGTGTCCTCGGCGGCCAGCAGGGTGTTGGCCGAGGTGATCAGCCCCTGGATCGAGGCCAGCAATTCCTCGACCGGCAGGTTGTTGATGCGCTTGAACACGCCCTCGGCCGAGGCATTGAGATCGCCCACATCGGCCTCGACCGTCGGCAATTGCGGCACGCCGCCCTCGGTCGTCGCGATCTCGGCGGCATCGGCATCGGGCAGCTCCACCAGGTCGACCACCAGGTCGCTCGACAGGATGCTGGCGGTGGCCAGCCGGACCCGCAGCCCCTGCGCGACATAGGAGGTGAGCAGCGCCAGCGCGGCCTCGGAGCCGGCCTCCTCGCCCAGCCCGAGACGGCCCGGGTTTATCGCCAGCGTCGCGTGCAGGCGCACCACCTTGCGCGCGCCGATGTCCGAGGCGATCATGGCGACGCTCTCCACCTCGCCCACCGGCAGGCCGCGAAAGCGCACGACCGAACCTTCGGAGAGGCCGCCGACCGTGCCGTCGAACACCGCCAGCAGCTTCAGCCGCTCGCCGGTCGGGTCGTCCAGCAGGCTGGCGCGCGCCGCGGCCTGGTCGGAATAGAGCGGAAAGCGGTGCCCCGGCTCGATGCTCTCGCCGCCCGCCACCAGCGTGTCGAAGCTGATGCCGCCCTGCACCAGCGAGGCGACGGAAGAGAAATCCAGCGACACGCCGCCGGGCCCGAGCGAGACCGAGACGCCCGAGATGTCCCAGAACCGGGTGTTGGTGGTGACGATCCGGTCATGCGGCGCGTTGATGAAGCCGCGGATCACCACGGCCTCGCCGGTCTCGGTCAGTTCCGGCGCCTCGACCTTGCCCACCGGGATGCCCTTGTAGAGGATCGGCGCCCCGGCGATGATCGAATTGCCGTCGCGCGCCGAAAGCTCGATCAACGTGCCGGCGCGGCTGGGATCGGCCAGCGGCGCCCGGTCGAGCCCGGCGAATTCGGTCCGCGCCGCACCGGCGTCGGAATCCCACTGGCCCTGGATGTAGACCCCCGACAGGACGGTGTTCAGCCCGCTGATGCCCTGGGCCGAGACCTCGGGCCGGACGACCCAGAACTGCGCGTCCTGGTCGAGATAGGGCGCCAGCGCCTTGTCGATCCGCACCGCCACCACGACCTCGGAGAGATCGTCGGAAAAGCGGACATCCTCGACCATGCCGACGGTGACATCGCGGTATTTCAGCTCGGTCTTGTCGGCGGCCACGCCCGAGGCGCTGGGAAAGGCGATCTCGATCAGGACACCGCGGTCGGCATAGCTTTGCCAGGCGATGCCGAGCGAGATCGCAAGCGCAAGCACCGGCACCAGCCAGACGACCGACAGGCGCGACCTGGCGGCGCCCTTGACCGGTCGCACGACCGGGTCTGCGGGGGAAGGCGTGGTCATGAAGGCTCCCTGCCTGCATCCCAGATCAGCTTCGGGTCGAAACTCTGGGCGGCAAGCATTGTAAAGGCCACCGAAAGCGCGAAGCTGACAGCGGCAATTCCCGGGTTGATTGTCGCGACGCTGCCAAGCTGGACCAGCGCCGACAGGATCGCAACGACAAAAACGTCGATCATCGACCAGCGGCCGATGAACTCCACCACCTCGTAAAGCCGGTGGCGGCTGTGGGCCGACAGAAACCCGGCGCGGCGCAGGCTGAGCGCGAGATAGCCGATGGCAATGAACTTGCCGATCGGAATCACGATGCTGGCGACAAAGACGATCAGCGCCACGCCATAGGCGCCGTGGTGAAACAGGTCGATGGCGCCGCCGACGATGGTGCTTTCGCTCTGGTCCAGCAGGGTCGAGGTGCGCAGCATCGGATAGATATTGGCCGGGATGTAGACCACGATCCCGGCCAGCAGCCAGGCCCAGACCTGTTGCAGCGAGCGCCCGTCGCGCCGCTCGAGCCGGGCGCCACAGCGGGCACAGGCCAGCGCGGCGGCGTCATGCACCCGTCCGCAGCGGTCGCAGGCCAGCAGCCCCGCCTGGCGGGCGGTGATCAGGCTGTCGCCCGGTCCAGTGATTTCCATATGGTGTACCGACACATAGTGTTGTCCTGAAGGACGGTTACAAGAACAAGGGCGACAAAGGCCCAGAAGGCGGGCCCGAGGCTGAGACTGGCCAGGCCCGCGACCTTGACCAGCGCCACCGCCACGCCCACCACGAAGATCTCGGCCATCGACCAGGGCCGCAGCCGCTCGGCCAGGCGAAAGGCGTCGCGCGCCATGGGATAGGGCCGGTCGCCGCGCGCCAGTGGCCAGAGCGTGTAGATGATCGCCAGCAGGCGGGCCAGCGGGATCAGCACGATCAGCAGCGCGACCGCCACCGAGAGCGGGATCATCAGCCCGGTCGAGAAGGCCAGCACGGCATCGAGCACCGAGGTGTGGTTCTCCAGCCCGCCGGCGCTGAGGTCGATGAAGGGAAACAGCACCGCGGCGATCATCAGGATCGACGAGGTCACGGCCAGGGCCAGGATGCGGATCATGGCATTCTCGCGCGGGGCGGCCAGGGTATGGCCGCAGCGCCGGCAGAGCGCGACATGGTCGATCGGCACCTCCGGCTCGGCATGCAGCGTGTCGCAGACCGGACAGGCCAGCATCGGCGCGCCGTCAGGGCCCTCGGCCATGTGCTCCGTGTTCTCCATCAGGCCCCCAAGCCGGCGTTGCCGAGAAAGAGGCCCTCGCAGGTTGCGCCCCGTTTCGTCCCGTGAATCATAGAGCATGGCGGCAGGCTGTCCACAGGTGGCGCGTGCCCCCGGTCCGAAAATGCGGCGCTGTGGCCCCGTCCTGCCGCGATTGCCCCCGGCGGTCAGCCTCGGGCCGCATCATAGGCGGCGGTGATGGTGGCCGCACACTCGCGCACCTGGTCCGCCGTCATGCCGGGGCGGTAAAGGCCGGTGCCCATGCCGAAGCCGGTGACCCCCGCCGCAAACCACGCGGCAAAGGCCTCGGGCCCGACCCCGCCCACCGCATAGGTCCGCACCTCGGGCGGCAGCACGGCGCGGATCGCGGACAGCCCCTTCGTCCCCACGAGGAAGGCGGGAAAGAGCTTCAGCCCGTTCGCGCCATGGCGCAGCGCGGTGAGGCATTCGGTCGGCGTGGCGACCCCGGGCCAGGACTCCAGGCCCAGCGCGCGGGTCCGGTCGATGACCTCGGGGTTGCAGTCGGGCGACACGATCAGCCGCCCGCCCGCGCCCTGCACATCCTCGACATCGCGCGCACTCAGCACCGTGCCGGCGCCGATCAGCGCCCGGTCGCCCAGCGCCTCGGCCAGTGTCTCGATGGATTTCAGCGGCTGCGGCGAATTCAGCGGCACCTCGATCCGGTCGATCCCTGCGTGCAGCAGCGCCTCGCCGATGGCCTGCACCTCGTCGGGTGTCACGCCGCGCAGGATGGCAATGATCTCGCGGCTCATCGGGTCATCTCCTCGTAGGCCGAGCGCAGCCCGGCCAGGGCCAACTCGGCGCCATCGGTCTCGCGCACCGCCGCGCCCTGCGCCTCGAGCGCGGCGCGGTAGAGCCCGGTCAGCTTCGGCGTGCCGATCAGCACGATGTCGCGGCCCAGCCAGTAGTCGCGCGCCCCGGCAATCTCGAGCCCCAGCAGCATCCCGGACACCTGCGCGCGGGTGGTGGCCGACGCCGTGCCCTCGAGCAGCGAGGCCGCGCGCAGGGTGAACAGCCGCGCGCCCAGCCGGTGCGGCGCGGTCATCACGTCCTCGACCGCGGCGAGGAAGGCGTCATTGTCCCAGCCCTCCTCGGTCAGCGAATGGCGCAGCACCGATTGCTCGGACATCAGCGCGAAGAGCTCGCCGGTCATGAAGGTGCGGAAGCTGACGATTTCGCGGGCGCTGACATGCACCCACTTCGCATGGGTGCCGGGCAGGCAGAGCACGCCGTCGAAGTCCGGGTTGTCGCGCAGGTAGCCGGCGATCTGGGTTTCCTCGCCGCGCATCACGTCGGGCGGGCTGGTCTGCAGGACGCCGGGCAGGATGGCGACATCCAGCCGCGGATCGGCGGTCTCGGGGCACACCGCCTGCCCGGCCCCCGGCGCGGCGCAGGGCACCGGCACGTAGGGCGCCTCGAGCCAGCCCTGCCGTGCCCCCGCCATGCCGCAGACGATGACCGGCACGTAGCCGCTTTCCGGCAGGTAGGCGCTGATCAGCCGGCGCAGCGCCGGTTCGAATTCGTCGCTGTCGAGCACGGCCATGCCCCGGTCGGAGGCGGGATTGGCGATCACCGCCCCATCCGCGCCGATCACCCAGACCCGGAGGTTCGACGTCCCCCAGTCGACCGCCACCCAATCCGCAATTTCCTCGGTCATCCTGCCCCCCGCCATTGATTGCCATCGCCCGTTCCCTTTGCAATGCGACGCCGGTCTTGTCCATGTGCCGCGCCGCGCTGTCGCGGCATTTTCGGGCAGCTGGGCGCGCGGTTCAAGCATTCCGCGCGGCCGGGGGATGGAGGCTTGGCGCGAAGGGCAGGCTGTGGCCGTGGCACCCGCCTTATCCGCTGCCGAGGCCGGGCGATTGTCGCCCGGGCGAAATGGCAATTCGCTTTGGCACGCCAAGATGACTCCGGCGGAACCTGATCCAATTCAGGGCGTTGATTGAAAGCGGGGATCCTTTTCCCCGCGACACGCGACACGCGACACTCGGAGGATATCATGGCGCATCACGGAGGCAGCAAGGAAAATTCAAGTGATGGAATAGGTTACGGAAGATTTTTTGCAATGATCGCCACATCGACGGTGGTGATGTTCGGGCTGATGTATCTCAATACCTATGCGCTGGACCATGTGTTTTTCTCGCAGACCCGGATGTGGATGGCGCTTTACATGGGGGCGACGATGGCGGTGGTCATGCTTGCCTTCATGCTGGGGATGTATTCCAATCGCACCGTCAATATCGCGATCTTTGCCGGGGCAATTCTCGCTTTCGGCGTCTCGCTCTGGCTGGTGCGCAGTCAGGAGACGGTCGAGGACCTCGCTTGGATGCGGGCGATGATTCCGCACCATTCCATCGCCATCCTGACCAGCGAACGGGCCGAGTTGTCCGATCCCCGGGTGCGCGCGCTGGCCGATGCGATCATCGAGGCGCAGCGCGGCGAGATTGCCGAGATGAAGCGCTATATCAGCGACATCGAGGCCAATGGCGACGCCGCCCCCGGCACCCCGCGCGACACGCCCGACTAGCAGGTTGCTGAAATAGTTGCCGAGCCGGAATGGATTTCTTCCGTCGGTGGCGGATCGCCTGATCGTCATGCCTGTTGGCGCGCACGCTGCT